>JBILUC010000124.1:0-8938 GCA_044371205.1 Archangium sp.
TCTTCTTCGACACGCTCTGCTTCTTCGCCGCCATGGGTTTGCAATAGCGCAAGCGGCGCCGGAGGGATCAATCTTTCAACACGACGGGCGGTCGCGCGAGCTGCTCATGCGTCCTCCGCTCGGGCGTGACGGTCTCGCGGACGAGCTCGCGCACGGTGCTGTGCACGGAATCGGCGGCGACGAACCCTCTGGAACCCCGCGCTGCCAAGGAGCGCTGCCACGGAGCCGAAGAGCAGCCCAGCCGGGCCGGCTCCAATGATGGCGGTGGCCAGCTTCGGCGCCATGCGTCACTCAGCGCCGGGGGCTCGCGGTCGCGGCCTCGAGGCAGGCGTTGGTGCCGCCGCGCACGGGCGGGTCGAAGCAGGTGGGCTTGCCGGGCGCGCCGGTGTCGCAGCTGCCGTCGGGCGTCTGCGCGCAGTTCGACTCGGCGCCGGCGACCGCGCACTTGTAGCCGCACACGAAGCTGCCCGACTGCGGCAGGCACTGGGGCTTCGCGGTCGACTTGCCCTTCTGACAGAGCACCGCCTTGCTCGGGTCGAAGCACACCACCTGTGAGCCGTTCTCGGCGCAGACCCCGAACGGCGTCACCGCACACGAGGTGCGGCCGGCTGCGAAGGCGCAGTTGTACCCGCAGGCGACGCGGCCATCTCGCGGCTCACACTTCGGCGCGGGCGTGTTGTTCTCGAAGACGCCGTACACCTCGGGCGGTGGGTCGAAGCAGGTCACGTCGTTGTACGCGACGGTGCACACGCCGCGCGGCGTCTGCGCGCAGTACCCGCGCCCGTTCAGCTTCTTGCAGTCGTAGCCGCACGCCACCGTGGTGCCCTCGGTGACGCAGGTCGGCCTCGGAAAGCCGGTGGTGTTCATCAGCGTCAGCCACTGCGGCGGGTCGAAGCACTGCACGCTGCTGGTGCTCTTGGCGCACACGCCCTGCGGCGTCTGGGCGCACGCGCCGCTCGAGCCGTTCTCGATGCAGTTGAACCCGCACACGCGCGAGTTGTTGACGGTGATGCACTGCTGAGGCGACTGAGAGAGCAACGTGAACAACGTGAGGGCGAGCATGACGGCTCCGTCGAAGGGAAGCGCCGAGGTCTTGCCACAAGTTGCAGAGGCGGCGCTTGAAGCTGACGGTCGGCGACGCGCGCAGCGGCCGCAGGTGAAGCCGCTCGCGCCCTGGAAGTGCCTGAGGCGACCTGAACCCGCGATGCACGACTCACGCGGCGCGCGAGAGCTCGGCGTCGCTGTTCGAATGCACGGCGGCGAAGAGACCGCACAGCCGCTGCGCATCGGCGTAGCAGTCGAAGGTCACCGCGCCGAGCCGGTCGACCTCCGCGACGAGACGACGGAAGGTGGCAATCTCCTTCACGCTGAGCGCCTGGCGACCGCTGGCCTCGAGCCATTCCGCCGGGTCGGCCTCGAGTTGAAAGCGCACGCCACGGTCGACGAGGTGGCGCCAGAGCTGAAAGGCATCACGGCGGTCGTTCACGGCGTCAGGGCGAGGCGTGCGCATGAAAGAGGTGTACCGCGCGGCACTGACATTTCCGGCCCAGGCGCGGCGAAGTCATTGAAATCACTCGGCGACTCATGAATCGTGTGTGCGGTGCGTGCCCTTCTCCTCTTCGCGTGTCTGGTGTTGGGCTGCGCGAAGAAGCCTGAGGGCCAGCGCGCCTTTCACTCGTGGCGCACCACGTTCACGCTCTCAGCGGCCGAGCGCGAGGTGCTCTCGCGCCACCACATCCGCCGCCTCTACCTGCGCCTCTTCGACGTGTCGTGGAATCAGGCCAACGCGAAGGCCGAGCCGGTGGGGCTGCTGACCTTCCCCGAGCCCATTCCCGACGGGCTCGAGGTGGTGCCGGTGGTGTTCCTTCGCAACGCAGTCTTCGCCGAGGGCGTGAGCCCCGCTGCGCTCGCCGAGCAGGTGCTCGCGCTGGTACGGACGCAGAGCGAGGCGGGCCACTTCACCTTTCGCGAGCTGCAGCTCGACTGCGACTGGTCCGACTCGACCCGCGCCGCCTTCTTCGCGTTCTGTGAGGCGCTCGCCGCGAAGACGAAGCCCGACGGCGTGAGCCTGAGCGCGACCATCCGCCTGCACCAGGTGAAGTACGTCGAGCGCACCGGCGTACCGCCCGTCGAGCGCGGCCTGTTGATGTTCTACAACGTGGGTCGCCTCGCGGCCGATGCCGAGCGCTCGTCCATCTTCAACGTCGAAGATGCAGCGAAGTACGTGGATCGGCTCGACGCGTACCCGCTGCCACTCGACGCCGCGTTGCCGGTCTTCTCGTGGGGTGTGCAGAGCCGCGAGGGCCGCGTGGTCGAGCTGCTCGGCAAGCCAGATGTCGCTGCGCTCGAGAACAACCCGTCGCTCCGCAGAGATGGCGCGCGGCGCTTCGTGGCCACCGCGCCCACGTTTCTCTCCGGCACCTACCTGCGCGAGGGTGACGCCTTGAGCCTCGAGGTGATGACTCCCGAAACCTCACGCGAAGCCGCCGAGCTGCTCGCGCGCCACTTCCACCCCCGCAGTGCCTTCACCGTGTCGCTGTTCGACCTCGACGAGAAGAACCTCAATGCCTTTGCACCTCAAGACGTGGACGCGTTGTTCGGCGCTGTTCGTTAGTGCCGCGCTGACCTGGGCGCCGGCTGCGCTCGCCTGTGCTGGCGGCGACAGCGGGGGCGACGGGCTGTACAGCGCGACGTTCCAGGCGCGCGCCGTGTGCCGGCCCGACGAAGAGGCGTTGCTGTTGCACTACGGGCACGCCTTCGCGACCGGCGAGGGGCTCCAGGCCCCCGACCTCTCGAAGGTGAACGTCGACGAGTGGGTCGCGTTCTTCGATGGAAAGGTCCCCGCCGAGACGTGGTCGAAGCTCCTCTACAAGGACCCGCTCTCGCGGCTCGACGCGCTGATCTTCGCCCTGCAGGGGAAGGCAGGCGCAGCGACCCGCCCGGCGGATCAACCCTTCCTCTCGTACGGCGATCGCCCCACCCTCATCGCCGCGCTCTTCTACGTGGGCTTCGCCAAACGGGTGGAGCCGTGGATTCCACAGTTGGCGGCAGACGCCTGGGGGCCCTTCAAGGGTTCGACGGCGACCGTCGGGCCGGAAGCGCTGGCGAAGCTGCTCGCGTCGGGCGTGAAGGCCCACGCCGCGGCGACCCACCCGGCGTTGAAGCAGCGCTACGCGTTTCAACTCTTGCGCCTGTACTTCCACCATCGCCCGCCCGCCGAAGGGCTGCGCTTCTTCGAAGAGCACGCCGCGGAGTTCGCGACGACGTCGAGCATCGCGTACCGCGCGAAGGGGCTGGCCGCGGGGCTGCTGCGCAAACAGGGGCGTGTGGCCGAGGCGAACGTGGCCTACGCCGAGCTGTACGACCGCTTCCCCCCGATGAAGGTCTCGGCGCTGCAGAGCCTCTCGTGGCGTGACGACGCGGTGTGGACCGCCACCCTCGCGCAGGCGAAGACGACCCGTACGAAGACGGTGTTGTGGCAGGCGCTCGGGTACCGCGCCGACGGGCCGCGGGCGATGAAGGCCATTCGGGAACTCGATCCCACGTCCGACCTGCTGCCGCTGCTCATCGCGCGCGAGCTCAACGCGCTCGAAGAAGAGTTCAGGACCGACGCACCCCCTCCAGAGTCGGTGAGCAAGCGGCTCGCTGCGCTGTCGGCCTTCGTCGAGGTGGGCAGCGAGAAGGGGAACGTGGCGATGCCCGCGGCGTGGGACCTCGCAGCTGGACACCTGCGGGCCAAAACGGGCGACCTGGCCGGTGCACTGCGCTTCCTGGAGCGGGCGGCGAAGCGGCCGAACCTGAGCGCGGCGCTCCAGCAGCAGCTGCGGGCCTCACGCTTTCTGGCGGTGCTCGAGTCGAAGGCACCGCTCGAGCCGACCGACGACGCGAGCGTGGTGCGTGAGCTCGAGTGGCTCTGGCCCGCCGACCGCGGCGACGAGCGCCTCGCGACGCTGGGGCGGCTCGCCCAGTCGCGAATTGCGGCAAAGCTCGTCGCGCGGGGCGAACCGCTCGCGGCCGCCTGCTTCAGCGGAGACCTGGGGACGATGGTCACCGACGCCTCGCAGGCGGCCCGGTTCGTCGAGTTCATCGACGCACCTCCGACGGGCGTGCTGCAGGCCTTCGCCCTCACGCATTGCGCGCGGTCGCGTGAGTCGATTCGTCAGCTGCAGGGCCTCGTGGCGCTCTACACGGGCGACCTCTCCCAGGCGGCAGCGGTGCTGGGTACGGGGCAGGACGCACGGCTGCTCGCAGACCCCTTCGTCAGCCGCATCAAGGACTGCCACGACTGTGACGCGGCCGACCCGAAGCACAAGACGTACACGCGAAGTCAGTTCGTTCAGCGCCTGGCGAAGCTCGCGACGGAAGCCGACGCGCAACCCGCGAAGGCCGCGCAGAAGCGCTTCGAGCTGGCGACCGGCCTCTACAACATGACCTGGTACGGCAACGGGCGAGCCACGTACTGGGGCACGCTGCTCAGCGACGGCTCACCGGTGACACATGACGTGAAGCCGGCGATGGCCGAGTACCGCAAGGTGCTCGAGCTGACGAAGGACCGCGAGCTCGCCGCGCGCGCCACCTTCGCGCTGGCGAAGTGCGAGCTCGCCCAGTTCTACGAGACCCGCCCACAGACCGACGAGCGCGACTTCGTGGCAGGGCCGGCGTTCAAGTCACTCGCCAGCTCGTACGCGGGCACGAAGTACTACCGCGAGGTGCTGCAGGAATGCGGGTACTTCAAGACCTTCGTCAACAAGCGGTGAGCTTCACCGCGTGAACGCGTCTTCGAGGGCGATGACGAGCCGCTGCACGTCGGCCGCGTAGAAGCCGGCGGCGTTGAGGGTGTTGATCTCCACGACCTTGAAGCCCTCGTTCGTCTCGCAGACGTCGAGCACGAAGGCGTCGTGCGGCTGCCACTGGGCGACGCGCGCCTCGGCATACGCACACACGTCACGCGGTACGTCGGCGGTGAAGAGCGCGCGCCCTCCGCGACGGTAGAGGCTGGCGGTCACCAGCGAACCCTTCACGAACCAGCAGCGGTACTCGGCGAAGAGTGGCCGCGGCGTCGCGAGCTGAATCATCGAGTCACCGGTGAGCGTCGAGCCGGCGTCTTCGCCCAGCGCGCAGACCGCGTGCTGCCAGGCCTCGAACTCGGCGCGCGCCATCACGCGGCCGGCGAAGCTTTTGGAGTCGGTGATGGGTCGAACGAAGTGCTCGTCGGCCGTGAAGCGCGCGTCGGCGAAGCGGCTCACCACCGAGTCGGCGTT
This sequence comes from Archangium sp., assembly GCA_044371205.1. Classification (GTDB taxonomy): domain Bacteria; phylum Myxococcota; class Myxococcia; order Myxococcales; family Myxococcaceae; genus Archangium_A. The sequence continues at coordinate 5,262 of JBILUC010000124.1, forward strand.
GAGCAGGTGGTCGCCCCACTTCGCGAGCTGAACGGGGAAGGTGAACGGCTCGAGGTCGAACACGCCGGGCGACCAGCCTTCGCGGCGGGCGACGTGGCGCATCGAGTACGAGCCCATGCAGATGACGTTGTCGCTCGCCGGCGTCGCGGGCGGTACGAGCTCACCGACGAAGGGGACGACCTTGTGCTCCGACCACGGCAGGACGAGCCGGTCGAGGGCCGCGACGAGCGCGTGCCACCCGGCTTCATCGAAGAGGTTGTTCTGGAGCACCCAGTGCATGGCCGGTCTGACGCGTGACCTGACGCGACCTGAACTCGAGATGCACGGCGAATCAGGCGGCGCGGGAGAGCTCGGCGTCGCTGTTCGAGTGCACTGCGGCGAAGAGGCCGCACAACCGCCGTGCGTCGGCGTAGCAGGCGCACGCCGCGGTCGACGAGGTGCAGCCAGAGCTGCCGGCGAGCGGGCGGCGCTCGTCATGCAACAGCTCACGCCTCGCGGAGTGCGCCGATCTCGTTAGGCTCGCCGGCGAAGTACGACTCGATCATGCGCTCGGTGAAGCGACCGCCGAGCGTCTCGAGCGCCCGCAGCCCCCACTCGGTGCGCGACAGCAGCTGGTACTGCACGAAGTTGAAGGGAATCCGCCCGAGGAGCGCCCACGGCGGGCGAATGGGCAGCTGCAGCTCGCGCATGCTCTCGAAGCCGAGGAAGACGGTGAGCATGCTGAGGAGCCGCTCCTGCTCGTACCACCCGCGCACCGGTTGAAGGACCTGTGGCCACCCCTGGAACCGGCGGGCGCGTTGTGCGTCGACGATGGCGCGAGCCAGCTTCGGCCCGGCCTCGCTCACTTCGTCCTGCGTGAGGATGACGTGGTAGTTGATGCGGTGCCGCTCCCACTCGTCGTCGGTGAGGAAGTCGGCTTGCACGCCCATCAGGTGCCCGACCCACTTCCACAGGTGCATCACCGCGCTCGCGTCTTCGGCGGTGACGCGAACGCCGAGCGCCCGACACCCGATGATGAGCGTCCCATCGAAGAGGCCGAGGGTGCCCGCCTGGTCGGCCTGATTGATTGGCAGGCCCCAGCGCTCGATGTCCCACCGGGGCTCGAGGGACGCGTTGATCAACGCGTGCATCACGCGCACGTGAACGGTGAGCCGCCAGCCCTCCGCGCCCGGCCGCAGCCCGTCCTGCGTGCCGAGGCTCGCGCCCCACTTCTGCGTCTCGGCGAGGCGTCGTCGGGCCGAAGCCCCGGAGAGCCCACCCGTCGCGACCAGCACGTCGGTCGGGCCACCGAAGCGGTAGCCGCCAATCAGCGAGAGCTGCGTGAGCACGTCGCTGCCGTTGCGACCGAAGCGCGCCATCACGCGGGCGCCGCGGTTGATGCGCTCGAAGTCGACCCACGACGGCACCGTCGTGACCTCGTCGAAGAACGTGCGCAGCGCAGGCGCCGCCTCAGGCACGGCCGCGAGCCCCTGCTGCAGGGCGCGCTGGAACTGCGCCATCGAGACCTCTCGCGCTTGAATCGCTTTGGCGAGCGAGTGACCGAGTTCATCCCGCTCGAGCAGCGCACGACCCAACCGCTCGATCAGCGCCCCGTCGACGCCGCGCACCCTGCCCATGAACTTGAGGAGTCGCGTGATGCGCCGACCGCGCTCTTCCGCGCGCCGGAAGCGAAGAGGGAACTTCGTCGTGGAACGCGTGCTCATCGGCTTCCATCATGACGCGCGCTTCTGCTCCGGTTCAACTCGCGCTCCGGACGCTCTCCGACGCGTGCGTGGTTGACGGTGGCACCGGGCCTGGCGCCGCTTGTTTCCGCGACTGCAGTTCCGTCGCGATGGCTGGGCGAACCACGCGCGCATCAGGCTGTCGATGAGCCGTGCTGCCGCCCGGCGCCACCGAGTTCCCTGGGCGCCGCCTCCGTTGGGTTGGCAGCGGGGCTCGCACCGACATCTGGCGAGCCCTGGTTCATGGGCTTCACCCGACGCGGCTTAACGGGTCTGGCCGTCACCCTCGACCACGTACTTCTGCGCGGTGAGCTCGCGCAGGCCCATGGGGCCGAAGGCGTGCAGTCGGCTGGTGGAGATGCCGACCTCAGCGCCGAGGCCGAGCTCGCCGCCGTCGTTGAAGCGCGTGGACGCGTTCACCATCACGGCGCTCGCCGTCACTTCACGCGTGAAGCGGCGGGCGAGTGACTCGTCGCGCGTGACGATGGCCTCGGTGTGCTCGCTGCCGTACTTCGCGATGTGGGCGAGCGCCTCGTCGAAGCCGTTCACCACCTTCACCGCCATGATCAGCTCGAGGAACTCGCGGCCATAGTCGTCGCTCTTCACCGCAGTCACCGGCGTGCCGGCGCGCTTCACGGTCTCGTCGTCACCCCGCAGCTCGACGCCCTTTCCCACCAGCGCCTTCGCCACGCGCGGCAGGAATGTCTCGGCGAGCGGGGCGTCGATGAGCAGACACTCCGCCGCGTTGCACACGCCCGGCCGCGAGGTCTTTGCGTTGAGCACGATGGCCTCGGCCTTCTCGAGGTCGGCCGTGCGCTCGACGAACACGTGGCACACCCCCTGGTAGTGCTTCACCACCGGCACGCGCGCGTTCTCGACGACGAAGCGAATGAGCCCTTCGCCGCCGCGTGGAATGCAGAGGTCGATGAGCCCTTCGAGCTTGATGAGCTCGAGCATCGACTCGCGGTCGGTCGTCGGCACGAGCGTGATGGCGGCTTCGGGGAGCCCCGACTTCACGAGCCCTTCCTGCAACGCCTTCGCAATCGCCTGGTTGCTGCGGAAAGACTCCGAGCCGCCGCGCAGAATCGCCGCGTTGCCGCTCTTCAAACACAACGACGCCGCGTCGCTCGTGACGTTGGGCCGCGCCTCGAAGATCATCAACACCACGCCGAGGGGGAGTCGCTCTTTGCGCACCTTCAACCCGTTCGGCCGCGTCCACCGCTCGGTCACTTCGCCCACCGGGTCGGGGAGCGCGACGATGGCCTCCACCGCCGCTGCCATCGCCTCGACGCGCTTCTCATCGAGCACGAGCCGGTCGAGGAACGCCGCGTTCTTTCCGCTCGCGCGCGCGTCGGCGACGTCGACTGCGTTCACTTCGCAAATCGCCTTCGCGTGCCGACGCAGCGCCGACGCCATCTCGAGCAGCGCCTGGTTCTTCTGCTCGGTCGACGCCGAGACGAGCACGCGCGCCGCGGCCTTCGAGCGCTCAGCCAACGCCTTCATCACGGCACCACCTCGTACTTCCCGTTCACCTTGCGCACGCCCTTCGGAGCCGCCGGCGCGTCGAGCAAGCGCTCGAGCGAGCCGTCCTTCGTGTCGGCCTTGAAGACCTGCGCCCCACCGCAGCAGCTCGCCGAGAACTCGAAGTGGCTCGCGTCGCTCCAGACCAGGTCGGCATGCACCAGCGCTTCTTTCTCGCTGAGCGCCTGCACCTCGACCGCCTTCGCCTTGCCCGAGAGGTAGCCGCGCAGGTCGCTCACCTTCACCACCGCGTACGGCCCGAAGTGATCATTCAAGAGCGCGACCTGCGAGCAGTCGGGCGAGAAGAGGTCGAAGCGCCAGTCGTTGAAGAACACCTGCCCGCGCGGCGCGAAGCCTTTGCTGGTGCCGTCAGCGAAGCGAAACGAGAGCGACTCCACACCGAACGTCTTCGGCGCCGGCTGAGGCAGGTCCTTC
>JBILUC010000002.1:0-299213 GCA_044371205.1 Archangium sp.
CACGCCAACTCCGCCAGCCCTGCCGACGGCCGCGTGGATCAACAAGCCCAAGTCGGGCAACGGGAGCGTGCTCTCTCAAGCCTAAATGCAGAACGCCGGTGTCTCATTCACGTTGACAGGTTCCGCTGTTTGCCTGACCGCATGGCCGTCTGCGGTGGAATCGCCCGGACCTTGCGCCTCCGGCTTGGCCACATGGCCTTCGACGTGGCCAGAGTCAGCGCGCATCGCCTTCCACTCGGCTAGCACCTCGCGAAAGCGGCGACGGTGGTGTGCTCGTAGATTGCGCGGGGAGATGGGCAATTGCTCCGCCTCCACGAACTGTACGGAGGTCAGGTTCGTTCCCCACCAGCGCTCAACCCACTCATCCGCTTGCTGCTTCGCCCAGCTTCTTCCTTTGGCCATGTGGCTGAAGATTGACGCCCAAAGAACTCTTCGTTCAGGTCCGCGCAACCATCGAGTCGAAGAGCCCACGGGCAATGGCTCAGCCATGCCGTGACGTTAGTGAACCGTCGAAGTCGGGCGTCAGCACCACTCGGGGCGGCTCGCGCTCCAGATACCGATGAAGAAGCGCGGATCCGCTTCCCGAGAAGAAGAGGAGCTTCATGCAGCGGTCCGAAGGGCCGCGTCCGCCCAGCTGATCCTGGCCGTCGTCCCTTCTTCGGTGTCGCTCCGACAAGGCTGAACGCCTTCATGGCCAGGGCTGTTGGCCGGTGCACGACAATGATGACCCAGCTTGGCCGCTCCGGAGATTCGAGAGTTGATTAGCGATCGGCGCGAGAAATTGCTCCAGGTACTTCTGGAGGGGGGACTCCGTGCGGTCGTGGTGATCGCACACACATTGGATGCGAACGTCCAATTTGGGTTTCGCCGAATCGCTTGCGCGACCAACCTCGCCAACCCCTTTCAGAAGAACTGGTGGCGACTGCACAACCAATAACACTCCCGCACTTCGTCACAAGAGGTCGGCAAGGTTGACTGCAGCCAGCCATGTAAAGTTGCGATACGTATTGAGATTTCTGATATAGGTAGTTTGTGGGCGGAATACGTCGCCCACCCGCAGCTGCGGCTCCAATAACAGACGTTAACCGCGAACCGGCGTCGCCGGTGCGGAGAGTCATTGCCTGAAGAGGACATCCAATGGTCAGCAACTTGTTTAAACCCAAGAAGATCGGGATCAGTCTGATTGGTCCCCCCACCACGCCCCTCTGGCCCCCAAACCCAGCGCTTGTGGAGGACCTGAAGAAAGGCATGAGCGAGTCAGGGCAGCACGCGCCCGTCCCCGAGACTGCAGGAGTCGGCCCGTGAGCGCCACGACCCCGACGCAGGTGCAGAACCAGACGTTGGATGCCACGCAGGGCGATGCTGACCATTTTCGTGACCACCTGCCTGACGTCAGCGAACCGAACGAGTTCGATCGCGATGACGACGACCACTCTGACCGCAGCAACGACGACCACGACCAAGACCAGGGTTACGACGGCCGAGACCTCGACCGCGACGACGACTCCAATGACAACGGCTGGGGCCACAACGAGCACCGCGACGACGAAGACTTCGGCGAGGCCCACACTGACTTCGACGTCAGTGACCAGCACGGCCCGGATGACACCGACCGCGATGACGACAACGAGGGAGACGACGATTTTCGGGAGCCTCTCCGGAGGGGAGACATCCTGCACCTCCATGCGTCCGGACTTACGGATGCGACAATCGCTGCTTCGGGGTTCTTTCGAGGAGGAGATGCAGACAACCGCCGACTTCTGAACTGGCCGACAACCCGCCCCGGCAACGCTGCAGGGCTGGTGGTCCAGTACCCCAACGCGAACGGCTACGCGAAGGTCCGCTTCGATGAGCCTCCAGTTCTCCCGGGGCAGTCGACCAAGCCGATTCGCGGCGGCCCGCATGGGGAGGACTTCACGTACCCGTCAGTGCGGACGCAGAAGTACGGATCGCCGGCTGGTGTGTCTGCGCATATCTATCTTCCCTCGAGAGATCTGTGCCCGTGCCTGTCGGATCCGAAGGAGCTCTTGATCATCACCGAGGGCGAAAAGAAGGCCGTCCTCCTGGCGCAAGAGGGCTACGCAGCCGTCGGCCTGCCCGGCGTCTGCAACTGGCACGACGTCGAAGCCCGCAAGTCGGGTTGGGATGACGACAGCGATGAGCGTCCGGTTCACCCCGAGCTGCTCCAGTTGCTTCTCGACGAGCGTCCCGTCGCGCTCGTCTTCGACGCGCCAGACATGGACGGGGATAACCCCGAGGTGATCCGTCAGGCCGCGATGCTTGCCAAGGCGATCCAGAAGAAGGGTCACGAGGTGTTCATCATCTACGTGCCCCACAAGGACGGCGAGAAGACCGGCGTCGACGACTACTTCGTGCGTAAGTCCATCGGAGGGGAGGGAGGCATCATCGAGCGTCTCGTCGATCGGAGATTGCCGGCGCTCCCGTCGAAGGCGGTGCATGTGCTTCACGAGAGGCAACGCGCGGGCAACAAACTCGGCCCCATTCATGGCCGGCGGCTTCTGTGTTGGGCGAGGGCGTGGATCGGCCCAGGCAGGCCCCTAACCCACTTCGCCCGCGACCTGGTCAGGAAGAAGCTCGTGAACAACGACGAGGTCAGGCGGTTTCTGGAAGCGGTCGAGACGAGTCGCGACCGTTCAGGCCCCACGGAGTTCCCCGCTCTCTGCGATGTCTTTCGGAACGACAAGAAGAGACTTATCGCCTGCGAGCGCCACGGGGCGCTGGAGATGGACGAGAGGACCCTCGAGATCCTCATCGGCCGGGCCCCGTTCGGCTCGGACACGGATCTCAGCGCAGCCCGAGAACGCATCGCGCGAAGCCTCCGACCCAAAGCATTTCAGAAGAGATTCGATTTCCGGCAGCGAGAGATCGGCGAGGCTCTCGCCTGCGTCGCGGCCGAACGAAAATTCCACCCGGTCCAGGAATACCTCCACGGCCTGGTCTGGGACGGTGCCCCCCGCATCGGGCGCCTGCTCGATTCGGTGTTGAATCTGGACCACCACGGGCCTGACTTTGTCCTGAACCTGATCTTGCTGCGCCGCTGGTTTATCAGCGCGGTCGCTCGCGCGCTGAAGCCAGGATGCAAGGTCGATACAGTCCTGATCCTTCAGGGCAAGCAAGGCGTACTGAAATCGACGTTCTTCTCCACGCTCGTAGGACCCTGGTTCACAGACAGCCCCATCGACGTCGACAACAAGGACGGGATGCTGCTCCTTGGGAAGTACTGGATCGTCGAGTGGCCGGAGTTGCAGTCCATGTTCCGAGCGCGCGACCAGAACACCGTTAAGGCGTTCGTCTCCAGCCAGCGAGACAGTTTCCGGCCTCCGTACGGGCGTACGACCGTAGAGGTTCCTCGTTCGAGCATCTTCGTCGGGACGACCAACGAGGAGGACTTCCTTACCGACGACACAGGGAACCGGCGCTATTGGGTCATCGGCGGATGCGACCAGCGGTTCGATCTCGATCGCCTCACGCAGTGGCGAGACCAACTCTGGGCTGAAGCTGTCGCTGCGTACAAAGGGGGCGAACAGTGGTGGCTCACGCCCGAAGAAGAGACCCTGCTCACGAGCCGGCTCGCGGACTATGAGCGCCACGACCCCTGGGACGAGCGCATCAAGCAAGCGCTCGCGAACGAGAAGGCGCTCAGCGCGAGCGGGGTCACGACGGCCGGGATTATGGAAAAGGTCCTGCGGCTGGGGATCGAACACCAGAACAGGGGCGTCCAGATGCGGGTGGCCAGCTGCCTCAAACGGATTGGGTTCGTGAGCCGGCGAGTCGGAAATTCCCGAGCCTGGGTGCGGAAACCTTGAGCGACCACCGCAGTGACCCAGCCGCTATCAATAATAGATCAGCAATCTTGATATATGTACTTGTGAACAAACAAACACACCAAGGAGCAATGACATGACCGCCAGAAAGCACGTTTTTCGGGTCCCCTGCTCAGTCAAGGAGGTGGACCGTGCTGTTGATGTTCGCGCCGCCCGAGACTCGGCCCTGATGTTCCTCAGGACCGTCGCGGGCGCCCAACTGTCACAACAGACCGAAAAGCTCTACTCAGACCCGAGGTTCTTCGAGACGCTTGAGGCGTTCTCCCGTGACCTGCTCCTTGCTGAAGGGGAACCGGACGAGACTGCCTTCCGCGAGTCGCTCGCCTACCAGCCCGGCTGGAAGCGCGAGCAGGAGGCGATCAGGCTCGCGGGACAGGCGCTGGTCGCGACCATCCTGCAGGTCGACTGGAAGGCGGTCGAATGCCGCGATGACGACGACCAGGCCCCCGCCGAGTTCAGCTACTCGAGGCCCGCCAACGCCGACGCTGACGGTCGAGTCTGGGCGGAAGTGATGATCCAGAAAGCCGGCCACTACGCATCCCTTCTCCTTCAGCCTCGCGTCGCTACAGCCGGCCGACGGCCGAACGAGAGGGAGGAGGCGATCCTTCCGGGTCTGGCCGCGTGCACTGGAGAGATCCTGCATTACCTCCGCGTCTGGCTGATTCACCGGCTGAAGCCAGTGCTCTCGTCTCTGGTCCGCGACCTCTTCGCAGACGAGCAGTTCACCAAGGCCGAAGTCGAGGCAAAGATCGCGGAGGTGGTGGACGATGATCTCAGGGCCCAGCTCAAGTCGCGGGACTGGCGCTCCCTGGCCAAGGTCCGCGAGGACCTTGATGCACAAGTCGAGACTGAGGCCGTTCAGTAGTCATGAGCGCGCCAGTGACTCGTCAGCCCGAGGCCTACTGGAAGGCGGAAGACGTCGCCCGCTTTCTCTCCGTCTCTGAGAAGTGGGTGTACAAGCACGCCGCTGCTGGCACATTGCCGAATTCCCGCTTCGGCGCGAACCTCCGCTTCGACCCGGCGGCGATCCGGTCGTACGCCGAGCGTTGCTCCCGCGGCGCGAACACCATGGACAAGGTTATCCCCTTCAGCCCGGGCCCCTGAGCCCCCTCCTCAAGGACCAGAGCCATGTCCACGGTTTTCAAGGAACGCGATGCCTGGGTGATCAAGTGGCGGGACGCCGCCGGCAACTGGAAGAAGCAGCGGACCCAGTGCGCCACCAAGCTGGAGGCGAAGAAGCTGGCCCAGCAGCTCGAGCACCGCGCCGATCTGCAGCGCCATCACCTCGCGCCCCTAGACGGCCCCAGTACCTGGACCTTCGGCGATCTCCTCGCCTGGTACGACGAGCACCACGCGCACCGCGTGAAGTCGCAGCACGTTCGCGCCTCGGCCGGGAAGCACCTGGCCCCTGCCCTTCAGCGCGTCCCGCTGGTCGAGGTGACGCCCGCCCGCATCGACGAGCTGCTTGGGGAGAAGTCACGGCCCCTCAGCGAGACCAACAAGAAGAAACCCCTGAGCCCCGAGACCATCAACCACCTGCGCGCCTTCACCCACAAGCTCTTCGCCCTCGCGATCCGCGCCGACAAGTGGACGCTCGCGAACCCGGTCACCAAGGTCGCGCGCATGAAGGTCCCGAAGCGCCCGCCCGCGTGGCTGCGGCCGAACGAGGTGACGCGCGTGCTGCCCCACGTGAGCGAGGCCTGGCGCAACCTCTTCGCGACCGCGGTCTTCACCGGCATGCGCCGGGGCGAGTTGGTGGCGCTCCGGAAGCGCGACGTTGATCTGACCAGCGCGAAGCCGTCGATCACGGTCTGCCGCTCCTGGGACAACGAGACGACGAAGGGTGGCGAGTTACGCGTGGTGCCGGTGCACCCCGAGCTCGTCCCCTTCCTCGAGGACGCGATCAAGAAGAGCCCCTCGGAGCTGGTCTTCCCGCGTGAGGACGGCTCCATGCACACGCTGAACATCGACCTGCCCTCGCTGCTCCGTAGCGCGATGGCGCGCGCGGGCCTGGTGCGTGGCTGGGTGCACAAGTGCCGCTGGTGCGACTACCGCTCCGAGATGGTGAAGGACGACGAGCTCCGTCGTTGCCCCAGCTGCGTGTTGGTGAAGAACGGGATGACGTTGATGATCGACGGCGCGCCCGTGCACAGGAAGCTCTGGCCCTCGCCTGTGAAGCGGACCGAGCGCTTCCACGATCTCCGGCACACCACTGCGGCGCTTCTGCTGAAGATTGGCACGCCTCTGGGGGTGGTGCAGAAACTGGTCGGCCACAGCGATCCGAAGATCACCGCGGAGATCTACGGCCACCTCGAGGCGGAAGACTCGCGCCAGTACCTGGAGCGCCTGTCGTTCAGCCCGGTGCTCTCAGCGCCCAAGCAGTTCCCCGCCGAGTCGCTTGGTCTACCGGTGGTCCCACCAGCGAATTCGGAAAAAAAAACGCCCGCGGCCCTCTTGGATTTCTCCTCGAAGACCGCGGGCTTTGAATGGTCGGGGCGACAGGATTTGAACCTGCGACCACTTGCACCCCAAGCAAGTGCGCTACCAGGCTGCGCTACACCCCGAAAACGACAAGGTTGAGACGAGCGGCGTTATGCCTCCCTGACCACATCGGGTCAACAACATCCAACCGGTCACTCGTCGTCGTCGTCGTCTTTGTCTTCGGCGGTGTGACCCTCGTCCTCATCTTCGGCAGAGAGCTCGTCCTCGGCGACGTACCCGTCGTTGAGGTCGGCTTTCAGCACCTGGCTGGGCACGAACTTCACGACCCGACGCGCCGTGATCTCGATGGGCTGGCCGCTCTGGGGATTCCGCCCCGGACGCGCGCGCTTGTACCGCGGCTGAAAGTTCCCGAAGCCGGAGATCTTCACCTTGTCGCCGCGCTCGAGCGTCTCTTTGAGCGTGTCGAAGACGAGCTCCACCAGCTCAGCCGACTCCTTCTTCGAGAACCCGACCTTCTCGTAGACGCTCTCGATGATGTCCGCTTTGGTCATGAATCGGGACGTTAGCGTGGCGTACGCGGCAGTCAACATGCCGACACCATTCGGCTTTTTCGACAACCCGTGGACTTACGAGCCGACAGCGGTTTGAGGCCGGAAAATCGGCCTCTTACGCGCGCAGGGCCCCACCCAGCCGATTGCTCACTTCAGCGACGATCTTCTGGTGCGCTTCGGTCACTTCGGTGTCGGTGAGGGTCCGATCGGGCGAGCGGTAGCGGAGGGCGAAGGCGAGGTTCTTCTTTCCCTCCCCGACCTGCTTGCCTTCGTAGACGTCGAACACCCGAGCCGCGTCGACGAGCGGCTGGCCGACCTCGAGGATCACGGCGCGCACCTTCTCGGCCGACAGCTCGGTCGGCACCACCACAGCGAGGTCGCGGTTCACTGACGGGAAGCGGCTGAGCGAGGAGGCTTGAGGGACGAGCTGCGCCAGTTCCAGCAGCGCGGTGGCGTCGAGCTGGAACAAGAAGATGCCAGCCGGCGCATCGAGGCGCTTCATGGCGCGAGGGTGCAGCTCGCCCACAGTGCCGATGACGCGGGTTCCATGCTTCACCACGGCAGCGGCGCGCGGGTGGTACCAGGGCGAGTCGAGCGGTTCCCAGCTCGCGCCTTCGATGTGCAGCGCCGCGAGCACCGAGTCGACGGCTGCGCGCGCGTCGTAGAAGTCGACGGGCACGTCCTTCCCCGTCCACGAGCGGGTGCCGTCGCGAACGCCGAACAGCGCGCCGCCGAGCTCGAGCACTTCCTGCGCGACAGGCTTGCCGTCGGTGCCGCCGCCGGCATGCGGCCGGTAGGTGCGGGCGAGTTCGTAGAACCGAATGCCCGTGGCCTGATGGCGCGCGGAGCGGATGACGTTGGGCACCAGGCTCGCGAACAGCGTGGTGCGCATCACCGACTGCTCGACCGAGAGCGGGTTGGCGACCGCGATGGCGCCCTGCTCTGCCTGGAACGCAGCGAGCTCCGCCGGAGCGACGAATGAGTAGTTCACCACCTCATCGAAGCCGAGCCCGGCCAGCGCGCCGCGGAGCCGACGCTCGACGGCGATGGTGGCGCGCTCAGGTTCCAACGCTGACAACCCACGCGGGAGCGCCGCGGGGATCGCCTCGAAGCCGCGCACGCGCGCGATCTCTTCGACGAGATCTTCTTCGATCGACACGTCGACGCGCACGAGCGGCACTTCCCACTCGGTCTCGCCGAGCTTCTTGAAGCCGAGCCCGGCGAGGATCTTCGCGCACTCGTCGGCCGGCACTGCGACGCCGAGCACGTCGGCGACCTTCGACGGGCGAAGGATCACCCGGCGCGCTTCCTTCTTCGTGGGGTACGCGTCGACGATGCCGCTGAGCACCGTGCCGCCGGCGATCTCGACGATCAGCCCGGCGAGACGATCAATCGCCTCGGGGATCACCGACACGTCGGTGCCGCGCTCGAAGCGGTGCGACGACTCGGAGTGCAGCGCGTGGCGCTTCGACGACCGCCGAATCGACGAGGGCTGGAAGGTCGCCGCCTCGAGGAGAATGCGGGTGGTCTTCTCGGTGACGCCGCTGTCGATGCCGCCCATGACACCGGCGAGCACCATCGGCACCTTCGCGTCGCAGATCAGCAGGTCCTGTGCGTCGAGCGCGCGTTCCTTCTCGTCGAGCGTCTTCAGCTTCTCGCCGGCCTTCGCGGTGCGAACGACGATCTGCCCGCCCCCCACGCGATCGAGATCGAACACGTGCACGGGCTGGCCGTACTCGAGCATCACGTAGTTGCCGACATCGACGAGGTTGTTGATGGCGCGCACCCCGCAGGCGGCGAGGCGCTGCTGCATCCACGTGGGTGACGGCTTGACCGTCACGCCCTCGATGACGCGCGCCGCGTAGCGCCAGCAGCGCTCGGGATCTTCGATGCGAATCTGAATCTGCGAGCTCGCCGTGGTCGACGACTCGTTCAACTTCGCCGCCGGCTTCTTGAGCGGCGTCGAGAGCAGCGCGCTCACTTCGCGGGCCATGCCGAGGTGCGAGAGCGCATCTGACCGGTTCGGGGTGACGTTCACCTCGAAGATCACGTCATCGAGGCCGAGCGCGTCGGCGATGGAGGTCCCGAGCTTGAGTGACGGGTCGAGAATGAGCAGCCCCCCGCTGTCTTCGCTCAGGCCCAGCTCGGTGCTGCTGCACAACATGCCGAACGAGTCGACGTCGCGCATGCGCGCCTGGCCGATGGCCTTGCCGCCCGGCAGCACAGCGCCCACGCGGGCCAGCGGGATCTTGTCGCCGACCTTGTAGTTCTTCGCGCCGCACACCACCTGCAGCGGCGTGCCCGAACCGTCGTCGATCTTCGTCACCGACAGCTTGTCGGCGTTGGGGTGCTTCTCGCTCGCGAGGATCTGCGCGACGACGACGCCCTTCAAGGCATCACCCGGCCGCGAGATGCCTTCGATCTCGAGCCCGGCCATCGTCAGGCGCTTCGCGAGCTCGTCGACCGACGACGGCAGCGCGACGTAATCAGCCAACCACTTCAAAGAGAGCTTCATGATCGTGGATCCCGGGAATCAGAACTGCGCGACGAAGCGGTAGTCGTTCTCGAACATGGTGCGGAGATCGTCGATGCCGTACCGCAGCATCGCCAGCCGCTCGACGCCCATACCGAACGCGAACCCCGTCACCTTCGACGGGTCGTACCCCGCGTGGCGGAAGACGTTGGGGTGCACCATGCCGCTGCCCAGCACCTCGAGCCAGCCGGTCTGCTTGCACACGCGGCAGCCCTTGCCGCTGCAGAACACGCACGACACGTCGACCTCGGCCGAGGGCTCGGTGAAGGGGAAGAAGCTCGGGCGGAAGCGCGTCTTCGATTTCGCGCCGAAGAACGCCCGGGCGAACGCGTCGAGCGTGCCCTTCAGCTCGGCGAAGGTGACCTTCTCGTCGACGAGCAGGCCTTCGACCTGGTGGAACATCGGCGTGTGCGTCTGGTCGCTGTCTTTTCGGTACACGCGGCCCGGCATCACCGCACGCACGGGCGGCTTCTGCCCCAACATGGTGCGGATCTGCACGGGCGAAGTGTGCGTGCGCAGCACCACGGGGTTCTCATGCGAGAAGCCAGCGTGCAGCGTGCCGCCGTCGACGTAGAACGTGTCCTGCATGTCGCGTGCGGGGTGATCCTTCGCGACGTTGAGCGCCTCGAAGTTGTACCAGTCGAGCTCGAGCTCAGGTCCCTGCTCCACCACGAAGCCGAGGCGGGCGAACACGGAGCAGATGTCTTCGAGCGTCTGCGAGACCGGGTGACGACGACCGGGGCGAACTCCGCGGCCGGGCAAGGTCACGTCGAGGCGCGGGCCCCTCAGTTCCTGCTCGAGCGCGAGTTCCTGCACGCGGGTGAGCGCCGAAGAGATTTTCGTCTCGAGCTCGCTCTTCAGGGCGTTGGCCTTCGCGCCGAGGGACTTCTTCTCCTCGGGGCCAAGCTCGCGCATCCCCGCAAGAATCTCGGCGATTGCCCCCTTCTTCCCCAGGAACTTCACACGCAGCGCTTCCACTGCGTCGACGGTCACTGCCGTCTCGAGCTCGCTCTGCGCCGACGCCGCGAGGGCCGCCAATCGTTCGTTCATGATTTCAGATCCAACCGTTGAAAAAGAAAAAGGGCCGCCCCGGTGAGGAGGCGGCCCAAGAAACAATCACTGCGTTCCGTGCTTAGGCCGCCTTGGCGATCTGGGCGACGGCACCAAAACCAACGGGATCGTGAACGGCGAGATCCGCGAGGATCTTGCGGTCGATCGCGACCTTGGCCTTGGTGAGACCAGCGATGAGCTTGCTGTAGCTGAGGCCAACCGCACGAGCCGCCGCGTTGATGCGAACGATCCACAGCGAGCGGAAGTCGCGCTTGCGGCGCTGGCGATCTCGCGAGGCGTAGTCGAGCGCACGCTCAACGGCCTGATTCGCACGCTTGTAGCAGTTCTTGCGACGGCCACGGAAACCCTTGGCCAGCTTCAGGATGGAGTTGCGACGGCGACGAGCCTTGACGCCTTTCTTGACGCGCATGGTTCTTCGTCTCCTTTCTCAGTTCGCCCCGTAGGGGAACATCTCTTTGACGACCTTCTTCGCGTCCATCTTGTCGAGGTGCGAAGTGCCGCGGGTACGGCGACGAGAATCCATCGCCTTTGCATGGGTGAACAGGTGCTTACCGAAGGCCTTGGCGTGCTTCACCTTGCCAGTCTTCTTCACCTGGAAGCGCTTCTTCGCGCTGCTCCGAGTCTTGAGTTTGGGCATGTTGCGTCCTTGAAACCTGCGAAAGGGCGGCCGACATACGGTGTCGCCCTCCCACTGTCAACAACCCCTCAGACCTTCGGGGCTTCTGCGACAGCGGCAGGTGCAGCTGCAGGCACGGGAGCGGCCGCGTCAGGCTGAGACGACGGCGGGCGGGGGCTCGACTCGTCGGGGTTCTCGCTCTTACGGGTCTCGGCCTTTTCCTTCTCGGCGGCGAGCAGGGCGTTGCGGTGCGCATCGCGAGCCCGCTGGGCGACCTTGTTGTTGGGCCCGAGGATCATGAACATCTGCTTGCCCTCGAGGCGCGGAGTCTGTTCGACGATGGCGATGTCTTTCAGGTCGCCGACCACGTCGTCGAGGATCTGGGTGCCGAGGTTGCGGTGGGTGATCTCACGACCGCGGAACATGATGGTGATCTTCGCCTTGTTCCCCTCTTCGAGGAACTCACGCACGTGACGGACCTTGGTCTCGTAGTCGTGCTCTTCGGTCTTGGGGCGAAGCTTCACTTCCTTCACCTTCACCACGACCTGCTTCTTCTTGGCGTCGTTCGCCTTCTTCTTCTCTTCGTACTTGAAGCGCCCGTAGTCCATGATCTTGCAGACGGGGGGCTTCGACATCGGGTTGACCTCGACGAGGTTCAACCCTTCGGCCTGGGCTTTCGCCAAAGCGACTTCGGTCAGCATGACGCCGAGCTGCTCACCGGCGGATCCGACGACGCGGACCTCACGGGCTTTGATTCGACGATCGGTGCGTTGATCACGTGCGAGAGCCAGAGTGCTACTCCTTTGAAACGGGTGTGGGTGAAAGGCGGCGCACCTTAACGATCGGCCCTCGGGAGTCAAGGCGCGCAGGCGGCTGCCGCTCGACGCGTGTTTCGTGGTGCGCGATCTCGAGGTGATTCAAGGCGGCGCCGGGCCCTTCGTGGCGATGCCCGCCAGGAAGCGCAAAGACGGCACCTCCAAAGACATCGCGAACCCCGTGAACGCCGAGATGCGGGCCGCGCTCGAGCGTCAGGTGCTGGCCGAATACGAGGCCTGCGCGCGCGACTCGATGCCCCAACGGAGGGACGTGCACCCGGCTTGACGTTGGTGTACTTCGCGGAGCCACCATGCCCGTCAGTCACGACTTCAAAGTCTTCGCTGGGAACTCGAACCGGGCCCTGACTGAGCGCATCTGTGAGTACCTCAAGCGGCCCATCTCGAAGGCCGAAGTGGGTCGGTTCAGCGACGGCGAGATCCAGGTCGAGATCGGCGAGAACGTGCGTGGGTTCGACTGCTTCGTCGTGCAGTCGAGCTGCCCGCCGGTGAACGATCACCTGATGGAATTACTGATCATGGCCGACGCGCTCAAGCGCGCGAGCGCCGCGTCGATCACGGCGGTCATTCCCTATTACGGCTACGCCCGGCAGGACCGGAAGGTGGCCGCCCGCACGCCGATCACCGCGAAGCTGATCGCCGATCTCCTCTCGACCGCGGGCGTGACGCGCGTGGTGTCGATGGACATGCACGCGGGGCAGATTCAGGGGTTCTTCAACATCCCCACCGATCACCTCTACGCCTCGCCGGTGTTCCTCGACGACATTCGCAAGAAGTTCCCGACCACCGACGATCTGGTCATCGTCTCGCCGGATGCGGGTGGCGTCGAGCGCGCGCGCGCGTACAGCAAGCGGCTCAACTGCCCGCTGGCGATCATCGACAAGCGCCGGCCGCGCCCCAACTCGTCGGAGGTGATGAACCTCATCGGCGACGTGGCCGGCAAAGACGCGCTGATCGTCGACGACATCATCGACACCGCCGGCACGCTCACCCAGGGCGCGGCGGCGTTGAAGGCCAAGGGCGCGCGGCGCGTGTACTCGTACATCGTGCACCCGGTGCTCTCGGGGCCGGCGATCACGCGCGTGAACGAGTCGGTGCTCGAAGAGCTCGTGGTGGCCGACACGATCCAGCTGAGCAAGTCGGCGCTGGCGTGCGCGAAGATCCGCCAGGTGGGCACCGAGCGGTTGTTTGGTGAGGCGCTGGCCCGCATCTACCGCGCCGAGTCGCTCTCCAGTCTCTTCGTGTGATCTTGAACTCGAAGGCGCGGTGGACACGAGCGGTCGCTCCGGCGCTCTGTCTGGGGGTCGCGCTCTTCATGATGTGGCCGGTCGTCACCGCCACGGCCTGGCCCTACAACCACGAGTACGCGGCGCCCTTCGAGCGCGTCGAGGCGCTTCGCCGGGCGCTGCTGGCAGGCGACCTCTTCCCGACGTGGACGCCGTTCTGCTTCAACGGCCACGGCTCGCCCTCGCCGCTCATCTACCACCGGCTCTACAACTTCACGGCGGCGTGGCTCGCGTTGCCGCTCGGCACGAGCGTGGGCTGCCGGGTGGCGCTGGTGCTCTTCGGCTGGCTGGGGGCGTTCGGGCTGTTCCGCGCAGCGCGCCAGTTGGCCATCGGGCCGACGCTCGCGATGCTGCTCGCGGCGATCTTCGTGTGGTCGCCCTACTCGCTCACCGACTGGCTGGTGCGCGGCAGCTTCGCGGAGTTCGCGTCGATGATGGTGCTGCCCTGGCTGCTCGATGCCGCCTTCCGTCAACTGCAGGGCGAGCGCGTGTGGCTGCAGTGGGGGCTCTCGCTCGCGGCCGCGATGCACGCGCACCAGGCGATTGGGCTCTTCGTGGCGGTGCTGCCGGTGGTCTCGACGGCGATCGCGCTGGTGACGTTGCGCGGTCGGCGGAGGGCCGTGTGGGTCGACGCCCTCACGGGGGCAGCCCTTGCGGCGGCGCTCGTGCTGCCGTGGCTCATCGCAGTGGCGCGAGTGGGGTCGCTCTTTCGCCTCGATACGCTGAAGATCTACGTGCCCTGGACCCAGTTCGTACCGTGGTCGCGCTACGTGGCCGATGACGGCTTTGCCTGGGGCCAGACGTTCCAGGGCTTCAGCGTCGAGCTCTCGCGGTGGGTGTGGTGGGCGCTTGGCGCGTTGCTGGTGACGAGCGTGCTGTCAGGAGCGCGGGTGGCGCGTCGGCTCGAGGCGTTCTTCCTGGTGGTGATCCTCACGGGCGCTTCAGCGCTGCAGTTCGAGGTCTCGCGTCAGGTGTACGAGGCCGTGCCAAAGGCCGAGCTGCTGCAATTCCCCTGGCGGCTGCTGGCGGTGGCGACCCCGATCGCCGTGCTGCTGCTCGGGGTGTTCTCGCAAGCCCTGGCCGGGCGAGGCGCGTGGGGATGGCTGGCGCTGCTGCTCGTGGGCTGGGTCACGGTGAAGCACGCCACGCTCGTTCGCTCGGCCACCACCATCGGCTACCGCGTCTTCACGCTTCCCGAGTTCGAACAGAAGCTGACCGAACTCGACGGCCCCTGGAGCGCTCAGGAATACCTGCCCCGCGACGTCTCAGCACCACCGCCGCGTACGCCGTGGGTGACGTCGCAAGGCTGTCGGCTCGTGTCCACTCAACCCGACACGCCAGGCCACTTCACGAAGCTCGAGGTGGTGCTGCAGCCGGGACCTGCGTGCCGGCTGGTGTTCTCGCAGTTCGATACGCCGCTGTTGCTGGTGGAAGGTGACGGCACCCGAGTGCCAGGACAGGCGACGATCACCGTTGAAGTGCCTGCTGGCGGAACGCGCGTGGTCTTGCGAAGACGGGCGCTGCCCGCGCTGTGGGGTACGCCATGAAGTTCGTCACCGTCGTCCCCTGTTACAACGAAGAGAAGCGGCTCGATGGTGACGCCGTGCTCGCCCTCACGCGAACGGGTGGCCACGTCTTGTTCGTCAACGACGGCTCGCGAGACGGCACGGCAGCGCTGCTCGATTCGGTGGTCGGCCGCAGCGGCGGCAAGGCGAAGGCGCTGCATCTGGCGAAGAACGCGGGCAAAGCCGAGGCGGTGCGCGCCGGGTTGTTGGAAGCCATGCGCGAGGGTGCCGATCGCGTGGGGTACTTCGACGCCGATCTCGCCACGCCCGCCAGCGAGATGCTGCGGCTCTTCACCCTGCTCGATCAGCCCGAGGTGCAGTTCGCGATGGCGTCCCGGGTCGCTCTGCTGGGCCGCCACATCGAGCGCACGCCGATGCGGCACTACCTGGGGCGGGTGTTCGCGTCTGCCGCGTCTCTGGCGATCACCCTGCGCGTCTACGACACCCAGTGTGGGGCGAAGGCGCTGCGGGCAACTCCGCACTTGAAGGAGGCGCTGTCTGAGCCCTTCACCACGCGGTGGGTGTTCGACGTCGAGCTGATGATGCGGTTGTTCAAGGCGGGGGTGCCGCACTCGGCCTTCGTCGAAATGCCCCTGCGGGCCTGGGTCGATGTCAAGGGCTCGAAATTGAGCGGGGACGCGATGGTGGGAGCCGCGATGGATCTGGCGCGCCTCGCGTGGTGGTTCCGCCGCTAGAGTGCGACCCATGGTGCATCGAGCGCTGGTGGCAGGCCTGGTGGTGCTGAGCGGCTGTGAGCGGGCGTTCCCCGAGAAGTTCTTGTTCGGAGCGGCGACGGCCGGGTTTCAGATCGACCCCGGCTGCCCCACCCTGCCCGCCAGCGAGTGTGTCGACTCGCGGTCCGACTGGTACCAGTGGGTCAACAGCGAGAGCGAACTGCAAGACCTGAAGGATCTCATCTCCTTCGAGCCGCTCGCGAACGCGCCCGGCTTCTGGGAGCTGTACGAGCAGGACTTCGATCGCGCGAAGAAGGAGCTGGGTCTCAACTCGCTGCGCGTCTCGATCGAGTGGAGCCGGATCTTCCCCAACGCGACCGATGGCCTCGAGGGCGATGCACTGGCGGCTGCGGCCGACGCGAAGAACGTGGCGGCGTACCACGCACAGTTCGCGGCGTTGAAGGCGCGCGGGCTCACACCGATGGTGACGCTGCACCACTACACGTTGCCGGTCTGGATCCACGACGGCGTCGCCTGCCACAAGGACTTGAGCACCTGTCCGGCGAAGGGCTGGCTCGATCGGGACCGCACGGTGCGCGAGATGGCGAAGTACGCCGGCTTCGTCGCGAAGGAGTTCGGCGGCGAGATTGATCTCTGGGCGACGCAAAACGAGCCGTTCGCGGTGGTGCTGCCGGGGTACCTGCTGCCGTCGAAAGACCGAGTCAACCCGCCGGGGTTGCAGCTCAAGTTCGCCGAGGCGAAGGCGGTGATGACGGCGATGATCGAGGCCCACGCGCGCATGTACGACGCGGTGAAGGCCAACGACGCGGTCGACGCCGACAAGGACGGCACCGCAGCGTCGGTCGGGCTCGTGTACGCGATGACCCCGACGAAGGGGAAAGACCCGAACAGCCGCGTCGACACGCGCGCCGCGGAGAACGTCTTCTATCTCTACAACACGGCGTTTCTCGACGGCGTGGCGAAGGGGCTCGTCGACGCAGACTTGAGCGGGGCTCCCGATTCGGCCGAGCCCGACCCGCAGCTCGCCGGCCGCATGGACTGGTTGGGCGTCAACTACTACACGCGCATCACGGTGAAGGGCACGGGCACGGCGTCGTTCCCCACGCTGTCTCCGCTCAGCACCTTCGACCCTTTCTCCCTCGAACTCTGGGAGGACTATTCAAAGGGGCTCTACGACATCGAGCTGCACGTACGCGATCGCTATGCCCTCCCGATGTACGTGACCGAGACCGGCACCGACGGAGCCCCCGGCGAGGAGCGCGTCGAGAGCTGGCTCGTGCGTCACCTGGAGTGGACGCGACGCGCGGCGAAAGACGGCGCTGACGTGCGCGGGTTCTTCTACTGGTCGCTGATGGACAACTACGAGTGGAACCACGGCATGGCGATGAGGTTCGGGCTGTATGCGGTGGGCACCGATGCCGCCAAGACGCGTACGCCGCGGTCGGCCGTGAAGACCTACGCGGAGATCATCAAGGCGCAGGCGATCAGCGCGGAGCTCTTGAAGAAGTTCCCTCCGGAGTAGGCCCCTCTCCCCGCTCCCTCAGGGAGAGGGAGATCAGAGGTCTTCTTCGCCCTTCGCGAGGAGCTTCGCGTCGGCCTTCGAGAGCGGCTCGAGCTTCGCGAAGAGATCAGGTCGGCGGGTCTTCGTCAGCTGCAGGGCGTGCCAGCGACGCCAGCGCTCGATGCGGGCGTGATCTCCGCTCTGCAGCACCTCAGGCACCGGGACACCGTTCCACTCGCGCGGCTTCGTGTACTGGGGGTGTTCGAGCAGCCCTGTTTCGAAACTCTCGGTGACGGCCGACTCGGCGTTCCCCAGCACGCCGGGGATCAAGCGGGCCACGGCGTCGATCACGATCAACGCCCCGAGCTCACCACCGGTGAGCACGAAGTCACCCATCGACAGCTCTTCGTCGATCTTCGTCATCGCGCGCTCGTCGATGCCCTCGTAGCGGCCGCAGACCAGAATGACGCTGCCCTTCGCTGCGAGCTCGCGCGCTTTGGCTCGAGAGAACGTGGGCCCGCGGGGGCTCAACAGAATCACCGGTGCGTTCGGCAGCCGGGTCTTCGCCTCGTCGATCGCGCCCACCAAAGGCTCGACCTTCATCACCATGCCCGCGCCGCCGCCATACGGCGTGTCGTCGGTGTTGCGGTGCTTGCCTGGCGCGAAGTCGCGAATGTCGGTCGCGGTGATGGAGAGCAGCTGTTTCTCCGCCGCCTTGCCGAGGATCGACTCCGACGCGTAGCCGGTGATCATCCGCGGGAAGAGCGTGAGGACCTCGGCCGAGTACATCGGTCAGGCCTCCTCGTACTCCGGCGGGACGATGGTGATCTTCCCGCCCGCAACGTCGATCTTCGTCACGAAGTCGTCGGCGAACGGAATGAGCAACTCGGCCTTGCCGTCGCGGATACAGAGGTTCGGCACGGGGCCGGTGCTCCACACCTCTTCGACGACGCCCACCCGCTTGCCGTCGGCGGTGACCGCCTCGAGGCCCACGAGATCGCCGTGGAAGAACTCGCCCTCCTCGGGCTGCTCGAGATCGTCGCGGTAGACGAAAACCTCACCCCCGCGCAGCACGTCGGCCTTGTCGCGGTGCGTGATGCTCTTGAAGGTGACGAGGAGGTCAGCGCCAGGCGCTTGCCCCAGCGTGTTGATGTTCAGCTCGCGGCGATCGCCTTCTTTGGTCACCACCACGAGCCGCTCGACCTCATCGAGCACGCTTGAAGCCGGGTCGAAGGTCTTGATGACGACCTCGCCCTTCAAGCCATGCGCGCGGGGGATGTAGCCGATCAGCAGAAGCTCGGACCTCGCAGGCGCGCTCACGGCTGAGCCGGAACCATCACGT
Organism: Archangium sp.; assembly: GCA_044371205.1. GTDB lineage: Bacteria > Myxococcota > Myxococcia > Myxococcales > Myxococcaceae > Archangium_A. The sequence goes on from JBILUC010000002.1 coordinate 18,281, forward strand.
GCGGCGGCGAAACAATCGAACCGTTGCGACGATCGTCGATGATCTCCAGCCGCGCCTTTTCACCCTTCTTCTGGGCCGCGTGCTGGAGAACGGTGCGAAGCGCATTCACGGTTCGGCCATCTCGACCGATGACCTTACCGACGTCACCGGGCGCTACTTTGAGTTCATACAAGACGGCGCCGTCTTGCGGCGTCACCTTGAGCTCGACTGCCTCAGGCTGATCGACCAGCGCCCGGGCGAGGTACTCGACGAGCTGTTTCACGCGCGAATTACGCCTTGGGGGCGGACTTCTTTGCGGCCTTGTAGAGGCACGAGAGCGTGTCGGAGGGCTTCGCGCCGACCTTCGTCCAGTGCGCCCAGCGCTCTTCGTTTACCGCGAACCGCGCAGGCTCGTGGTTCGGGTCGTACGAGCCGATGTTCTCGATGAAGCGACCATCGCGGGGCTTGCGCGAGTCAGCGGCAACGACGTGGTAGTAGGGGCGCTTGGTGGCGCCGGCGCGGGCAAGACGAAGAACAACGGCCATGTGTGCAACCTCTGAAGAAAGATGAGACGCCGCCCTTACATGCAAAGTGCCCGGAATGTCAAGGATCCGGGTTGCTTCGCTTGAGCGGCTTGAGAGGGGTGAAAGTTCTTTCGTTTTCGGTGTTTGCGAGCTGACCGCAGGCGGCCGCGATGTCGCGACCGCGGTTGGCGCGGATGAAGGCGGCGACTCCGGCGCGGTCGAGGAGGTCGCGGAAGCGCTCGGCGCGGTTGTCGACGGTCGAGTGGTACCCGAGCCCGGGGTTCTCGTTGTACTGAATCAAATTCACCTTCGCCGGCACGTCCTGCAGCAGCTTCGCGAGGCGGTGCGCGTCGTCGTCGGTGTCGTTGACGCCCGACATGAGCACGTACTCGAAGGTGATGCGGCGCCCCTGCTTCAAGGGGAACTTGCGGCACGCTTCCATCAGGTCGGCGATCTTCCACCGCTTGTTGATGGGCATGATCTCGTCGCGCACCTCGTCGTTGCTGGCGTTGAGCGAGATGGCGAGCTTCACCTCGGTCTCGGCGCCGAAGCGCTCGATCATGTTCACGAGGCCGACGGTGCTGACGGTGATGTGGCGGTGGCTGAAGTTAGGGCCGTCTTCGGCCTGCAGAATGCCGAGCGCGGTCTTGAGGTTCTCGAAGTTGTGGAGCGGCTCGCCCATGCCCATGAACACCAGGTTGGTAAGCGGGCGCAGGGTCTTGTCGAGCTTCTCGTTGACGCGCACCTCCCGGTTGACCGCGTGCACCTGCGCGACGATCTCGCTGGGGGTGAGGTTGCGCATGAGGCCGAGGGTGGCCGTGGCGCAAAAACGACAGCCCATCGCGCAGCCGACCTGCGTCGAGACACACAGCGTCTTGCGCTCGGGCGAGGGCATGTAGACCGACTCGATGAGCTTCCCGTCTTCGGTCTTGAAGCGGTACTTGATGGTGCCGTCGATGGAGCGCTGTTCGAGATCTTTGGTGATCGCGACCAGCCGTGCGGTGTCTTTCAACTTCGCGCGGAGATCCTTCGAGAGGTCGGTCATCTCGTCGAAGCTGGTGGCACCGCGCTGGTGCAACCAGCGGAAGAGCTGCTTCGCGCGAAAGGGTTTTTCACCGAGGGTTTCGGTGACGAAGGCCACGAGCGCGTCTTGCGACAGGCTGGCGATGTCTACGAGCTGCGACGACATGGGACGCCTGTACCCGAGTGGCAAGGTTCACCGCAATGTCAGCCCGTGGTCGCCTGAAACACGACAGCCGCCTCCCGCGCGAAGCGGAAGACGGCTGTGGTGCTGCTCGACGAACCGACTCGCTTACTTCTTGTGCGAGTACGAGAAGAGCTCGGTGCTGCGGAAGAAGTAGGCCACTTCGTTCTTCGCGTTCTCGACGCTGTCGGAGCCGTGCACGGTGTTCGCGTCGATCGACTTGGCGAAGTCAGCCCGGATGGTGCCCGGAGCCGCCTTCTTGGGGTCGGTCGCGCCCATCAGGTCGCGGTTCTTCTGCATCGCGTTCTCGCCCTCGAGGCACATGAGAACGACCGGGCCCGAGATCATGAACGAGACGAGATCCTTGAAGAACGGGCGCTCCTTGTGCACCGCGTAGAAGCCTTCGGCCTCGCGCTGCGACAGGTGCTGCAGGCGGATCGCGATGGGGGTCAGGCCGTTCTCCTCGAAGCGGGAGATGATCTTGCCGATGACGCCCTTCTCCAGCGCGTCGGGCTTGAGAATGGACAGGGTGCGTTCGATGGCCACGGAGGGCTCCTTGGTGAAAGGTGAAGAGTTGCTTCGGGGCGCGCGGTACACGACGCACCGCGTGAAGGCAAAGCCTTTTGAGGCCGGTGACGTTGGTGCTACGCGCGCCGCTCCATGAACCGGCAGTTTCTCGCGCACCTCCAGGGCCAGATCGATTCCATTCGCGAGCAGGGGCTCTACAAAGCCGAGCGAATCATCACCTCTCCGCAGCGAGCCAACATCACCGTCGGCGCGCATGAAGTCTTGAACCTCTGCGCAAACAACTACCTGGGCCTCGGTGACAGCCCCGAGCTGATCGCTGCCGCGCGTGAGGGCCTCGAGAAGAGCGGCTTCGGCATGGCCTCGGTGCGCTTCATCTGCGGCACGCACGAGGTGCACAAGCAGCTCGAGGCGCGCCTCACGAAGTTCCTCGGCACCGAAGACACGATCCTCTTCAGCTCGTGCTGGGACGCGAACGGCGGCGTGTTCGAGGTGGTGCTGGGCGAAGAAGACGCGGTGATCAGTGACGCGCTCAACCACGCCTCGATCATCGACGGCGTGCGGCTCTGCAAGGCGAAGCGCTTTCGCTACGCGAACAACGACCTCGCCGAGCTCGAGCAGCGCCTCGTCGAAGCGAAAGACTCGCGCTTCAAGCTCGTCGTCACCGACGGCGTCTTCTCGATGGATGGTGTCATCGCCGACCTGAAGGGGCTCTGTGAGCTCGCCGACAAGCACGACGCGATCGTGATGGTCGACGACTCGCACGCGGTCGGCTTCACCGGCGAGCAGGGCCGCGGCAGCCACGAGCTGCGTGGGGTGTTGGGTCGCATCGACATTCTGACTGGCACGCTCGGCAAGGCGCTCGGTGGTGCGAGCGGCGGCTACGTGAGCGGCCGCAAGGAGATCATCGAGCTGCTGCGTCAGCGCGCGCGCCCGTACCTCTTCTCGAACACCGTGATGCCGGCCATCGCCCACGCGACGCTGCGAGCGCTCGATCTGCTCGAGCGCGGTGACGGCCTGCGTCGGCAGCTGCGCGAGAACGCCAGCTACTTCCGCGCGAAGATGACCGAGGCGGGCTTCACGCTCGCGGGCGAAGGGCACCCGATCATCCCCGTGATGCTGGGCGACGCGAAGCTTGCGGGCCAGTTCGCCGAGCTGATGCTGCAGGAAGGCGTCTACGTGGTGGGGTTCAGCTTCCCCGTCGTGCCTCAGGGCAAGGCACGCATTCGCACCCAGATGTCGGCGGCCCACACCCGACACGATCTCGACCGCGCGATCGCCGCCTTCGTGAAGGTCGGAAAGCACCTTGGAGTGATCTCATGAGAGCGTTGGTCAAGTCGCGGCGGGAACCCGGGCTGTGGATGGAGGACGTGCCGAAGCCGCAGGTCGGCCCCAACGACGTGCTGGTCAAGGTGCAGAAGACGGGCATCTGCGGCACCGACATTCACATCTACAACTGGGACGAGTGGAGCCAGCGCACCATCAAGACCCCGATGCACATCGGCCACGAGTTCATGGGCGTGGTGGCCGAGGTCGGCAGCGAGGTGACCGGCTTCAAGCCCGGTGATCGCGTGAGCGGTGAAGGCCACATCACCTGCGGCAACTGCCGCAACTGCCGCGCGGGCAAGCGCCACCTGTGCCGCAACACGGTCGGCCTCGGCGTCAACCGCATCGGCTGCTTCGCGGAGTACGTCTCGATCCCCGGCTTCAACATCTTCAAGCTGCCTGTCGGCGTGCCTGACGAGATCGCGGCCTTCTTCGACCCCCTCGGCAACGCGGTCCACACGGCGCTCTCGTTCGATCTCGTCGGCGAAGACGTGCTGATCACCGGCGCTGGCCCGATCGGCGTGATGGCAGCGGCGATCTGCCGGCACGTGGGCGCGCGGCACGTGGTGCTCACCGACGTGAACGACTTCCGCCTCGAGCTGGGCAAGAAGCTCGGCGCGACGCGCACCGTGAACGTCGCGAACGAAGATCTCGGCAAGGTGATGGAAGAGATCGGCATGGCCGAGGGCTTCGACGTTGGCCTCGAGATGAGCGGCAACGGCTCGGCCTTCAAGCAGATGTTCAAGACCATGAACCACGGCGGTCGCGTGGCGCTGCTCGGCATCCCGACGTCCGAGCTCGCGATCGACTGGAACCAGGTCATCTTCAAGGGCCTGATCCTCAAGGGCATCTACGGCCGGGAGATGTTCGAGACCTGGTACAAGATGACCGCGATGCTGCAGAGCGGGCTCGACGTGTCCGCCGCGATCACCCACCGCTACCCCGCTGCCCAGTTCAAGGAGGCGTTCGAGGTGATGCGCACCGGCCAGAGCGGGAAGGTGGTGCTGGATTGGGCAGCCTGAAGAAGAAGAAGTTCGAAGCCGTTCCCTCGCCGCACGCGATCGAGTCGCGGGCGATGCGGGCCATCGACGAGATGCGGAAGCCGAAGAAGGCGCCGAAGAAGATCTTCGTCGCCATGGCCGGCAACATCGGGGCGGGAAAGACCACCGCCGCGAAGATGGTCAGCCAGAAGTTCGGCTTCGAGCTCTTCGACGAGCCGGTGATCGACAACCGCTTTCTGCGCCCGTACTACGGCGACATGAAGCGGTGGAGCTTCACGCTCCAGCTCGAGTTTCTCATTCGCCGCGTCGAGCACCACGAGCTGATCCACAAGGTGCCCAAGAGCTGCATTCAAGATCGCACGCTCTACGAAGACCCGGAGATCTTCGCGAAGTACCTGCACGGCCTCGGCAACATGACCGACACCGAGCTCGAGCTGTACTTCGAGTACTTCAAGCGCCTCACCAAGCACGTCGCGCAGCCCGAGAAGGTGATCTGCTTCGACGTGCCGAAGGTCGACGTGCTGCTCCAGCGCATCAAGACGCGTGGCCGTGAAGAGGAGAAAGGCATTCAGTCGGCCTTCTTGCGCGGGTTGAACGGCTACTACGCGACCTTCCCCATGGTGCTGCAGGGCAAGTACGGGGTCGACGTGTTGACCATCGACGTCACCTCGCTCGACATCCGCAACGGCAAGGGCCGGGCGGATTTCCTCGATCGAGTCAGCGATTTCCTCGCGAAGTAGGAGCTCGCACGCATGAAGGCACTCGTCACCGGCGCCAATGGCCACCTCGGCACCGCGCTCACGGAGTTGCTCGTCTCGTCAGGCCACCAGGTGCGCGCGTCGATTCGCGGCGCGAGTGACCCTGTGAAGTCGGGTCCCCTGCGCACTCTGGGCGTGGAGGTCGTCGAGGCCGACGTGATGGACGCGGCTGCGATGGTGCGCGCGTGCGAGGGCATGGAGATCGTCTTCCACCTCGCGGCGGTGTTCCGTTTCGTGGTGACCGACCCGCAGAAAGATCTCATCGACCCCGCGGTGAAGGGGGCCGAGAACGCGCTGCGCGCCGCGAAGAAGGCCGGCGTGCGCCGCGTCGTGCTGACCTCGTCGAACGTCGCGATCGGCAACAAGAGCAAAGGCGATCGCCCACTCGACGAGCGCGATTGGAACGACGGCGCCGTCAACCACTACGCGCGCGCCAAGACGCTCGCCGAACGCCGTGCGTGGGAGCTCGCTGCGGAACTGGGGCAGGACCTCGTCTGCATCAACCCCACGGGCATTCTGGGGCCCGGCTTCGCGCGTCACACGCCGCTGACGCTGGTGTTGGCCAACATGTACGAGGGCACGATGCCGCTCGCGCCGAAGTTCACCACGTCCTACGTCGACAACCGAGACGTGGCGCGTGCACACCTGCTCGCAGCAGAGAACGCTGCGGCGAAGGGGCGCTACCTGGTCTCCGGCGAGGCGGTGCCGATGATCGAGCTCGGGCGACGCATGAAGGCGCTCTTCCCCGCCGCGAAGCCGCCGACCGGCGAGGTGCCGACGTTCCTGAACTGGTCATTGAGCTTCTTCGACTGGTTCATGCACAAGACGAAGGGCGTGCCGCGGCAGACCACGGCCGACATGGTCGAGGAATACGAAGATCCCACGGTGCGTTTCAACCCGGCGCGCGCGAAGACTGAGCTGGGGTGGTCGTCGAGGCCCTTCGAGGAGACCTTGAAAGACACGGTGGACTGGATCGTCGCGAAGCGCCCCGCGAACTGGTGAACGCATGAGCCGCCCTCGCCTGCTGCTCGTCGACGACGACGTCGCGCTGGTCTCGATCCTCAAAGACGCGCTCGAGGAAGACGGCTTCGCGATCGCACTCGCGCACGACGGCAAGAAGGGGCTCGCCGCCGCGAAGGCCGGAGGCTTCGAGCTCGTGGTGCTTGACGTGATGATGCCCGAGCTCGACGGGCTCTCAGTGTGCCGCAAGCTGCGCGAGACGAGCCAGGTGCCGGTGATCTTCCTCACCTCGCGCGCCGACGACGTCGATCGCATCACCGGGCTCGAGCTCGGCGCCGATGACTTCGTGGCCAAGCCCTTCAACACCCGGGAACTGATCGCCCGCATTCGCGCGGTGCTCCGTCGCAGCGCGGCCCCGGCGGCCAGTGCGAGTGTGAGCGTGACGGTCGGAGCGCTCGAGATCGACGAGGGCCGCTTCGAGGTGCAGTGGAAGAAGCAGAGCGTCACCCTCACCGCCTCGGAATTTCGGGTTCTGCTTGCGCTCGCGCGACAGCCTGGCGTCGTGCTGAGCCGCGATCGGCTGATCGACGCTGCGCGGGGTGAAGACACCGTGATCACCGAGCGCACCATCGACACCTTCATCAAGCGCATTCGGCAGAAGTGTTCGGCGATCGACGAGACCTTCGACGCGATCGAGACGATGATCGGCGTCGGCTACCGGCTGCGAAAGTGAGCGCATGAACGTTCGCCGCACCATTCTCGCGGTGGTGCTGTTGATCGTCGGCACTCCGTTTCTGCTGCTGGGCTTCGCGCTGTTGTACGAGCGCTGGGTCATCGCGGCGCAGCAAGAGCGCCTCGAGCACATCGCCGGGGAGATCTCGCGCATCGACGACCCCGCTCGCTGGCCGCTGGTCGCCGCGAAGGAAGGCGTATGGCTGCGCCTCTTCGACGTGAAACAAGGGACCGTGGTGTGGGACAGCCACACTGAGGACCAGGCGCAGGCGATGTCGCCGGTGGCCCGGGGGTTCGACGCCATTCTCCCCGGTGACTCGAGGCGGCTCACCTTCGACGCACCTTCGCTCACGGGCTTTCCACCCGAGCCCACCACCCTGGAGATCGACGGAGGCCGGGCGCTCGTGGTGCGCGTTCCTCGTGCCTTCGGGGAAGACCGGGTGCTGGTGGTCGACACCATCCTCCGCCGGGGCATTCGGCAGCTCGTGCTGGTGCGAAGCGAGCTCGCGCGGCTGATCTTCTTTCAGGGGCTGGTCGCCATCGTCGCGGGGGTCATTCTGGCGCGCGCGCTGGTGCGGCCCATCGAGACGTTGTCCGAGCGGGCGAAGCTCTTCCCGGTGAAGCCCATCGCCGATCGCGAGCTGCTCGGTCGCGCCGATGAGCTGGGCGATCTCGCGAGATCGTTCAACGAGCTGGTCACCTCGCTCGACGCGAAGTGGAAAGACAGCGTGTCCCTCGCGGGCGAGCTCACGCACGAGTTCAAGAACCCGCTCGCCACCATCGCGGCCGCCAGTGAGCGCCTCGCCGAAGCGAAGGATCTGACGCCCGAGAAGCGCGCCCAGTGGACGCGGTTGATCGCCGAGGCGGTCAGCCGGCTGCAGCACAGCACCGAAGCGCTGCTCGACGAGGTGAAGACGGCAGCGCGCGTACGCCAGGCCCAGCGGGAAACGCTCGACTACCGCGGCTGGCTCGAGGCGCTGCTCGAGAGCTACCGCTCGAACCCGCGCTTCCAGGGTTGGGTCTTCGAGCTCGACGTCGCACCCGACGTGGGCACCGTGCGGATCGACCCGGAGGGCTGGGGCGCCGCGCTGCGCAACCTGCTCGACAACGCGCTCGTGCAGCCCGCAACGAAGAAGGTCGTACGCCTCGAGGTGCGGCGAGAGCGCGAGCAGGTGCACACCGACGTGATCGACTTCGGGCCGGGCGTGTCGGCAGGCAACCGCGACAAGATCTTCACGCGCTTCTTCACGCAGCGCCCCGAAGGTCAGCCGCGTGGCACCGGGCTGGGGCTGTCGATCGTGCAGGCCATCGCCGAAGCGCACGGAGGGCGGATCGAGCTCCGGCCGGCCGAATCGACGCGCGGCGCGAGCTTCCGCCTGACGCTCTGCTAATTCAGCGGCGTGCTCTCGGGCACCGTCGAATCGCGCGGAACGCGAGACGCGTTGCCAGGCGCGGTGACCTCGCTGACCGACGGCGGCGTGTTGGCCGAGACCGATGCCGAGGGTCGCTTCGTGCTGGCGCTCGACGCGGGTGTCTCGCCGCTGACCATCACCGCGACCGGACACCAGCGGCTCGAGCTGAACGAGACCCTTGGGGCTGGTGAAACGCTCAACGTCACCTACCGGCTCGAACGCACGTCGAGCGGCTGGGAGACCACGGTGCGCGCGCGGCGTGACGAAGGCGGAGCACGAATCGAGCTGTCACGCACCGAGCTCACCGAGACCGCGGGCACCCAGGGAGACCCCTTCAAGGTGGTGATGTCGATGCCAGGCGTGGCGTCGATCGCCTCGGGGCTCTCGTACCCGGTGGTTCGCGGCGCGCAGCCCGCAGCGACGGGCTTCTTCCTCGACGGCGTGCGCCTGCCGCAGCTGTACCACCTGCTCGCGGGCCCGGCGGTCGTGCACCCCGACTTCATCGAGCGGGTCGACTTCTTTCCGGGGATCCTCCCCGCGCGGTACGGGCGGCTGCTGGGCGGCGCGATCGACGGTCGGCTGACGAAGGTGCCCGACCGGCTGCGCCTCAACGTCTCGGTCGACGTGCTCAACGCGAGCGCGTTCCTCGCCACGCCGATCCCCATCCCCGGCTTCCCGCTCGACGTCACGCTCGCCGGGCGCGTGAGCTACGCAGGCCCCATCGCCGCCGCGGCTGCGAAGGCGTTCATTCAGCCCTTCCCCGGCCAGGCCGTGCCCACGCCGGTCGTGAACTTCGCCGACTACCAGGGGCGCTTCGAGTGGCGCATCGGCGACGGTCGAATGCGCGCGCTGGTGCTGGGCGTGGTCGACGAGGCGGGCACGAAGGAGAGCGGGCCCGGCACCGTCACCGCCCTGCTCTCATCGAAGTTCCATCGGCTCGATCTCGCGTATCGGCAGTCGATCGGGCGAGGCACGCTCGAGGCGGGGCTGCTCTTCGGCACCGAAGAGCTCGGCTTGCTCGGCGAACGCGATGGTCAGCGTTACGGGCAGTTCTTGATGACGCGCGACTCGCTGCAGCTGCGCGCGAGGTGGAATGGAACGCTGACGGAGACACTCAACCTCGAGACGGGTGTCGAGCTCGAGCGGCAGCTCGCCTCGTTTCAGATCGATCGAGACCCGAGCGCCACTGCAGGTCCCGCCGCCAGCTTTCGTGAACCGCGGAGCACGGGCTCTCTGGCCTCGGCCTTCACCCAGCTCGCGTGGAAGCCGGGCCGCTTCTCGGGCGAACTCGGCGTGCGCGTCGATGGCTATTTCCTCGAGCAGGGTGCGAGCCGCGTCGTGCCTGAGCTGCGGGCGATGGCTCGCTTCACGGTGCTGCCGGGGCTCGGCGTGCGCGCCGGTGCGTCGCTGGTGCATCAAGCACCCACGGTGTTGATCAACCTGCCGGTCACCGATCTCGCCGGGCTGCGCGATGGTCTGCAGCAGGCGATCAAGTTCGAAGCGGGCGCCGACGCCGAATTGCCGTTCGACTTCGAAGCCACCGGCAGCCTCTTCTGGAACCAGATCACCCGCCCGCTCGAGTCGTCGATCGAGGATCTCCTCAACAATCGGGAGCGCCTGAGCGCCGTGTCGACCGCAGGGCGCAGCTACGGCGTCGAGCTCATGGTGCGTCGTCACCCCACGGGGACGTGGTTCGGGTGGGTCGCCCCCACCTTCCAGCGCAGTGAACGGCTGAAGACCGTCTACGACTTCGGCGATCGCGGCGAGGTGCTCGGGGCTCGCCCAGCCTGGGTGCCCTTCGATTTCGACCAGGCCCACGTGCTCCACGTCACCGGAGGCGTGGTGTTGCCGTGGAAGCTGCACTTCAGTGTCGGCGTGCACGTGAACACCGGGCGCCCCGAGAGCGGCGTCGTCAGCAGCCGCGCGCAGAGGCCGGGTCTCGAGCCCGGCACGCTGCTGCAGGGGTGGGTGCCCGTGTCGCTCACCGATGAGCCCCGCCTGCCCGCCACGCGCGCGTCGATGCTCGCCTCTCGCGCACCTTCACCTTCGATGCCTTCACCCTCGAGGCCTCTCTCGACGTGCTCAACGCGAGCGCCACGAGCGAGATCTACGCCTACACCTACGGCATCTCCGGGGTCGGCGCGGGCCGCACCTTGACGAAGGCGCCCTTCTCGCTTCCGGTGATCCTCCCGTTTCTTGGCGTGAAGGGGCGCTACTGATGCGTGCCTTCCTGCCGCTGCTGGGGCTGCTCTTCTGCGCCTGTCCGCAACCGGAAGACGCGTTCGTGATCTCGGGGCAGATCGTCGATCTCGAGGGAGTTCCTCGCGTCGAGGTCGCCGTGAAGCTCGGGCGCGCCCGGTTTGCCTCGGAGAGCCGCTGTGAGTTCTTCGACGCGCTCAAGGAAACGGTGACGGACCAGGAGGGTCGGTTCGCGTTTCAGCTCTTGCGCCAGGAAGCTGTGGCCGGCGTCAACGCGCGGCGCTTCTTCTCGGTCGAGGCCCCCGGCGCCATCGAAGGAACGGTGACGAAGCGGTTCTGGTTTCCCAACGCCGATCTCGAGCTCGGCCCGGTTGGGGCGCGGGTGAGTGGCGATGCCGTCTACGAAACGAAGGTCGACGGCCACGTCGCGTGGAGGGGTGGCACCTTTCTTCTCGATCGCCCGAGCGAACGCCGTGACGTGCGCGCGAAGCGAGATTGGATCAGCGTGCCCATCGACTCTCTGGGGCGCGTCGACGTGATCCCCATCGAGACCAGGGTCGAATCGCCATGGCTCGATCAGCAGCCACGAGAGGGGTTCGCCTCGACGGTGATCGGCGCTGAGTGCCCGGAGCTTCCGCTGTCGCCCTGCCCGCTGACCGATGGCAGGTTTCTTCCATACGCGTTTCCACCTGACGTGCGGCAGCTCCTCTTCAACTTCAAGCGGGAAGCCAACGTCACCAACCTGCTCTTTCATGGCCTGCAGCTCGCGCGGCCTGCGACGAAGGCTCGCCTCGACTTCAGCTTCTTCGTCGACTTCATCGAGCTGAGCCCTCTCGTGACGCGGACGCTCACCCGCAGCGAGTTCGGTGCGGGTGTGTCACTCGATCTGATCATCGGCCAGAACGTCTTCACGGTGCAGTCGATCTCCCCGACCGGCCTGCGCTCGGAGTGCTCGGACCCTCTCGAAATCGCCCGCTTCGTGCCGGCGGCGCCCGAGCGGCCCTCGAACCTCGCCGTCAGCCCGAACTCCAACGCAGCCACGCGAAACTTCGTCATCTTCGGTGATGCACCGCCTGACACCGTGGTGCACCTGCACCGCACCAACTGCGGCACCCCCGTCGAGCGCAGCCTGCCCGCCCCACAGTTCGCGACCGAAGGGGTGCCCATCACCTTCGACGAAGACGGCTTCTTCACCCTCGCCTTCGACGCGGTGGACGAGCTGGGCCAGCTCTCAATGTGCGAAACGGTGAAGGTGTACAGCAAGACCGGCCCCCCGTCGGCGACGTTCGACTTCGGCTCACCCTGGCCCACGCCCGAACCCAGCGCCTGGTTCGTCGCGACGGGCGATTTCAACGAGCTGCAGGTCTGGTCGGGCCCGGCGTGTGACGGAATCCCCCTCGCCGCGTGCTCGCAGGCCAACGGTCGATGCCTGCTGACGATTCACCAACCTGACTCGACGTGGGCGGGCCCGTTCAGCGCGCAGCTCACGGACACGGTGGGCAACACGGCGTGCGTGCTCGGCCTCCCGTACGGCCTCGACGCGAACGCCTCGACCGCGCCTGTGCTCTCTCTCGCGTTCGAGCAGCTTCGCGTGCGCGTGCACGTCGGCCGCGATCGGCTCGATCTCTTCGCCTCAAACGATTGTTCCGGTACCGCGGTCAGCACCTACCTGCCGAGCCATGTGATTGGCCAGGGGCTGCGAAATCTCTGGCAGCTCGACGGAGGGGTCTTCAGCGCCCGTTCGTACGTGTCCCAAAACACGCCAGATCCCTGCAGCTTGCCGATTTCCGTCCCCTGACGGCCCCGCAGCCACACCGTTGCCACACGGTGTCCTTCGATGATCCTCGCGGGCTCCCTCGGGTGCTCACGGGCGCTGGCGACACTGTCTCCATCACCAACACGGAGGCAGCACATGGGAACCACCACCACCGAAGCGAAGTTCGATCTTTCGAAGGCCCTGCGGTTCGTCGGCGTGACGTTGCTCGCGCTGACGGCGCTCTTGATCTGGAAGGAGGTCTCGCTCTCCTCGGTCTACCTGCTGCTCGCCGGCAGCGCAGTCACGACCATCACCAGCTTCGTGCTGGAACGGAAGAAGCGCGAGATCGTCGGGCCGGTGCTGTCGTTCACCACGCTGGTGATCGGCTCGGGCTGGTACGCGGCGACGCGTGAGCCCATCGTGCTCGGGGCGATCAGCGCGGTGTTCGCGACCTTCGCCGGTCTGGCGTGGCTGCACCGGGCGCGCGGCAGCGGGCTGCACCGGACCCTCGTGTTTCAGGGCGCGGCGTGGTCGGGCCTCATCTTGAGCATGGCGAGCGACTTCCACCTCTTTCACGCCTCGGAGATCGGTGACGAGAACTTCCTTGCCCGTCGCGTGATCCTGACCATTGGTTGGCTGATCCCCGGGCTGGCGCTGGTCGTGAACGGCACGAAGCGCGAGGACCGCACCTTCCAGGCGACCGGCCTCGTGTTGACCGCCGCCGCGCTCGGCAAGCTGCTCATGTACGACACGGTGCAGCTCGAGGGCGTGCTCCGCATCGCGTCGTACGGCCTCGCCGGCGTGCTCACGCTCGTCGCCGGCCAGTTGCTGACCCGCAAGGCGCCGCAGGTGCAGGCGTGAACGCGCTCGTCCTGCTGGGAGTGCTGGCAGCTGGCCCGTGCTTCGAGGTGAAGGAAGCGACCGCCGGCTGGAAGCGCATCGAGCTGACGAGCCCCACCTCGCGGCTCGCGGCGTTCGACGACGTGCCGCAGTTTCGCAGCGGCGAGCGCGTGAAGATCGTCGACCGCGAAACGGGGCTCTACCGCGCGGGTCAGGCGATCGGCGGCAGCACCGAGTTCGAGCTCGACCTGCCAGCTGGCGCCCAGGCGGTGACGGTGAAGTTCAAGGAATCACTCCGCGGCGCGAAGGTCGACGTGACCTCGTGGGGCATGAACCTGGTCAACGAGCAGCGCGTTCGCGGCGACCAACTGAGCTTCTCGTGGGGTGCCACCGACGTGAACCGCGTCTGGGTTCGCGTGCACCAGCATCTGCGCGAGCCGCCGGTGGTGATGGAGGTCGAGGTCGAGCGCCTCGTGCTGCCGGCCCAGCTGGGACTTCCATCGAGCTTCGCCACGCCGCAGTCGCTCTATTTCTTCCAGGCCGAGCCCGGTCAGCGGGTGATGCTCTGCGAAGATCCCAACCGGCGGCTCCAGGTGACGCGAGAGGCGGTGAGCGCCGGCGCGAGCGTGATCACCCTCAAAGCGAGTCGGTGATCTCGGCGCGGAAATTGTCGGGCTTCACGATCATGGAGCGGAGGGGCAGCGCCTTCCGCTCCGTGAGCATCACCGAACCCGAGCTGTTGAGCTGGCCCTTCACTCACGAGCCCTCGATCTCCAGGCGGGAAGGCACCAGCAGCTGGCTGGGGGGGGCGGCGCTTGCACCCCGGTCTTCGCTGCGGGCTTCGGCAGCTTGCGCCTGGGGGACTGCGTGAGGGACACCAGGCTGCACGAGACGAGCAGGGCGCCGAGCACGTCTCGTCACTCTATGCCTGAGCGGACCGGCGTCGTAAGGGGCGCCCATGTCGCTCGAACCGCGCAGAGGGTCCGATTCGGTCGTTGAGATGACGCAGCTCCTCCTTCCCGGCGACGCGAACGCGTTGGGGGCTGCCTTCGGTGGCTCGGTCATGGGGTGGATCGACATTTGCGCAGCAGTGAGCGCGCAGCGGCATGCGCGACAGCAGGTCGTGACCGCGTCGATGGACGATCTGCACTTTCACGCGCCGATCAAGATCGGGTTTCAGGTGATCCTGCGGGCGCGCGTCGTCGCTGCGTTCAAGTCGTCGATGGAGATCGGCGTCACCGTGCACGCCGAGAACCCCCTCACCGGTGTCCGTCAGCTCACCACCACCGCCCTGCTCACCTTCGTCGCGCTCGATCAGGACGGGAAGAAGCTGCCCGTGCCGCCGCTGCTCTGTGAGACCGGGATCGAACGGGTCGCCGCTGAAGAGGCGAACAGCCGTCGCGCCGAGCGCCTCGCGAAGAAGGAACAGCACGGAAAGACGTGGCTGAAGCTTCTCGAAAAGTGAGAGACGCCGCGAAGACGTGACCGACTTGATCCTCCTCCGCTTCAGGTCGTGGCATGCAGCGTCCATGAAGTTCGCGCTCCGCCTCTCGTTCCTCCTGTTCGCATCGTGTGGCCCTGACTCGCTCGACCTCGCGTCGCGGACCGATGAACTCACCCAGGTGACCTCATTCGGCAGCAACCCCGGCGGGCTCTCGCTCTTCCTTCACGAGCCTGCAGGGCTGCCGACGGGAGCGCCGTTGGTCGTCGCGCTGCACGGGTGTACGCAGAGCGCGAGCGCCTACTCCGCGACGGGATGGAACGAGCTGGCCGATCAGAACGGCTTCCTCGTCGCGTACCCGCAGACCACCGCGAACAACTCGTGCTTCAACTGGTTCACGGCGGCGCAGCAGTCGCGCACCGGCTCCGAGGTGACCTCAATTCTGCAAATGGTGAGTCACCTCGTGTCGACGAAAGGCGTCAACGCGCAGCGGGTGTACGTGACCGGGCTCTCCGCCGGCGCAGCCATGTCGAACGTGTTGCTCGCCGTTGCGCCCGATGTCTTCACCCGCGGCTCGGTGATCGCCGGTCTTCCCTTCGCGTGTGCCACGACGCAGCTCGAGGCGTTTTCCTGCATGAGCGGCCCACCGAACCAGACGCCGACGCAGTGGGGCTCGCTGGTGCGGGCGGTCAGCGGCTCGAATGCCCCGCCGCGCGTGCAGCTGTGGCACGGCTCGAGCGACACGACGGTGGTGCCCGCGAACCTCACGGAGGAGGTCGATCAATGGACCGACGTGAACGGCATCGACGCGACGGCGGAGTCGACGGTGACGATCGGCGCAGCCACTCGACGCACGTTTCAGAACGGCAGCAGCGTGGTGCTGGTCGAGTCGTGGAGCGTCAGCGGCATGAACCACGGCACTCCCGTCGATCCTCCGGTCTGCGGCACGGCCGGCGCGTTCATTCTCGACGTCAACCTGTGTTCCTCGCGCTTCGCGGCCGAGTTCTTCGGACTCACCGACGGAGGCTTCGTCCCGCAAGGGGTCGATGGGGGCTCTGCAACGGGCGGCGGCGGCGCTCCGACGGGAGGTGGCGCTGCTCAGGCCGGAGGCGGGGCCAGTGGGGGCGGAATGACAGAGCCGACAGGTTGCGGATGCTCGACCGAATTCCCACTTTCCTCCGCGATGTTGACCGTGTTGGGTATGGCTGCGCTTTCGCGTCGCCGTCGACGATCACCGGTGCAGTGCGACTGAAGCCTCAGACGTTCTGTCGCCCGCGACCGAAATGCCCCATGCTCTCGGGTGAGGCCTGCGTCGGTGGGTCGAGCCTCATCAAGGAGGGTCATGAGAGCGCAGCTCACCACGCAGTTCGAGACGGCCGTCATCGACCGCACCAACCGCGTGATGTACCGCGGCGCCATCGGCACCAACCTGGCGAACATCGCGGTGGGCCTGCTGGTGGTTTTGGGCAACACAGCCGCACGGCAGGCGTCGGGCGCGTGGCTCTGGTTGTCGCTCCTCGTCACCGTCTATGGCCTGCGGTCGGTCTTCGTGTTGCGCTTTCATCGGCTTCGCGAGCCGGTCGAGCACGCTCAAGCACTGCGCTGGAGGCGCATCGCGATCGCAGGTGCGGTCTGCGGCGGCCTGGCCTGGGTCCCCGGCATCGCGTACCTCTGGAACCTCGGCGATCCGACTGATCGGCTGCTCCTGGGGTTGCTGCTCTCCGGCCTCCTCGCGGGAGCAGCGTCAATCCTCTCGGCGATTCCCGTGGCCTTCATCGGCTTCGCCCTGCCCATCATCTGCTGCGTGGTCGCCTGCCTCGTCTGGACCGCGGACTCGATCGCGCACGTCGTCTTGTCCATCTCGACGCTCTCGCTGTTCCCGATTCTCCTTCGCGCCGCTCGAACGGTGCACGACGAGGTCGAGCGCTCGATTCGCCTCACGCTCGAGCAGGGCAGTCTCCTCGAAGATCTCCGCGGGGCACGCGACGCAGCGCTGGCGGCGGCCGGGGCGCGCCGCGAATTCGTGGCGGTGATGAGCCACGAGCTGCGCACGCCGCTCAATGGCGTCATCGGCCTCACCGGGCTGCTCCTCGAAAGCCCGCTCACCGCAGAGCAGCGCGAGCTGGCGAACGGAAGCCGCGACTCGGCCCAGATCCTCCTCGGGCTGATCAACGGAGTGCTCGACCTGTCGAAGATTGACGCCGGCCACCTTGAACTCGAGGAGGTCGACTTCGCGTTGCACGAAGAGATCGCCCGCTTGCGCTCGTTGTTCGAGCTGCGCGCGAAGGAAAAACAGCTCACCTTGAGGGTCGAGGTCGAACCCGGCGTTCCTGAGCGTGTTCGCGGCGACTGGTTTCGGCTGCGCCAGGTGCTGGTCAACCTGCTCAGCAACGCCCTCAAGTTCACCGATCACGGGGAGGTGACGTGCCGGGTCACGATGAGCGCCCCGGACACGCCGCTGCGCCTGCGCTTCGAGGTGAAAGACACCGGCATCGGAATGACGGCCGCACAACAGAGCCGGCTCTTTCAGCCCTTCGTGCAGGCCGACGCGTCCACCTCGCGGCGCTTCGGGGGCACCGGGCTCGGCCTCGCGATCTCCAAGCGACTCGTGGCGCTGATGCAGGGGGAGCTGCACGTCGGGAGCGCTGAGGGCGGCGGATCCACCTTCTGGTTCGAGGTCACCCTCGCGGCACCGCACGCCCCAGCCGCCTTGCCCCCGTCGGCCCTTGCCCTCAGCGCCACCACCGAGCGCCGCGGGCGGCTGCTGTTGTGCGACGACAACGAGATCAACCTCAAGGTCGCGTCTCGAATCGTCGCGAAAGCCGGCTTCGAGGTCGAGCTGACCCGCAATGGCGCAGAGGCCCTGGTGGCGCTCGCGCAGCAGCGCTTCGACGCCGTCTTGATGGATCTCCAGATGCCAGTGCTCGATGGATTCCAGGCCCTCGAGCAGGCGCGTCGCGCGGGCTCGTCCGTTCCGTTCATCGCCTTGACGGCCAGCGCGTCGGTCGCCGAGCGAGAGGCCTGTCAGCGCGCGGGCTTCAGCTCTTTTCTCACCAAACCCATCGACCCACCGCTGCTTCTGGCCACGCTCGGCAGCCTCACAAAGACCGACAACAAGACTTAAGGGAGACGGCCCAAGCCTAATTTGATGAAGCTTTGGCCTTGCTGGTTCGATAACAATGGCTGGTATGACTGACGCAGCCAACTCGATTGACGCCGGTTCCACCGCGTGGATGTTGGCCAGTTCGGCCCTGGTGCTCTTGATGATCCCCGGCCTCGCCCTCTTTTACGGGGGCATGGTCCGCAAGAAGAACGTCGTCAGCACCATGATGATGACGTTCGTCGCGATGGCGGTGATCGGCGTGCAGTGGGTGGTCGCCGGTTACGCGCTGGCGTTCGGCAAGTCGGTGCACGGCGTGATCGGCTGGGACTGGGACCTCGTGGCGCTGCAGGGCATGGAGCCCACGCGCATGTTCGCCGACAAGCACATCCCCGAGCTGGTGTTCGTCATGTTCCAGGGGAAGTTCGCGATCATCACGCCCGCCTTGATCAGCGGCGCCGTCGCCGAACGCATGCGCTTCCGTTCGTACCTCGTGTTCTGCGTGCTCTGGAGCACCCTCATCTACGCCCCGCTCGCGCACTGGGTGTGGTCTTCCGACGGGTGGCTCTTCAAGTACGGCGTGCTCGACTTCGCTGGCGGCACCGTCGTGCACATCGCCGCGGGCGTGTCGGCGCTGGTGCTCTCGTTGATGATCGGGCCGCGCAAAGACGTCATCGCCGGGGCTCCGCTGGTGCCCAACAACCTCGTGCTCACGCTCACCGGCGCGGGCCTGCTCTGGTTCGGCTGGTTCGGCTTCAACGCCGGGAGTGCGGTCGCGGTCGAGTCACCCGTCGCGGGCCCCATCGCCGGCCTCGCGTTCACCACCACGCAGGCCGCAGCGGCTGCGGCCGGTCTCGTCTGGATGCTGCTCGAGAAGTGGCACCACGGGAAGGTGACGTCGCTGGGCTTTGCGTCGGGCATCGTCGCCGGGCTCGTCGCGGTCACTCCGGCGGCGGGTCACATTCGGCCGGGCTCGGCGCTGCTGCTCGGGGCGCTCTCCGCGGTCGTCTGCTACTTCGCGGTGCGTCTCAAGAATCGCCTCAAGTACGACGACTCGCTCGATGCCTTCGGTGTGCACGGGGTGGGCGGCATCGTCGGCGCGTTGATGACGGGGGTGCTCTGCTTCATTCCCGTCGCGGGCGGGTTGAGCCAGTTCGGCAAGCAGGCCGTCGGCGTGGGCGTGACCATCGTCTTCGCGGGCGTCGGCACGTGGGTGATCGGGAAGATCATCAACGCCATCTGGGGCCTTCGCACCGCAGCGCACGTCGAGAACGACGGGCTCGATTTCCACGTGCACGGAGAGAGCGGTTACGGCCTCGAGCCGTCCTGAACTCGTTGCATTGGGGGCCCTTGAGCGTCATGCCCTCACCCATGGCAACCATCGCATGGCTGGGAACGGGGCTTCTGGGTTCGGGCTTCGTGAAGGCAGCACTCAAGCGCGGCGACACCGTTCGCGTATGGAATCGCACCACCGCCAAAGCGAAGGCGCTCGAACCGCTCGGCGCGAAGGTCGCCTCCAGCATCGCGGAGGCCGTCACCGGCGCGGAGCGGGTGCACCTCTGTCTGTCAGACGACGCAGCGGTTGATGGCGCGCTCGACGCGGTGCTCGAGGCCGAAGCCTTCACGGGGCCGATCGTGGATCACACCACGGCGACTCCGGTCGGCGCGAAGGCGCGTGCCGATCGGCTCGCGGCGAAGAACCGCGGCTTCCTCGCGTGCCCGGTGTTCATGGGGCCCACCAACGCGGCTGAGAGCACCGGTCGCATGCTCTGCGCGGGGCCGATGGCGTTGCAGGAACGGCTGGTGCCCGAGCTCAAGCGCATGACCGGGGAGTTGGTGCAGCTGGGCGAGGACGTCACGAAACCTGCGACGCTCAAGCTGGTGGGGAACTCGCTCATCATCGGCGTGTGCGCGGTGTTGTCCGATGGGCTCGCGGTCGCGAAGGGCGGCGGGCTCGAGCCCAAAGACGTGATGGGCTTCATCGGCAGCTTCCCGCTGGCCAACATCGTGAACATGCGCGGGGCGAAGATGCTCGCGGGGGACTACTCGGCCAGCTTCGAGCTCTCGATGGCGCGCAAGGACGTGCGCCTGATGGAAGAGACCGCCGGGAAGTGGCCGCTCGCGACGCTGCCCGGGCTCGGCAAGCGCATGGACGCGCTGATTGGCCAGGGTCACGCGCAGAAGGATCTCGGCGCGCTGTCGATCGACCTGATCCCGCCGAAGTAACCCGCTCCCCGCCTACCGGGACAAAAAGAGCCGAGCCATCCGCTCCGGGGAACGAACGCCCTGCGCCTCCATCCACGCGTTGGCGGCGCGGGTGTTCGCCGCACCCAGCGCGGCCCCCTGTCGTTCGCCCAGCCGCAGCCGCGTGGCCGCGCTGAACAGGGACATCTCGCAGCGTTCGAACGCGTCGATCGCTGAGCGAAGGGCCTCTGCGTCCCCCGCGCCACCGCGAATCATCAACGCCAGCGCGTCGGCCCACGCCACGCCTTCACGCTCGAGCAGCCTCGCCTGCGTAAGCGCCTCGTCATTGCGCCCGAGCGCCAACAACACCCGCGCGAGCAGCGAATGAGCCTCGACGCGAACGTTCTGCACGCGCAGCAACTGCGAATCGCGCAGCGACGCCATGCACCGATTCATGCGATCGAGCGCGTGCGACAACTCGCCCGTGTAGAGATCGATCATCGTCTCCGACAGCGCCGCCCAGTAGTGCTGAAAGTGGAAGCTGCGCGTCGACCAGTCCGCGATGGCGCTGGCCACCGCCTCGCGCGCGCCCTTCGCGTCATCCGCCGCCAACAACGCCACGTTCGCCAGCCCGCACCGCAAGCTCGTCACCGCGTACTTGTCACCGCGCGCCTCGGCCTCGCGGGTCAGCGCCGGAATGCGCACCGAGAGGCCTGCGACGTCACCCAGATAGAAGAGGGACCACACGGTGAACAACCGCGAGTTCGCCGCTTCCCAGCTCAACATCGAGCCGACCTCGGCAAAGCGCCGCTCGGCCTGTGAGGTGAACTGCGCGGCGTCGCGCCACCGCCCCACGAGGAAGTGCGTCAGCCCGTCACAGAAGTCGACGAGCCCCACGAGCGAGCCATCGCTCAAGCTCTCGGCGAGCGCGCGCGCCTCGGCCACGAGGCGCTTCGCCTGCTTCTCGGCGCGCACGCCGCCCGTCGCCACGAAGGCCGCCTCGGCCGCCAGCGCGCGCGTCACGCGAACGGGCTCACCCGCATCGAGCGCCAGCAACAGCTGCCGCGCCTGAAAGCTCGCGCCCCGAATGGTGTCGACCATCGACAAGCCCATCGACACCGACCAGCACGCGTCGATGCGCTGGAGCAGCGCCGGCGGCACCTTCACCTCAGGCGTCTCGACGAACGATCTCCCGCGCAGCCAGATGTGCACCCGCCGCAGCGCCAACGCCATCAAGGCCCTCCGCGGCGTCTTCGCCAGCGACATGCCCATCGCGTCGAGCACCTGGTTCACCGCCGTCAGCCCCGCGTCGATGTGGCCGGTGCGGAGCAACTGCTCCGCTGCGCGGCGGCGCATCTCGAGCGTGGTGACCGGCGAATCACCGGGCTCGCTCGCCGCCAGCTCGTACGAGCGCGCTGAGGTCGAGCCCCGCCCGGCGCTGGCCCACACCTCGGCGACCTCGACGCGCAGCTCGCGGCGACGTCGATCGTCGATGGGCAACAACTCCAGGGCGCGCTCGAACAACACCCCTGCCCGTTCGAACGCCAACTGCGCCACCGCCTGCCGGGCCGCCGAGACGGTCGCCGTCGCCGCGCGTTCGAGCAGGCCTGCAGCGCTCAGGTGCCAGGCGACGACCTCGATCTCCGCTGACGACGAGACGGCATCGGCGAGCCGCGCGTGCAACACCTTCGCGCGTTCACCGTCGATCGAGCGAA
The DNA here is from genome assembly GCA_044371205.1 of Archangium sp. Taxonomy (GTDB): domain Bacteria; phylum Myxococcota; class Myxococcia; order Myxococcales; family Myxococcaceae; genus Archangium_A. The sequence continues at coordinate 39,937 of JBILUC010000002.1, forward strand.
CGACCGTCTCGCGAATGCGATCGTGCCACGCCTCGATGCGCTCATCGTGCAGGCCGCGAACCAGGCGCGCCGACTTGAGAGACGTGAGCGTATCGACGTCACCAGCCGGCAACTGCGCCGCGTTCGCCGCCGCGCGAACTTGAATCGGCGAGGCCGCCAGCGCGATCACCTCGAGCAGCGCCCGCTCTACCTTCGACAGCGCCTCGATGCGCGAGAGGAGCACGTTCTCGAGCTTCACTTCGCCCTTCGACGCCGCGAGCTGCTGCACGAGGAACGGGTTGCCGGCTGCTTCGCGCGCGATCTCGGCGACACGGGCCGCGTCAGGGGTCGTTCGGCGAACCAGCTCCTCGGACTCGGCGGTGGTCAGCCCGGCGAGCTCGACGCGCTTCGCGGTGAGCCGCAACCCCTCGAGCGGGTTGGCGCCGGCTCGCGCGACGATCAACAACAACACCGCCGGCGCATCAGGAGGCCTCAGGATCTCGTCGAGCACCACCGTGCTGTCGGCGTCGCCCCACTGCGCGTCGTCGATGACGATCACCACCGGGCTGCGATCGGCCATGCGCGCCAGCGTCTCGCGCAGCGCCTGCACGCCGCGACGGCGCAGCTCCGCGACCTCCTTCACTTCCCGGACGGGCGCGTGGCGAAACGCCGTCACCCGCCCCAGCACCGGGAACATGCGCGTCAACGCCGCTGCGTCGCGCGGGAGCACGGCGTCGACCTTGTCGGCAGACAGCTCCGAGAGGTGCCGGGCCAGCGCGTCCATCACGCTGTCGAGAGCCTTGAAGGGCACCGACTCCCGCTCGTAGCAGCGGCCCTGCAACACCACGGCGGCGTCGAGGTGCGTGACGAACTCTCGAATCAGCGCCGACTTGCCGATGCCCGAGGCCCCGACGAGCTGCAACGCGCGCGGTTCGCCCCGGCGACTCTCTTCCAACGCAGTCCGCAGCGCGGCGAGCTCGCCTTGCCGGCCGATGAAGGCGCTCTCGATCTTCGCCGGCACTTCAGCGCGCGCGTCGCCACCAAACACCGCGCGGAGTTCGACAGGCCCCGGTCGCTCGGCAGGTTCGCGCTTGAGCAGCTGTGCGCAGAGCGCATCGAGTTCAGGCGGTACGGACGCCACGAGCTCGCGCGGGCTCGGTGCGGGCCTGCGCTGCTTCTCGAGGAGCACCTGCACCGCGACCCCGTCGAAGGGCAGCCGCCCGGTGAGCGCCTGAAACAGCATCACCCCAAGCGCGTACCAATCGGCTGAGGGGCCGACGACGCCAGAGCCCGCCTGCTCGGGCGCCATGTAAGCGGCGGTACCGACGATGGAACTGCCTCGCGCCTCAGACAGGCTCTGCACGCCGTCGAGCTCGAGCACGAGCCCGAAGTCGAGAATGACCACCCGCCCCTCGCGCGTCACCAGCACGTTCGAGGGCTTCAGATCGCGGTGCAGCCGGCCCTGCTGGTGCAGAAACGCGACGCCGTCGATGAGCTGTCGAAAGCCGCTGCGCACCCGATCGAGATCAGCTCCCAGCGCGGCCTGATCGGATCGCATCGTCACGTCGAGTTGACCCGTCGGTGCATCGGCCAGCGCGCGCGCGCCCGGTCGCGCCCACTCGAGAAATTCCACGCCGTCGACCAGCTCGAGCGTGAAGAACCACGTGTCACCCCCGGCGCTGAGCTCGTAGAGCGAGACGAGGTTCGGATGGCGCACGTCAGCCAGCGCGCGGAACTCTCGCTTGAGTCGAACGAGGCCCTCCGCGTCATGGCGCTGCAGCACCTTGAGCGCGACGCGCCGCCCTTCCCGCTCGCGATCGATCGCCTCGTAGACGACGCCCATGCCGCCGGCCCCGAGCTGCCGAACGATCTCGTAGCGCGGCGTTCCGGCGAAGCGATCCACTCAGCCTCCGGGTTTGCTGCGCGGCTTCGTCATGCCGTACTGCTGCAGGCGGGTGACGAGCGTGCGGCGACTGACGCCGAGCAGCTCGGCCGCCTTCGTCTGGTTGCCTCCGGTCTTCTCGAGGGCCTCCAGCACCGCGCGACGCTCGGCGGCCTCTCGCTCGTCTTTCAGGTTGGTCGCAGACGCCACGTTCTTCGCCGTCGCGCTCACGCTCACGCCGAGCCCCAGCGCCTCGGCGTTGAGGCGACCTTCCCCGGCCATCAAGATCGCGCGATCGATGACGTTCTTGAGTTCGCGAATGTTGCCCGGCCAGGGCCAGGCCTGCAGCGTCGCGATCGCGTCGGCCGTGAGTTCAGGCACCGCGCGCGTCTCGCGCTTCGCAGCCTCGGCGAGGAACTGTCGGGCGAGCGGCTCGATCTCAGTGGCGCGCTCCCTGAGCGGGGGGATCACCAACGTGACCCCATTCACCCGGAAGTACAGATCGGACCGGAACGCGCCGCGCGCGACCTCGGCCTCGAGATCACGGTTGGTGGCGAACAAGAAGCGCACGTCGATCGGCAACGGCGTGGTCGAACCGACGCGCATCACCTTGCGCTCCTCGAGCACGCGCAGAAGCTTGGCCTGAATCGACGCAGGCATCTCACCCACCTCGTCGAGGAACACGGTGCCGCCCTGCGCCGATTCGAGCAGACCTTCCTTCTGCTTGATCGCGCCGGTGAACGAGCCCTTCTCGTGACCGAAGAGTTCGCTCTCGAGCAGCGACTCGGTGAGCGCCGCGCAGTTGAGCCGCAAGAACGGCCCGCTCGCGCGCTTGCTGCGCCGATGCAGTTCCTGTGCGAGCACTTCTTTGCCGACGCCCGTCTCGCCGAGCAGCAGCACGCTGATGCCTGAGGGCGCGATGCGATCGACGAGGCGGTACAGCGCGGCCATCGCGTCGTCGCGCACCACGAAGCCCGGCGCCGGAGCACTCGCAGGGCGCGCACAGGCGGCGACCAGCAGATCGGGATCGGTGCCGTCTTGCGGAGCCGTCGCCACGCCCGCCCGCACGCGCGCACCCCGGCCGACCAGCTTCGACGAGAGCTTCTCCATCAACTGCCGAGCCGAGTCAGGCGAGCGACCCGGCGCGAGGATCTCGAACTGGCCGGGGCCGAACGAGGCCACGAGATCGTGCGGCGAGAGTTCGGCCGAGAGCACTTCCTGCGCGATGCCCGGCGGCGCGATGACCTGCATGCGCAGCACGGCGAACGGAGGCTTCGTCTGCGCGGCGAGCTCGAGAAAGCGCTGGTGGGTGTGCAGGTTCCACGGGCGCGAGTTCACCGAGAGTTCGTCGACCTGCAGCACCCCGAGGCTGGTGCCGAGCTCGATGGCGTCACCTTCCGACAGCTCGACCTCTTCGTTGGCGGCGAGCTTGCGGCCGCGCACGGTGGTCCCGTTGGCGCTGCCGAGATCCTGCAGGCGCACCGCGCCCGACTCGACGATCAACTTCGCGTGCTTGCGCGAGGCCGCCGTGTCGTCGAGCCGCAGCTCGGCATCTTCTCCGCGCCCTACGGTGACCGTGCCGTTGACCGGCAACGCGAAGGACGAGGCGCCGGTGTCGGTCACGAGCACCAATCGCCAACGGCCGCGTTTGCCGCTCCCTGCGGCCTTCGACGCGAGCCTCACCGTCTCTTCGTTGGCGACTGACATGCGCGCGGGAGTGTACCGCTTCAGCTAGAAGTCGCGCGGTGAACAAGATCCTCGGCATGGTGCTCGTGGCGGCAGGCACTGCGGCGTTGTGGTTCGGTGGCATTCCCTATCGAACCAACGAGACGGTCGTGAAGCTGGGGCCGATCGAGGCGAAGGCCGATGTCGATCGCACGCTCGAGATCCCCAGGCCGATCGGCGCCGGGCTCAATGGGCTGGGCGTGGTGTTCCTTCTGATCCCCGGCGGGCGCAAGAAGTAGGGCCTTGTCGGCGGCTTCATGAACATGACAGCGTCGGCTTCATGAACCGGGCGCTGCAGGTCTACCTCGACGACGCCGACTTCAAGGCGCTCAAGGCGTGGGCGGACGCGCGCGGCTGGACGCTGTCTCAGGCGGCCCGCGTGGCCCTCCGAGCACTCACGCGCCCGGAAGCACCAGTGGATCCCCTGCTGGCTGCGAGCGGCATGATCGATGGGCTCCCCACCGATCTCAGCGCTCGCTTCGATGACTACCTGACGACGACCTTCGTCGCCGAACCGAAGTCACCCCATGGCCAGACCCGTCGGCGGCGCGCCCGCAAGACTGTTCGTCGATAGCAGTGTCTGGCTGGCATACCTGAGCGCTCGCGACGGCCGCCACGCGGCTGCCGATGAACTGATCCGCGAGGCGGTTGCTCGCGAAGCAACGCTGCTCACCAGCAACCTGGTGCTCGCCGAGGTGCAGCGCCTGCTCTTGTTCCGCGCCGGCAGTCGCCCTGCCGTGGCCGCGATCGAGCGCATCTCGTCGAGCCCGAGCGTTTCGATTCTCTTCCCCGACGTGGAGCTTCATCTGGCAGCACTCGCCTGGCTCTCTCGCTTTGGAGATCAGGAACTCAGCTACACCGACGCCACGAGCTTCTGCCTGATGAAGCACCACCGCTGCTCTGAAGCTCTCAGCTTCGATCGCGACTTCGTGTTCGCCGGCTTCACGCTGTGGGCGCCCTGATTCAGGTGCGCGTCTTGCCTGCCTGAACTGCACGCCACGCGTACTGCGCCCCGATCGCCCCGGCGACGATCACGAACACGAGGTTGAGGCCCTGCGCGCCGCGGTACAGCCGAAAGCCCGCGATGCCGAAGCAGGCGACGGCGAAGATCCAGTGACGCACCGCGAGGGGGATGGTGCGCACGTTCGACAACGCCCACGCCACGCCGAGCACCACGACCGCGACCCAGTCGACTCCGATCATGACGCCTCCGATGCGGTTGTGCGCCCTTGCTCGTCGCGCTTCTTCTCTTCGTCGGCCTTCTTCTCGAGCGCCGCCTTCGCTTCATCGGCGTCAGAGGGATTCCCAGCCTGTTGCTGAGCGTTCAACTTACCGGCGATCGCGCTGAACGAGCCGTGCGAGCGCACCAGGAAGAAGACCCCGACCAGCACCTGCTGGAGGATCTGCACCAGCCACAGCACGTTCGCGTACGCGACGCCGCTCGAGTTGACGATTGCGGGCGTAAAGAAGACGCCCATGCCGATCAGCAACGCGGCCTGTGCGGTGCCAGCACTGCCCGGCGCCGCGGGGATCATCATGCCGGCGATGATCACGCACAGAATGAAGAAGCTCTGGAAAAGGCTGAAGTGCAGCGGCAAACACGTGCCTTCCGCTGCACCGGCGCAGTCGAAGCCATTGGCCAGCAACGCCATGCCGGCACCGTTGGCGACCCAGTACACCGTCGTCCAGAACCCAAAGAGCGCGAGGTTCTTGCCGTCGGGCAACTGCCTGAGCGCCCCGACGAAGCCATCGACCATGCGCACGACCTTCTCGGTCAACGCTGGCGCGAGCTTGCCGACCGTCTTCTGCATCAAGCCCACCACGAAGTCGTGCTTCCACCGCGCGAGCAGCAAGAAGCAGAACCCCGAGAAGAAGACGGTGAACATCAAGTTCGCGCCGATGCGCACCTCGTTGATGTTGTTCGCGTCTTCGGGCACGAAGAACATGAGCACGCGCAGCAGCACGGCGATCAGAAGGCCGTCGATGATCCGTTCGAGCACCACCGAGGTCATCGCGGGCGAGCGGCGAATGTTCGATCGCTCGGCGATCAGAAACGGGCGCGCGAATTCCCCCAATCGAAACGGGAGAATGATCAACATCATGAAGCCGATCGCCGACGCCTCATTGAGCTTCTGGAAGGGCACCTTCTCGAGGCCCGCCATCAAGTTGCCCCACCGCAACGTGCGCGCGATGTGGATCAGCGCCAACACGCACAGGTACGCGGGCAGCGTGAACGCCCAGTCGAAGTACCGCAGCGCGGCCTTCATCGCGTCCCAGTTGGTGTCCTTGAAGGTCCACCACAGGCAGCCCGTGGTGATGGCGAGGCTGACGATGAGTTTGATCCAACGGCTCACAGTGCCTGCCCCATAGCACCATTCGCGCGCCCGTCTCTCATTCCACGACCCCTTCGATCAGCGCGGCCGGCCGGGATGACACGAGCCCCTGAAACACCTTTGCGCCCACCGCCTTCTCGAGCGCCTTCAGTGAGTCCGACACCCAGGCCTTCGCATTCACCGGCGAGTGCAGATCGGTCGCCGCCACCGCGTAGAGCCCTTCACCCAGGAACTGGCGGGCCAGCTTCTCGGCCGTCTTGCCGTAGCGCCCGATCAACGCGCCCATGTCGAGCTGCAACAACGCGCCGGCCCGCACCATTTCCGCGGCGCGGCCTTTCTTCTCGAACTCGAAGCAGCGCTCCGGGTGCGCGATGAGCGGCGTGACGCCCTTCACCTTCATGCGGAAGACGAGGTCGGCCAGCATCGGCAGGGGGCCCTGATACGGCGCCTCGATGAGCAGCACTTTGCCTCGCCCCAGAACGCGCGCCGTGGAGCTCGCGATCGACGGCATCAGCGAGTCTTCGAGGAAGAAGTTCTCGGCGTTCGAAAAGAGCTCGAGGGCGATCGACTCGCGCGCCAGCACCGCACGCACCTCGTCGAGCTTCGCGGCGCAGATCTTCGCGTCGAGTGAGGCGTACTCCGAGCGCGCGTGCGGGCTCGGCGCCAGCTTCGTGTAGCCCAGCGACGCGAGCGTGCGCGCCATCTCGAGCGTCTCGTCGATCGACTTGCTGCCATCGTCGATGCCCGGCAACAGGTGCAGGTGGAGATCGACAAGGCCGCTCATCTCCAGTCCACCACCAGGCCGGTGTCGATGCCGCCGACGAAGGTGTTGCCGGGGTACTGCCTTTGAAACACGTACGGTGAGCCGTAGCCGAAGTACACCGCGAGCCTGAAGTGCGGCATCAAGCGCAGACCGAGCTGCAGGCGACCTTCGATGTACCCAAGCACGCGGCTCTCGAAGGCGTAGATCGAGCCGGGCAGATACGCCGCGCGGTACCACACCGGCCCGGTCGTCACCTGAAAGCCCCAGAAGAGCAGCTCGCGATCGCTGCGGAAGCCGAGGCCCGCCATCAACACGTGCTGGAAGTGCGCCGTCATCGGCGTCTGCACCCCGACGCCCGCCCCGGTCCCCATGGCGGCCGTCCAGAACAGCGTGTTCTTCGGCTGATCGATGAGCGCGCCTTCCCAGTAAAGCCGAATCCGCGGGGTGACGACGGGCGGGTTGATGAGCACGCCGATCGTGACGGAGCGCGGCACGTAGACGGGAACCAACGGCTCATCCGGCGGCGGCGGTGCCGCGTGCACCGACAGACTGATCACCAGCGCGAAGAGCATCTGGCTCGCGTTTCGCCCTCAACACCGTGCTTGTCAATGGATCGGTCGGGTTCTACAACCCCGCCACTTCTCGGGCGTTTCCGCCCTCTTTGGGAGAGCCATTTGTCTACGTCGCTTCGCACGTACGTCTTCCTCGACAGCCTCCAACCGCAGCTCGCCGCTCACATCGCCACCACCTGCCGCGGGTACTTCCCCGTGCCGTACGTGGCGTCGTTGTTCGTCGAGATCGCGCCCGGCATGGCCATTCACCGCCTGATGGACGTGGCGTTGAAGCAGACCAAGGTGCAGCCCGCGACGCTCGTCGTCGAACGCGCGTACGGCATGCTCGAGCTCCACAGCGAGGACAAGGGTGAGGTGCGCAGCGCGGGCGACTCGATCTTGAAAGAGCTCGGCGTGAAGGAAGAAGACCGCATCAAGCCGCGCCTCGTGTCGAACACCATCATCCGCGCCATCGAGCCGATGCACGCGATGATCCTCGACAAGATCCGCTTCGGGTCGATGATCGAGCCCGGCGAATCGCTCTTCATTCTCGAGACCGAGCCCGCTGCGTACGCCGCGCTCGCAGCGAATGAGGCCGAGAAGGCCGCCAACGTGAAGCTCGTCGACGTGACCCCGTACGGTGCGTACGGCCGCTTGTACCTGGCCGGCAGCGAGTCGGAGATCGACTCCGCCGCCGAGGCCGCCGTCGCGTCGATCAAGGCGCTGTCGGGCAAAGAAACGGCGTCGGCGAAGGAAAAGTAGGGTTCTTCGGTTGAAGCAGTTCGTTCACGCAACACCACACACGAGAGGCAGAAACTCCGATGGCTGACGCACTGGGAATGATCGAGACCAAGGGCTTTGTGGGAATGGTCGAGGCCGCTGACGCTGCCGTGAAGGCCGCGAAGGTGGATTTGGTCGGCTACGAGAAGATCGGCGGCGGCTACGTGACGATGGTCGTCCGTGGCGACGTCGCGGCGGTGAAGGCGGCCATCGAGGCCGGCGCCCGCGGTGCAGAGCGTGTCGGCGAGCTCGTCTCGACGCACGTCATCCCCCGCCCGCACGCCAACATCGACCTCGTGCTGCCCCTCGGCCGCCTGGATCAGGCGAAGGCCGAGAGCGGCCAGAAGTAAGAGGCGCTCATGTTGCTCGGTAAGGTGGTGGGCACCGTCGTGGCCACCCGCAAAGAGCCCACGCTCGATGGGTCTCGCTTCCTGCTCGTTCGCGGCATCGACGCCGAGGGCAAGAACACGTCGTCGCTCGTCGTCGCGGTCGACGCGATGGGCGCTGGCGTGGGCGAGGTCGTGATGTACGCGTCGGGCTCGTCGGCCCGCCAGACCGAGCTGACGAAGGATCGCCCGGTCGACGCCGTGATCATGGCGATCGTCGACCTGGTCGAGGTCGAGGGCAAGTTGACCTACCAGAAGTAACGCGGGCGGCCCGTGTGGCGGCTCCTGATCGGGAGCCCGCTCCGACCTTCGCGCTCACGCTGCATCGGAGTCACGTATGAACGAGGCGCAGATCAACGCGATCGTCGAGCAGGTCGTCCGGAAGCTCTCGGGCGAGCTCGGCAAGTTGCCGTCGGCGGTGGCCCCGGCCCGCGCCCCCGCGATCATCACCAAGCGCCCCGGCGTGTTCGACGATCTCGACTCGGCCACCTCGTCGGCCCAGCGCGCGCAGGAACAGTGGGTCCGCCTCGACGTCGAGACGCGCGAGAAGGTGATCGAGGCGATGCGCCAGTGCACGCGCGACAACGTCAACGATCTCTCTCGCATGGCGGTCGAAGAGACGAAGCTCGGCAACGTCGCCGACAAGGTGAAGAAGAACCTGCTGTGCGCCAACAAGACGCCAGGCATGGAGATCCTGCGCGCGCAGGCGTGGAGCGGTGATCACGGCCTGATGCTGATGGAACGCGCGCCCTTCGGCGTCATCGGGGCCATCACCCCGTCCACCAACGCCACCGAGACGATCATCAACAACGGCGTGGCGATGGTCGCCGGCGGCAACGCGGTGGTCTTCAACACCCACCCCTCGGCCAAGGGCGTGTGCACGTACTTCGTCGGCAAGCTCAACGAGGCGATCGTCGCCGCGGGCGGCCCGGCCAACCTGATCTGCGCCATCGCCAACCCGACCATCGAGTCGGCGGGCGCGTTGATGAAGCACCCCGGCATTCGGTTGATCGTCGTCACCGGCGGGCCGGCGGTGGTGAAGGCGGCGATGAACTCCGGCAAGCGCGCCATCGCGGCGGGCCCGGGCAATCCGCCTGCCGTGGTCGACGAGACCGCGCACATCGCGCGCGCCGCAAAAGACATCGTCGACGGCGCCTCGCTCGACAACAACATCGTGTGCATCGTCGAGAAGGAAGTCTTCGCGGTCGCCTCCATCGCCGATCAGTTGAAGGCCGAGATGCAGAAGAACGGCGCCTTCGAGGTGCCCTCCTCGGCCATCAACCGGCTCGAGAAGCTGGTGGTCGACGACGGCCACGCGGCGCGCGACTGGGTCGGCAAAGACGCGACGAAGATCGCCGAAGCGGCTGGCTTGCGAGTGCCGAGCGGTACCCGGCTGCTCTTCGCCGAGGTCGACCCCACGCACCCCTTCATTCAGGCCGAGCTCTTGATGCCGGTGATCGGCTTCTCTCGCTTGAAGACGGTCGAAGACTGCATCGCCGCTGCCGTGCAGGCCGAGCATGGCTTCGGTCACACCGCGACCATGCACTCGACCAACATCGACGTGCTCAGCGCGATGGCGAAGATCATCAACACCTCGATCTTCGTGAAGAACGGGCCCTCGTTCGCGGGCCTGGGCATGACCGGCGAGGGCTACACCTCGTTCACCATCGCTTCCCCGACGGGCGAAGGCCTCACCACGCCGATCAGCTTCACGCGTGAGCGCCGCTGCACGTTGAAGGACTCGTTCCGCATCATCTGATTCCGGTGAGCGCCTCTTCGACCGGCCCGGCGTTGGCGATGTTCGAGCTCGAGTCACTCGCGCGCGGGGTCGTCGTGGCCGATGCCCTGGTGAAGCGGGCGGCAGTGAAGATCCTCATCGCTGACGCGGTGACGCCGGGGAAGTTTCTGCTGGTGTTCACGGGTGGTGAGGCCGAGGTCGCCGAATCGTTCGCGGCGGGCCTCGAGACGGGTGGCGCGCTGGTGCTCGACTCGCTCCACCTGCCGCACATCTCCGAGCCCATCGTCGCCTCGCTCAAGAGCCAGCCCATCGGCTCGACGGGCCCCGACGACGCGGTCGGCATCGTCGAGCTGCACACCGTCGCCTCGACGCTTCGCGCGGCCGACGTGGCGCTCAAGGAGGCCAACGTGAAGCTCACCCACCTCCAGCTCGCGCGCGGCATCGGTGGGAAGGGCTGGTTCACGGTCGCCGGCGCCCAGCATGACGTCGAGGCTGCCCTCGAGCGGGCGGCTGCGGCCGTCACCGCGCACCTGTTGGTCACCACCGAGTTGATTCAGCGCCCCCACGCAGATCTGAGGAGAGACGTGAGCGCCGTCGGCGGTGGGAATCGATGAGCGACGAGTTTCAGATCATCATCCACCAGGCCGAGCGCACCATCGAGGTCATCTACCCGCGGCGCCCGAACCTGTCGGTGTTCGAGAAGTACGAGCGCGAGGTTCGCGCAGCGATCACCGCCATGGGCCCCCCGTGGGACTGCCTGGTCGATCAATCGCAGGTGCAGGCGCTCGCGCCGGAGATCGCCCCGCGCGTCGCCGATCTCAACGCCTGGGCTGCCGGTCGGGGAATGGAGCACACCGCCCGCGTGCTCTCGGCATCGGCGATCGGCGAGCTGCAGGGCGAGCGAATCTTGCGCAACGCCGGGGTGAAGAAGATCGGCAGCCTGCACAAGTCGCGCGATGAGGCGTGGAATCACCTCCGCTCGCTGCGGACGAAGTAAGCCCCTCTCTGTCTCCCTCTCCTCCCGCAGAGGAGAGGGTCGGGGAGAGAAGGAACCCCGCTCAGCGCCTCATCAGTTGATGGATTCGAGGATCGCGCGCGCTGCGGCGATCATGTCGGGCGCAGCGGTGATCGGCCGACCGATCACCAGCAGATCAGCCCCCGCCGCGATCGCCGCCGCTGGCGTCTCGGTGCGCGATTGATCGTTCGTCGCCGAGCCGGTGGGGCGAATGCCGGGCGTGCAAAGCGTGATGCCGGGGCCCACGAGCGCGCGTACCTCTGCGACCTCGCGAGCGCTGCAGACCAGGCCCGTCGCACCCGCCTTCACCGCCAACTTCGCCAACAACGCAGCCTGCTGATCGGGCGCCCGATCGACGCCCGTGTCGTGCAGCGCCGCACCATCCATCGACGTGAGCACCGTCACCGCGAGAATGGTGGGCGTGGGGTGACCGGCCTTCGCCGCACCTGCCGCCGCGCCCATCACCGCCGCCTTGATCATCGCGGCGCCGCCCGAAGCGTGCACCGTCAGGTACGACACCCCCAGCGAGCCCGCGCGCTGCGCAGCCAGCTCCACCGTGTTGGGGATGTCGTGAAGCTTGAGATCCAGAAACACACGAGCCCCGCGGTGGAGAAACGGCTCCACGGCGCGGGGCCCATGCTCGACGAACAACGAGAGACCGACTTTCGCGACGCCGACGAAGGGGGCGACCTGCTCCCAGGCGGCGATGCCTTCCGGGAGCGGCAGATCAACCGCCAGCGCGATGCGATCGCGAACGGCCACTCAACCGCCCTTCTTCAGCTCGGCCTCGATGACCTTCTCGAACTCGCTGAAGGGCTGCGCGCCCGAGAGCAGCTTGCCGTTGATGAAGAACGCCGGCGTGCCCGTCACGCCCACTTCGCTGCCTGCCGCGGTGTCCGAATCGACGAGCTGCTTCTTCTTGTTGCCGTCGAGGCACTCGTTGAACTTGGCGGCGTCGAGGCCGATGGTGGCGGCGTGCTTCTTCAGATCTTCCACGCCGAGCGCGTTGCGGTTGGCGAAGAGGGTCTTGTGCATGTCCCAGAACTTGCCCTGATCATCGGCGCAGGCAGACGCCTCGGCCGCCTTGGGCGCGTTGGGGTGGAAGCTGAGCGGGAAGTGGCGGAACACGATGCGCACCTTGCCGGCGTACTTTTCCATCACCTGGTTCACCGACTCTTCGGCCTTGCCGCAGAACGGGCACTCGAAGTCGCTGAACTCGACGATGGTGATCTTCGCGTCAGCCGGGCCCTTCGAGGGGCCGATGGCCGAGACCTGCACGCGCGGTTCCTCGAGGAGCATCTGGTACTTCGCCTTGCTCTTGAGGTCGTCGAAGATCTTCATCGCGACTTCGCGGCTCTTGTCCTTCTGGAGGAAGCCGATGATCTGCTCGCGCATGCTGTCGACGGTCGAGCCGGGGGGCATCTTGTCTTTGTTCTCGTCGAACACCTTCTGGATCTCGGCCTCGGCGGGCGGGGGCAACTGCGCCGCGAGCTGCGCCTTGATCCACTGCTCATCGGTCTGACCGACCTTCGCCGCCTCGGCCTTGGCCAGCGCCTCGAGCGCGATCTGCTCGGCGGTCTGCTGACGCAGTTCCATCTTCTGCTTCTCGATCTGCTTGAGCTGGGGCCCGATCTTGGCGTCGACGTCTTTCAGCGTGATCGTCACGTCGTTGTACTTCGCGATCGGGAGCGTCGGGTTCTCGGCCACCGCGGCCAGCGAGACGCCCGTCGCGCCTCCGCCACCGGCGGGCGCGGTCGCCCCCTTGTTGCAACCGAGGAGCAGCAGCGAGGCCGTGAGGCCTGCGAGGAGGGTCTTCTGGAGAGGCTTGAGCATGGGCGCGGCTTAGGCCACCGGCCTGGAGAGGGCAACGAGCGCTTTAGAAGGGCAATTCCTTCAGATCCTCCCCCTGGGGAGGTACCTGCTTGCCGCCGCCCTGCCCTCCAGGCCCGACCGGCTTCTTCACCAGAGGCTTCTCTTTTTCGAGCGTCACCCGCAGCGTCGTGTCGGACTCGAACTTCACCTTCCGCGTCACGGGCAGGAAGTCTTTCACCACGAACTTGAAGGTGGCGATCGTGCCCGGCGGGCGAGAGAGCACGACCGGCGTGGTGCCGATCTGCATGTCGTCTTCGTAGACCTCGACCTGTCCGGGCTCCGAGTCGACCGAGATCTTCACCACTGCAGCCCTGGGCGCGACCTCGGGCTTCACGTCAGGCTTCACGTCGGCGATCGGCTCAGGGGGCTTCGGGGGCGGCGTGATCTCAGGCTTCGGCGGCGGAGCAGCCGGCGCACGCGTCACCGTCCAGCCGATCGCCCCCAGCAGCGCGCCAATCGCGACGAGCAGCGTGATGATCAGCGGCGCGCGGCTCGGCCGCACGGCCGCCAGATCGACCTGACTCTCGGGCCGCGCCGCGGGGGCCAGCTTCGCGGTCGGAGCCTGCTGCCCCGACGAGGCTGGCAACGGCGTGGGCGCCCGGCCGTTTTGCAGCTCGCCTGGCGCCACCGTGAGCGGCTGGGCCCGGGTGAGCGCCGGTACCTCAGGAGCCGTGAGGACCCCCAAGTTCGTGCTCTGCACGGGCTCGGCAGGCTTCGCGGTCGCGACCTTTCTCGACTTGAGCAGCGCCTCGGCGGCGGGGGGGATCTCCGGCGCGGTGATGGGCTCGGTGCGAGCGGGCGTCGGCGTCGACTGCACGGCCTCGAAGGCGGCGATCACCGCCTCCATCGACGCCGGGCGCTGGTCGGGCACCTTCTCGAGCATCTGCATGATGATGCGCTCGAGGGGCGCGGGCACCGTTCCCCACGGAGAGCGCAGCGGCGGCGGTGGCGTGTCGAGCTGCCGGCTCATCAGCTCGACCGCCGAGTCACCCGTGAACGTCGGCCGCCCGCGGATCAGCTCGTGGAAGATCAACCCCAGCGAATAGATGTCACTGCGCGTGTCGACCACTCCCGCGCTCGCCTGCTCGGGCGCCATGTACTGCGGCGTGCCGACCACCGAGCCGATGGCGGTGAACGCGCCCGAGGCCCCGGCCCCGAGCACCTTGGCAATGCCAAAGTCGAGCACCTTCACGAAGTCGGGCTGCCCGGCCCGCTGCACGAGCATGATGTTCTCGGGCTTCAGATCGCGGTGAATGATGTTCACCGCATGGGCGGCTGCCAGCGCGCGCGCGGTCTGCAGGCCGACGTGCACCACGCGCTCGAAGCGAAAGGGCCCTTCGCGCCGGTACTTGATGAGCGTCTTGCCGTCGACGTACTCCATGACGAAGTAGAAGCGCCCGTCGGGGGTTCGACCGAAGTCGGAGATGTCGATGATGTTCGGGTGGCCGATGCGCGAGCTGGCGATCGCCTCGCGCTTGAACCGCCCCACGAATTCCTGATCGTTCGAGAGCTCGGGGAGCATGACCTTGAGGGCCAGGGGCTTGCCCAGCTCGACGTGCACGGCCTTGTAGACCTCGCCCATGCCGCCCTCGGCGATCTTGGCGATGATCTTGTACCGGTTGTCGATCACCACGTCGGGCCGCAGCTCGTTGGCCAGCGGCACTGCCGCGGCGAGCGCATCACCTGAGCGGGTGCGGGCGCGCGCGCTGACCCCCGAGTCCTGAATCAGCAGCAGCACGTCACCGATGCGGAGGCGATCTCCGATCGACAGCCGCTCGTCGATGATGGGGGTGTTGTTGACGGCCACCGAGCCAGAGCCAGCGAGGTCGCGGACCCACCACTGCCCGCGGTTGTCCATCACCACTTCCGCGTGCTCGGCCGACACCAGGTCCGACTGGAAGCGCACGGCACACGATGCCCCCGAGCCGATCACGAACGACTTCGAGGGGAAAGCCACCACCCGTCCCCGTTCGGGCGCTTCGATCAAGAACTCCAGCTCGGCCATGGATTGAGGGGGAAGCTACACCACCGGACGATCAGCGTCCCTCGTGGTGAGAGTGCCCTTCGTTTCCCCACGTCCCCGACCAGGGAGCGTCAGACGGGGTCAACCCCGGCAACGCCAAGCGCGCGAACCGGTTTCTTGTGCGCGCGAAACGGGGATCACACGTGGCGCACGGGTCCGAGGTGGAATCGAACGGGGTCATCACCACGAGCCCTTCGGGCGCCATCGCCGTCATCAGCGGCACCTGCTGCAGCGTCGTCGGGCAGCTGAACGCTGCCGCGCCCGTGTCGAGCTCGATGCCGTCGAGCACCACCTCGCCCGCAGAGTTCTGCACGAAGGCCAACACCACCTCGCGAGGCCCCCAGGGGCTGGCCCAGCGCGCAAGCGTCAGGGGCGCGCCCTTCACCTCACCGCTCACGCTTGCCGACCAGCGCGTGGTGAAGCCCGTCGTCTCGGTGGCGATGACGGATCGTTGCATCGGCTCGGCAGTGACGGCGAGGCCCGAGCCCATGACGCCCCCGCCGAAGCGACCATTCGAGATCGAGCCCACCGCGAGCCCCGTCTGGGTGGACCGGATCACCGACTCGCCTTCGTGGAAGAGCAGCCCCCCGGCCGTGGCGAGCTCACCCCCCAGGAGCGCCGGTTCGACGACGCGCCAGCGCAGCTGCAGCGCGGGGCTCCAGCTGAACAGCGTGGTCTCGGGCAGTGCGGTGGCCGGGTTGTCGATGCTGCTGGGCGCGAACGCGAGGTAGACGTTCGATTGCGCGTCGATCGCCACGCCATAGCTGTGTGGGTGGTTCTGGCGCGCAAAGATGGGGTCGTTGATGAACAGGCTCCGCAGCGGTTGGCCCTGCCGATCGAGCACGATCATGGCGAACACCCGCACCCGCGCATCGACGCCGTTCATCAACGTGCGCGACTCATAGAGCACCAGCAGCTCGTTCTCGTTGAGCACCGCCAATCGCGCCGTGAAGAACTCCACGCCCGCACCTCTGAACTCAGCGATCCGGGTCGCCGCTCCGCCGAAGGTCCACACCGTCTGGCCGGTGGAGGGATCGATGGCGCTGATCGGCGAGTTGGCGGTGGCCGGCAGATCGCCGCACACCACCCATGACAGCCACACGATGCACCGGCGCGAGAGCTGCGCGAGCGGGCGCGGCATGGGCTCGCCCGCCCCCAGTTGCACCGGCGAGATGAAGTAGCTCGAGAGGTGCGCGGCGCCGGTGCGATCGACCATCACGTCGCTCCACGCCCGCGGGCTCAGGCCCCCGTCCGGCAACGCGTCTCCGATCGTCCACGACGGTGTGAGGGGCGTGCTGGCGGTCAAGACACATTCATCGTTCACGCACCGCCCCGTCGCCTGACAGGGCGATTCCGCAGCGCACGTGAAGCCATCGGGCGGGTCGCGCTGCACGCATTGGCCGGCGATGCACACGTCAGCGAGCGTGCAGGTGCGCAGCTGGCCGCAGGGAGTTCCATCGGGGGCGTCGGTCAAGGCACACCCCTGCCCGGCCACGCACGCCCCCACGCGACACGGCCCGGCGTTCGGACAGGTGACGGGGCCCACGTGACGACACCCCGTCGAAGGCACGCACGTGTCGGAGGTGCAGGCGTCGCCGTCGTTGCAGTCACGCAATCGACCCTCGCACCGCCCAGCCGCGCACTTCGCGTCGAGCAGGCACGGGTCAGAGCCCTGGCAGTCGGTGTCGTCGGACACGTCGCGCTCAACGCAGCGGCCCGCACTCACGTCCCACGAGGAGGTTCGGCAGGGCCCCGACGGCACGCACTCGGGCACTGGCACCGCCTCGCAGCTCATGGGGACGATGACCGGCGCGAAGCCCGTGAGCGCGATGCGCACCTCGCCGTCGAACACGCCCGCGCGATCGGGCGCGCAGATCACCGTGAAGACCGTCGAGCCGACCTCCGCGCGAGACGGCACCGCGTCGTCGCTGCGAAACCCGTCGCCCACCACGATCCACGAGCCCTCGAGCGCAGCGCGCCCGGCGTTCTCGACGGTGATGGTGCGCACCTCGGCCTGGCCGAGCACGAAGCGACCGAAGTCGACCTGCGTCGGCGTGACGCGAATGAAGCTCGGCACCGGCTCGAGCTCAGGGCCGCGACAGGTACACCCAGAGAAGGCAAGCGCGGCCCCCACCACGCAGGTGAGAGCGACGCGGGTCACGCCGCGGACGGCGCGAGCACCGGAGCGAGATCGTCGTGCTCGAGCTCGTGCGAGGTGAGCTCGTGCGAACGGGCCGGCACGACTTCGAAGTTCGACGGGTCGGACAACACCTTCGCCACCAGGCGCTGGTTGAGCGCGTGGCCGGTCTTGTAAACAGTGAGGGCGCCGATGACCGGGCGGCCGAGCAGCGCCACGTCACCAAGCGCGTCGAGCAGCTTGTGGCGCACGAACTCATCGGGGAAGCGAAGGCCTTCGGGGTTCAAGATCGAGAAGTCGTCGACCACCACCGCGTTCTCGAGCGAACCGCCGCGGGCCAGGCCCATCGAGCGCAGCTTGTCGACGTCGCGCAGGAAGCCGAACGTGCGGGCGCGCGCCACTTCGCGAATGAACGAGTGATCGCTGAACTCGAGCGTGTACGCTTGATCGCTGATCAGCGGGTGCTTGAAGTCGATGGTGCAGGCGATGCGGAAGCGCCTGGCCGGCGAGAACGTGGCGAACTTGTCGCCGTCGGTCACCGAGACCGTCTTCTTGATGACCAGGAAGCGCTTGGGCTCGCCCTGCAGCCGAATGCCGGCCTCCGAGATGCGCTGCGCGAACGGAGCGGCGCTGCCATCCATGATGGGGATCTCGGGGCCGTCGATCTCCATGCGGAGGTTGTCGATGCCCAGGCCCGAGAGCGCCGCGAGCAGGTGCTCGACCGTCGCCACCTTCGCGCCAGCGCACCCCAGCGTCGTCGCCAGCGAGGTGTCGGTGACGAGTTCAGAGCGAACGGGGATCTGAGGCAATCCATGGAGATCGGTTCGAACGAAGACCAGACCGTGATTGGCAGGAGCGGGAGTCAGGCGGAGCTGCGCGCGGGCGCCACTGTGCAGGCCGACCCCTTCCACCACCACTCCTCTCTTCACTGTTCGCTGTTCGAACGAGTCGCCGGCCATGACGTTTCGCGCCCTCCCTGAATGACCGGAACCAACCCGGTGTTGTGATGCGGCGCGTTGAGCAACCCCTATGCCACGAAATGCCCAATTCGAAAGGAAAAACCTCCCGTAATCATTGAATGGAGCGTCCATACTCCACTGCGATTTTTCGATGTCGTGACAGATCTGGCGCGTTTTTAACGGGTTACGGGCTCAGACATTCGTGTCGCGATCTGACTGTTGAAAGCGCGACCCGGTCAGAAAAAGTCGCCCTGATCGGAGCGTTTCGGGGCGGCTTTGCCGAAGTACTCGTACGCGTGGGCGGTCGCGAGGCGACCTCGCGGGGTGCGGTGAATGAAGCCTTCCTGCAGCAAATAGGGCTCGTACACGTCTTCGATGGTGTCGCGCTCTTCTCCCACTGCGGCGGCGATCGTCTCGACGCCCACGGGCCCGCCACCGAACTTTTCGATGATGGTCTTGAGGATGCGCCGGTCCATGTGGTCGAGGCCGCTGGGATCGATGTCGAGCCGCTTGAGCGCGCTGTCGGCGAGCGCGCGGGTGATGGTGCCGTTGCCCTCTACCTCGGCGAAGTCTCGCAGGCGGCGCAGCAGCCGGTTCGCGATGCGGGGCGTGCCGCGGGCACGAGAGGAGATCTCCTCGCACCCTTCGCGGTCGACCTTCACTCCGAGAATGCGCGCCGAGCGGGTGACGATCTGCTGCAGCTCGCCGGGCGTGTAGAAGTCGAGGCGTTCCTGGATCTGAAAACGATCGCGCAGCGGTGAGGTGAGCAACCCCGTGCGGGTCGTGGCGCCGATCAACGTGAAGGGCGGCAGCTCAATCTTCATCGCGCGCGCCGCCGGGCCCGAGTCGATGGTGATGTCGAGCCGGAAGTCTTCCATCGCGGGGTAGAGGTATTCCTCGACCGCGGCCGAGAGCCGATGGATCTCGTCGATGAACAACACGTCGCGCGCGCTCAAGTTGGTGAGAAAGCCCGCGAGGTCGCCCTTCTTCTCGAGCGCCGGGCCCGAGGTGACATGCAGATTCGCGTTGAGTTCGGCCGAGATGATGTGGGCGAGTGACGTCTTGCCGAGCCCTGGAGGGCCGCTGAACAGACAGTGATCGAGCGCCTCACCACGCGCTTTTGCCGCCTTCACGTAGACCTTCAGCTTCTCGACAACGCGGCCCTGCCCGACGTACTCGGCGAAGGTCGGTGGGCGAAGGCTCGCCTCGAGTCGCTGCTCTTCCGTCGCCACGTTGGGGTCGAGCGCGTCGCCGTTGGTTCTCAGTGTCATTGGCGCGCGAGCTTGTAGCATGCCGCGCATGCGAACCTGGTCGTGCGTTCTGCTCGCGCTCTTCAGCGGCTGCATCGTGCCGCGCTCGATGGTGGTCGGTCAGATGGCAGCCCCGATCGGTCGCGGCGCCGCCGACGTCGGCGTCTTCACTGGCATCAACTACGCGTCGCAGACCAACCCCGCCTTCCAGGGGCAGGACGGCACCGGCAACGCGATCACCAACACGCAGCGCACCGCGGGCTTCACTGCACCGAACTTCGAAGCGAACCTGCAGTACGGCTTCAACGAGAACGTCGGCCTCAACGTGCACGCCAGCTCGGCGGGCATTCAGCCCGGCGTGAAGATCACCGTGAACCGCTCGAAGGTGGCGCACTTCGCGATCCTCCCGCAGGTGGCGGTGGGCTACGGCTCGCTGGCGGGCGCCAACCTCGTCGCCGGCTCAGACGGCGTTCAGCAGGAAACCAGCCCCACCACCGGCACGAGCTTCATGTTCCTCGGGGGATTGAAGCTGCTCGTCTCGCACCAGAGCGGCTTCTACGCGGGCGTCGGCTACGACTTCCTCTTCAACCGCCAGTACAACAAAGCGACCATCGGCTCGGCGGGGAGCGTGACGAGCACCGAGAACGTCACCTCGACCACCGGCCACCAGATCAGCGCCGCGGTGGGTTTCGACATCGCGCTGGGCATGGTGCACCTGCGGCCCGAGCTCGCGTTCGCGGTGTACCCGGGCATCGGGCAGACGCTCACCTCGCGGGTCGGCGAGATGACCAACTCGGTCTCGGCAACCGGCGGCTTCGGGTTCGCAGTGTTGCCGGGCTTCACCATCAGCGTTGCCTCTCCGCGCCGCGAACTCACGACCGCAGAGGAAGAAGAAGAAGAGGAAGAGCGCAAACAGGAAGAGAAGCGCAAGAAGCGCCGCTCGGGTGATGACGACGAAGAAGAGGGCGACGACGAGGAAGAGGCAAGGCCCAGCCCTCGCAAGCGCAAGGCCTCTGACGACGAAGACGAAGAGAAGCCGAAGCGCCGAAGCCCGCCCCGCGAAGACGACGAGGACTGAATGTTCGATCCCCTGATTGGCGGTCTTCGAGAGGCGTGGCGTGAGCGCAGTGCAGCGGAGCGACTTCGACGGCTCAGGCGCGCGGCGTTGAACACGCGCGAGGCGCTGCTCGCGGGCGGCCCGGTGCTCTCGGTCACCACGCACAAGCTCGTCACCTTCCCCTACCCGACCCGCTACGCGTTCAACGGAGGGGGCCTCAGCCCGGCCCCGTTCGTGATGATGACCAACCGCATGCACATCGTGCAGTTCGAGCACGAGGGGCGGCGCAAGACGCTGCTGTTCAACCCCAGCGACATCGAGGGCAACCGCGCGGCGACGTTCTACGCAGACCTCGCCGCGAAGTTCGGCAACTTCCTCGCGCGCAAGGTGATCCCCACCTACTTCGGCAGCGTCGAAGATCACCTCGGTCGCGTGGGGCTGAAGCCGGCCGACGTCGACTACGTGGCGTACGATCACCTCCACGTCCAGGAACTGCGACGCTGGCTCGGCGGCGACGCGCTGTTCCCGAAGGCAAAGCTGCTCGTGATGCGCGCGGAGTGGGAACAGGTGAAGGACCTGCACCCCCTGAACGCCGTCTGGTACGTGCCGCACGGCTGCGACATCTCCGAGTCTCGCGTCGAGTTGATCGATGGAGACACCCTGCTCGGCCGCGGCGTCGCCCTGCTCGACACGCGAGGCCACACCCGCGGCAACATGTCGCTGTGTGTGGTGACGCCCGAGGGGCCCTTCGTGGTGAGCGAAAATGGAGTGGCCACCGAGAGCTACGCGCCGCTGCAGTCGGCGATTCCCGGGGTGCGCGCGTATGCCGAGCAGATGGGCTTCGAGGTGGTGCTCAACGGCAACACGCGCGAAGACTCGCTCGATCAGTACTCGTCGATGATCGTCGAGAAGGTCGTCGCCGGGCCTTGCAAGCTCGACCCGACCTTCCCTGCGTTCGCGCCGTCGAGTGAGCTCACCTCGTCCATCTTCGCGCCGGGCCTCGCGCCGACGTTCTCCTTCACCCCGCCCGACGTCGGCCAACACGTCTCCACTCCATGAGAATCGACGTCAACGCCGAGATCGCCTTCCCCCGCGAGCGCGTGTTCGCCACGTACCGCGATCATCTGCCTGAGCTGGTGCCCTCCCTCGCCAACGTGCGCGCGATCACCATCACCTCGCGCGCCGACGAGGGGCACCTGGTGAAGTTCGTGAACCGGTGGAAGGGCGGTGGCGAGATCCCTGCGGCAGTTCGCTCGATCCTCCCGGCCGAACTCCTCGAGTGGGACGACCTCGCGACGTGGAACGCGATCGACTTCACCTGCCAGTGGCAGACCATCGTGCCCGCCTTCAGGGACGCCGTCGACGCACGCGGGCTGAACACCTTCACCGAAGTGCGCCCCGGCGTGACGCAGCTGAAGATCGGCGGAGACTTGAAGGTCGACGCGGCAAAGGTGAAGGGTGTGCCGCGGCTGCTGACAGGCACCGTGGGCTCGGCGGTCGAGGCCTTCCTCGTGGCGGCGATTCAGCCCAACCTCGTCGCGGTCGCAAAAGGCGTTGAGAAGTTCCTCGCCGCGAAGGGCTAGTCTCTGGTCATTGTCGCGGCGAGCATCGCGGCGAAGTGTGTGTCGAGATCCTTCGGGCGTGCGCGTTCGTGCAGCAGCCCGTAGGCCATGAAGCTCCAGAAGGTGTCGGCGATTTGCTCTGGCGTGCGGGCGCTCCCCGGCACGTACCAGGTCGCCACCCAGTTCATCGCGCCGAAGCCGAAGTGGCGCACCAGTTCGATGTCGAGCAGGGGGCGTGCCTTGCCACTCGCGTGGGCCTCGAGCAGCAGCGCGTCCCAGAAGTCTTCGAAGCGCTTGCGCTGACGTTGCACACCCGCCTTCGCGCCGGGCGTCAGCGAGCGCCAATCGAAGAGCAAGACGTACAGCGAGTCGTCGGTCGTGTCGCAGAGCTGCACCAGGTATGCACGGAGCCCGAGGCGAAGCCGCTCGGTCGGGTCCTGCTCGTTCACGATCGCCGATTGAATCACCTTCAGCACGCGCTGCACCCCACGGCGCATCAGCGCGACCAGGATGTCGTCCTTGCTGGCGAACCGGTAGTGCAAGCTGCCCGGCAACATCTTCGCCGCAGTGGCGATCTCGCGAACCGTGGTCGCCGCGAAGCCCTTCTCGCGAAACAACCGACCCGCGCACAACAACACCCGCTCATCGAGGTCTTCCGTGGTCGACGCAGCGCTCGTCTTGGCCATATGCCCAAGAGATAGCGCACCTAGGGGAACGGGTCCAACCTTGCCCAGATCAGCGGCCCGAGGTGCTTGTTGAGCGTCAGCTCGGTGAGGCCCAGTCGCTTGAAGTCGTTACCGTAGCGGCTGCCCTTCACCACCACGCAGCGACGCGCGATTCGACGGGCCTCGAGCAGGGTTGGGGGCTCGAGCGGCTCGTGCACGGCGTGCCTCCGCAAGATGTCGAACGCAGGCGACGACGACTTCGGGCGATCGAACATCGGGTCGAGGATCACGCAGTCGACCGAGCGCGCAGACATCGACCGCATGAGCGTCAGCGCGTCACCATGCCGCACCTCGATCGCGGAGCCCGCGCGCTCCAGGCCCTCGCTCGCCAGCGCGAAGAGCGGCAGAGACGCCTCGACGCCGATCACCTTGCCGCGCGCGCCGACCCGGTACTCGCAGACCAGCGCATCGGCGCCGAGCCCGAGCGTCGCGTCGAGCACGACGTCACCTGCAGAAAGGCCGCTCACCCGCACCAGCAGATCTTCCTGAAAGTCCGGCGCTTCGTCGGGGTGGGCTGCGTGGTGCTGAAGGCGCTTGATGCGCACGCGCGCCATGCCTGGAGTGAACGCCAGCGTCCCCTCCGCATCGTGCAGCGCCCACCCTTTGCCCCCAAGCACCAGCAACGCGCGCGCGTCGGTCTCGAACATCGGCTCGAGCGCCGACTTCGCCGGACGATTCACGTACGGCAGGCCCCACGCGGTGGCGCGTGCGCGGGCCTCTGCTTCGAAGCGGCCCGGCTTCTTCGCGGTCACCGTCACCGCGAGCGGCGTCATTCCGTGCCGATCTCTCGGGAGATGGCGCGCACCTCGTCGTACGAGCGATCGTCGGCCGGGCGAAACCCGTTCAGGTTGAGCGGCCCGAGGATCTCGCGCCCTGACCGTTCCCGGCCGGTGAGCGAGAGCAGGGAGGCGGAGATCGCGTCGGAGATCTCCGTCGACAGCTCGGGCTTCACGCAGAGGATGTCGCGCGGCGTGCGCACCGTCTTGGCGATGATGCGGAAGGTGAGCGGGTCGACCCCTTTCGAGCGACGCAGCGCCGCGAACGAGCCCTGGTAGGTCGCCCCGACATCTGCCCTGCCCTCGAGCACCGCCAGCAACACCGCCTCGTGGTTGCCGAGGTACTCGACGCGCGAGAAGTCCTTCTTCCAGTCGAGCCCGTGATCCTTGAGCACCTTCTTCGCGAGCAACGAGCCCGAGGTCGACATCGGGTCGACGAACGCGAAGCTCGCGCCCTTCAAGTCAGCGAGCGTTCTGCGCGGGCTGTCGTCGCGCACGAAGATGTAGCCCGACGCCGTGGTCGAACCGTCGGCGATGGTCTGCACCAGACATTTGAGCTTCAAGCGATCGCTGGCGTGGGCGTAGACGAGCGGGCTCAGCTCGACCACGTCGAACTCGCCACGCTCCACGCGATCGATCGCGTCGGAATAGCTGTCGGCAGCGATCACCTCCACCGGTACCCCGAGGGTCTTCGAGAGGTGATCGGCGAGCTTCTGGTGCGCCGCGACGAGGGTGTCCTTCGCCAGGAACGGCACCAGGCCCAGCCGCAACTTCGTGAAGCCCGACGGGGGCGAGAACACCGGCACCAACGGCCTGGACCGGAAGACGGGCTCGGGGAGCGCCTCCGGCGCCTCGTCGCACGCCGCGACCGCCAGACCTGCCAGCGAGAGCAGCACCGTTCGGCGTGGCAGACGGGGGCTCACGTCACCCCACCTCCGCGCGCGCCGATGACACGGTTTCGCCCCTGGCGCTTGGCGACGTACATCGCCTGATCGGCCGCGGTGAGCACAGCCTCACCGGTCGTCCCATCTTCGGGAAACGTCGCGACGCCGATGCTCACCGTCACACGGGTCGGCCACGGCGTGCCGGTGTTGATGCGCTCTTCGACCGCCTGCCGCATGCGCTCGGCGACCTGCATTGCCTCGCTCTTCGTGGTCTCGGGGAGAATCACCGCGAACTCTTCGCCGCCATAGCGGGCGATCATGTCGGTCTGACGGAGGTCGGTGCTCAACACCGCCGCGAGTCGACGCAGCAGCTCGTCACCGGCCGGGTGCCCCATCGAGTCGTTCACCTTCTTGAAGAAGTCGACGTCGACCATCAGCACGCCCAGCGGCCGCTTGTGACGCTCGCTGCGAATGAGCTCGCCCTGGAGCTGTTCCTGAAAGCGGCGGTGGTTGAAGACGCCCGTCAGCCCGTCGGTCACCGCGAGGCGCTCGAGCCGCGCGTTGGCGTCTTGCAACTCGCGCGTGCGCTCGGTGACGGCCCGTTCGAGGTTCTCGCGCTCGTGTTGCAGCGCCGAGGCCATGCGGTTGATCACGTTGGTGAGCTCGCCCAGCTCCGAGCCACGCAGCTGCGGCACTCGGGTGGACAGGTGCCCTTCGCCCATGCGCCGCACGGCGTGCTGCAGCGTGCGCACGGGCCGCACCACGAGCCGATCGAGCCCGAAGAAGAGCAGCGTCCCCACCGCGAGAAAGATGATGAACGAGCTGACCGCCAGCCGGTTGCGAGTGCGGTTGAACTGCGCGTCGAGACGATCGAGCGAGAAGCGTGCCGTCACCGTGCCCCAGCGAATGCCTGAAACCGCGGGCGCGGAGATCACGTACGAGGACGGATCTCGTTTGAACGTCGAGCCCTCCGCCTTGATGGCCGTCGTCGAGAACTCATCGGTCAGCACCGAGTTGAACTTCTCGGGCGAGCTGTGGGCCAGCACCCGGCCGGCGTCGTCGAGCACCGCCAGCTCGACCAGATCGCGGCCTGCCATCGCTTCGGTCAGCTGGGCCACGAGCGTGTCGAGCCCGCCCATGTCGTTCTGCGCGACCAGCACCGCGACGGTCACGCCCACCGACTGCAGCACCTTCTCGTTGCGCAGCCGGAAGTCTTCGAGCGTCTCACGCCGTTCACGCCGCACCTCGAGCACCGTGCCCATGGCCAGCGTCAGGGCCACGATGCCGGGGACCAACAACGTGAGTTGGCCACGAATGCCCATCGCGTCGACTTACCCTTCGGCCGCGCGCGGCTTCTGAGCCTGCATCTGCGCCACGGTCACTGACTGATTTCGCCCATGTCGCTTCGCGAAGTACAGACATTGATCGGCCAAATCGATGAGCTGGTGCTTCTCGACCGAAGTGTCGGGAAAGGTCGCAATCCCAAGCGAGAGCGTCACCTTCAGCGGGCCCTGCTCGGTCTGGAAGATCTCCTTCATGATCCGCTCGCGAATGCGCTCCGCGATGATGTGGGCGCCCTTCGCGTCGGTCTCCGGCATGATGATCGCGAACTCTTCGCCGCCGTAGCGGGCCACGATGTCGGTGTCGCGCGCCTCCTCCTTCAAGATCTTCGAGACGCCCTTGAGCACCAGGTCGCCCATGGGGTGGCCATAGGTGTCGTTGACCGACTTGAAGTGATCGATGTCGGTGAGGATGAACGAGAGCTTGCGCGAGTAGCGGCGCGCGGTGGCGAGCTGCTCGTCGAAGCGCCCCTGGAAGGTGCGGTGGTTGAAGAGGCCGGTGAGGCCGTCGGTGGTGGCCATCTTCTCCATCGCCTCGAACAACTGGGCGCGGAGCACGGCCTGCGCGGCCTGAATCGCGATCACCTCGAGCATGCGCAGCTCGTCGCTGGCGAACGCGGCCTTCTTGCGCGAGCCCGTCACCAGCGTGCCGAGGATGCGATCGCCCGCCACCAGCGGGAAGATCTTGAGCGACTGCAGCCCGCGGATCTGGGTGTCGTCGTCGAAGATGATCTGCCGATCCATCGCGCCGGCGTCGCGGCCCGGCAACGGAGCGCCGTAGCGCACCACGTTCGCCACCAGCCCATTGTTGTCCGCGAAGGTCGCGTTCTCGAGCGCGCGCCCCGCCGAGGTCACGCCCGTCATGCGCATGATGCGGTGCATGCGCTGGCCGTTCTGTTCGGACACCAGCGTCACGGCGCAGAACTCGAGCGGCGCGATCTGCCTGGCGCTCTCGAGTACCGCGAGGAAGACCTGATCGGGCGAACCCGCGCGGTTCAACTCTTCGATGGCCCGGAAGAACCGGTCTTTCTCGTCACGCGATCGGCGGATGTACGACATCACCCGCTCGACCTCGATGGCGCGCAGCACCTCGCCGGCGATCACCTGCAGCAGGCGCTCGTCCTCTTCGCTGAACGGCTTGTTCTCGAGGCGATCGGCCACCAGCACGCCTCGCACCAACCCGCCGCCCTCGACGATGGGCACCGCCAGCAGCGCGCTCACGTCGGGCCCGCCCGACTCGTAGTGTGTCACGCCCTTGAGCGACGACATGCCGTTCATGCGCACCGGTACGCCCCGCTTGAGCAGCGCGCCGAAGATGCCTTCGCCCGCCGCGAACTTCTCGCGCTGAATGTGCTCCGAGACCGAGCGGCAGTCGTGCAGCTTGAGCGAGCGATCGTCGCTGGTGAGCAGAAAGACGCCGACGGTGTGGGTGTGCAGCGCCGTCTCAGCGACCTCGAGCGCGCTGCCAGTGGCGCCTTCGATCTCCTTCACCGCGGCGACCAGCCACTTCTCTTGATCCTTCACGCCGGGCATCGAGTCCGACGCGCCGCTCGAGACGAGACGGAAGGTGCGCGCACGCTCTTCGATCTCCTTGATCTTGTTCTTCACCGCGTCGTCTTCGGCGCGACGGGCCGCAGCGACGCGCGCCGACAACACCAGGTGGTACAGCCCCGCGAAGAGCACGAGGAAGACAGAGCGACCGGCGAACACACCCCACCGCTCAGGCAAGGTGAGCAGCGCGTCGAACAACACCGCCCCCACCAGCAACGTCACCGCCGCCGGCCTCGGGAGGAAGGTCACGAGGAACGCCATCAGCAGATAGACGAGCGGGAAGAGCAACTCGCCGCCCATCGCGACGATCACGAAGGCCGCGCAGAGCAACGTGCCGCCGAACTCGAGCTCGTCGCGCAGCAGAATCGGCGCGTTCGACATCGAGCGGCGCACGCGGCGGGTGACGGCCAACGCACCACCGAGCAGGAGCGCAGCGATCGCCGAAGCGTCGACCCACCCGAAGGCCTCGAACGAGCGGAAGCGCCCGCGCGAGAGGAAGGCGAAGATGGTGAGCACCGCGAGCAAGGGCACGAGGCGCACGGCCTGCTGCAGCCACTTGCCCGGCGTGAACGACACCGAGCGCGGCTGGCGCACTCTTGGCAGCGAATCGAGCGAACGCATCGGCGTCATTTGCCCTCCACGGTGAAGACGACTTCTCCGGGCCGCACCAGCCCCAGGCTTTCACGCGCTGCACGCTCGAGCGCCGCCGGTTCCCGCTGAACCCGGGCCACCTCGCGCTTCAAGCGTTCGTTCTCGCTCTGCAGCTTCCCGTTTCGATCTTCGAGCGACTCGAGATCGCGCTTGAGCCGCGCGTACCGCCGAAAGCCGCCCTCAGCCGACAACGAGCCCGCCGCCAACACCAGGGAGACGCCGACTGCTGCCCAGACGACTTGTCGACGACGGTCCATTCGCGAGCGGCAAGGTACCAGCGGCGATCGAGCCCGCAAGAAAACCGCTACAGGTTGCAACGGTGCCGAACCATCCGACATCGCTGGCGATTCGCCGCAGGACCGGTCAGCATCGGTGGGCTCATGTACGCCGCGCGACACGCCGTCTTCATCGGCCCCGGAAAGCTGCCCGATGAGCTCCGTCACGTGCTGGTGAAGCGGGCCCAGGCCCCCCAGCCCGACATCGCGATTCAGGTGCCCCGGCTGCTGACCACCTTCGACAACGCCGCCGACGCCGAGCGCATCGGCTCGCAGGTGCAGCGCCTCAAGCTCGGGGCGGTGGTGGCAGGCCCCGAACAGCCCCCCGCCGAGCTCAGCTGGTCACTCGCGAAGCAGTGCGTCTTTGCGTTCGACACCTGGCGCATCACCACCACGCTCGAAGAGCAGTTCAACCTGAACCTCCCTGACGTGGTGGCGATCACGGTGCTCGACTGGCGGCCCGACGAGGGTGCGGCCGATCGCGCAGTGCTGCTGACCTTGCGCGAGGGCAAGCCGGTGATGCTGCGCGCCAGCACCCTCGACACGGTCTCGCGCCACTCGCTGCCTATGGACGGCATTCGGGTGCTCAACGAGGTGCTCGACGCGGCCGCGAACGTGCTCACGCCCGAGACCCGCGTGCGCACCCGCAAGCTGAGCGAGGCCGACTTTCGCGGCGGGTCGGGCGAGCTGACGGGAGATCTCCTCCCCCTCGTGCTGGCGGTGGTCGACGCGGTCGACTCGTTGCCGGGCGAATTGCCGCGACCGCTCCAGGGCAAGGCGAACGCGCCACCGAAGCTCGTCGCGCACCACACCGATCTCACGGCGCTGGCAGCGTGGATTCTCTACGTCGCCAGTCTCGCCGGGCTGGTGCTGTCGCTCGCCTTCTTCACGGTCAGTGCCCTGACGCTCGGGCTCACTGCGGGGCTCATCGGGCTCGCGCTCGGCGCCTGGGGCACCCGTCGCTTCATGTGGAGCCGCTGGCTCGCGCGCGCCAACTGGGGCGAACGCCCGCCCATTCCTCCGTGGCCCATCGACGAGCGTGAAGCTGGCATTCACCCCAAACCGCTCGAGCTCGGCATCGACGCGTTCACCCTGATGGCCGTCTCAGCGGGCGTGATCATCGGCGAAGGGCTCTTCCGGTCCCTGAGCCTGTGGACGTTGCCGTTCGTGCTCTTCGGCGTGCTCACGTCCACCGTCGCGGTCTACGAGGCCTGGCAGCGAGAATGAGCGCGAAGTTGATCGATCGCCTGCGTGGCAAGCGCGTGGGCGTGGTGCTCTCGGCCGGCTACTTCGGCTTTTACGGTCACGCCGGGTTCGTCGACGCCTTCCGCACCAGCGGGCTCGAGGCCGCGGCGTGGTCGGGTACCTCGGCTGGGGGGATGATCGCCGCCTTCGCCTCCGCGGGGGTCCCCTCTTCGCGGGTCATCGAGCTGCTCCTGCAGCGCACGCGCGACGACTTCTGGGACCCGAGCTGGTTCGAGATCATCAAGGGCGCGGTGACGAAGGGCACGCGGCCCAGCGGGCTGCTCGACGGCAGTCGCTTTCGGACGCTGCTCGACGACTTTCTGCCGGTGAAGCAATTCGATGCGCTCCCCACGCCCCTGGTGCTGGTGGCGACCAACCTCAGCACGCAAGCGCCCCTCGTCATCCGCAGCGGCGACGTGCCCTCGGCGATTCACGCCACCTGCGCGTACCCGGGCCTCTTTCAGGCGGTGCGTCGCGAAGAGCACCTTCTGTGGGACGGAGGCATCGTCGACAAGGCCCCTGCCCTCGTGTTGTCCGAGGCGCAGGGCGAGAGGCTCGACGCGCTGCTGGTGCACTTTCTGCCGAGCCGCGACGGCGCGAAGGAACCCGTGGGCCCGTTCGCCTACGCCAGCGGCATGGCGAGCGGCTTCGCGGCGATCCGCAAAGATCACTTCCGCCTCCAGCTCGAGCTGTTGCGCGCGCGTGGGGTCGAAGTGCACGTGGTGACGTCGCGACTGCCACCCGTCTCACCGAAAGAAATGCACCGCGGCGTCGAAGCGATCGACGCCGGGCGCGCGTCGTTGCTCGCAGCCCTCGAGCGGCCCTCCGCAGGTTGGACGGGAGAAGATTGAAGCAGCACCTGCCGCTGCTGTTCGCCGGGTGTGTCGTCGCGCTGGTGCTCGCTTTCGCCGCGCTCAACCCCGCGCCAGTTCGACCGCTGCCGCCCGAGCCCGAACGCCGTCGCGCGATCTTCGGGCAGCTCGTCGAGACCGAGCTCGCTGCGCGTGACGAAGCCAAAGACGACTGGGCACACCACCGCTGGTCGCAGCAAGACGCGTTCGGCGCGAAGGAATCAGACCGGGTGAACAAGGTCGCCAGCGAGCGTGGCCTCGCGGCGCAGGATCTCTTCCTGGTGATCGATCAGGGCCTGCGCGCGGGGTGGACCACCGCTGACGGGGGCGCTCTCCCGGCGACCATCGTGCCCTTGAAGCCGAGGCCCAACGATTGAGGCTCGCCACCGCGCTCTCCAGGCACCTCGGAGACGCTCGCGTGCGCGCGTGCTTCTTCGTCGTGCTCGCCGCGCTCGCAGCGGCCCCCTGGCTCGCCACCGCCGGCAGCTTCAACCTCTTCCGCGACGCCCAGGTGATGTGGTCGTACGAAGATCAGGCGCGCCGCACGGTGCTCGAGTTTCTCGAACTGCCACTCTGGAACCCGGAGTACTGCGGCGGCCTCCCCGCGCTGGGCACGCCGCAGGCACGCTTCGCGTCGCCCACGTTCCTCGTGACGTTGCTCTTCGGCACCACACGCGCCGAGCCGATCTTGATCTTCGGCATGGTGCTGCTGGCGCTCTTCGGTGCGTACCGCCTCGCACGCGAATGGGGAGCGACGCCCGCAGGGGCGACGCTCGGCGCACCGACCTTCGGGCTCATCGGCCTCTTCGCGTGCGCGCCTTTCCTCGGGTGGTTCAGCTTTCTGGGCTTCGCCGCGCTCCCGTGGATCCTCGTAGGGCTGCGCGAGGCAGCGAAAGGCCACGCGCGGGGCATCGCCCTGGTCGGCCTCGCCACGGCGTTCGTGATCGGCTTCGGAGGCACCTACGTCGCGCCCATCTCGCTGGTCGCTTCGGTGTTGGAAGTGCTGCTGCTCGTCGCGCAGCGTCGACGCATCGATTGGTCCGCCCTCGCCCTCGCGGGCCTGCTCACGATCGGACTCTCGGCCTTTCGGCTGTGGCCCGTGTGGGAAGAGCTGCAGCGCGGGCCGCGCGTCATCTCCGGAGCGTCGAACGTCGGGCTCTCGGTGCTCGGCGGGTTTCTCTTCGGCACCAACGAGCCGCTCAACGTCGAGACCTGGTACCTCGTGACCGCGCCCGCAGCGATCCTCTCGGCGATCGCGCTGCTGCGGCGTCGGGGGCGCTGGCTCGCAGCCTGTCTCCTCCTGTGGTTCTGGCTCGCGCTCGGTCACGCCGCGACGCCTTCGCTCTACGAGGCCCTGCGTTCGCTCCCCGTCTTCTCGCTGCTGCGAAACTCGGAGCGCTTCCTCACCTGCGTGGGCCTCGTCTTCTCCATTGGCCTCTCGTGCGGCATCTCCGACACGTTGGCGCGCGTGCGGCGTGCCTCACACTGGCAGACCCGCCCCCGACGTCTCGCGCTGGCTTCGCTCGTACTCACCCTGGTGGGGCTGTCGATCTCGATCCCCTGGCAACTCTGGAACTTCCGAACTGCGGCTTCGAAGCGAACCCTCACCGCCCCGCCCCGCGAACGTCTGCAGCCCTTTCATCAAGCGCGCGGCAACCGGTGGGCGGTCGCAGGCTTTGGCCCGATGTCGCGCGGCTCGCTCGCCTGCTGGGAAGCGTACGCGGTACCGCAATCGACGAAGCTGCGCGGCGACCGCACCGAAGAAGCGTGGCTCGCCGATGGCGGCGCAGGAACCCTGCGCGAGACCCACTGGTCACCGAACCGCCTCGGCTTCACCGCCACGCTCGAGCGCGCAACGCGGGTGCTCATCAACCAGAACTACCACCGCGGCTGGAAGACGAGCCTCGGCACGGTGGTGAACGACGAGGGCCTGCTTGCGGTTGAACTTCCCGCTGGCACATCGACGCTCGAACTCCGCTTCCTGCCTCGCTCCGCCGTGGGAGGTCTGATCACCTCTTCGTTCGCCCTGCTCGCGCTCTTCTTCGTGGTGCGCGCGCAAAGACGGTCGCTCGTGCATTTCGCCGCCGCGCTGGCCCCGCTTGGGCTGGCCGCCGCGCTCGCCCTGACGAACCCCGAACCCCTTCTCCCGAGCACCGAGCCGCGCGGGCCCGAGGGAGAGCCGCTCCTCGTCGATGCGCTCCCCGAAGGAGTGACGCGCGCCACCGCACAGTTCGAAGGCGGCTATTCGATCGAGGGCGTCTCAGCCGTCTACCGCCCTGAAGACGATCGCGTTCGCCTCGAGATCGACTGGTCACGCACGACGAGCGCCAATCAGCGGCTTGGCATCTTCCTGCACATCGAGCCCGGCACACTCAAGCGGATCACGGCCGATCACCTGCAGCTGTCCGACGTCTATTTCCTCGAGCAGATCCCTCCGGGTCGCACGGCGCGCGACATCCTCCTGATCGACGTGCCGACCGCGAAGCGCGGCCCGCCCTGGAACCTGTGGCTCGGCCTGTGGGAGATGCGGGGCGACGGTCAGCGCATGAAGGTGCTGCAGGTCAACGGGCTCACCACCGCCGAGGATCGGGTGCTCGTGGGGACCGTGCAGATCCCTCAGCGCCCGTAGCGTCGGTAGTCGACGAGCAGACACCGGTCCTGCACGACGTCGATGCCCGCGTCGATCAGCCGCTTCGCCGCTGCGTCGTTGCGAATGCCGAGTTGAAACCACACCGCGCGCGGCTTCTTCGCGATCAGATCGTCGACGTGTTGATCAATGTCCTGCGGGCGGCGAAAGACGTCGACGAGATCGAGCTCGCCGGGGATCGCTGAAACGCTGCGGTACACCTTCTCACCCAGAATCTCGGTGACGTCGGGGTAGTAGACCGGCACGGGCACCACCTCGACGCCCTGGTCCTGCACCCAGGCCGGCACCTCGAACGCGGGCTGCCCCGTCTGCTTCTCGGTCTTGATGCCCAGCACCGCGACGCGCTTCAAGCTCTTCACCAGCGCCTCGACTTCCGCCTCGTCCGTGATCTCTCGTGCCATCGCGCATGGAGAATAGCGAGCGGCTACATTCCGTGCCCGATGACTCCTTTGATCCTCGCGCTGACGCTCACCGCAGCCCCCACCACCGGGCAAGACGTCTATTCGCTCTCGAACGAGGCCTTCGTCGAGACGGCCAAACGCGATCTGGCCACGCTCCAGCAGTTCGTCGGGGGCATGCGCGGCGTGATGAAGCAGGTCGACGCCAACAAGAAGCTCTTCAGCGCGAAGACCGACGCCGTGTACTCACCCGATCAGAAGCGCACGCTGCTCTCGTCGTGGGGCTCGCTCTTCGCTTACTTCAGCGCGACTGAGGGCCTGCGGCAGAAGTACTGGGACTTCATCAAGCTCTCGCCCACCGACTCGCGCCATGCGTGGGGCTTTCTCGTCACCCACACGGCGCTGACGGCGTTGCTGGCGCAGGGCCTCCGCTTCGCCGACTACACGCTCAACAACAAGCAGCTCGAGACCCTGCTCGACGAGGCCAACGACGAGTTCGGCATTCCGCAGGGCGCGTTCGCGGCGTTCAAGCTCAAGGCGATTCACGTGGCGACGTCGGTGCAGCTCTTCACCGGCGACAACTACGGCCTCGTCGCAGCACCGTTGATCAAGAAGCAGAAGGGCGGCGATGCCCCCGAGGTGAAGTGGGCCGTCGACGAGATGAAGTCCGACTCGAGGGAGGCCAAGAAGGCGCTGGTGCGCCACGGCGGTCAGCTCTTCCTGGGCAACGCGAAGGACATCGTGGTCGACAAGTCACTCCAGGCGGTCTTCCCCGTGCAGAAGACCTTCGCGGAGTGGATGGGCGATACCCGCGTCGCCCGCATCGGCAAGCCGCTGATCTCGATCGCAGACATCAACACCCTGGTGCTGCCGAAGCTGGAGTCGGGGGACATCGTCGTCACCCGCCAGAACTGGTTCCTCTCGAACATCGGCCTGCCCGGCTTCTGGCCCCACGCCGAGCTCTACGTGGGCACGGCAGCCGATCTCGCCAAAGCCTTCGATGACGACGCCGAAGTGCAGAAGTGGGCAAGCACGCAGCCCGAGAAGACGCCCACCTTCAGCAAGCTGCTCGAGAAGCGCTACCCCGCGAAGTGGAAGGTCTACGCCGATGGCAAAGACTTCCAGGGCCATGGCCCGATTCGCGTCATCGAGTCGATCTCCGAGGGCGTGAGCTTCACCGCCATCGAGCACGCGTTCGGCGTCGACTACCTCGGGGCGATGCGACCGCGCTTGAGCAAGCTCGACAAGGCGCGCGCGATCGACCGGGCGTTCAAGTACCAGGGGCGCCCGTATGACTTCGACTTCGACTTCTTCAGCGACACCACGCTGGTGTGCACCGAGCTCGTCTACAAGGCGTACCAGCCGGCGAGCGATCTGCGTGGGGTGACCATCGAGCTCGTCGACGTCGCCGGTCGACGCACGCTGCCCGCCAACGAGATCGTCAAACGGTTCGACGCCGAAGGTGACAGCAAGAACCCTCAGCTCGACTTCGTGCTCTTCCTCGACGGGCAGGAAAAGACCGGCAAGGCGGTGCAGAGTGACGTCACGGCGTTCCGCAACACGTGGAAGCGCCTCAAGTGGGACATCGCCCAGAAGTGAGCGTCACTTGTCGTACGTGGTCTTCCAGTACCCCGTGCCCTCACGGCAGTAGACAGCGCCCCAGTTGTCCTTGAACGGCTCGGGCGCGGCGCGCTTGTCGTTCTGGAACTTGTTCAGCGCGATCTTGACGGTGTCGCGCGGGCCGATCGTCCGGTTGCCCATCTGGAAGAATTGATTGCTGGGCAGGCGCACCTCGCAGTTGCTCAGCGTCAGCGCCATCTGGCTTTGCAGAAAGACCGCGCGGTTGCCGAGGATGCCGCTCTGCACGACCCGAATAGAGCCGTTGAGCTGAACCGGCTTCGGCTTGCGCGGGTCCTCCGCCACGGCGACAGTTTCCTTCACCGGCTCGGGTTCCTTCACCGGCTCGGGTTCCTTCACCGGCTCGGTCTTCACCGGGTCTGCAGTGGCGACGGGCTCGGTCTTCGTGCCGTCGGTCGTCTTCGTCGGGTCGCGTTTGACGATGGGCCGTTTCGGAGCACTGTCCCTCGCTGCGAACACCTTTTCCGGGAGCTTCACGTCGTCGTCGAACAGCAACGTGGCCAGCGAACCGGTCACTTTCATCACCGCACCATGACCATACAGGGGCCGCTTCCCGTCTTCGCCGGGTTCGCCCACCAGGCTCACGCGATCGCCTTCGGAGAGCTTGTCGTTCTTGTCGAGGATCAGCAGGTCCTCGCCACCCTTCTTGATCACCTTCCAGACCTTGCCGTCGACGGTGATGGTCTCCTTCGGCACCTCGACCGCGGGCTCGGGGGCCTTGACCGGTTCCGGATCTCTGGCGGGCTCAGGGTCTTTCACCGGCTCGGGATCTTTCGCCACCACCGGGTCGGCGACCTTCACCGGCACCTCGACGGGATCCTTCTTCACCTCGGCGCCACCAGCGCCCCCGGTCGCGTAGAGGCCGCCTCCCGCGAACACGATGAGTGCCACCAACAACCCGATGACCAGCGGCAGCTTGCTCTTCGCGGGGGGAACGATGGGCTCGTCGTCATCGGGCGAGGGAGCAACGGGCGCGATCGACTTCGGCTTCTGCCCTGAGAGCGACTTGACCTTCACCCCGCCCGAGGGCGCCGACGGCGCGATCACGCTCATCGCGCGCATCGCAGGAGTCATCACCTGACCCGACGCGGTCTCCTTCGGCGCCACCGATCCCGAGGGGCGCATGAAGGTCCCTTCCATCTCCGGGTCGGCGGCCTGCACCTCCGGCACGGCGCCCTTGCGCCGCATGACCGAGAGCTTCGACTGCAACTGCCGCTCGGCTGCGAACTCTTCGGGGCACATCGCGCGCACGTAGTTGCCGACGTCTTCGGCGCCCACGGTGAGGTTCTCACGCACCGCCATCTCGTTGAGCGCCCGCGCGAAGTCGTCGGCGCGCTGGTAGCGGGCCGAGGGCTCTTTCGCGAGCGCGCGCATCACGATCTGCTCGAGCGCGGGGCTGATGGTGGGGTTCGCGGCGACCAGCGACGGCACCTCGGCCACCGCCATCTGCGCCACCATCTCGCTCATCGTGCCGCCCGCGTACATCGAGCGACCGGCGAGCATTTCCCAGATCACGATGCCCGCCGAGAAGATGTCGGAGCGGTGATCGACCGGCTTGGCGAGCGCCTGTTCGGGTGACATGTACCCGAGCTTGCCCATCACGGTGGACGGCAGCGTGTGCTTGCTGCGCGCGGTCGACTTGGCGAGGCCGAAGTCGATCACCTTCACTTCGCCCTCGTACGACACCATCACGTTCTGCGGAGACACGTCGCGGTGCACGATGCCCAGCGGCTGCCCATCGGCGCCCACCTTGCGGTGCGCGTACCCGAGCGCCTCGCAGATCTTCTGGGCGATGAAGACCGCCGTGGGGATCGGCATCGTCGCCGCCTGGCGCTCGATGCGGGTCTCGACCCGCGAGAGATCGACGCCCGGGACGTATTCGATCGCCATGTAGAGGGTCCCGTTGACCTCCCCCATGTCGTAGACCTGCGCAATGTTCGAGTGCGTGAGCTGCACCAGCACCCGCGCCTCGTGGTGAAAGCGATCGATGAAGTTCTGGTCGCCCATCAGGTTGGGCAACACCGTCTTCACGATGCACAGCTTCTCGAACCCCGCGGCACCGGTCAGCCTCGCCAGGTGCACCTCGCCCATGCCACCCTGGCCCAGCATGAACAGCAGCTGGTAACGCCCCAGCATGCGGCCATTTTCGGTCGTCATCGCGAACACTCTACCCAGTGGATTCGCAAGCGCATGGTTTCGGTCAGGACTTTGCCTTCTGAAATGTATATAGGGGGTCGCCGAATCATCAGGTCTCGTAGCTCAGCTGGATAGAGTACTGGCCTCCGAAGCCAGGGGTCGTGGGTTCGAATCCCGCCGGGACCGCTCGAGTCACTCAACGCGCTGCACCTCAGACGGGGTGCGGCGCGTGTCATTTCTCCCTCACCGATCGCGCGGGGCTGCGCTGACAACGTGGCAACGCGACGCGCGCCCTGCGCAGCGTGGCCCCGTCATTCCGCGCACTTGACGCAGTTCGGCAATCGGCATGGCCAGTGCTCCGTTGCAGAGGGAATCAATTCCACTGGTGGGCGTTGGCGTCGTCGGGTGATCTGAGGGAGTCGGCCATGTTCGGGTTCTCACGCAGCAACCAGCAGCGCGCGCAGTTCGAGGCACAGCTCACGCCGTGGCTCGACGGGTTGTACGCGGCAGGTTTGCGGCTGACGCGCAACGAGCGCAACGCAGAAGATCTCGTTCAGGACACC
The DNA here is from genome assembly GCA_044371205.1 of Archangium sp. Lineage (GTDB taxonomy): Bacteria > Myxococcota > Myxococcia > Myxococcales > Myxococcaceae > Archangium_A. The sequence continues at coordinate 77,629 of JBILUC010000002.1, forward strand.
GTGATGCGCGCGTGGCGCTTCTTCGATCGCTTCGAGCAGGGCACCAACTTCCGCGCGTGGATCTTCAAGATCCTCACCAACACCTTCATCAACGGGTACCGACGCAACACCCGCGAGCGCAGCCTGCAAGACGAGTCCGAGCGGCAGTCGGTCGAGGCCCGCTTCTTCTCGGCCGATCAGACCGAACAGGCGCAGAACCCCGAAGAGTTTCTGCTCGACCGCGTGATGAGCCAGGACGTGCTCAAGGCCATCGACTCGTTGTCGATCGACTTCCGCATGGTGGTGATCCTCGCTGACCTGCAGGAGTTCTCGTACAAGGAGATCGCCGAAATCCTCGACGTTCCCGTCGGTACGGTGATGAGCCGCCTCTTCCGCGGTCGCAAACAGCTGCAGAAGATCCTCCTCGACCGTGAAACCGCTGCCCCGGGCACGCTCGATCTGAACGCCTTCCGGGAGCGCAAGAAGCTCGCATGAACTGCCGCGATCTCGAGACCGAGCTGACGCCGTACCTCGATGGGGAACTCATCGACGAAGCGCGCTTGACCTTCGAGAACCACCTCGCCACCTGCGAGACCTGCCGTCGCCACGTCGAGATCGAGCGCCACAACTGGCTCGCCGTTCGACAGGCAGCGAAGGCCGGCAGCCCGCAGGCCCCTGAGGCCTTCAAGGCAAAGCTCTTCGAGAACCTCCGCGCTGACGCCACGAAGACCTCGCGCGCCTCGGTGCGCCGCGTCGCTGCGCTCGCTGCAGGCTTCACCCTCGTCGCGGTCGCCAGTCACCAGGGCTGGCGGGTGCACCAGCGCCGCCTCTACGAGCAGGACGCGGCGTCGCGTCACGCCCGCCAGTTTCCCCTCGAGGTCGAGCAGAGCCCTGAGGGCATCGAGCGCTGGTTCGGCGGCAAGCTCGACCATCGCGTCAGCGTGCCCCGCTTCCCCAACGCGCGCGCCACCGGCGGCCGCCTGCTGCAGGTCCGCGACAAGCCTGCGGCCTACATTCGCTACGACGCCCCCCGGCAGATGGGCCTCTTCGTCTACGCCGACGATTCCGATCTCGACGTCGGCACCGACACCGAACCCGCGATGGGCTCGAGCCACGGCTACAACGTGGTGAGCTGGCGCGAGGGCGAGGTGGTGTACCAGTTGGTGACCGACCTCGATGAGGCCGACATTCGCGAGCTGGTGCCTGCTACAGGCCCCAACGTGTCTGAGTCGCTGCAGGTCAAACCTGCGTCCCTCGAACGGTGAGCCGCTGGCGGGCTGAAATCGCCGCCGGGGCACGTTTCGTTGACCCTCTGGGATCGCCCAACTAGCCTTTTGCGTACCCATGTCGAAATCAGTTTTGATCGTCGAGAAAGACCTCTCGTTGATGAAGGAGTTCCGAGAGGGTCTGCAGGCCCGTGGCTTCACGGTGGACGAGACGACCGACGGCAGAGGCGCCCCCGAGCTCATTCGCAAGAAGAAGCCGGAAGCCGTGGTGCTCGCCGTCGATCTCGATGCCGGCCAGAACGGCTACATCATCTGCAAGAAGCTCAAGAGCGATGACGAGCTCAAGGGCGTGCCCGTCATCATCATCGGCGACCCCAAGGGCTTCGCGCAGCACCAGAAGTTGAAGACCCGCGCCGAGGACTACCTCGGCAAGCCACTGGCGGCCGACACGCTGGTCGAAGGCGTGGGCAAGCTCATCGGCTTCCCTGCCGCGTCATCGGCCTCGCAGACCTCGGTCGCCGAGGAAAGCTTCGATGCGTCATCGCTGCTCGACGAAGGCGAGATTCCGATCGAGACGCCCATCGACGAGGGCACCGCCGACGTCGCCGACATGGCGATGGTCGATTCGATGTTCACCGATGGGGCGACCAGTGAGCCGCCGCCCGTGCCCGCAGACGAAGAGGTGAGCATCGACAGCGAGTTCTCCGACCTCGCCGATGTCGGCGCGAGCGATCGCACGGTGGTGGGCTTCATGCCGCAGGCCCCTCCCCCGCCGACCGCGCCCCCCGTTCCCGTGAAGACCTTCCAGTCGCCGCCCTCGACGATGGCGGGCGACAGCGAGCTTCGCTCGAAGGTGACCGAGCTCACCGCAGAGTTGGGCGAGGCGAAGACGCGCACCGAGGAACTCGAGGCGAAGATCCGTGAACTCGAGGGTGAACTCGACTCGAAGTCAACCGAGCTCGAGACCGCCAGAAGCTCACCAGGCAAGGCCGACAACAAAGATCTCTTCGCCCTCCGCGAGGCCGGTACCAGGAAAGACAAGGAGATCCTCAAGCTCAAGAACGAGCTGAACGCCAAGGAACAGGAGATCGTCGAGCTGCACGAGAAAGAGAACAACCTCGAGCAGCAGCTCTCCGAGTCGAGTGGTGAGGCAGCCAAGAAAGACGCCCAGCTCAAGATGCTGCAGACCAAGTCCGACCAGCTCGCAGCAGAGCGCAAGAAGGTCGATCAGCAACTGATGGCGGCGAAGGAAGAGGCCCGGTCTGCCTCGGCCAGGTTGTCCACCCTGCAGGTGGATTTCGATTCACAGCAGACCCGCGTCGCCGAGCTCGATGGGCAGCTCGAAGGCATCAGGGCGAGCCATCAGGAATCCGAGGCGACCCGCCAGACCGCCGAGAATGAGCTCTCGGAAGCCCGAGGTGAGGTCGAAGCGCTCAAGTCGCAGCTCGAAGATCGCTCGCGGGAAGCCGACGAGGTTCGCTCGCAGCTCGAGCAGGCCCAGATCGATCTCGACTCGGCGCGCACTCAGGTCACCAGCCAGGCCACCAGCTTCGCCGACGAGATCAGCGGGCTGCGCCAGCGACTGGCTGACGCCGAAGAGGCCTCGAACCAGGCGCAGCAGAAGGTCCAGCGGGCGCAGGGCCGGGTCAAGGCGCAGAGCGAGCAGCTCGATCGCCTCCGCACCAGCCTCCAGCAGGCGATGGACACACTCGGCGAGCAACCCGCCGACGAAATCGAGATCGACGAGCTCGCAGAAGCCTGACGATTTCCTCCAGCGCCGCGACGAGTCAGCTGTCGCGCTTGGGGGCGCCCTTCTTCTCGACCTGCTTCTTGGCCAGCATCTGCACGCTGCCGGGTACGTTCTTGTCCTTCGCCAGGGCCTTCACGTCGTGCTCGTGCAACGTGGCGATGAGCCGCATCGAGACCCCCTGCGGCACCTTGGGGTTCTTCACCAGCGCCAGCTTGATGCTGTATTTCCGGAGCCACTCGCGGTTCGAGTAGATGACGCGCAGCACGTCGTCGATGCAGATCTTGTTCTGCGCCTGCGCCAGCACCTCGCCGTCGGTGATGCGGGGGCTGCGAATGACGGCCACCGAGACCAGCTTGTTCGAGTCGCGAATGAGGATGCCGCGCGCTTCCTTGTTCCCCTTGGTGGCGAGCTTGATCTTCTCCGACACGTTCATCGACATGATGCGCTTCGAGAGCGACAGCTTCTTGCCCTCTTCCATCGGCGGAGCGGCCTCTTCGGCGGCGGCGGCGGCGGCGGCGGCCTCTGTCACCGGATCCGGCATCGAGAACTCGGCCATGATCTGATCGGCCGTCGGCCCTTCTTGCGGAGGGGGCTGCGTCGCGGCCTGAGGCCCGAAGAGTCGAACGCGCGCCTCGAGCATCTGCGGCACGTCTTCGAGCATCATGCCGCTGCGCACCGCGAAGTCGCAGACGCCGTCGATCAGGGCGCCCGCAGCTTCGGGGTTCTTCGCCAACGAGCGGATGATGTCGTCGTGGCGCAGGAGGCGCAGCTGGTTCTGACCGATGATCTCGGCGGTGCGCTTGCTGCAGTTCTCGGCAACCGCGGCGACGGCGTCGTCGGGCGTGTTGCCGTTCAAGATCAACAACTCGGCGTAGGCGTCGTGGGTGCCGTACAGCCGCAGGAACCAGCCCAGCACCGGGGGGTGCACCTCTTCGTCGCGGAAGCCCGAGGCCGCGAGGCGATCGGTGAGCGTGGTCGCGGTCTTCTGCACCTGCTCGCGCACCTTCTCGTCGGCGTCGTACGCGAGCATGAACAGCACGCTCAGCATGTCCGCCGGGTTCAACGGCACGAGCGCCTTGGCCGCCATCATGCGCAAGGGCACGGGCGCCTTCGGGTCGACGTGCTTCTTCATGTTGTCGGGCAGAAAGTCGGCGCTGATGGGACACGCGTGCGCCTCTGCCAGGGCCGGTGCTGCCGGCGCGCCTTCGACCGTCTCGCTCATGGCTGGTTCCTCTCGTGAATGATCCGCAACCCGTCGAGGGTCAGGAATTCGTCGACTTCTTCGATCGCCTTCGACTCGCTGGCGATCAGCGGCGCGAGGCCACCGGTCGCGAACACCTTCGTGCCTGGGCCCAGGTCCTTCTTCATGCGCTCACAGATGCCGTCGACCAGCGACACGTAACCGAACACCAGCCCCGACTGCATGGAATGCACGGTGTTCTTGCCGATGACCTGCGGCGGCCGCGCGAACTCGACCCGCGGGAGCTTCGAGGCGTTGCGCGACAACGCGTCCATCGCGATGGCGATGCCCGGGGTGATCGCCCCGCCCGCGTACTCACCCTTCACGGTGACGGCGTCGAAGGTGGTGGCGGTGCCAAAGTCGACGACGATCAGTGAACCCTTGTGACGCTCGTAGGCAGCGACGGCGTTCACCACGCGATCGGCGCCGACCTCGCGCGGGTTGTCACAGAGAATCGGCATGCCGGTCTTCACGCCGGGCCCTACGAAGATCGGCTTTCGGCCGAAGTAGCGCTCGCTCATCTTTTCGACCTGGTGCTGCAGCGTCGGCACCACGCTCGAGACCACCACCGCGTCGACCTTCTTCGGGTCGAGCGACGCGTGGGAGAAGAGCTGCAGCAGCAAGATGCCCTGCTCGTCTGACGTGCGGCGCGCCGTGGTCTCGATGCGCCAGTGCGACCGCAACGAACGACCGTCGTACACCCCGAGCACGGTGTTGGTGTTCCCGACGTCGATGGCGAGCAGCATGGGCAGGAAGAGTCTAACCCAGGCGCGTCAGGCCTTGCGGGTTCTGACCTGCTCGACGTCACCCGACAGCACCCGCTCGAGCGTGTCGCCCACCCGAAGGAGGAGCGCGCCAGAAGCGTCGATGTCTTCGGCCACGCCCCGAAGTTCCTTCGCGTCGGCGCGCACCAGCACTTCCTGCCCCAGCATCGACGACGCGTTCTTCCAGGCGGCGCGCACCGGCTCGAAGCCCTGATCCGACCAGATCTCGAACCAGTCTTCGAGTTTGCCGAGCAGCGCCGCCATGAAGAGCGCGCGGTGCACCGGACTGGGGCGGTTGAGCGACACCGAGGTCGCCAGCTCGGCCACCTCAGGGGGGAAATCGGCGAGCTCGGAGTTCAGGTTCACCCCGACGCCGACGATCACGAAGTGCACCCGTTCGACGTCGGCCGACAGCTCGGTGAGGATGCCAGCGACCTTCTTGCCGTTGATCTGCACGTCGTTGGGCCACTTGATGCGCGCATCGACGTTCGAGTCCTTGAGCGTCTCGACCAGCGCGACGGCCGCGACCAGAGTCAGCTCGGGCGCGCGGGAAGGCGCGATCTCCGGCCTGAGGATGACGCTCATCGCGAGGTTCTTGCCCGCGGGCGATGCCCAGGCGCGACCGCGACGCCCCTTCCCCTGCGTCTGGTGCTCGGTGACGATCACCTCGCCGTGAAAGCCCCCCTCCTGAGCGAGCTCGAAGGCCTTGGCGTTGGTCGACTCGAGGCTCTCGTAGTGGTGCAGCGTGCGGCCCAGATCGCGCGTCGACAAGAGCGGGCCAACCTCGAGCCCCGTGAGACGATCGGGCACCTCGAGCAACCGGTATCCTCGCGAGGCCTGAGCCTCGATGCGGTAGCCCAGCTTGCGGAGCTGTTCGACGTGCTTCCAGACAGCGGTGCGCGAGAGACCCAGCTTGTCTGACAGAGCAGAGCCCGACACGTAGTCTTCCCCGCTCTCAGCGAGGAACGAGAGGATCATCTCTTCGTTTGACGTCTCGGCGTCGTCCACGACCTTACGGTAGTGCCCGCCCCTCGCCCGTTCAAGCGCTCGACCCGGCGTTCACTGCTGGGCCGAAGCCCGGCTGAACTTGAGGAGCGCCAACGACGACTGGGGGATCTGCTTGCCGTTCGACTCGAGCACCGTGGTGAGGCGCACGATGCCTACACGAGGGGCGAAGGTCATCTCGTTCACCAACACGGTGCCTTCTTCCACCCGGTTGCGGCTCTCGACGACCACGCAGCCGTCCCACGCGCCGGCGGGCGCATCACAGGGCTGGGACGTGGCGATGATCTCGTAGTTCTCGACCGACGACACCGAGACCACGTTCGTCCATTTGGTGCCCGTCTCGATCGGGTTGCGCAGCAGGTAGCGCTTCTGATCGCGCACGCCGTAGCTGTCGGTGAGGAACTGTGCACCCGTCGAGTCTTCGACGAAGCCCTCGGAGGTCTTCTTGAGGGTGGTGACCTCGATGTTGCGCGACTCGCCGAGCAGCTTGACCTCGTAGGTCCACACCGTGCCCAGCTCGAGCGGGTAGAACTCCGCCGCGTTGGGCAACGTCTTCGCGGGCGCCGGGGTGGTGGTGCCAGACGTGGTCACGCACGCCGCGAGCACGACGGGCAGCAGAACGATCAGTCGCTTCATGGGGCAGGTTCCTGGGGCTGAGGGGGTGCGGATTTCTTCAAGCGCGCGCGGAGCTCGGAGAGCGCCTGCTCGGCGCTGGCGCGAACGAGCGCGTCGTCGTGGCCGGTGGAGACGAGATCGAGGTACGCCTCGGCGTCGATGCCCCCGATGCTGCCCACGGCGAAGACGACCTCACGCTGAAAGATGGGCCCGCGCTGGTGGGCTGCTTCAATCAACGGGTTCACCGACTCGGGTGCCTTGAGCTCGACGAGCAGCCCGACGGTCTCCCGGAGCGTGTCGACCTCGTCGGACTGCAAGCGCGAGAGGAGCTCGGGCAGCGCGCGCTGATCGTGCCTGCGCACCAACAAACGCACTGCGGCGCGACGCGTCGGCGCATCACCGTCTTTCAACTTCTGCGCGAGGGCGGCGGCGTCGAGGGGGTCGAGGGCAATCACCGCTCCGGCTTCCCTGACGATCGCGGTGAGACCCTCTTCGAGCGCGCCGCGAATGGAGCCCTGCATCGCCTCGACGTCTCTCTGAGCCGGGGGCTGCACGCGTTGTCGGGACGTCAGGGCGAGGGGCTCGGCGTCTCCCGTGTGGCGCACGTCGAGCGCGAGGAGCACGAACGCTTCGCCCTCTTCGAGCTCAGGCTCGGTGAGGCCAGCAGCGAGCTCGATGCGCCAGGGGCGCGCCTCCGACGGAGGCTTCTGGCCCGGCTGCGCGACGGTGAACTTTGCAGCCGTGAGGCGGGCGACGAGCAGCTCACGCAGCTGGTCTTTCGACAGCGAGATGACCTCGCCACCTTCGAACGCCTCGACCTCGAGGCGATCGATCCACGGCTTCGCGGGCTTCGTGCACCCGCTCATCGCCAGCACGAAGAAGCTGGCGAAGCGGACGAACTTCACGACTGCCCCGGCTCGGATGAAGGCGGAGGTGGAGGAGGAGCGCTCGGGGCTTCAGGTGCCGGCGCGGCAGGTGCGGACGAGGCCGGTGCCGGAGCACCTCCTGCAGCGGTGCTCACCTCACCCGGTGTGCCAGGCGTCCCATCGGGACGGGGACCATTGCCACGACGACGACGACGACGGCGGCGGCGGCGGCGGCGACCTTCCCCGGCCGCAGCGCCTTCGGCACCGGCCTCGCCGGTCGCCTCGTCGCCTTCTTCACCGTCATCACCCTCTTCGCCATCGTCATCACCCTCGGCGCCGTCGGCGGAGACCGCCGGGACACCTTCCGGCACGGTGGCGGCGGCAGCCACTGGAACTGCGTCGGGCGTGGTGCCGGCGACCTCGGCGGTCGGCGCTTCGAGCGAGGCGCTCTCACCTTCGGTGCGCCTGGGCTTCTCATCGCGCTCGCGGTGGCGCTCTTCACGCCGCTTCGCTGCCTCGTCGGCGTCGAGCTTCGCCTGCGCGAAGAACGCCTCGTCGATGTCATACAGTTCGACGGTGGTGATGGTGACGCCCACCTGCGCCTCGAAGAACTTGTCGCTGAGGCCCTCTCCGGCCCACAGCAGAACGAGCGCACCGCTGGTGCACTCACTCTTGGCGTCGCTGCGGGCTTCACCGGCGGTCAGCACCAGGCCCAGGTTGGCGCCAGACTGCTGCAGCTCACGCCGGGTGTCCTGAATCTGGCGACGCTCGACGGGCTGGTTGCCTTTGAGCACGCGCACCGCGTAGCGAAGCTCGAGGCTGCCCTCGCGCTTGCGCGCGGTGAACAGGGGGCCTTCCTTCGAGCGACGCGCGACCTTGAGTTCGCGGAAGCCCAGGCCGTGCAGCATGCGCACGCAGGCCTTCTCGAACGTGCCGAGATCGAGCTCGCCGAGCTTCTTGCGAAGCACGCGGGCCATCGCCCGGCGAGCGTCTTTCCCGGCAGAACGCGCGGCAGCCAGCGCCGCGAGATCGTCTGCCGACGGAGCCACCACTGCCGAGGCCTGAGCCGCGCGCTGCTCGCTGCGGAGCACGACGCGACCGTTCTCGAAGGTGAGGTTGCACGCCGCACAGAAGGCCTGCTGCACCTCGAGTGGCGAGGGGCCTCCTTCGGCCTGGGGCTCGAGCGAGATCTGAAGTTCGTTGGTCTCGGTCGAGCGCGCGGCGGCGAAGAGCGGCTTGCGGCTGTCGTCGACGCGACGCTGGTTGTCCTGCGCGAGGCCGTCGATCATCTGGCCGATTGAGCAATCGTCGGCGACGCCTTCGCGCGCCTTGAGGCGGGCGAGCAGCTCGGCCGGCACCAGCGCGGTCGCCGCTTCCTGCAAAGTCTCGAAGGCGACCTCGTCGAGGGGCGGGAACTTCTTCTTCCGATCGTCGTCGCGCGAGCGCTTGCGATCGCTCTGGCGACCGATGGCGCGCAGGTACTCGGCGTGCGCTTCGGGATGCCGTTCAGAGGGGCGATAGGGGGGCAGCTTCTCTTCGGGGTTGGGCTCGAAGACGCCCGTCTGCGCGAGCGCCTCGGGGTCCTCCGGCAACATCCAATCCGTCAGGGCAAACGTGTCCTTCGCGGTGACCTGCAGCTTCCGATCTCGCGGGCGACGAGCCATCGCAGCGAGGCGCGACAACATGGTCACTTCGGGGGTTTTGCCAATGTGAGACAGCAGGCCCTTTTCAACCGCTCGCTTCGTAATGTCCGCAGACGCGAGCGGCGTGCCCGCTTCCTCGAGGACGCGAAGCGCCGCTTCGTAGAATGTCATGGGTTATTTCCCAGCAAAATCATGAGCTTCAGTGGAAGCCCGACAGAAGACGGCGGATGGTACGCAGGGGTACAGTGGGTGTCAACGTGTGATGATCAGGTTCAGGGTGGGGCAACGGTGGCGTGAAGAAGAGCTGGGTCCTGGTGGGCCGCGCGACGAGTTTGGCCTCGAGCTGGAAGGCATCAACCTGCTGCCGGGCGCGAACGACGAGCCGCTGGTGCGCATCGTCACCGGGCTGATCGACACGTTGAGCGCGCTGGTCGTCGACGGAGAACGCTCGGGGCAGCTGTCGCTCGAAGACGTGCACCTCGAGGTGTGCTTCTGGAGAACGCAGGGGCTCGACGTCGAGTTGTCGGTGATCGATCTCGCCACACCTCCGCGGCAAACGCGGGCGCCGCTCACCCTCGAACTGCACGTGCTGGTCGACGCGGGCGTGAAGTGTGCGCGCGCATTTCTGCGTGACGTCGCGAGGCATCGCGACACGCTCCAGTCAGAGCTGGTCTCGCTCGAAAAGAAGGTGAAGCGCCTGACGAGCGTGGTGTTGCAGACGCGCGCGCCGAAAGACACGTCTCCATGGAGCGCGGTGCGATCGGCCGACTCCGGCCTCGGCTTCTCGTTGCGCGACGACGAAGGTCGAACGCAGGCGTGGTCGAAGAAGACGCGCGCGGGGCTCCCTCCCCTGCTCTTCGGGGGCGAGCTGACGCTGGCCGATGGCGTGGTGAAGGGCGGTCACCCGTTTCTGCAGATGATGGGGCTGGCGCGGCTGGCGGCTGAAGGGAAGGCGGTGCTCGACGGGCGCCCCATCACGCCGGAGCGGGTCTTCGTCGCAGGTCTCGATCTCTGTCTCGCATTGCGCGCGCGGAACCCGTCGCTGGCCGCGAACCCGTACGTCGAGGCGCTCCAACTGCGCTGCACCGATGGGCTCACGGCCCTGCGCCAGCCGATCCCCGACACGAGCGTGGCGACGGTGAGTGCGCCGCGCGCGACGCCCGGTGTGCCGCTGGCGCCGATTGGAGAACTGCGTCGCGTCGGGCTGCAGCCGAAGTGGACGCGCCCCGCAGCGCTCGGTGAGGACGGTGGCGAAATTCTGCTCAGCCGTCGCGGCGCGATCGTGCACTCGCCCCACGCGGTGCATGCGTTCGGCAAGAAGGGCGAGACGCTCTTTCGCCACCTCTCGGCGCGCGGCGTGGCGGTGGCGGCGTCGGGGACCGTGCTGTGTGGCACGCCTGAGCGGTTGATCTGTTACGCGGGCAGCGAGCCTGTGTGGCTCCGCGATCACGACGGCATGCGGCCGGGCCCGATGCTCGAAGAGGTCGACGGTGTGCTGGTCTGTACGCTCGGGCGTCGCACGGCGGCTGGCTACGCGGCGATGACGGGGCGCGAGGTGTGGAAGTTCGAGCCTCCGCGCACGCAGACGATGACGTTCTCGCGCGTGGGCTCGCGCATTCTGCTCGGCACGGACGGCGGCACCCTCTACGGCGTCGACGCGCACGACGGGCAGGTGCGGTTTCGCGTGAAGGCGGGGCTGCCGGTGGTGCGGCCGGCGGTGCAGGTCGGCAAGCGCGCGCTGGTGGTGCTCAACCGCGGCGAGCACTCGGCCATCTACCTTTGTGATGCGTTGTCGAGCGGAACCACCACACCCGCCGGGGCCATCGCGTGGACGCGTGAGTTGATCTTGAGCATGCCCGGCGCTCCGGTCGCGTCGCGTGGGAAGTTCTGGCTCAGCGGCAGTCGAGAAGGTCGGACGCTGGTGCTGTGTCTGGGCAGCAAGGGCCAGGTGCTGTGGGAAAAGCCAATCCCCTGCGACACGCGCACCACGCGGTTGTTGCCCCTCGACGGCGGGGTGATCGCCAGTGATGCGCGTGGCGCGGCGGTGCGGCTCCTGCCCGACGGCTCGACGAACTGGGTGCTGGGCTCGTCAGGTGACGAACTGCATCAGCCCATCACCCCGCTCTTGCGCCGCAAGGCGCTGATCGTGCCGGGGCCGGTGACGCGCATCGTTCAGCCCCGCGGAGGCCGCGTACTCGGCGAGCTGGCGACCGGCGCGCGCATGCTTGATCTCGCGGTCGACGCGCGCATGAACATCTCGGTGCTGCGCGAGCCCGGCTCGCTCGAGACCTACGCGCCGGGCACCGCGCTCGCCGTGGTCAAGAACCCCTGATCAGCGGTTCGACCACCAGGCCTTGAACTCGTCCCACGAGATGCGGCCCGAGTCGTTGGCGTCGATCACGCTCAGCGCGATGACCAGCTCGTCTTCGCCCGGCTGCTGACCGAGTGCCTCGAGGAGCCGGGAGAGCTCGGCGCGATCGATGCTGCTGCTGCCGTCGCGATCGAACGACTTGAAGATCTCGAAGGTCTCGTCCCGCTCGTGCGCGGGCGGATCGATCTGCAGCTCGAGCTGCTTCGCGTGCATCGGCGGGTCGCGCGGGCCGGTCGGCTTGCGGGCCGGCTTCTTCGCGATGGCCTTCTTCTTTGGCGCGACCGGCTTCTTCTTCGGCGCGACCTTCTTCTTCGGCGCCGGTTTCGTCGCGCGCTTCGGAGCAGGCTTCTTCACCTTGATCACCTTCTTGGACTTCGACTTCACCTTCTTGGTCGGTTTGCGGGTGGCCATTCGTCGGAGGAGCATGCACCCCCACAACGACGCTTTCACCCGGAATCACGATGTGGCACACAAGGCCATGCCCCGTGAGCTGATTGACCTTCACATTCACGTTGGTGGCGCCGTCGCCCCCCACATTCTCTGGAGCATCGCCCACCAGCAGGGTTTCAAGCTGCCGGTGAAGAACTACTTCGAGTTCGTCGAGCTGATCACCGCGTCACCCGACAAGGTCGACAGCCTCGACAGCTACTTGAAGATCATGCACCAGTGGACGGAGAAGATTCAGAGCTCTCCTGCGGCGATCGAGCGCTCCGTCTACGAAGTCATCGGGAAGGAATACCGAAGCTCTCGCGTGACGCAGATCGAGCTCCGCTTCAACCCGATGAAGCGCAACCTGCACAGCGAGCTCGACCTCGACCACATCATCTCGGCCGCCATTCGCGGCATGGATCGCGCGATCCTCGAGTACGGCGTGAAGGCGTGCCTGATCTTCTGTCTCGCCCGTGAGTGGGACAGCAAGCTGAACAGCATCATGGTCGAGAAAGCGATCAAGTACCGGCACCGCGGCGTGCTGGGCATCGACCTCGCCGGCACCGAGTCGAACGCGCTCGAGCTGAAGGCCGAGGTCGTGACGCAGTACGAAGATCTCTTCGCGCGGGCGCGCAAGGCCGGTCTCCGCACCACGGTGCACACGGGTGAGACGAAGGGCACCGGCGCCGAGGGCGTGATCGCGGTGATCGAGAAGCTCAAGCCCAACCGCATCGGCCACGGCATTCGCGCGGCGTACGACGAGGCGGCGATGAAGCTGCTCAAGGATCGAGACGTGGTGCTCGAGCTGTGCCCCACCTCGAACCTGCAGACCAAGGCGGTCGAGGGCATCAAGGAGTTCGAGCACATCTGCCGCACGTTCTGGGATCGCGGCGTGAAGATCACCTTCAACACCGATGGCCCGTACCTGCTGAACACCGACATGCGCCGCGAGATCGAGCTGATCGAGCAGAACAACATCCTCACTTCGCACCAGGTCGATCAGACGCTGGCGTGGGCGCGCGAGTACTCGTTCATCCAGAAGTCAGCCTGAGCATGTACGAGTCGCTGTTGCGTCCCCTGCTCTTCCGCCTCGACGCGGAAGTGGCGCACCACGTGGGGTTGTGGGGCTTGTCGCTCGCCGACACGGCTCCGGGTCTCGCGAAGTGGATGCGGGCGCGCGTGAAGCCTGATCGCAGCACGCTCAAGGTGCGCGTCGCGGGGCTCGATTTTCCCAACCCGGTCGGGCTCGGGGCCGGGCTCGACAAGAACGCCGAGGCGATGGTCGGGCTGTTCTCGCTGGGGTTCGGGTCGATCGAGGTCGGCACGGTGACTCCGCGGGCGCAGCCTGGCAACGACAAGCCGCGCTTGTTCCGCATCCCCGAGCGGGAGGCGATCATCAACCGCATGGGCTTCAACAACGAAGGCACGGCGCAGATGGCCGGCCGGTTGCGCGAGCTCGAGTGGAGACCTGGCCCGGTCGGCGTGAACATCGGGAAGAACAAAGACACGCCGCTCGAGAGCGCGGTGGATGACTACGTGAAGTGCGCCGACGCGCTGGGGCCGCTCGCCGACTACGTGGTGGTGAACTTGAGCTCGCCGAACACGCCGGGGCTGCGGCAGTTGCAGGAACCGGAGGCGCTGTCGCTGTTGCTCATGGCGGTGCGCGAGCGCGTCGTGGGTCGGCCGTTGTTCCTGAAGATCGCGCCTGATCTGGGCGACGAGGCGATCGACGCGGTGGTCGACGTGGCACAGGCCGCAGGCACCGATGGGTTGATCTGCACCAACACCACGATCACCCGTCCCTTCGAGCACCCGACGGCGAAAGAGACCGGCGGGCTCTCGGGCAAGCCACTGTTCGATCGATCGACCGAGGTGGTGCGGCGCGCGTTCAAGCGCACGAATGGCGCGTTGCCGATCATCGGCGTTGGCGGCATCTGCAGCGGTGAAGACGCGTGGCGGAAGATCTGCGCGGGTTCGTCGCTGGTGCAGGTCTATTCGGGGTTCGTCTATCGGGGCCCTGAGTTGATCTCCGAGGTCCTCGACACCCTCGAAGAGAAGACCTCCGAGCTCGGCCTCGACTCGATCAGCAAAGCCGTCGGCCGCGACGCCTGACGCTGCTTACCCATCCAGAGTGCGAAGCATCGCCTCTGCGGAGACGTGTGCTACCGAGGCGAATGATTCGCTTGGGAAACGAGAACCCGCTCTTGTGCGGCGGCAAGAGTGAGGGCTGCGTTGATGACCGCGCTCACTCTCCCCGGCCCGCCGCGCGAATCCTGGGTCATGACGCCATCAACCCCATGGGAGAAAGAACACCGCCACACTCCGGTGCTGGTTTGAAAGGGTCTCCCAAGCACCAAGGTCAGCACATGCCGCATCCCGTCCAGTCCCTCGAACTCCAAGTCTTCCGACGCGATCGGGTCTTTCAGTCCATCGATCAGTTCGCTCATGGAACATCTTCGCCCAGAGGACTGCCGGGGCTTCCGAACTGCGGTAGCGCATAACCAACGTCGGTGACTACTGAGCGAAGCGCCCCTGTCGCGACAAACCAGCGGGCAGTCATGGCGTGATCCTCCTTCAGACGAATTGCTTAGCGAGGTGCATGTCGAGCCTCGGCAAGCACCCTCTCCTGGTACGCCGCCATGGTCAGCGAAGCGTTGAGAATCGCGGTGACGGGTCCAGTGCCACCGCTCGACTCACGCGTGATCTGGCCGTCGACACCGTACGCAAACGGACACCGCCACGTCAGCGCCCGACCGGGAGTCTCAAACGGCCGACCAAGAATCAAAGTCAGAACGTGAGACCGACCGTCAGGCCCCTCGAACTGCAGGTCTTCGGTTGCGAGTGGGTTGGTGAGGTCCATGGTCACTGATGAATCAACACTGGGTCGGCAACGCCGCGCGTCGGAAGTCTCCCTGAACTCCGGCACACCGCACAAACGAAACGACCCCCAGGCTCTCGCCCGGAGGTCGCACTGAAACCGCAGCGTCAAAAGCTCAGCTCAGCTTCACGTTCGCGCGCTTGGCCGCCTCGACGAGCGTCGTACCGAGTTCGGCCGGCGACGACGCCATCACGATGCCCGCTGCGCTCATCGCCTTGATCTTCTCAGACGCAGTGCCCTTGCCGCCCGAGATGATCGCGCCGGCGTGACCCATGCGCTTGCCCGGAGGCGCCGACACGCCCGCGATGAAGCCCGCCATCGGCTTCTTCATGTTCTTCGCGACCCACGCAGCGGCCTCTTCTTCAGCGCTGCCGCCGATCTCGCCGATCATGATCACCGCGACCGTCTCCTCGTCCTTGTTGAAGAGGTCGAGCACGTCGATGAAGTTCGTCCCGTGCACCGGGTCGCCACCGATGCCCACCGCGGTCGACTGACCGAAGCCGAGGTTCGTGACCTGGAAGACCGCCTCGTACGTCAGCGTGCCCGACTTCGACACGATGCCCACGCGGCCGGGGCGGTGAATGTGGCCCGGCATGATGCCGATCTTGCACTTCGCCGCCGGGGTGATGACGCCAGGGCAGTTTGGCCCGATGAGGCGCGTCTTCGAGCCCTGCAGCACGCGCTTCACCTTGATCATGTCATTCACCGGAATGCCTTCGGTGATGGTGATCGCGGTACCAATGCCCGCGTCGACCGCCTCGAGGATCGAGTCGGCCGCGAACGGAGGTGGCACGAAGATGACCGAGGTGTTCGCCCCCGCCTGCTTCACGGCCTGCTCGACGGTGTCGAAGATCGGCACCTTGCCCTCGAACAGCTGACCGCCCTTGCCCGGCGTGACGCCGGCGACGATCTGCGTGCCGTATTCCATGCACTGCTTCGCGTGGAACGAACCGGCCGACCCGGTGATGCCCTGCACGACGACTCGCGTGTCCTTGCCAACGATGATGCTCATGTTCGTTTCTCTTTCGAAGAAGGGCTTACTTGATCGCCGCGACGGCCTTCTCGGCAGCCTGGCGGAGGTTGTCTGCGGGCGTGATCGCGAGACCCGACTTCTTCAAGATCTCCTTCCCGAGCTCGACGTTGGTGCCCTCGAGACGAACGATCAGCGGAACGGTGAGCTTCACTTCCTTCGCGGCCGCCACGACGCCCTCGGCGATCACGTCGCACTTCATGATGCCTCCGAAGATGTTCACCAACACGGCCTTCACGGCCGGGTCGGCGAGGATCAGCTTGAACGCCGCGGTGACCTTTTCCTTCGAGGCGCCGCCGCCGACGTCGAGGAAGTTCGCCGGCTGGCCACCGACGAGCTTGATGGTGTCCATCGTCGCCATCGCGAGGCCGGCGCCGTTCACCATGCAGCCGATGTTGCCCTCGAGGGCGATGTACGCGAGGTCGTGTTCCTTCGCCTGCGCCTCGAGCGGATCTTCTTCGGCGATGTCGCGCATCGCGACGACGTCCTTCTGACGGAACAGGCCGTTGTCGTCGAAGTTCATCTTCGAATCGAGCGCCACGATGTCGCCGCTCTTCAGCTTCACCATCGGGTTGATCTCGATGAGCGAGGCGTCGGTGTCCATGTAGGCCGCGTAGAGCGCGTGACAGAACTTCACGAACTTGCCGACCGAGTCACCGGTGAGGCCAAGCCCGTACGCCATCTTGCGACCCTGGAACGCCTGAAAGCCGACCGCCGGGTCGACCGCCTCGCGAAGGATCTTCTCGGGGTGGGTGTGGGCGACCTCTTCGATCTCCACGCCGCCCTCGGTCGACGCCATGAACGTGATGCGCGCGGTGGCTCGATCGAGCGTGACGCCGAGGTAGTATTCCTTCTCGATGTCGAGGCCTTCTTCGACGTAGAGCGTGTTGACCTTCTGGCCCTCGGGCCCGGTCTGAATCGTCTTGAGCATCATGCCGATCATCGACGCGGCGATCGTCTTCGCCTCGGCGGGCGACTTGGCCAGCTTCACGCCGCCGCCCTTGCCGCGACCGCCGGCGTGGATCTGCGCCTTCACCACGGTGATCTTCGTGCCCATCTCCGTCGCAGCGGCTTCGGCCTGCTCAGGCGTCTTCGCGACGATGCCGCGCGGCACGGGAACCCCGTACTTCTTGAAGATCTGCTTGCCCTGATACTCGTGGATTTTCATGCGATCGAACGCTCCGTGGGTGCTGCGAACAGGGCGCGGGAGATACCTGCGTTGCGCTTTGAAGTCTTGAAAGATCGCAGCCCCTTGAAAGGGCCGGGCCCAACGTGCGAAGGCTGATGTGTGCTTCGCAAATTCCTGTTCCTGAGTGTGTTTTCGACCGTTCTCGTGGCGTGTGAGTGCGGCAAGAAGCCTGCGGCACCCGCCCTGCTCGAGGAAGGCGAGGCCTGTGACAACGACGAGCGCTGTCGTACCGGGTTGTGCGACGCCGCTCCCGGTTTCACCCCCGTCTGCGTCCGACGCTGCGGCGATGGTTGCTTCACCACCGAGGTGTGTGCGCAGCTGACGCCCAACCGCTTTGCGTGTCAGCCCGACCCGCGAAAGCTCTGCGCTCCGTGCGTCGCCGACACCGACTGCCCCTACCCTTCGGATCACTGCCTCTCGATCAACAACGAGAAGGTGTGCGGTCGCGACTGCGCGTTCGATCAGAACTGCCCCACCGGCTACCGCTGCGTGAACGCGGTCGGCGTCGATGGCCTGCCCAAGGTGCAGCAGTGCGTGCCGATCAACGCCAGCTGCGCCTGCCTCGCGCGCGGTGACTTCATGCAGCCGTGCCAGACCACCAACGCGAACGGCACCTGCCTCGGCACCAAGGAATGCGACCTCATCTCGAACCAGGTCGTGTGCACCGCGAAGACCCCGGCGGCCGAGACGTGCAACGGCGTCGACGACGACTGCGATGGAGACACCGACGAAGGGCAGATGGCGACGACCTGCGGCGTGGGCGCCTGTCAGCGCATGGTCGCCGCTTGCACTGACGGCGGTGTGCCGACCTGCACTCCCGGCATGCCCGTCAACGAGACCTGCAACAGCATCGACGACGACTGCGATGGCACCGTCGACAACGGCTTCACGCTCGCCAGCGACGTGATGAACTGCGGCATGTGCGGGCGGGTCTGCAGCGCCAACAACGCCACGCCGAGCTGCACCACCGGGGCGTGCTCGTTCGCGTGCAACGTGGGCTTCGCAAACTGCAACAACCTGGACAGCGATGGCTGCGAGGTGAACACCACCAACTCGCTCGCCCACTGCGGCGGCTGCGGCATGGCGTGCGCGGCGCGGCCGAACACCAGCGTCGTCTGCGCGACCTCGAGCTGCTCGTATACCTGCGACCCGGGCTGGACCGACGTGAACATGAACCCGGCCGATGGCTGTGAATGCAACCCCGCGTCGGTCGACCTGCCCGACCTGACGTTCACCGACTCGAACTGCGACGGCATCGACGGTGAGATCAACAACGCCATCTTCGTTTCGCCCACCGGCAACGACACGACGGGCAACGGAACCCGCGCGAACCCGGTCGCCACCATCCCCGCCGCGATTGGTCTCGCCGTCACCCAGATCAAGCGAGACATCTACGTCGCCGAAGGCACGTACGTGGGCCCGCTCGACCTCTCGGGCGTGAACGGCCTCAACATCGCCGGGGCGTACAACGCCACGACGTGGCAGCGCGCGCTGTCGCAGACGACGATCGTGCAAGGCGGCAACCCCAGCCTGAAGATCGACGGTGCGAACACGGTGCTCGTGCAGGCCTTCCGCTTCGTCGGTGCGAACGGAAACGCCACCGAACCGTCGGCGTACGGCGCGAAGGTGACGGAGTCCTCCGCCATTCGGCTCGAGAGCGTCGACATTCGCGCGGGCAACGGTCTGCCGGGGACACCCGGCGCGAGCCCCCCGACCGCCGCGGATGGCACTCTCGGCGGCAACGGGCGCCGCGGCTGCTACAACGATCCACGCTGGGATCCGTTCAACGACACGACGAACTGGACGGCGTGCAACACCACCCTCTTTTTTGATTTCTGCTCGAGCGCACCTGCGGGTGGCAATGGGGGCCCCAGCTCGTGCGGCGCGAACGGTGGCGCGGGTGGTGCGCCCTCGCGCTACGCCACGCCCACGACGCCCAGCGGCCAGCCCGGCATTCAAGGCAGCCCTTCGGGTGGCGCAGCGGGCCAGGGCGTCCCACCGGGCACCACGCCCGCGGCGGGCGGTGTGAACTACGGCGGTGACGGCGCCAACGGGACGGGCGGAATGAACGGCGCCGGGGCAACCGCAGGCACCTTCGCCAATACCGGCTTCGTGCTGGCGAGCGCGGGCAATGGCATGGGCGGCGCGCCCGGCCGCGGCGGCGGTGGTGGCGGCGGCGGTGGCGGCGGGTTTGGCTACCTGATCCCCGGGTACAACGGTCTGCAGTGCTACGCGTACGGCTCCACCGGGAGCGGCGGTGGCTCTGGTGGCTGCGGTGGCAACGGCGGCGGCGCCGGCACCAGTGGTGGTGCGTCGATCGGCGTTTTCCTGTTCAACGCGCAGGTGACGGCGCAGGGCGCCGTGATCCGCGCGGGCAACGGCGGGAGTGGAGGCGCTGGTGCCTCCGGTGGGAGCGGTGGCACTGGCGCCGCGGGCGGCACGGTTGACTACAGCTCACGCCAGGGCATGGCGACGCGCGCAGGCGCCGGCGGACGTGGTGGCAACGGCGGCGCCGGCGGTCACGGTGGTGGCGGTGCGGGTGGCCCGTCGTACGGGGTCGCGAAGAACGCGGCCTCTACGTGGATGCCCACCGGCGGCTCGGTGCTCGTAGGTTCGCCCGGAGCAGCCGGAACCTCCACGGGCTCCGCTGGCGTGGCCGGCGCATCGGGCGTTCAGACTACGTTCTGAGCGTGCGAGCCGCGCTGCTGACGCTCACGCTGACGGCTTCCGCAGCGTGGGCGCAGACGATGTACCGGTGGACCGATCGAAGCGGTCAGGTTCACTACACCGACGATCTCTCGACCGTGCCCCGCGGGGCGAAGGTCGAGACGACCGATGGCCAGCCCCTGATGGTGGTCACGCCTCCGCCGATGCCGGCGCCGAAGGCCGTTCCGGTTGCGCCCCGCCCTCAAAGCCCGCGTCGAGGCCGGCCCGATCGAGGTCACGCTCACGAAGGTCGAGACGGACGTGTCCTCGGGAGACCTCGAGTACATCCGCACGAGCCTCGCGAGCGCCGCAGCCTCACCTGAGGTCGCAAGCTGGGGACCGTTGCGCCGCTCGGTCGAGGTGCACCTCGTTCCTTCGAGTGCGATGAGCAACGTCGACGCCTTCGGTGAGGCGGTCGGTGAGACGCTGATGCGGCTTCGAACGCCGAAGGAGCTCTCGGTCTTCGGCCGCCCCTGCCCTACGACCGCGTGGCCATTCACGAGCTCGCGCACCTCATCGAGCACCAGGTCGCGGGGCAGATCCGGCCGCGCTGGTTCACCGAAGGCTTCCCGGAATACGTCTGCCAGCAGGACCCTCACGCCAGCGTGGAAGACATGGCCTGATGGGTGCTTCACGAGGGCGGCGCGCGCCCACTCGACCGCATGTTCGCCAAAGAGAACGGCTTCCCCCCACCGGTTGCGTACGCGACTGCGAAGAAGGCCGTGCAGTTCATGGCTTCGCTGGTCGGCGACGACGGCATCAAGAAGGTGCTCCAGCTGCGGGCGCAGGGGCAGCCCTTCGACGCCGCCCTGAGGGCCGTGCTGGGCTTCCCCGTCGATGAGTTTCAGACGCGGTTCGTGGCGTCGCTCAAGCCGCACTACTCCGAGCGGGCTCGCTGACCGCGCGGCCGCGCACCACCGCGACGATCACGCTGAAGAGCTGCGCGAGACCGGCCGTGACGAACACCGTGACGTAGGCTTCCCGGCGCTCGAGCCCCTGCGCGAGCAGTACGCTCGAGAGTGCACCCGCCAGCGTCGAGCCGAGGAACATGCCCAGCGTGCCAGCGGCGTTGAGCACTGCCATCGCCGACGCGCGCGCGTTGTCGGGCACTGCCTGCGCCGCGAGGGCGAGTGACGGGCCGTAGATGGCCGCCGAAGCGAGCCCTGCGAAGCCAACCACGATCACGATCGACTTCACGCCGACGAAACCGAGCACCATATAGGTGGCCGCGTAGAGCGTGGCGCCGGCGCCGATCAACTTCCACCGATCGACCTTGTCGCCCAGCCGCGCCATGGGCCACGTGCCGAGCGCGAAGATCATCAAGAACGCCGAGAACCACCCGTTCACCTGCGAGTCGGGCACACCCAGCACGTGATGACCAAAGAGCTGTAGCGGCACGATGAACATGCCCACCGCGAAGCGCTCGAGCGCCACGACGACCGTGGGTCCGCGCAAACCCGGTGCGTCGAAGATGAGCGACTTGAACGTGACGCGCGACTGCTCGGCGTCGGTTGCTTTGGGCAGCACCACCAGCGCGATGAACCCGGTCAGGATGCCGATGACCCCGCCCACCACCAGCGGCAGCGACGGGTCGCTCTTCGCCAGGATCGCGCCCATCGGGATGCCGACGAGGATCGAGAGCACCACCGCGCACCCCACCACCCCCATCGCCGCGCCCGACTTCGACTGGCGCCGAATGGTGCCCATCAAGAGGGAAACGGCCGCGATGTAGACCGAGCCCTGAAGAAACCGCAGCAGCAGCAGCAGCCACACCGGCGGCCCGAAGGTGACGAGCACCAGCAACGCACCATCGAGCGTCGCTGAGACACCCGCCACCACCCGTCGCAAGCCGAGGCGCTCCGCACGCACGGCGAGCAGCGGGCCACCGACCACCGCGCCGAGCAGGTTCACGGCCAGAAAGGCATGCATCAGCCACTCGTGGCCGGGCCAGTTCGCGGTGACGAAGCTGCGCACCACGGGAATGACGATCGTGCCCGGGAGCATGGCGCCCAGCACCAGCAAGGCGCTGAACCACAACCGCATCGTGCCCCGGGTGGGGGTATGTGCCGCCAGCGCGTTCATCGACTCGTACTCCCTAACAAAGTTCATCGGCACATCGGGCCCCGGCCATCAGTCAGGCTTGGGGATCGCACGATTTTCCTTGTCGATCCGCACCCCTGACAGCAAACGCGAGCGTGGCTCCGGCGGTCATCGAGGCGTAAGAGACTCGCGACGGAGCACCCCTCCAACAAGGAAGAGCGATGGCAGAAGCATTGGAGCTGAAGCGCGAATCGACCGGGGACACGCTGGTCGGTTCACTAACGAAGTTCATCACGAGCTCGGTCGGCTCGAAGGTCGTGATGGCCCTCACCGGTCTGGGGCTGTGGCTGTTCATCGTGGCCCACCTCGCCGGAAACCTGACGGCCTTCATCGGGAAGGACACCTTCAATCACTATGCCGAGGCGCTGAAGGGCAACCCGCCGCTGTTGTGGGGTACCCGCATCGCGCTGTTGATCGGCTTCCCGCTCCACATCTTCACGGCGATTCGCACGGTGCAGTTGAACCGGGCCGCGCGGCCCGTGGCGTACGCGTACGAGTCGAAGACCCCGGCCTCGACGGCGGCCAAGTCGATGATGATCAGCGGCGCGCTGGTGCTGGCGTACTTCGGCTACCACCTCGCGCACTTCACCTGGCGCATCACCGGCCCGCAGCCCACCGCGCTGCTCGCGAACGGCAGCTACGATGCCTACACGATGCTGGTGATGGGCTTCCAGCAGCCGCTGATCGCGATCACCTACGTCGTCGCGCAGGTGTTGCTCGCCGCGCACCTCTCGCACGGCATCTACAGCCTCTTTCAGCACCTCGGGCTGTGGGGCGCGAAGTGGACGCCCTTCTTGAAGAACATGTCGCTCGCGGTCGGCTACGGGTTGTGTGGCGCGTTCGCGGCAATTCCCCTCGCCGTCCTGTTGGGATTCATCAAGCCATGAAGCTCGAGTCAAAAATTCCGGAAGGCGCCATCGAAGACAAGTGGCGCAAGCACAAGCTGGCCCTGCCGCTGATCAACCCGGCCAACAAGCGCAAATACAAGATCATCGTGGTGGGTACCGGCCTCGCAGGCTCGAGCGCCGCCGCCACGTTGAGCGAGCTGGGCTACCAGGTCGACGCGTTCTGTTTTCAGGACTCGCCGCGCCGCGCGCATTCCATCGCCGCACAGGGTGGCATCAACGCCGCGAAGAACTACCAGAACGACGGCGACTCGATTCGCCGCCTTGCGTACGACACCGTGAAGGGTGGCGACTTCCGCGCGCGTGAAGCCAACGTGTACCGGCTCGCCGAAGTCTCGGTGAACATCATCGACCAGTGCGTCGCGCAGGGCGTGCCGTTCGCCCGCGAATACGGTGGTCACCTCGCCAACCGCTCGTTCGGCGGCGCGCAGGTCTCGCGCACCTTCTACGCGCGCGGCCAGACCGGCCAGCAGCTGCTCATAGGCGCGTACCACTCGCTGGAGAAGCAGGTGCACGCCGGCGCGGTGAAGATGCACACCCGGCACGAGATGATGGAGCTCGTGGTCGTCGACGGCCACGCGCGCGGCATCGTCACGCGCGACATGGTGAGCGGCAAAGTCGAGGCGTGGGCAGCCGACGCGGTGGTGCTCGCGACGGGTGGCTACGGCAACGTCTTCTTCCTCTCGACCAACGCAAAGGGCTGCAACGTCACGGCAAACTGGCGCGCAGCGCGGAAGGGCGCCGGCTTCGCGAATCCCTGTTACACGCAGATTCACCCGACCTGCATCCCCCAGGCAGGCGACTACCAGTCGAAGCTCACCCTGATGAGCGAGTCGCTGCGCAACGACGGCCGGGTGTGGGTGCCGAAGAAGGCCGGCGACAACCGCTCGCCCGACCAGGTGTCCGAGGACGAGCGCGACTACTTCCTCGAGCGCAAGTACCCCAGCTTCGGAAACCTCGCGCCTCGTGACATCGCGTCGCGCGCGGCGAAGCAGGTCTGCGACGAGGGGCGCGGCGTCGGCCCCGGCGGGCGCGGCGTGTATCTGGACTTCGCGGATTCCATCAAGCGGCTCGGCAAGAAGGTGATCAGCGAGCGCTACGGAAACCTGTTCGACATGTACACCACGATCACGGGCGAAGACCCGTACTCGGTGCCCATGCGCATCTACCCCGCCGTGCACTACACGATGGGTGGCCTCTGGGTTGACTACAACCTGATGTCGAACCTGCCCGGCCTGCACGTGCTGGGTGAGGCGAACTTCAGCGATCACGGTGCCAATCGGCTCGGCGCTTCGGCCCTCATGCAGGGGCTCGCCGACGGGTACTTCGTGATCCCGTACACGATCGGTGCGTACCTCGCGACGGCGAAGCAGCCGAAGGTGACGACCGATCACCCCGAGTTCAAGAAGGCAGTCGCCGACACGAATGCCCGCGTGGCGAAGTTCCTCAGCATCAAGGGCAAGCGCACGGTCGACAGCTTCCACCGCCAACTCGGCGCGATGATGTGGAACAAGTGCGGCATGGCCCGCAACGAGAAGGGCCTGAAGGAACTGCTCCAGGAGATCCCCGCGCTGCGCGAGGAGTTCTGGAACAACGTGAACGTGGCGGGCTCGGCCGAGTCACTCAACGTCGCGCTCGAGCAGGCCGGTCGCGTGGCAGACTTCCTCGAGTTCGGCGAACTGCTGGCGCTCGACGCGCTGGAACGTGACGAGTCGTGCGGCGGTCACTACCGCGAAGAGCACGACGACGAAGGCGAAGCCAAGCGCAACGACGAGAAGTTCATGCACGCCGCTGTCTGGGAGTGGAAGGGCGAGGGTCAGAAGCCCGCCCGTCACGTCGAGCCGTTGGTGTTCGAAGCGTTCAAGCCGTCCGTCCGGAGCTACAAATGAGCGGGAAGTTGATGAAGCTGAAGGTCCACGTGTGGCGCCAGCCGAGCAAGGATCAGCCCGGCGCGATGAAGGCGTACGACGTCGAGAACGTGTCCGAGCACATGTCGTTCCTCGAGATGATGGACACGCTCAACGAGCAGCTCCAGGCGAAGGGCGAAGAGTCGGTCGCCTTCGATCACGACTGCCGCGAGGGCATCTGCGGCATGTGCTCGATGGTGATCAACGGCATCCCCCACGGTGGGCACCGCGGCGTGACGACGTGCCAGCTGCACATGCGCCACTTCAAGGACGGCGACGAGATCTACGTCGAGCCGTGGCGCGCCAAGGCCTTCCCCGTGCTGCGCGACCTCGTCGTCGATCGCGGTGCATTCGATCGCATCATCGCCTCGGGCGGGTACGTCTCGGTCAACACCGGCGGTGCACCTGACGCGAACGCGCTGCCCATTCCGAAGAAGGAAGCGGATCTGGCGATGGACGCGGCCCAGTGCATCGGCTGCGGCGCCTGCGTGGCGGCCTGCAAGAACGCGTCGGCGATGCTGTTCGTCGCGGCGAAGGCCTCGCACCTCGGCCACCTGCCGCAGGGTGAGCCCGAGCGGCTCGAGCGCGCGAAGAACATGAGCATGCAGATGGACGCCGAGGGCTTCGGCACCTGCAGCAACCTCTCTCAGTGCGAGGCGGTCTGCCCGAAGGAGATCCCGGTGCGCGTGATCGCCGAGTTCAACCGGGATCTCATCAAGAGCCAGCTCAAGGGCTGAGCGTCACGCCGAGGGGGCGCGTCGCACGAAGTCAGCGAGGTCGGGCCAGTTCTTCTCGACTTGTTCGAGGCCCGTTTCGCCGAGGAAGGCGATCTTGTCGATGGGCCGGGGGTTGGTGTCTTCCTCGGCCATGGCGATCAGCACGTCGACGAGCGGCGCGAAGCAGGCTTCGACCTGCAGCGTCTTCCCCAGTTCGAGCACGAGCCGCCAGTCGCGTTCCCTCGCAGCGCGAATGAAGTTGGGGAACTCGAGCGTCTTCGCCGCGGGCCTGGCGCGCGCGACCCGCGCCCGTTCGCCGTCGGGGGTGCCGGCGAGCTCTGCCGCCACGAGCGCCAGCCGCATCACCTCGCGCTCGTCATCGGGCTCGAGCCCCAACGCGAGCGGCGTGAGGAACGAGAGCCGCGCTGCCTCGAGCCGCCACAACACGGTCTGGGCTGTGCCGCGGAGCAACGCCATGCCCTTCCATCGGGGCCACAGCCGACGGGCGCGCTCGGCTCGCACCAGCGCTTCGACGTAGCGGCGATCGTCGATCAGCGCCGACACTTCCAGCAGCGCCTGTTGCCTGCGGGCGTGCTGCACGAAGGGCGCAGCGAGCGTGACCAGCACCACGAAGCCGAAGAGAATCGGGCTGATGGTCTGCCAGATGGGGAGGAACGCCTGAGGCGCGAGATGCCCGACCGCCAGGCCCAGCGCCGGGAGCACGGCCCACAGGACGAGCACCTTCTTGACCTCGTCATCCATTCGCCGCCCTCACTGGAAGCGGTCGAACTGCTGAGGTAGAGGCACCGCGAAGACACCCTCTCAAAGGACTCGCCGTGCGCATCATCGTCACTGGATCTCTCGCCTACGACTACATCATGAACTTCCCGGGGAAGTTCTCGGATCACATTCTCCCCGACAAGGTTCACATGTTGACGGTGAGCTTCCTCGTCGACTCGATGAAGAAGATGCGCGGCGGTACGGCGGGCAACATCGCCTACACGCTGGCGATGCTGGGCGCGAAGACGGCGGTGGTCTCGGCTGCAGGCCAGGACTTCAACGAGTACCGCGACTTCATGCACGGCAAGGGCATCGACACCAGGGGCATCAAGCTGGTGCCCAACGAGTTCACCGCGTCATGTTTCATCAACACCGACACCGCCAATAATCAGATCGTCGCGTTCTACCCGGGCGCTGTGGGCCACGCGAAAGAGGTCACCCTCGCCTCGCTGGGCCTCGAGAAGGGCGACTGGGTGATCATCTCGCCCACCGACCCGGAGTCGATGGCCAGGCACACCGCCGAGTGCAAGAAGGCCGGCGTCTCGTACATCTTCGATCCGGGCAAGCAGGTGCCGCGGCTCGACAAGGCGCAGATCCTCGCGGGGCTCGATGGCTGCGCGGCGTTCGTCGGCAACGACTACGAGTTCGGCATGATGGCCAAGGCCACCGGGCTGACCGAGCAGCAGTTGTTCGACATGTCGCCCATGACGGTGATGACGCGCGGTGATCAGGGCTCGCGCATTTTGGTGAAGGGCCAGCCGGTCATCGAGATCCCCATCGCGAAGCCGACGGCGGTGGTCGACCCCACGGGCGCCGGTGACGCGTACCTCGGCGCGCTGGCCTTCGGGTTCGCCAGGAAGCTGCCGCACCAGGTGACGGGCCGCATCGCCGCGCTCGCTGCGACGTACGCCATCGAGCTCAAGGGCTGCCAGGAGCACTTCTTC
Organism: Archangium sp.; assembly: GCA_044371205.1. GTDB lineage: Bacteria > Myxococcota > Myxococcia > Myxococcales > Myxococcaceae > Archangium_A. The sequence continues at coordinate 104,672 of JBILUC010000002.1, forward strand.
TCGGTCGACGACTTCGCGCGCCGCTACCAGGAAGCATTCGGCGAGAAGCTCGCGCTCTGAGTTGAAACGGTGCGCTCATCGCCCACTGCCCTGCGCGGGTGGTGGGCGATTTTCGTTTCAGCGACGTGCCCACGCCGAGGGCATTGCGCCCATCGTGAGCACCAGCGTTGCGCCGGTGGCGAGCTGCGCATGCGAGAGCACCGAGGTCTCGAGCGCCTTGCCGTTGAGCGTCGCCGATTGAACGTACAGGTTCTCAGCCGAGACGTTCTTCGCCTCGATGGTGAAGGTGCGCGCCCCAGGCAGCGTGAGCTCGAGCTTCGGGAACAGCGGAGAGCCGATCACCCACTGATCGGTCCCCGCGATGGGGAAGAGGCCCGCGGCCGCGAAGACGTAAACGCCGGAGATGGCGCCGCCGTCGTCGTTGCCAGGAAGGCCTTCGGGCGTGGCGGCGTAAAAGGTGTCGCGCGCCCAGTCGCTCCATTTCGCGGTGAGATCGGGGCGCCCTGCCGCAGAGAACATGAACGGCGTGTGCACGTCGGGCTCGTTGCTGGGCCAGTAGTGGTACCGCTCGAGCCAGCGCAGCTCATAGGTCGGCTGCGCCAGCGCGGCCGCGTGCTCACCCGGCGACGCGTCGAAGAAGGCCTCGAGCTCGCTCAAGAACTCAGCCCGCGAGCCGAACGCCACGTCGAAGCCCTCGAGATCCCACCACGGCATCCACGTCGTCTGCAGCGCGTTGGCCTCAGCGTACCCGTCCCACCCTTCGAGGGAATACGGAGCGGGGTCGAGCCCGCCGGCAGCATCTCGCGGTCGCAGCACCTTCGTGGTCGGGTCGAACAGCTTGCGCCAGCCACGCGCGCGCTGCGCGAGCGCATCGGCGTCGCTCACGTGCCCCAGCGTGCGGCCCAGGTTGGCGAGCGCGAAGTCGGCGTGGGAATACTCGACGCTCATGCCGACGCTGCGACCTGACTCATCCAGCGGCACGTACCCGAGCTGGGTGTAGCGCCCCATCGAACTGCGAGAGCCCTGCCCCGCGGTGGCCTCGGCGAAGGCCTGGGCCCAGAGCACCTCGCCATCGAGGCCCGGCACCCCACGCAGCACGGCGTCGGCGAAGACGATGTCAGCCGGCGCACCGACCATGGTCGCCGCTTCCCCCGTCGCCATCGGCCAGCGAGGGAGCCCCCGCCCGTTGGCCGCCATTCGCACCAGCGATTTCACCGAGTTTGCCGCCGAGTCTTCGGCGAGGAGCGAATAAAGCGGGTGCGTCGTGCGGTACGTGTCCCACAGCGAGAGGTCGCTGAGCATCACCTCGCCGGGGGGCACGTTGCCGAGCTCGCCTCCGTAGCGGTACGCGCCGTCGACGTCGCTGATGGTGGTCGGCATGAGGAACGCCATGCGCAGCGCGGAATAGAAGGTGGCGCGATCTGCCTCGCTGCCTCCGAAGACGCGCGCGCGCGACAGCCGGGCTCTCCACGCATTTGCCGCCGCGTCGCGGTGGGCGTCGAACTCGAAGGTCGGGAACTCCGCGGCGAGGTTCGCGGTCGCGCCGCTCGGCGACACGAGCGAGACGCCGACCAGCAACTCGACGGGAGCGCCCGGAGCAAAGCCCAGCTCGACCACGTGACCGTCAGCCGAGCGCTGCACCACCGAGTAGGCGCGGTTGGTGCGCACCTCGAAGAAGACCAGGTTGCCGCCGAAGCCCGAGCTGAAGGAGCCGCTGACGCGCAACTGCCCGCGCAACGTCGTGGCGTCGACCTCGGTGAGTTGCTGCTCGCTCACCGCGACGTTGCCGATGGCGCGGCTCAGATCCATCACCACGTGGGGCGTCGCACCTTCCGCGAAGGTGTACCGGTGGTGCGCGGCGTGGGTGCTCGCCGTCAGCTCCACCTTCACGCCCCACTTCTGCAGCGTCACCTCGTAGCTGCCGGGCTTCACCACCTCGCCGCGCTTGGAGAACTTGCTCTGGTACGTGTCGCGGCTGAGCACGCTCGCGTCGGTCGACGTGACGGGCATGAAGCTCAACGCGCCCCAGTCGCGTACGCCGACACCGTGCATGTGCAGCGTCGAGAAGGCGAGCACCGTATCGTCGCCGCTCCAGTAGCCGGAGTAGTGGATGAAGTTGAGATCGCCGTACTGCTGGCCACGGGTGTCGGGGCCTGCCTTGACGAGGCCGTGCGGCACGCAAGCGCCAACGAAGGCGGCGCCGTGGAAGAACGCGAAGCCCCCGGTGCCCATGCGCGGATCTGCGTAGACGAGCGGGTCGGCGACGGCATCGGGACCCGGGTCGAGGGGCGCGCACGAGGCGAGCACCGCCAGCACGAGGGCCCAGTGGTTCACGGCGAGGGCAGCACCGGCAGGAGCGACTTGATGTCGGCGTCGGTGAAGTAGATGCCCGCGCCGATGAAGAAGTCGCGACCGCTCAGGAGCCGGTTGGTGAGCTCATCGCGGTTCGGGTTGTTGAGGATGTCGTCCACTCCGGCGTTCACGTACACGTGCTCGAACGGGGTGAAGCGCACCGTGGCGCGCAGGCGGGGCAGCCGCAGCGCCTCGACCGAGAAGTTGAACGCGTCGATCTTCAGCACCAGCGCCTCTTCGAGCCAGCGCGAGTACCAGGGGAAGCGAATCGGCAACGTGAAGTCGACGCCGAGGCCGCCGGTGCTCTCGATGATGCCGAAGCGCAACGTGAGGAAGGAGTAGCGCTTGGCGAACTGCGCGCTGATCTTGAGCGCCTCGGTGGTGACCGTCTGCTTCTGCAACACGGGCTGACCGGCCGCCGGCGGGTTCTGCTGCACGTAGATGGTCTCGACGCGGCCGCGCGGGTCGTCGATGGCCTCGATCAGGTAGTACTTGTCGGGCTTGGGGATGAGCCGCACCGTGAAGAACGTCTTCGCGGCGCCCTGATTGAAGCCGTAGTCGACCTTGGCGCCCACCTCGACCTCGAGGTTGGTGAGGCGGCCCGCGAAGTCAGACACGTCTTCGATGGTGTCCGACAGCTTCTGACCGAGGCGCTCATTGGCGACCAGCGCGCCGACCGCGCCCTTCCCTGCCTTGATGTCGTCGGTGACCTTCTCGATGTTGGCCAGCGAGCGATCGAGCCTGGCGAGGGTGTCTTTGATGCCCTGCACGCCTTCGCCGACCTGGCCTTCATTCTCGCCGACGATCTTCTTGATCGAGCTGACGACGTCTTTCACGTCGGCCGAGACGGTCTCGATGTTCTTCACGATGCGATCGATCGATTCGGACTCGCGGCCGGTGATGCGGCGCACGTCGCCCGACACCGTCTCGACGTTCGCCATGATCGCGTCGAGCTTGCTGGCGCTGTCGGCGATCATCTTCTGCATCGTCTCGGTGAGGGCGACGAGGTTCTTGACGATCGCTTCCATGTTGCCGGCGCCGGTCTCGCCACCGAGCACCGTGCGCAGCGAACCCGTCACCGCCTGCACGTCACCGGCGATGGTGTTGAGCGTGCCGAGCATCTGTTCCATGCCCGCGGCGTCGAGCACCCGCTTGACCTCGTCGCCGTCTTTCAACTCACGGAAGTTCTCGGTGCCGGGTGTGAAGTCGAGCATGTAGTCGCCGAGCAGCGACTCGCTTCGTTTGGTGATGGTGGCGTCTTCGCGGGCGTGGATCTCGCGCCGAATGCGCATCGTCACCTTCGCCTTCACGCCCTCGAGCTTGATCTCGACGATCTCGCCGACACCGATGCCCGCGATCTGCACGCGGCTGCGCTGGTTCAAGCCGGACGCATCGCGGAAGTACGCGAAGAGCAGCACCGACTCGTCTTCCTTCATGCCGCCCTTCTTCACGAAGGTGAGGAAGAAGAAGAGGATCGCGCCGGCGCCGATCACCAGCAGGCCCACGCGGAATGGAGTGATGAGCTTCTTCACGCGGCTTCCCTCTTCAGCACACCCGGCCCCATGGGATCAGTTCTTTCCGAACCAGGTCTGGAGGAACAGCTTGACGCCCGGGTGCTCGGAATGCCGCAGCTTCGACGGGGGCCCCTGATCGACGATGTGGCCCTGGTAGAGAAACGCGATGTTGTCGGCCACCTTGAAGGCCGAGGCGATGTCGTGGCTGATGACCACGCTCGTCACCCCGAGCTGGCGCTTGGCGTCGAGGATCATCTCGTCGACGTAGTCGGTGGTGATGGGGTCGAGGCCGGTGGTGGGCTCGTCGTAGAGCACGATCTTCGGGTCGAGCACGATGGCGCGCGCCAGACCGACGCGCTTGCGCATGCCGCCCGACAGATCGGCGGGGTACTTCTGTTCGACATTCTTCAAGCCGACGATGCCGAGCTTTTCCTTCACCAGCGCGCGCATCTGCTCTTCGGCGAGATCCTTGCGGTGCTCGCGCAGCGGGAACGAGACGTTCTCGTAGACCGTCATCGAGTCGAAGAGCGCGGCGGCCTGAAAGACCATGCCGAACTTGCGGCGCAGCTTCTCGAGTTCCTGCGCGCCCATGGGCACGATGTCTTCGCCGTCGACGATCACCTGACCCGAGTCGGGCTTGAGCAGCCCGATCATGTGCTTCATGAGCACGGTCTTGCCGCTGCCCGAGCCGCCGAGGATGACCAGCGTGCTCCCCGGAGGCACCGAGAGCGTGATCCCGTCGAGGACTTTGCTCGAGCCGAACGACTTGTGGAGATCGCGGATCTCGATGATGGGCGGCACGGGCACCGCCGGGTTCGTCTTCTCGTCGCTCATCAGTGGAGGATCACGCCGACGAAGTAATCGAGGATGAAGATGCCCAGCGCGCTGGCGACCATCGCCTCGGTGGTGGCCTGCCCGACGCCCTTCGCGCCGCCGCTCGCGTTGAAGCCTTTGTAACAGGCGACCAGCATCACGAAGAGCCCGAACACGGCGCCCTTGATGAGGCCCTCGGCGATGTCTTCCGGGTCGAGCCACATCTGCGTGCGCGTGATGAAGGTACCGGCCGAGAGCCCCTTCACGGTGACCGCGACGAAGTAGCCGCCCATGAGGCCGAGCAGGTCGAAGATCATCACCAGCATCGGCACCATGATCAGCCCCGCGAGCACCCGCGGCACGAGCAGGTACTGGGTGGGGTTGACGGCCATCGTCTCGAGCGCATCGACCTGTTCGGTCACGCGCATGGTGCCCAGCTCGGTGCACATCGCGCTGCCCGCACGCATGGTGACCATCAACGCAGCGAACACCGGCGCCAGCTCGCGGGTGATGGTGAGGGACACGGTGGGGCCGACCAGCGACTCGGCGTTGAAGAGATCGAACGCGCGCCAGCTCTGGTGCGCGAACACCATGCCCGAGAAGATTCCCGTGAGGCCGACGATGAAGATCGAGCCGACGCCCACGAAGTCGAGCTGCGCGAAGAAGTTGTTCACGCGAAACGGGGGTCGAAACGTCCACACCAGAACGTCGAACAACATCGACGCCAGCCCCCCGAGCTCCTCGACCAGCTTGATGAGGCCGTTGCCGAGGCCCTCGATGGTCGAGTGCAGCATCGAAGGCGGGCGCGGCTCTGCGGGGGTCTCCGACGACATGGACGTGCAGTCACCCTAGCGAAGGATGCTCGACCCCACGGGACTTTCTGTTATTCGGCCAACGTCATGAGCACGCCGAATTCGATCAGAACGGGTGGAGAGATCGACGCTTACTGCGGGAAGTGCGAGCTGAACCTCGCGCACACCATCATCGCGATGGTTGGCCCCAAGGTGGTGCGGGTCAAGTGCAACACCTGCGGCAGCGATCACCAGTACCGCGGCGAGCAGCCCCTGGTGAAAGCCGTCTCGTTCGCGGCGCCGAAGAAATCGTCGAGTGTCGCCAGCGCGGGCAAGCCCAAAGCGGCCAAAGCGCCCGTCGTCGTCGTCTCGTGGGACGAGCAGTTCAAGGGCAAAGATCTGACGAAGGCGAAGAAGTACTCGCCGCGTGAGACCTTCGCGGTCGACGACGTGGTGGATCACCCCACCTTCGGGCTGGGCCTCGTGCGCGCAGTGCGCGGCGACAAGATCGAGGTCGGCTTCAAGCAGGAAGACAAGGTGCTGGTGCACGGCAAGGGCGCTCCGCCCGCCCCGCCCGCTGCGTGAAGCTGCTGCTCGTTTCCAGTGCCCGATCGACTACGCGAGTTTCCGCAAACCCTCGAGCGTGTCGGGGAGCCCGAAGGACCGCAGCAGCTGCGACTGGTTCGCGTTGACCATCTTCGGCTGCCAGTCACCGTGATCGGCGATCAGCGTGATGATCTCCCGCTGTCGGTCGCTGCGCGGCGCGCCCGGTTCGAAGCGGCCGAACGAGAGCAACTGCCCCAGGGGCTCGAGCTTGCCGAAGCCACGCTCGCGCTGAAGCTTCTGGCTCAGCCGCAGCAGCACCGTTGGCGCCGCGGACTCGGGCAGCAGCAGGATGGCGCGCCCGATCAGGTTTTCGAGGTCGCCCGTGAAGGGGTCCACCGCGGCCCCCAGACCCGGTTGAGGATGCAGCACGCGCTGCACCGAGCTGAGGCTGACATCGCAGCCGCGACCGAACAACACATCGGCGATCGACGCCCACAGTGAGCCGAGGTGCGCCTCATCGACCGCATCGCTCATGACGCGAGCCGCCTCGCGCACACCCGGCTCACCGAGCGCACCCAGGGCGACGAGCGCCATGCCGCCAAGCGGTGTCCCCGCTTCTTCACCGACGAAGCGCCACAGCGGGTCGCGGGTCTCTGGCAGCACGCGCGGGAACGACGCGAACAGCGCCAGCGCCAGCCCCACCAGTTCGTCATCGGGAGACTCGAGCAGCGCGACCAACTGCGGCACCTGTCGCTCCACGGCGAGGAAACAATCGCGCTCCCACACGATGAAGGCGCGGCCCGCGTCGACCGAATCGACCCCGTCGGGCAGATCCCCGAAGGCATCACCGTCAATCACCGACCGCGGCAAGCCCAGTGCTTCGACATCACGCGCGGCGGCGAGACAGGCCTCGAACGGAAACGGCGTCGGAAAGTCCGACTGCGGGTACCCCCTCGCCAGGTGATGCAGGTAGTCGACCGCGAAGCGCCGCACGTCCCCTGACAACGCCTCATCGCGGGCCAGCTCCGCGATGAACGGCACGACGCGCGCGCTCACGCCCCACCGGCTGCCCTGATGAAAGACGTTGCCCCACAGCACCGACTGCGCGTGCCCCGCGACGCTCTGCTTCTTTTTTCGGGCCGCCGCCTTCAGCGACTCACTGGCGCCTCCAGGATCCACGAGCGCTCGCAGGAGTTCGGGGACATCTGTCGCCGGGCCATAGGCATGGTGGTGCCGGCTCCAATCGATCGTCTCGAGAGCACGCAGGTCAGCCATGTGCGCGAGCTTGCCTCAGGTGCGGCCTCGATGGGGTTGCGCCGCCGACCGACGCTTGACATGATGCCTGTCATCCCATGCGCTACAGCGAAGAGCACAAGGAGACGGTGCGATCGAAGATCGTCGAGGAGGCGAGCCGTGCCTTGAGGCGGTCAGGGCTCGACGGGGTCAGCATCCCCTCGTTGATGAAGCGGGCGGGCCTGACGCACGGCGGCTTCTATTCACACTTCGCCGATCGCGATGAGCTCGTCGCCGCGGCCGTGAAGTTCGCCGCCCACGAGACGGGAGCCGGCATCTTCGAGGGATCCGACAGCCTCGACGGCGCCCTCGCCGGCTACCTCTCGCCTCAACACGTCGAGCACCCCGATCACGGTTGCGTCGTCGCGGCGCTCGGCACCGATGCACCACGTCAGCGCGCCCCCGTGCGAAGGGCCTTCGCCTATGCCGCGCAGGGCTTGATTCGCCTGGTGCAGCAGAAACTCGCGCCGAAGGCCGACCCTGCCGTGCCGACTGACGCAGCGCTCGAGCTCACCTCCCGCATGGTGGGGGCCATCGTCCTCGCCCGTCTCGTCAATGATCCCCAGCTGGCGAAGCGGCTCCTCGCCGTGGCCCGAGCCCCCTGATCCTCTCTGTCGTCCCCCTTCCTCGCTGCACGCCCAGTGACATGATGGCCATCATCGAAAAGACGCCTTTCGAGCACCCCACATCGCGATCCGCCTCGTGCTGACCGCAAGCTCTCGGTGCGCGGAGATCGCGCGCTGCTCTCGAAGTTCGCCGCCTGTTTCCCCCGCTGACTGGAGCTGCACATGAAACGCAACAGACTCGAAACGTATGGGCCGTGGGCCGTGGTGACCGGAGCATCCGATGGCATCGGTCGCGAGTTCGCCCGCTCGCTGGCCGCCGAAGGCTTCAAGCTGGTGCTCGTCGCCCGGCGAAAGATCGCGCTCGACGCGCTCGCGAAGGAGCTGTCGTCGACGGAGTGTCGAATCATCGACGCCGATCTCGCCACGCGCGCCGGCGTGCAGCGGGTCGACACCGAGACCCGAACCCTCGACGTGGGCCTGCTCGTCGCGTCCGCGGGCTTCGGCACCTCGGGTGACTTCCTCGACAACGCGGTCGAAGAAGAGCTCTCGATGATCGACGTGAACTGCCGCGCGGTCGCCGAGCTCAGCCACGTCTTCGGAGGGCGCTTCGCGCGTCAACGCCGGGGCGGGCTGGTGCTGCTCAGCTCGCTGGTGGCCTTTCAGGGCGTGCGGAGAGCTGCCAACTACGCGGCCACCAAGGCGTGGGTGCAGTCGTTCGCCGAAGGGCTCGCGCTCGAGTTGGCGCCGTTCGGGGTCGACGTTCTGTCGTCGGCGCCGGGGCCCATTCGCAGCGGCTTCGGTGCGCGCGCCGACATGAAGATGTCGATGGCGCTCGGGCCCGAAGCGGTGGCGACCCAGAGCCTCGCGGCGCTCCCCCGCGGCGGCACGGTCCGCCCGGGCTGGCTCTCGAAGTTCCTCGAGTGGTCGCTCATGTTCCTGCCGCGGTGGGGGCGCGTGCGCATGATGTCGCTGGTGATGAACGGCATGACAAAGCACCAGGCGAGCCCCGTCGCGCCGACCTGATCAGTCGAGCGCCAGACACGTGCCGATGGGCACGACGTGCACCACGTCGTCGCTCACTCCGCGCTCGGTCATCGCTTCCCGCAGAATTCCACCGCACGCCCTGGCACATCAACGCCGTGCGCGAAGGTGTCGTAGTGAATGGGCAACAGGTGCTGCGCCCCCAGCGCCGGCGCAGCTTGGTGCTGACCGCGTCCGCCAAAACCCCACTGCGAAGGCGGGCACGAGCTGGGCGGCGAGCCACGCCGGGGTCGGGTACGGAAACACCCGCTTCGGTTCGGAAGCGAGCGCGCTGAGTCCCGCTGCAAGCGTGAGGGCCGACCACTTCACCAGGCCGTTCTCCCGTTGAGGGCGCGCGTGAAGGAGGCGACGGCGACGAGCACATTCACCACCACGAAGGCCGCCAGAAGCCCCCAGCGCGCCGGCGCTTCCCCGAGCACCCGCGACAGCCCCCACGCCGCCAGAGGGATCGACTGCGCAGCGTGAAGCGAGACGAAGTGCGAGACGCGGAGGTCACCGTGCTTCGTGCTCCAGTTCACGAGCGCAAGCCCCGGACCTCCATCGACGCCACCCACGGAGTGGGCCCCCGAACCACCCATCGAGAACCCGGAGACTGCGCCGAACAGGGAAATCCACACGCCCGCGCGCCACGCGAAGGCGAAGAACGCGTCGGTCGCCAGAGGCCGGGTCGACATGAGCCCCGCGACCCAGACCAGCGCGACGGTGGCGATCACGATCGAGCCCTGCATCAGCCGCCACAACAGGGTGTTCAACAGGCCGTCGACGTTGAAGTGCGACGTCGTGCCGCGCGCCGCCTGGATCACGATCGGCGCCATCTCCAGCACCATGGTCACCAGCAGCACGGCGCTGAGGACACTCCGCACGCCGTCGTCGACGGTCAGCAGCGGAAACAGCACCGCCAGCGTGCCGAGGAACAGCGCGATCGAGACCGCGAACTTCCACGGCTTGAGCGCGGGGTGAACCCCGAGGATGGGCTCCGAGGGGACGAGGAGCCACGCGAGCAACGCGACGGCCAACACGGCGTGCGCGGCGGCACCGTAGAGGAGTGGACGATCGAAGGCGACCATTAGATGACATGCATCATTCAATGTTCGGAGATTGTTCGCCACTCGGAGTGACGGCGCCCCTGGCGAAGCGCTCGAGGGACTGGGGGTCGTGCGCCGGCAGGAGTGTGGTGGGGGCGAACGCGAGCTGCTTCGCGATGCGATCGAGCGAGTCGAGCGCAGCCGCGGGTACTTCGGAGATGCCTGCGATGCGCCGCTTCGCGAGTTGATCGAGGTCGAACACCGAGTCGCCGGCGAAGAGCACCCACTCGCTGCCTGCTTCGAGCACGACCCCGAGGTGGCCCGGTGAGTGGCCCGGCAGCGGCACGACGCGGAGCGCACGATCCTTCGTCAACGCGAGGGAGCTGGGGAGCGCTCCGAAGGCTTCCCGGCGATCGTCGGCGACGATCACCGGCACGCGACCGGCTGGCCATTGGCAGACCAGCGCCCCGTTGTGCGCAGGCCAATCACCCTCGCCCACGTAGATGGTCGCCGCCGAGGGCAAGAGCCGCAGGCCGTCGGTGTGGTCCGCGTGGCGGTGGGTCAGCACCACGCCCTTGACCTGGGCGGTAGAGAGGCCCAGCGAGGCCAGTCGCCGATCGATTCGATCTTCCGGTGCGAACTGAAACTGCAGGAGGTTCCCGTAGACGAACGAGGTGCCCGGGTCGCACGCGAAGTGCTGCGAGTCGAGCATGTCTTCGGTGAGCCCCGTGTCGACGAGGAACACGCCGTCGGGGTGCTCGATGGCGTAGCTCGTGACGGGCATCCACGGCGTCCACGACGGATCAGTCACGATGGCCGCCACCCGCGTCGCCACCGGCCCGACGAGATCGCGGTGCGACTTCTTCACGCGAACCCACCCCGTCAACAACGAGTGAACACGTACTTCGCCGAAGCTCCGCGTCGTCACCCCAGCCACCGACGGCTTACCCGCATCGACGGGAGGCGTGCGCAACCCCACGCAGGCCGCCAACACGCCACACGCGAGCAGGACCATGGGCACAATCAGCCACTTCAGCGCGGCGACACCGAGCGCGGGTCTGGTCATCGAACACCCCGAGAGAAAGAGGAGAACCGCGAGCGGCTTCGTGATTTGAGTGAGCGTTGCTCACTAGAGTTAGAAACCGGGATCTGAGAAAGCAACCAAATGGGCAAACGCACGCCGCTGGCACGTCGAGACCCGGAAGCACGGCGTGCGCTCTTGCTCAGCGCTGCAGCACGCGCGTTCGCTGAGCGTGGGTATGAACACACCTCGGTCAACCACGTGGCCGAGGCCGCCGGGGTGGCGGTGGGCACGCTCTACAAGTACTGGCCTGACAAGCCGGCCCTGCTCGAGGCGGTGTTGGAATCGTTCGAGCGCGACTTCGTCGACGGGATGGCCCGGGCGCGACAGGCGCCGCTGCCAGCGTTCAAACGCCTCGAGCTGATGATGGACGGGCTCTTCTCGATGGCCGAGGACAAAGAGTGGTTCTTCTGGGCGCTGACCGCGGGCACGCAGGGCCTCCGTGGGGCGCGAGACTTTCAGCCCGGTGCCGCGCTGCGAAACGAGATCCGCCTCTTCATCGAGGCCGGCATCGCGAGCGGCGAGTTTCGCCAGGTCGACGCCGAGCGCGTGTCGGCGCTTGGGTACGGCGTGGTCGAGACGGCGATGCGGCACTGCTTCAGCCCCGATGAGCAGGGCAAACACCTGAAGGCCTGGCGCACCGTCACGTTCGAGATGCTGGCTCGCAACGTGCGGCCCTGAGGGTACTCTTCGAGCCGACGTGTCTGACCTGTCCGATTCCGACGAGCCCGAGCTCAAGACGCAGGTCGTGAACGTCGTCTACGGCGGGCGGTGGCGCGTCGACGGCCGCCTCGGCGCGGGGGGCATGGGCAACGTCTTCCGCGGGACGGATCTGCAGACCAACGAGGCGGTGGCGATCAAGACGCTCGGCATGCACCTGGTCGACAACGCCGAGTTCGTGAAGCGGTTCGAGCGCGAGGCGCAGCTGATCTCGCGCCTCACGCACCCCGCCCTGCCCAGGTTCCGCGAGCTCGCCCGGCAAGACGGCATACCCTACTTCGTGATGACGCTGGTCGAAGGCCGCCCCCTGGGCGAGCTGCTGATCGACGGGAAGAAGGTCAGCTCACCGTTCGCCTTCGCGCTGCTGGGTCAGCTCGCGGGCGTGCTGACATACCTGCATGGTCAGGGCGTGGTGCACCGCGATCTCAAGCCCGACAACCTGATGGTCGACGCGAACGGCCGGCTCTCGCTCGTCGACTTCGGCATCAGCGCGCAGACCAACCTCACCCGCCTCACGCTGCCGGGCGTCACCGTCGGTACGCCGCTGTACATGGCGCCCGAGGCGATCACGACGGGCCACACCACGCCGCTGTCCGACGTCTATGCGATGGGCCTTCTGGCCTTCACCATGCTCACCGGCGCGCACCCCTTCGCGAAGGAAGAGCGCGCCGGCATGTTGACGCGCCAGGTGACCGAGGTGCCAGCGTCGGCGGCGATCATCGACCCTTCGGTTGGCGAGCGTGCGGCCCGCGTGATCTCTCGCGCGCTCGAGAAGACCCCGGCGGCCCGCTACCAGTCGGCGCCCGAGTTCGTCGAAGCGTTGCGCGAAGCCTGGGGCTTCGAGGCGGTCTTCGGTGACGAGAAGACAGACGAGGGGTCGGGCGAGTTTCTGCGGAACGCGATGGCGCCAACAGTGCCGAGCCCCCGGAGATCTCAGCGCGCTTTTCCCCCAGCAGACGTTCGCGACGCCCTGACTTCGCCCGATGCGCGATCTACCGTCATCGACGAGACGACCGACAACGACCCTGTGAGCCCCGTGCGCACGGACGCCTCCGGACCTTTGACGGAGATCGCCACAGGCGAACATCGCGCGATCGAGGTCGACCCGCCGGCTGCCGCGGGCCCCACCACGAGAATGGTGGTCGCCATGGTGCTCGTCGTCGTCTTGACCCTGCTGTTGGCGGTGGTCTTCCTGCGCTGAGCCGGGTGTCTTACTTTTCCACGCCACCTTTTCTCGGCCGTTGCGAAAACTCACGCCGCCGTCGCAGGGAGCGCCCGCATCGACCGAGCCCGACAGCCCGCACAGCGGACTCCCGGTCGCGCAGCCGATCGCGCCGCGCACACAGGTGTTGGCCCTCGTGCACGAGGCGCCTGCTGAGCAGGCGGTGCATGCCCCTGAACACACACCGCCATCACAGGGCAGTCCTGCATCGACGCTCGTGGTGGAAACACCTGTGGGCGCCGAGCCGCTGCAGTCGATCGCGCCACGCGCGCAGACGTTCGTCGGGGTGCAGGCCGCGCCCATCGTGCAGGGCTGGCAGGTGGTGTCGTTGCAGAACCCTCCGCCTCCGCAGCGCGTGCCGGCGGGCGCGGTGCCGACGGGGTCGCACCGCTCGATGCCGTTGGGGCACGAGGTGCGCCCGGTCTCACAGGGGTTCGGGGGGCGTGCAACAGCTGACGCGCACCGCGAGCGACACGAGGAACGTCAGGCGCATGGCCCACAGTCGGCCAAAGTTTCAGACGTTCATTTCGACTGACGCAGCATTTCGAGGGCGCGCGTCATGTCTTTCGGCAGCGGGCTTTGGGCCTCGAAGTCACCGAGCTTCAGCGTCGCGGCGTGCAGCGGCGTGCGGGCGAGCGCGACGTCGCCGAGGGCCCAGGGCTCCGCGCGGCCGTACTGGTGATCGAAGAGCAACGGGTGGCCCTTCGACTCGAGGTGCACGCGCAGCTGGTGCTGTCGACCGGTGAGCGGCTCGCATTCCACCAGAGAGGCGCGGTCGAACGACTCGATGGGCCGCACCAGCGTCTTCGACGGCTTGCCTTCCTCGCCGGGGAACGAGACGCGCATCTTGCCCTTGCGCCCCTCGGTGATCGGCGCGTCGATCTCCAGCGGCGCCTCGACGCGGCCCTCGACCAGCGCGAGGTAGGTCTTCTTCACTTCGCCATGCTCGAAGGCCATCGACGCGGTGCGATGGGCATCGGCGTCGGTCGCGAACAACACCACGCCGCTCGTGTCGCGATCGATGCGGTGACAGACCCAGACGCGCGCCCCGAGCTGCTTCTCGAGATACGTCTTCGCGCACTGGCAATCGGCCGGGTCGCGCCCGGGAATCACGAGGAGACCCGGTGGCTTGTCGATCGCCACCCAGCCGCCCTGTTGCTGCAAGACGACGAGGTGCACTTACTCGAGCTCGGCGGGCTTCCAGACCGTGACCGGGCCGTACTTTTCCACCTTCGGCTTCAACTGGGCGGCGTTGCCCACGAGCACGATGGTGCGGTCGTCACCAAAGAGGTGCTTCTGCGCGGCGAGAGCGGCGTCTTTCACGGTCACCGCAGTCACCCGCTCGCGGTAGTCGCCGATCCACGACTCGGGCAGGCCGTAGTGCACGACGTCGGCGATGGCGCCGCTGATGGCCTCGTTGGTCTCGAGGCGGCCGGGGTACAGCCCGCTGATGTAGCGCTGCACGGTGGCCAGCTCGGTCTTCGTCGGGCCCTTCTCGCGCATCTTCTTCACCTCACCCAGCGCGACGTCGATCAGCGTGTTGATGCTCTCGGTGCGGGTGAAGCTCGACACGGTGAAGGTGCCGGAGACGCTCATCATGTCGAACGAGCTGCCCGCGCCGTACGAGAGGCCGCGCTTGACGCGGATCTCGGTGACGAGGCGCGAGGTGAAGCCGCCACCGAGTACGGTGTTCATGGTGACGAGAGGGAAGTGATCGTCGTGACCGCGCTTCACGCCCCGCGCGCCGATGCGCATCTGCACCTGCGTCTGCTCGGGCTTGTCGACGATGATCACCTGCTTTGACCGTGCGAGCCCGGACCAGGGAGGGACGACGGAGGCCGCGTTGGGGCCACCCGACCACGTGCCGAGCGTGGCCTCGACGGTCTTCATCACGTCGCCCGACTCGAAGGCGCCGACGACGTACAGGTGCGCGACCTTCGGCCCGAGGCGTTCCTTGTGGAACTGGAGGAGATCGTCGCGGGTGTAGGCCTCGATGTCCTTCTTACCGGTCACCAGCTCGTTCGCGTACGGGTGATCGCCCCAGGTGCACCGGGTCAGCGCACGATCGGCGAGCGAGCCGGGGTCGTCGAGATCGTTGGTGAGGGCCGCGAGCGTGCGACGCCGCGACAGCTCGAGCTCGCTCTCGCGGAAGTCGGGCTCCATGAGGATCTTCGCCATCACCTCGAACATCGGCGTGAGGTGCTTCGAGGGCGTCGAGAGCGAGACGATGACGTTCTCTTCGTTCGCGAAGCCGCCGACGCTGGCGCCCACGAAATCGACGGTGTCGCTGATCTCGTCGGCGGTCAGCCCCCCGGCACCGCGGCGGAAGAGACGCGCGGCGAAGTCACCCACCCCGAGCTTGCCACGCGGGTCGAAGGCGCTGCCCGCGCGGATCACGAGGCGCACGGCGACGAGCGGCAACGGCCCACGCGGCACGAGGTGCACGGTGAGCCCGTTGGGCAGCACGATGGTCTGGTGCTTCGGCAACTTGAGCGGGCGCAGCCGCGGCGCGTCCAGGGTGCGGGCCTTCACGCTGCTGCCTCCTCGGAGGGGACGAGGGTGACGACGCTCCGGCGTTCGGCGCCGAGGTACTTCGCGGCGGCAGCGCGCACCTGCTCAGCGGTGATCGATTCGTACTGAGAGGGCAGCGCGAGACCCGCGCGCCAGTTGCCGAGCATCAGTTCGTACGTACCGAGCGCGTGGGCGCGGCCGTTGTTGGTGGCGAGCTCACGAAGGAGGTGGGCCGCGAGGTTGTTCTTGGCCTTCTCGAGCTCGCGCGGCTCGAGGCCCTGCTTCGCGACCTTCTCGAGCTCGGCGTAGAGCGCAGCCTCGGCCTTCCGGGGATCACCGTCGGGCTTGAGCTCGAGCACCACCGTGAACGCGCCAGGGTCGAAGCGCCACGTCCAGTCGACCGAGACACCGACGGCGATCTCCTGCTCGAAGACGAGGGCCTTCGTGAGCCGGCTCGATTGACCGACCGAGAGCGCGTACTGCAACACGTCGAGCGCGAGCGTGTCGGAATCGTGCGCCGCGGGGCCGCGCCAGGCGATCATCAACGACGGGGCCTGCGCGGGGTGCCGCACCTCGGCGCGACGCTCGCCCTTCTGCTCGGGCTCCGAGTCCTGCACGCGCGGGGCGCCGGGGCCGGCCTTGATGCCGCCGTAGTACTTCTTGATCAGCGCCAGCGCCTGCTTCGGGTCGAAGTCGCCCGACACGAAGATGGTGGCGTTGTTCGGCGCGTAGAACGTCTGGAAATACTCGAGGCAGTCTTCGCGGCGAATGTTCTCGATGTCTTTCATCCACCCGATGACGGGCCAGCGGTACGGGTGCGCCTTCCACACCAGCGACGAGAGCTCTTCATCCATCAAGCCGCCGATCTCGTTGTCGACGCGCAGCCGGCGCTCTTCCATCACCACCTTGCGTTCGGACTCGAGCATCTTCGGCGTGACCTGCAGCGAGCGCATGCGATCGCTCTCGAGATCGATCACCTTCTCGAGCGCCTCGGACATGAAGTCTTCGTAATAGACGGTGAGATCGTTCGACGTGTACGCGTTCGAGGTGCCGCCGTTGCTCTCGAGCACGCGATCGAACTGGCCGGGGCCATACTTCTTCGCGCCGTTGAACATCATGTGCTCGAAGAGGTGGCTGATGCCGGTGATGCCGGGCCGCTCGTTGCGCGCCCCGACCCGGAAGAACGTATAGAAACTGCACGTCGGCACGGCGTCGGAAGGCAGCAGTCGAACCTGCAGGCCGTTGGGCAGCTTCGCTTCGATCACCGAGGCAGCGAGCGCTTCGAGGGCGGGGGGCAACGTGTACTGCGGAGTCTTCTTCGCCGCGGGCTTCGACTTCGTCTTCTGGGTGCTGGGCATTGAGGCGAAACGTACTCACCATGCCGTGACTTCGCGCGGAGAATTCAGTTCAGGCGGCCCGAAGGGAGGGGCTTCACCTCACTGGGCATCGAGATACTGGAGCAACGGTGTCCACACGTCGTCGGCGGCCCAGGTCCCGATGACGAGATCCATGTGGCCATACTCCGCGTGTGCGCCGTTCGCGCGCGTGATGAGCAGCCACTGTTTGGGGCCCCCCAGCGCGCGGTAGCCGTCTTTGACGGCCGGCGCCGCGGCGATGCGGTCGAGCCGACCGGCGATGACGAGCACGGGGGTGGTGATCGACGACATCGCGGCGCGCAGATCGATCTTCTTGTCGGCGCTCGAGAAGCGTCCGTTCTGCATCGACTCGAGCAACTGCAACGCGGTACCGCCCGACACGGGCGCGGTGCCGTAGACCATCAACCGCTTCCACTGGACAAGCTCGGTGGTGCCCCCGACGTAGAAGAGGCGCTGAAACGGCCCGTCGTCGACGACGCCCTGAAACGGTGCCGCGAGCGCTGCGCCCAGGTCGCTGGGAATGAGCCACTTCTCGTCGATCAGCGCTGGTCCGACGGTCTTGATCAGCGTCTCGAGGGACGTGCCCCAGTCGAGGCGCGTCGGGGTGCCGAGGGTCGCGCCGGCGTGAATGCCCTGCCCCCCTTGCGAGAGGTAGGCGTAGAGCACCATGCCGCCCATCGAGTGGCCCGCGTAGTCGATGGCGTCGGCCTGGCTGACGAGCTTCACGTACTCGACGACTGCGGGGAGATCGTGCCGCCAATAGTCGTCGAACCGAATCGGCGCCTTGCGGCCCTTCGCTTCGTCGATGGAGTCGCTCTTGCCGGTGCCCCGCAACGACACCGTCCACGCGTCGCGCCCGTGGGCAGCGAACCAGCGCGCCATCGAGACGGTGTCATCGAGATCCATGTTCCGCTCGTTGGCGGAGATGCCGTGACACAGCACGATGGGGCGGCCCTTCTTCTCACCCTTCGCGCGGTACCGGGTGAGCGAGATCTCCCAGCCGTCGTCGGTCTTCGCGCGGTGCGTCTCAGCCTCGGACGGCAGCGGAACGATCTGCAGCCCCGCGCACCCAACCAGGGAAATACATGCCAACGCGAAGCACCTCATCGAGGAGCCCCGAAAAGGCGCGGCGGCGTTGGTGCCAGAACCCCTGCGGCGATGATCCCCAGCAACCCGGCGAACGCAGGGCTCACGTTCCCCACGAGATCCCGAGTGGCGACGGCCTTGTCTGGCACCACCAGCCCCTCGGTGGCGCCCTTCACTGCTTCTCGACCGCTCGGGGCCTGCGCGTCGACCAGGACGAACGCCTCACGACCCCGCGCGAGGTGCGCGATCAAGAACGCGCACATGAGGCCGAGCACCACGCCGATGAGCTGCAAGATCTTCACTTCAAGAACTCTTCGATCTCAGGGAAGACCTGCGCGCGCGCGCGTTCGCCAAGAAAGAGCGAGAGATGCGCGTAGTCGTCACCCTGCGTCACGCGCGTAAAGAGCCGCACCTGCACCGGGCCCTTTGCGAGTTCACGCAGCGGCGTGCAGGCCTCGGTGGGCGCGAAGCCGTCGGCGAGCCCGAGCATCAACAGCGTGGGGCGGTCGTAGGCGCGCAGCCGAGTCACCAGGGTGGTGCCGTCGTCGAGAGGCAGATCTCCCGTCTCCATCCATGCACGCAACTCAGCAGAGACGGGCTTGCCGAGGTCGCGCGCCGCGAAGGTGAGCGCAGCGACGCGTGACCGTCGGTCGGCGCGTGAGCCGAGGACGAAGAGCTGTTCGAACGTGGAGAAGCCTTCGGGGGAAGCCGAGAGCGTCGAGAAACGTCCCCCCTCGGCGAGGAAGTCGCGGAGGAGCACCGTCGGAGGCTCGGCCAGCGCCGGCGTGTTGAGCGCGACCACCTTACGCACCGTGACCGGCGCGACCGCGAGCGCGATCGAGCCGAGGTACCCGTGGGCGATGAGATCGAGAGAAGGCTCACCCGAGAGCGCGCGAAAGACTGCGGGCAAGTCGAGCGCGAAGGTGGTGCGCACAGAGTGAAGTGAATCGGCAGCGCCCTGCCCGCGCAGCTCGGCGATGAAGACGCGCCGCCCGGTGAGCACGAGGTGTTCCGCGAGCGGGCCCACGAGGGTTCGGCCGAAGCCGAAGTCAGCGAGGATCAGCACTGCGGGTTTCCCCTCCCCCCGACCCTCTCCACCGCGAGGGGAGAGGGCGTACAGGGCGAGCGCGGCGCCGTCTTCGGTGACGACCTTGCGATGCGCGACGTGCAGCTCGGGCGAAGCGCACAGCAGCGACAACGCGAGCGCGGCGATCACAGCTCGACGATCCCCGCCTTGAGCGCCAGCACCACCGCGTCCACATGCGAGTTGACGCCCATCTTCTTGTAGATGTGGGACAGGTGCGTGCGCACGGTGCGGCGCTCGAGTTCCATCACGCTGCCGACTTCGGCGTTCGACAGGCCCTTCGCCACGTACTTGAGCACGTCGAACTCGAGCGGCGAGAGGCCCCACGGGTTGTCGGGCTGCGCCTTCTTCGCCTGCACCGCCTGAAAGTAGTTCCAGAACCGTTTGGCGATGATCGCCTCGAGCACGGTTCCGCCCTCCATCACGTCGCGAATGCCAGAGCGAATCTTCTCAGGGCCCACGCGCTTCACCAGGTATCCCGACGCGCCGGCCTGCATTGCCTCGTAGACCTTCTGCTCGTCATCGAACGACGTGAGGATCAGCACCTCGACGCTCGGCGCCTTGCGCTTGAGCCGCTTCGTCACCTCGATGCCATCGATGCCAGGCAGCTCGAGATCGAGCAACACCAGATCAGGCACGAGCTTCACCATCTGCTCGACGCCGTCTTCCCCTTCTTGCGCGCTGCCGACGACCTCGAGCTCGGGGAACAGCGCGAGCACCTTCAGCAGGTTCTTCAGGAGGTGCGGCTGATCTTCCACGACGAAGACCCGGGTCTTCGCTGCAGGTGCGGTCTCAGGAGAGGTCGTCATCGCTTCTGGAACACCGGCATGAGTTTGACGACCTTGCCCATCTCGAAGCGGTTGGTCGAGGCGTATTCCTGCTTCGTCTTCGGCTCGGTGATCGTGATCTTGTGGCTGCCCGCGGTCACCGGCACCTTCGTCGCGTTGACGCACACGCGCTTGCCGTCGATCTCCACGCGAACGCCCACCGCCGACTCGACGGTCAGGAACGCGGTCTTGCCCTTCGGCACGTCGTAACAATCGGCTGGCGGCTTCTTCGGGTCGACCTTCACCTCGGGCTTCACTTCAACCGTCGGGGTGGGCGTCGGCTTCGGTTCACCGGGGTTGGGGTTGAACGCCAACTCGGGGTGCAGCTTGTCGAAGTCGCGCAGCTTGAGCGGCTTGCCCCCGCTCGGTGGAGGCGGCGGTCGGGGCGCGGTGTCGTGCTTCGCGATCTCGCGCTGAATGGGCAGCGGCAGGTACCCGATGAGCGTGCCCTTCACGTCGCTGGTCGACTTCAAGAACGCGTAGGTCGAGCCGCTCACCACCACGAAGAGGATCACCGTGGCGAGGAAGCTCACGACGCGCACGGTGCGGCGGCCGCGCTGATCCATCTCGGCGTACGAAGGCACGGAGGGATCGCCCTCACGCTTGAAGGGCACCGCGAAGGTCATGATGGTCTTCGCGACGCGCTGGCGGATCGGCTTCTTCGGCGCGGGCTTCGGTGCACCTTCGATGGGCGCAAAGTCTTCGACGACGCGCACGCGGCTCTTGAGCGGATCCTGCGGCGTGGGCCCGGCCTGCGCTGCAGACGCCGAGGCGGGCGCTGGCGACTCGAGTGCGGGCGGCGCTTCCCAATCAGAGACGGCGCGCTTGGCCGCCTCGTTGGGTTGGGTCGTGAGCGAAGCGTCGGTGGCTGCCGCAGCTTCCTTCTCCACCGCGGCGACCATCTCTTCGGTGAACACCGGCAGGCCGTCGCTGGTCGGGGCGCGATCGTCGACCACGCCGCCCGAGAACGACGGGCGATCTCCGACTTCATCGACGACCTCGGCCTCAACCGCGCCAACGCCGCTGACGTCGGTGAGCACGAAGGTGCGCTCGAAGGGCACGGGCCCGAGGCTGACGACCTGCACCTCGTTGGGGAACAGCTCGGAGACGAACTTCTTGAGCTCTTCCTTCGCGGGGATGCCGCCCTGCGAGACGAGGAACTCGCGAATGCCCTCGCTGAACTCAGCGCAGCTGCGCGGCCGGCGCACTGCCGAGGTCTCGAGGGCGCGCATGATCACCGGGTCGATGCGCGAGTGGATCCGACGCACCAGCCGCGACGGAGGCGGCAACCGTTCGGAGCGGGTGCTGACGGTGCCCTTCCCTGTCGAGGCCTCGCGCAAGGTGAGCAGCTCGTAGATGATCGCACCCAGCGCGTAGACGTCGCTCGCGGTGGTCGCTGCGTCTTGCGCGCCCAGCTCAGGGGCGCGGTAGCTGCTGCGCCCACGCGCCGCGAAGTTCTTCTTCAACGTCGGTGAGGCCTGCAGAGCCGCGAGCGCACCGAAGTCGGCGACCGAGACCTGGCCCTCGACGCTCAGCATCACGTTGCCCGGCGTGAGCGCACCATGCACCACGCCGGCCTGGTGCGCGGCGTTCAAGACGTCGAGCAGCTCGAGAGCGAGCGTCAGCGCGAGCGCCGGCGGCAGGTGCACCTCACGCGTGTTGAGCCGCTGGAGCGCGAGCCCGAGCGAGTACTTGCCGGTGTCCTGCCGTACGACCGCGAGGTGCCCATCGACCATGCCCACGTCGAGCACGCGCGCGACCCTGGGGTGGGTGACGGTCTGCAGCTGCCGCGCGACGTCAGCGATCACCTTCGCGTACGACGCATCGCTCGTCTTGAGGTGGAACAGCTTGAGCACCACCGACTCTTTGGCCTCGACGCGCTCACCGCGGAACAGGTCCGCCAGCTGGCTTTGCTCGAGACGCCCCAGAAGCCGATACACGCTAAGGGTTATAGACCGCCCGCTCGCTCAGCGGCGGGGCTTCAACGGCTTCACGGCTTCGAAGCTGAACCCGCAGTAGAGGCAGGTCTTCTCGCGCTGGCCTTTGGGGATGTCGGCGTAACAGCCCGGGCACCGGGGGCGCGTTCCGCGTGTGGGCTTCGGTTCTTTGAGCTTCGCGGCGGCGGCGACCTTCTTGAGCCGGCGTTCGAGCCACTGCACGCGCAGCTCGAGGTCCTTCACTCGAACTCGCATGTCGCGCTGATCGTCGTTGCTGCGACGGACTGCCATCGTGACTAGAAATGTCGCACGCGATCTCCGCGAAAGGAAAAACTTGGAATCGATTCACGGCTCCATCTTCGGCAACCACGATCGGCAGCACGCCGACGAGGCCCTCGCGCGGGCCCGGCAGGTGCTGGCTGACGGCGAGTTGCAGACCATCTTGAGCCGCCCGCCGCTCAACGAGACGCCCGTGCCGCGCCAGGTGTTCGTCAACCGCAACCTGCACATGGGCAAGGTCGAGCTGATCGGCTTCGACATGGACTACACGTTGGCGATCTACCACCTGCGTCGGCTCGAGCAGCTCTCGTACGATCTCACCGTCGATCGCATGATCTCCCGCTACGGCTATTCCGAGGAGATCCGGAAGATCCCGTACGATCATTCCTTCGTGCTGCGCGGGGTGTTCGTCGACAAGCGCAACGGCAACCTGCTGAAGATCGATCGCTTCGGCTACGTCGGGCGGGCGTACCACGGGCGAGAGCTGCTGCCCGACGCCGACATTCAGCGGCTCTACCGCAACGAGCGCATTCGCATGAAGAGCACCGAGTACGCGTGGATCGACACGCTCTTCGCGTTGCCCGAGGCGTGCCTCTTCGCGGGCGTGGTGGATCTCTTCGAGAAGAAGCTCCACCAGGTGATCAACTACACGAAGCTGTATGACGAGATCCGCGAGGCGATCGACACCGTTCACCGCGACAACTCGCTCAAGAAGATCATCCGCGAAGACATCGGCAAGTACATCTTCAAGGACCAGGAGCTCGCCCCTGCGCTCCACAAGCTGCGCTCGGGCGGCAAGAAGCTCTTCATTCTCACCAACTCGCTGTGGGACTACACGAACGCGGTGATGACGTACCTGCTCGACGGCCAGCTGCCCGAGTACCCGAGCTGGAAAAACTACTTCGACTACATCATCACCGGCGGCGCCAAGCCGGGCTTCTTCAGTGAGCAGAAGCCGTTCCTGCAGATCGACTCGACGACCGAGCTGAACACGGTGCTGGGTGAAGCGGCCGAGCTCGAGCGCGGCAAGATCTACCAGGGCGGCAACCTCACCGACTTCGAGCGGCTGACCGGCTTTCAGGGCGAGTCGGTGCTGTACGTCGGCGATCACATCTACGGCGACATCTTGAAGTCGAAGAAGACCTCGATGTGGCGCACGTGCATGATCGTGCAGGAGATCGAAGACGAGCTCGCCTACCTCGAGTCACGCCGCGACGAGGTCGATCGGCTCAGCGAGGTCGAGCAACTGCAGGCGCGCATCGACGACGAGATCGCCCCGCGCAAGGCGCGGCTCAACCAGATCGAACGTCGCATCGAGAAGGAGAGCCCGAAGAGCAAGGCGGCCCTCGAGCTGGAAGACGAGTTCAAGACGGTGAAGGCCGAGCTCGATCGCCTGCGCAAGGCGATGCGCGAGTGCACCGACATCGCGCGCACGCTCGAAGGCGACATCGAGAACGGCTTCAACCCGTTCTGGGGTCTGCACTTCAAGGAAGGGAACGAAAACTCGCGCTTCGGCGAACAGATCGAGCAGTACGCCTGCCTCTACACCTCGCGCGTGTCGAACTTCGTCTTCTACTCGCCGCTGCACTTCTACCGAAGCCAGCGCGAGCTGATGCCGCACGAGAGCGTGACCGCGTTCAAGCTCGCCTCGCTCGGCAGCGAAGGTCTGCCCAAGGGCACCAACCGCGCCGCCGACATTCCTTGAGTCAGCGCGGCTCGACAACGCAGCGCACGCGGTGCCACCCGTTCCAGAGGTAGCCCTGCGTGTTCCATTCGCCCTGGGCGGGCTGCACCTGGCCGAGCGCGTCGGTGGCGCGGGCGAGCACCTCGATCTTCGAACCCTTCCCCGCCACACGCGCACGAAACCGCACCCAGCGCCCCGGTCCACCGGTGCCTGTGAGGGCTGCGCGCTTCCACGAGACACCACCGTCGAGGCTCACCTCGACCCGCGCGATCTTCGCGGCGCCTGAAAACGCGATGCCTTCGACGTCGAAGCGGCGCTTCACCTGTGCGCCGTCGAGCGGAGCGGTGATCACCGACTTCACCGGCAGCACCGTCACCGGCCCACCCGGCATGCGGTACACGCGCTCGTAGTGCCCGTCGAACGGCTGTTCGGCGACGACGAGGCGCGTCAGCCACTTCACCCAGTGATCGCCCGCCCAGCCGGGCACCACGAGGCGCAGCGGCGCGCCGTGCGCCTCTCGCAGGGACTCACCGTTCATCGCCCACGCCACGAGCGTGGAGGGATGCAGTGCGCGCTCGAGCGGAACGCTGCGAGTGAAGGCGTGGCCCTCTGCCGTTGCGGGAACGTCGGCGGCGAACAGGTGAACGTGCCGCGCGGTCGACTTCACGCCTGCACGCGCCAGCAACACGCGCAGGGGCACGCCCGTCCACCGGGCCTGACCGAGCCCTCCGTGCTGCCACTGCACGCCGGAGATCGGCGGTGTGTAGAGCGAGCGGCCATTGCCCGCGCACTGCAGCACCGCGGTGATCGTCTTCGCAGGCAGACGTTTGAGCGACCGCACCGACCAGCGCAGCGGGGTGTCGACCAGCCCCTCGAGCGCGAGGCCGTCGTCGCGATCGGCAGACAGCACAAGGTGATCGCGCACGAAGAACGAGTCGAGCGGTGTGAGCTGGCGACCGAGGGCGTCGAGGGGTGTCTCCAGCACCCGCGGCTGCGCGCTCAGCACCTTCATACGCCGTGGGTCACGCATGCCCCATCAACGCCTGTCGCACGGCGGCACGCACCGATGCAGGCACCTCTCCGCCGGGGATGGCACGACACAACGACACCGTCCGCTTGAGCGAATCGCATGCAGCCGAGCAATGAGGGCAGGTCTCGAGGTGGGCCTCGATGCGGGCGCAGGCAGCCTGATCGATCTCCGAGGCCGCGTATTCCGACAGCTCACGCTGCATGTCGGGGCACCCGAGGTCGCCCTGCCCTTCGTCGAGCACTGCGGCGAGGTTCTGCTTGAGCGACATGCGCGCGCGGTGCAGCCGGCTCTTGAGCGCGCCGACCTCGATGCCGACGACCTCAGCCGCCTCTTCAGCCGACAGCCCCTCGACGTCGCGCAGCACCAACGCCTCGCGGTGATCGGCCGGCAGCGCCTGCATCGCCACCTGAATCACCTCACCGACCTGTCGTGCGTGCGCCCGGTTGTCGGAGGCCGGCGTCTCGCTGGCCAGCGCCTTCACCTCGGGCGCCTCGGTGGACTCGTGCGTCGCAGGCTCACCCTCGTGGCGGCGGCGCTGCTTGAGGCAGAAGCTGCGCGCCACCTGGTACAGCCACGTCGACAGCTGCGCGTCGCCGCGAAACGTCGCGAGGTTCTTGAAGGTGGCCAGCAGCGTTTCCTGCAGCACCTCGCGGGCGTCGTCTTCGTTGCCGCACATGCGCAAGCCAAACCGGTACACGCGCTGCTCGTGTTTGCCGAGCAGCTCGTTCATGGCCTTCGAGTCGCCCTTCTGGGCGCGTGCGATCAACTCGGCGTCGTTCACGTCACCACACGCTACAGCGGTCGGCTCCGACGCGGACCATCTTCGAGCCCTCGCTGCACTGGAAGGCGGCCTTGAACGCGTCGGTGTTGCCCAGCGGCCCATTCACACGCCAGAACGGCGGGGCATGCGGGTCGGTCGCCACTCGCATCTTCGCCATCTGCGGGCGCACCTTCGTGCACCACGATTGCGCGAAGCCGAGGAAGAACTGCTGGCTGCGATCGAAGCGGAACGACTCGGCCGGTGCGTTCGCCTGCTTGGTGTACCACTCGATCATCGCCGAGTGCGCCAGCTTCAGGCCGCCGAGATCGGCCACGTTCTCCCCGAGCGTCAGGTCGCCCTTCACCTTGAGATCCTCGACCGCGGTGTAGCCGTCGAACTGCTTCTTCACGCACTCGGCGCGCTTCACGAAGTCTTTGCCGCTGGCCTCGCTCCACCAGTCCTTCAAGTTGCCGTCGGCGTCGAACTGGCGGCCTTCGTCGTCGAAGCCGTGGGTGATCTCATGGCCCACCACCATGCCCATCGAGCCGAAGTTCACGGCGTCGGTTGCGTTCTGATCGAAGAACGGCGGCTGCAAGATGCCGGCGGGGAAGACGATCTCGTTCTTCTGCCCTTCGTTGTAGGCGTTGACGGTCGGGGGCGACATCAGCCACTCCGCGCGGTCGACCGGCTTGCCCACCTTCGCGAACTGGCGCGCGGTCTCGAAGCGGCTGGTGGCGAGGCTGGTCTTGAAGAACGACTTGCGATCGGTCTTCACCGCCGCGTAGTCGCGCCAGGCGTCGGGGTAGCCAATCTTGTTGTTCTTCACCATCGCGCGCACCTTGCCGAGCGCGGTGGTGCGGGTCGCCTGATCCATCCACGCGAGCGTGTCGAGGTTCTTCTCGAAGCTGCCCTGGAGCGCGGCGACCATCGCATTGGTGCGCGCCTTCGAGGCCTCGGGGAAGTGGCGACGCGTGAACTCACGACCCAGCGCCTCACCGAGATCGCCGTCGACGAACGCGACGCACTTCTTCCAGCGCGGGCGATCTTCCTTCGCGCCGGTGAAGTTCTCAGCGGCGAATGCGAACTGCGCGTCTTGAAACGCCTTCGGCAGCGCGGGGATCGAGCCACGCAGCACGACCCAGGTCAGGTAGGGCTTCAGCGCGTCGCCTTTCGTGTCCTTCGCGAGCGCGCTCAACTCGGCGAAGTACGCGACGCTGCTGATGTTGACCGCCTGCGCGTCCTTCAGACCCACGCCCTGGAACCACACGTCCCACTGGAAGTCGGGCGCCTTCTCTTTGAGGCCCTTGCGATCGACGCGGTTGTAGAGCTTCTGGGGATCTCGGCGATCGACGCGGCTCATCGACACCTTCGCCAGCCGGGTCTCGAGCGCCATCACCGCTTCAGCGTTCTTCTTCGCCATTTCGGCCTTGTCGCCGGCGAGCGTGAAGATCTTCTCGACGTACGAGAGGTACGCGGTGCGGATGCCCTTCGCGCGATCGGTGTCGTCCAGGTAGAAGTCGCGATCGGGCAGCCCGAGGCCGCCTTGATCGAGGCCGACGATCACCTCAGACGAGTTCTTGAAGTCCTGCTGCGCGCCGGGGTTGAAGAGCGGCCGATACCCGGCGGCGTGCAGCGCGGAGAGCACCTTCGCGAGTTCGGCGGGCGTCTTCACCACCGAGTTCGCGTCGATGAACTTCTTCACCTCGGGCAGCGCGGTCTCGAGGGCCGCCTCGTCCATGCAGCTCGCGTAGGCGTCACCCAACTGCGTCGCGAACGGGGTGCCCGCAGGCAGTTTGTTGGCCGCGGCCTCTTCGACGATCTGCTTGAGGGCGAGCTCGTTGCGATCAGCGATCGAAACGAAGCCGCGCGAATACAACGCGCGGTCGGAGGGGATCTCGGTCTTCGCCATCCACCCGCCGCACGCGTACTCGTAGAAGTCGGTGCAGGGGTCGGACTGCAGGTTCATCGCCGACTCGTCGAGGCCCGGAGGCATCGGCTTGCTGACGTCGACGCCGAACTTCTTCGGTTCCGCAACAGGGGCGACTGCGGGCTTCGCAGGCTCAGGGCGGGTTTCAGGCGCGGTGGCGCACGCGGTGAACAGCAGCGCGCCGAGGATTCGGTTCTTCACGGTGAGGCCTCCAGAGAGAAAAGAGGAGGCCTTCTAACAAACACCGCGCCGTCGGCATTCCCTCACTTGTTGCCGAGCATGCCCTTCTTGAGGCCGTCATCGACCGGGCTCGCCCCGATCCATACCGAGAAGAGGGCGTCGGCGAAGTCTTTGCCCTCGGCGACGTAGGAGTCCTTGCCGCCCTCGACGCGGGTGCCCTTGCCCGGCACGTACTGCACCACGAGCGAGGCGCCCTTCTTCACGTCGGGGATCTTCTCGACGAACTTGTCGAGGCGTTCCTTGAGCGCGTCCATGTTCTTGCCGGCGTTCTTCTCGAAGCCCACGCGAATCGCCTCGACGATGGTCTTCTGGTCGAGATCGCGCAGCATCTTCAATTCCACCCGGCGCACCTCGTCGGCCTTGAGGATGTCGGGCGCGCTCGTCGAGGTGTGCTCGACGTAGAGCGAGGCGACATAGACGTTGATGATGAACTTCCGGCGCAGGCCCATGCCGTTGAGCGTGAGCGTCTTGCCCTCGACGGTCATCGACTCGGCCGAGGTGACGCCCTCGAGCTCGGCGGCGAAGGCAGGAGCGGCGATGAGGGCTGCAGTGAGGAAGAGGCGCTTCATTGATGCTCCAGGAAATTCAACCGTGGGACTTCGCGAACTGCTCCATGAAAGACACCAGCACCTCGATGTCTTGAACCGAGACTGCATTGTACGCAGACACACGGAGGCCACCGGTACTTCGATGGCCCTTCAGGCCGATCATGTTCTGCTTTTTCGCCTCACTCACGAACGTGGCGTCGAGGGCGTCGGATGGGGTGCGAAAGACGATGTTCATCACGCTGCGTGACGCCTTCTCGACGGGCGCCTTGTAGAAGCCGCTGAGCCGCTCGAGAGTGGAATAGAGCAGCTCGGCCTTCTTGCGGTTGCGCGCCTCCATGCCGGGGAGACCGCCCTGCCCTTCCATCCACTCGAGCACGTTGCGCACCAGGTAGATCGCGAGCGTGGGGGGCGTGTTGTAGAGCGAGTCGTTCTCGGCCTGCGTCTGGTAGCGGAGGATCTTCGGGGTGCTCTTGTTGAACTTCGCGATGAAGTCTTTCTTCGCGATGACGATCACCACGCCCGAAGGCCCGAGGTTCTTCTGCGCGCCCGCGTAGGCGAGATCGAACTTCGAGAGATCGGTCGGCCTCCACATGAAGTCCGAGCTCATGTCGCAGACGTGCGGCACGGCGCCCGTGTCGAGGAACGTGTGGAACTGCGTGCCGAACAGCGTGTTGTTCGAGGTGGTGTGCACGTACGCGGCGTTGGGGTCGAACTGCACCTCGGCCTGCGTGGGCACGCGCAGGTAGCGCCCGTCATCGAGCTTCGTGCTGACCGCGACTCGAGGCGTGCCGATGATCTTCGCCTCGTCGAGGGCCTTCTCGCTCCAGCCGCCGGTGAGCACGTAGTCAGCGCTCTTGCCGGGCGGCAGAAAGTTCATCGGCACGAGGGCGAAGTGCGTCGAGGCGCCGCCGGTCATGAAGAGAATGGTGTGCGACTCGGGCAGCGACAACAGCCGCCGCAGTCGCGCCTGCGCGTCCTGGTGAACGGCCTCGTAGGGCTTGTCGCGGTGAGACTGCTCCATGATCGACATGCCGGTACCGCCGAAGTCGAGCAGCTCATCGCGAGCCTTCTCGAGAGCGGGGAGCGGGAGACCTGCAGGGCCTGCACTGAAGTTGATGGCGCGCATCGGTGCGGCGAACTGTAGCGATCAGGTCACCGCGCGCCACAGCACAGTTGCCCGCACGGATCCGCGGTTCAGTAGTACGATCCCGCGCGGTGTCGCTCCTTCAGCTCGTGCAGCGTCGATGCATCATCGTGACCGGCAAGGGGGGCGTCGGGAAGACGACCGTCACCGCTGCCCTGGGTCGCGGCTTTTCGTTGCAGGGCAAGCGGGTGCTGGTCGCAGAGATCGTGCCGCATGCCGACACGCCCTCGGCGCTCGCCGAAGCGCTCGGTGGCGCGGTGAAGCCGAGCGAAGAGCCGCAGCAGATTGGCGAGAACCTCTGGGTGGCGTTGCTCACGCCCACGATGGGGCACCTGCGGTTTCTGCAAGACGCGCTGCCCATCAAGCTGCTGGCCGACACCGCGATGCGCAGCCAGGGCCTCAAGAAGTTCCTCTCGGCGGCGCCAGGCTTCTCCGACATGGGCGTGATGTACCGCATGCTCGATCTGCTCAAGCGCAAGCGCAGCGACGGCTCGAACCAGTGGGACGTGTGCCTCATCGACTCGCCCGCGACAGGCCATGCGCTGGCGCTCGCGCAGATCCCCGAGTTCCTGACGCGGGTGATCCCTGGTGGGCCGATCTTCCGCGCAGCGAAAGAAGGCGTCACCGTGTTGACCGACCCGGCGATCACCGGGTGCGTGATCGTCACCTTGCCTGAGACGTTGCCGGTGACCGAGGCGCTCGAGCTCGAGAAGGGGCTGCACAAGCACCAGCTCCCCGTGTCGGCGATCGTGGTGAACCGGGTGCCGCGCGACCCGTTCTCCGAAGAGGAGCGCAAGGCGCTCGATGCGGTGCTCCCGCAGACGGTGTTCGGAGCACGCGAGATGAAGCGCATCGAGCGGGCGCGCGTGGCGTTGGTGCTGTTGAAAGAGAAGCACCCACACGCGTCGGTGATGCTCGACGAGGTCGATGGGCATGGGGCCGAGGCAACGAAGAATCTGACTCGGCTGGTGGGTTGAGCGCGTTAACGTCAGCGCATGTCGTCGCAGCCTGACCTCGGCCGGTTGGTCGCCGAAAAGAAAGTCATCGTCTGTTGTGGTGCGGGTGGCGTGGGAAAGACGACCACGGCTGCGGCCATCGGGCTTGCGGGCGCGCGCGCGGGGCGACGGGTGCTGGTGCTGACGATCGATCCCGCGAAGCGGTTGGCGCAGGCGATGGGGCTCTCTCAGCACATGCGCGAACCGGCGGCCGTCAGCGCAGAACGGCTGAAGGAAGCAGGCGTGACGACGGGAACGCTCGACGCGTGGATGCTGAACCCCGACGTGGTGTTCGAGAGCCTGGTGCGGCGCATGGCTCCGACGACGGAACAAGCCGAGCGCATTCTGCAGAGCCGCTTGTTCCGCCACCTGAGCGAGCTCGTTGCGGGCATGCAGGAATACACGGCGGCGGAGGCGCTCTACGAGCTCTCGAGCAGCGGCCGGTACGATCTCGTGGTGCTCGACACGCCGCCGGCGCGCAACGCGCTCGACTTCCTCGAGGCGCCGGGAAAGCTCGCGAAGTTTCTCGATGAGAAGATCTTGTCGTTGTTCATGCCCTCGAAGTCGCGCGGCATCTTCAAGAAGGCGACCGAGCTGATCGGCACGGTGTTCAACAAGGTCTTCGGTGCCGAGTTCTTCGAAGAGATTCAGGAATTCCTGGGGGCGATGGGCGGCATGTTCGGCCCGATGCGGGCGCACGCCGAGGGCGTTCGCAAGCTGCTCACCTCGAAGGAGTCCTCTTCCTTCTTGCTGGTGACGTCGCCCGATCAAGCGGCGCTCGCCGACGCGCGGTACTTCCGCGATCGCATTCAGGGCATGGGGCTTCCGTTCGCGGGCTTCATCTTGAATCGCAGCTGGGTGCGCACCGATGGCTTCGTCGATCCCGACACGCTGAAGCTCGAGCCGTCGGCGTCGATTCTCTCGGGCATGGAGAAGTTGAAGACCCTGGCGAAGGTCGAGCTGGCGCGGGTCGCGCGCGACCAGGCGCTCCTGCTTCAGCTTCGCGGCGAAGTGCCGTCGACCGCCTTCGCGATTGCCGCGCCGTATCTCGGTGAGGCGATTGAAGATCTCAAAGGCATCGCCCTGCTCGCCCGCGGCATCACCGAATCGCCCGCGTAGGTCCAGGCGGGTGGTTGTTCGCAGGGCCCGACGGTCTTACGCTTTCACCCCATGGGTAATACCTCCATGGACAGCATGACCATCAAGTTGCCTCGTGAGCTCAGCGCGCGGGTCGCGCGACTCGCGAAACGTCGACACATCTCCCGCTCGGCGGTCGTGCGTGAGGCGCTCGAACTTCTGACAGCGGCGAAGACCGGGGAGACGTTCGTCGATCGCATCAGCCAACACCTGGGTGTCGGGGACGACTTGCCCGATGATCTGCTCACAAACCCAAAGCACATGAAGGGCTTCGGTCGTTGACCGCGATGGTCATTCTGGACACTGGCCCGCTGGTTGCGCTGCTGATGCCTCGCGAGCCCCGAAGCGCCTGGGCGACGGAAGCACTTCGGGTCAACGCCACAGTCGTCAGCTGCGAGGCAGTCGTCTGCGAGGCCTTTCATTTGCTTCGCTCTTCGTCACGAGCCACTCAAGCGCTTCGATCGATGCTTGCAGAAGACGCGATCCGTCTGATCTCGATGGCGAACGAGACACGGCCAGTCACCAAACTCATGGGGCGCTTCGCAACCGTCCCGATGTCGTTCGCCGACGCCTGTTTGGTCCGGCTCTCTGAACTTCATCCTCGGGCAGTGATCGTGACACTCGACTCCGATTTTCGGGTGTACCGCCGCAATGGTCGACAGGTGATCCCGGTTCTCATGCCGCAGTGATTGGCGCCCACCGAGGACACAGAGCCGCGTAACCTTTCCTGCATGCGCATCGGGCTCTTCCTCGTCGCCGTCGTGCTGGTGAGCTGCAGTCCCCCCGTTGAGGAAATGGACGCGGGCGTCAGACCCGCTCGAGACGCGGGCGTTCGCCGCGATGCGGGCATCCCCGACGCCGGTGAGTTCGACGCAGGCCCGCCCCCCTGCATCGACAACGACAACGACGGCCGCGGCGAGAACTGCCCCTTTCCCGACTGCGACGACACCAACCAGATGATCAGCGTCACGCTGACGGGGTTCCGCGACGCCGACTCCGACATGGCGACCGTGGGCCCCGCGGTGCAGGTCTGCACCTCCGGCACGTTGCCGAACACCTACCGCGCCATGGCCAGCGCGGTACCTGACTGCGACGACGCCGACGCGACGCGCACCGTCTTGCGCATGGGCTACCTCGACATGGATGGAGATGGCGTGACCGTCGGCGGCGCGGTGCCGTTCTGCACGGGAGGCGCCTTGCCGACGAACTACCAGCCGATGGCGAGCGCGCTGCCCGACTGCGACGACATGAACGACGCGAAGTACATCTCGCAGACCGGCTACGTCGACGCCGACGGAGACATGGCCACCATCGGCGCGCGCCTCACCTTCTGCACCAACGGCACCCTGCCCGCTGGTCACCGCGCGATGGCGAGCGCGGTCGCCGATTGCAACGACATGAACGCGAGCCTCTTCCTCCCGCTCACGGGCTTCCTCGACACCGACGGAGACCAGTTCACCGTGGGCTCGGCGGTCATGCTGTGCACCGCGGGGATGCTGCCGAGCAACTACCGCCCCACCGCGAGCGCGACGCCCGACTGCGACGACGCGTCTCCGGCGCGGTTCTCGAACGTCACCGGCTACGCCGACCTCGACTGGGACGGAGTCACCGTCGCGAGCTCGACCACCCTCTGCGGCGCAGGCGTGCTCCCGCCGGGCTACGCGGTCACCCGCACCTCGCTCGCCGATTGCGATGACACGAACGCAGGCATCAGCCCGTTCGCACCCGAGCTGGCCGACGATGGCGTCGACAACGACTGCGGTGGGGGCGACGTCACGCACACCTCCATCTCCGCCACGAGCACGGGCTTCTACGTGGACAGCGCGGGTTGCTCGGGAACCCCGAGTGGCGGTGCGTCGGCGCCGTTCTGCGAGATCAGCGACGCGGTCGACGCGATCTACAATTCCGCCAGCGGGTTCGGGACGATCTTCGTCTCCGCCGGATCGTATCGCGGGGTGGTCATCCCTCGCACGGTCGACATCACGATGCTGGGCGGCTACCGCAACGTCGGCGGCACCTGGACTCGCAACATCACCACCAACACCGCGCGCATTCGCGCGCTCACGACCGACACGTCGTTCAACGTGAGCTTGCAGGTGACGCGCCTCATCGTCGACGGCCTCTCGATCGAGGCGCCCTTCGAGTCGATCGCGTACTCCCTGCAGAGCTCGTCACCGATGTGGCTCAGCCGAGTGACGATGATTCCCAACTCGGGCAACCCGACCGCAGCGTCCACGGGCGTGCGCATGTCGGCGAACACCACGATCGTCGGCAGCCGCATTCAGGGGTTCACCCGCAAGGCGATCGACTTCACGGGCAACGCGAGCCAACAGGTGCGCGTCTTCAACTCCCAGCTCGGCGTCATCGGAGGGAGCGCCAGCACGACGGTGGTCGACCTCGGCGCGCTTTCGGGAGGCGGCGTGCTCAAGAGCAACCAGCTCACGTCGTCGACAGGCACCGATGCGGTGGGGGTGCGAACTCCGCGGGCCCCGGCCGAGACGACGCTGGTGGCGAACACCATCGAGCTGCTCTCGAGCACCGCGAGTTCGACGTGGCTCAACAACGAGGGCTTTCTGACCGCGCTCGGCAACCGCTTGACGGGGGCGTCGAACACGGTGGGCTGCGTGGGCGTGCGCACCGTCGCGAGCTCGGGGCAGATGAGCCGCACCACGCTCGCGGGCAACCTCATCTACGTGCAGTCGCTGTCGACGAACTGCGTAGGCGTTCGTGTTTCGTCGGGCACGGCAGAACTCGCACACAACATCCTGCGCGTCTCGGCGACGACGAACTCCGACGCGATCATCATCGACGGCACGGCGACGACGACCACCCTGCTCAACAACGTCTTCATGAGCACGCGGGCGATCACGCCTTCCGCGTCGAGTCAGATCTCGGCGTACGGAAATCTCTTCGACAGCACCATCGTCAACACGCTCGTGGTCGGGGCGAACATGGTGATCAACCCGCCCACGTTCAATGCCTGCACGTGGCAGGGCTGTGTGGGCGCCAGCGTCACGAAGTACGCGCAGCCACTCTTCACGAACCTGGGAATGGGCGACTACACCCTGCAGGACGCGAGCGTCTGTCTCAACGGCGGCGCCGACCCGGCGAAGGTGAACCTCACCCTCATTCCCAGCTTCGCCTACGCGCCGAATGGCCCTCGTCCGGTCGGCGTTGGCTACGACGTCGGGATGTTTGAGCGATAGTCAGCCCCCATGCATCGCCGACATCGCGAAGCGCGCCGTGTTGCTCGATGACGAAGCCAGTTCTGGCAGGCGCCCCGCGCCTCTCGTACGCACTCGTGTGATGAAACGACGCGCCGGCTTCAGAGTCGACCACCCCACGTTGGGTGCAGATCCCATTCTCGAGGTGCTGGGCGCCACGCCAAGTGTTGCCCAATCATTGGCGGCACCGCAAGTGACGCCCAAGGGTGAGTCGCTCACGGGGACATATCGGGCGACGTATCTCTACTTCGACCTGGGGGAGCCCTCATCGATTGCGGATGCAGTCTTGCGTGCCCTTGCCTTCGCCACCGAGCACGAGCGAGGCGTGAAGTTCATTACGAACAGCGGTGGCTCGCTTCAGCTCCTCGTCCACCAGGATTTCTCCGAGACGAACGGCATGGAACTCCAGGCCAGCGAGCTCGCAGCCCTCGCGTCGCACTCCATCGGCTTCGGTTTCGATCTCCTGGGTTCGCGCCGGGGCCCTTAGGCACCTCTTCGCACTACCCACTCGATCGCTCGCCACGTAGGGTGCCCCGCCATGCCCCTTCAGATTGAAGAACTCCAGGTCGGAACCGGCGCCGAAGCGAAGTCTGGCAAGTCGGTCGCCGTTCACTACACAGGCACCCTCACCAACGGAAAGAAGTTCGATTCCTCGCACGATCGCCACGAGCCCTTCGAGTTCCAGCTCGGCGCGGGCATGGTCATCAAGGGGTGGGATCAGGGCGTCGCCGGCATGAAGGTCGGCGGCCGCCGCAAGCTGACGATCCCGCCTGAGCTCGGCTACGGCCCGATGGGCTACCCGCCCGTCATCCCGCCGAACTCGACGCTGATCTTCGAAGTCGAGCTCATCGAAGTCAGCTGAGCCGCGCCCGTGCCCGTGAACGAGAACGTGCTGAACGCGAACGTCGGGCACCGACTGCGCGCGCTCCGTCTCTCGAAGCACATCAAGCAGGCCGACGCCGCGCGCGATCTCGGCGTCAGCCCCGCGTATTTGAACCTCATCGAGAAGGGGAAGCGCGTCACCCCCTTCCCGTTGTTGTGGAACGCGCTCCGCTACTTTCAGGTCGACCCCGAAGCCTTCATGGCCGAGCTCGGCGAAGGCCGCGTCGATCAGGCCCTCGCGCGCCTGCTCGATGAGCCGTTGCTCAAGACGCTCAACCTCGATCAAGACTCGCTGCAGTCGCTCTCGGCCGAGCCGAAGCTCGCCGGCACCGTCGCTGCGCTGTTCAACCTCTACAAGAACACCCGCAGCCAGCTCGAGAACGTGATGTCGCAGCTCTCGAGCGAGGAGCGCGCCCGCGCCATGGCGGCCAGCGGCGAGGCGCGCCTCGACTATTCGCCGTTCGATGAGGTCAGCGACTTTCTCCAGGCGAACCAGAACTACTTCCCCGAGCTCGAGGAAGAGGCCGAGTCGCTGCGCCGCGATCACGGGAACGATCGCATCCTCTCGTCGGGCACGCTCATCAAGATGCTCGAGGCGCGCTTCGGCGTCTCGACCCGCTTCGTCGAGGCCAAGGCCGGCAGCTCGGTCGTGCGCCGGCTCGACGTGGACCAGAAGATCCTCGAGGTCTCCCCTTCCCTCACCGAGCAGCCGCTCAAGTTTCAGATCGCCGCCACGCTCGGACTGTTGCTGCTCGACAAGTCGCGGCTGACCGAGCGCATCGTCGGCTCGAAGACGCGTCACGCCGAAACGCCGCGCCTCATCAAGGTCAACCTCGCGAACTACTTCGCCGGCGCGCTGATGCTGCCGTACGGCGAGTTCTTCAAGGAAGTGCAGCGCACCCGCTACGACATCGAGCTGCTCAGCTCGATCTTCGGAGTCACCTACGAAACCGTCGCCCACCGCGTCTGCAACCTCGCCGACGCCAAGCGACGCGGCCTGCCGTTTCACTTCATTCGCACCGACCTCGCCGGCAACGTCAGCAAGCGGTACTCGGGCACCGGCATCAAGTTCGCCAGCGCCGGGAGCTGCGGGAAGTGGGCCGCCCACCTCGCCTTCTTGAACCCCTCGCAGTTGACCCGGCAGTACTCGGTCATGCCGGACGGCACCGCGTACTTCGACTTCGCGAAGGTGCAGCTGCAGCCGATCGAAGGGACGATCGTTCGTGGCACGGCGTATTCGATTGGCCTCGGGACGCTCGCCGAGAACGCGAAGTACCTCGCGTATGGGTTGCCGATCGTGGACCTGAAGCGCGACTCGGTGCCGATCGGGGTGAGCTGCCGGTTCTGCGAGCGGACGGACTGCAACCAGCGGAGTGCGGCGAGTTATCGGTTCGCGTTCTCGTTCGATGAGTACACGAAGAAGGACTGTTTCTTCTCGCCCCTCGTTCTGAGTGATCGGAAATGATCCGTCACCCCTCTCCCCGACCCTCTCCCCCCTGGGGGGGAGAGGGAGACAAAGTTCGTCGCGCTCACGTGCGTCGTTTTCGCCGGGTGCACGACTCAGTCGTGGGCGACGCCGCAGCCGTACTTCAAGACCACCCAGCCCGCGGGCGCGTGGACGCGCGTGATTCAGGCCACCACGCAGCACTGCAACGGCGTGTCGAGCACCAACGAAGAAGCCGGCGTCGTGCTGGGCGCGTGGGAGCAGTGGAACACGCCCGATGGGCTCGTCCTCACGCAGTGCCTCGTGACGTTGCTCAACGGCGATGAGCACGTGCGCGACGTGCGCATCACCTTCGCGGTGCGGCGCTGTCCCCTCCCCGACATGAGCGATGTGCAGGAACTGCTGAAGACCTGCGAGGTCAGCGACTCGGTGCCCGATCAGGTGCGCACCGCGCTCCAGCTCAAGGGCGAGCAAATGGAGAAGGACATCAACTCCGTCCGTTGACTTTCGGGTCAAGCGCGAGCCCAATGCGCCGCGCATGCGTCTCTCCGCTCTCGTTATTGCGCTCTTCGTCGTTGGGTGTGGTCAGCAGCCCGGTCCGTTCTCGTTCACGCCGAACGCTGAGCTCGGGCCTCCAGGTGTTCAAGCCGATCCCCCCGCGGGCCCGTTCAACGGGACGATCACCGTCACCTTCACCAGCGATCGCCCGGCGGACATCTACCTGAGCACCAACGGCGAAGATCCCCGCACCAGCTCGGTCGGCCGCGTGTCGGGCCCCTCTCCGCTCACCGTCGAGCTCAGCGCGACCACCACCATCAAGTACTTCGCCTCGGTGAAGGGCAAAGACGGAGACCTCGAAGAAGGCACCTGGGTGCGCGCTGGCGGCCCCAAAGGCACCATCAGCGGCGTGGTCGTCGTCGGTGGCTTCGCGGTGGGCAAGAAGGCCGGGCTCTTCCGCAACACGACGCTCGAAGATCTCGGCACGCCGATGATGAAGACGGAGATCCCCTTCAAGTTCGAAGGGCTCCGCACCGGCACGCAGCGCCTGACCGCGATCAGCGATCGCAACGACGACGGCAACCTCATCCCCTTCCTCGATTTTCAGTCGGCGACCACGACCATCGATCTCGACCTCGCCGACCCGTTCAAGGCGGGCCCCGAGAACGTGCGCATCTATCTGGGCGCGTCGGGCTCAGGCCTCGGCACGCTGCGCGGCACCATCACCCTGCCCAAGCCGCCCGCGCTGCAGAACCTGCAGATGTCGCTGCTCGACCCGTCGGCGCTCACCGGCGGCCTCGACCCGATGGCGCTCATTCAACAACTGCAGAACGGCTACCGCATTCTCACCGCGCCCGATCAGAGCGAGTACCCGTACGTGCTCACCGATCTGATGCCCGGTCGCGTGACGCCGGTGCCGTCGCTCATCGGCTTCGGTAACGGGGGTCTCGCGATCAACCTGCTCGCCAACCCACTCAGCCCGGTGACGATCAACGCCGACGAAGAGACCATCGCTGACTTCGCGTTCGGGCCGGTGACCCTCTCGGGCGATCTCGCGTTGGGCGCGATGTCGGCGCCGACTGGTGGCCTCGGGTTCGGCATCGTTGCGGCGCGGGTCGCCACGATCTCCGACGGCATTCAGGCGGTGCTGATGCCTGTCATCTTCACGCAAGACACCATGACCAATACGGCGCGCGCGACCTACTCGGGCACTGCCTTCCGCAGCGGCGTGACGGTCAACCTCCGCGTCTTCACCAACGCCAACGGCGCGAACCCCATCACCGACTCGCTGCAGTGGGTGGTGAACCCGTTCGCGGCCGGCATGCCCAACGCGACCGTCAACACCACGATGGCCGACGCGGTCGTCGACATCACTCTCCCGTAGTCGCGAGTCGCTCGAGCTCTTCTTCGTTCGCGCGCATCGCCTCGGAGATGCGCTTCACTTCGGCCGCGAAGCGCGGCTCGACGACCTTCTCGCCGTTGACCAGTCGACCCACGAGCAGCGCGCCGCAGCCGACGCAGCGCTCTTCGGCCGGTTCGACCGTGATCCGACACTGGCAACACTCGTCCACGCGGCGGAGCGCAGCCCAGGCGAGCCCCAGCCCGACCGTCACCGCCGGGAACCACGCGCCGAACCGAAACAGGCCCAGCGCTCCGGGGATGACGCCCACGAGCACCCCGAGGCCCCACTGCTTGCGCGCGACCCGAACGGCCCACGTCGCGGCCGCCTCGGGAGGCACCACCACCACCACCTCCGCCTTCGGCACCGGGCTGTTCGCGAGCGTGTCGGGTCCCCCGTACGCGTGGATGTGGAGCCACCGCCGGTAGGTCTCCCCGAGTTCGAGAGACGATTCCATCTCAACGAGGCAGCGGCGCTGCGTCTCTTCGAGATGCGGGAGCACCTTGTCCCATTCACCCCGCTTCGCCCGGGCCCTCAGCGCGACGCCGAGCAGAAACACGCTCGCCGCTCCGATGAGCCCGCCGCTCGAGAAGGTCTCCTGCACGGTCGCGAGCCCTTCGCGCCGAACGCGCTGCGTGAGTGCGCCGTTCGCGAGCAAGACGCCGCCGCCGAGAAACACGCTCGCGAACTCGACGTCGACGTCCTCGCGCGCGTCGCCGAGTTGACGTTCGCACCACACCTCGACGACCTCGCGCCACGCGGCCGACGCGACGATCTCCGGGTGATCCAACTGCGAGGGGTTCACCTCGAACACCAGCGAGGCGCCGTCGGTGCGGTGCGAGATGATCGGCCGGTCGTCTTCGTCGCGCGGCAACTGCACCACGATGAAGACCACGTCGTGCAAGCCGCAGTACGCCATCAACCGGCGAACCATGCGACTCGCGCCGACCACGTCTGGCGACCAGACGTCGGGGAAGAACTCGTCGGTCGGCAGCAACAGCTCGCGGTGCAGCAACTCGTTGACATCGAAGCGCTGAACGAGCGCACCGAGTCCGTCGATCAGCCATTCCTGATCATCGTCGTCGAGCGGAATCGGCGTTCGTCACGCAGCAGAGGCGCGCAACACCTTCGCCGCCGCGCCTTCGGGCAACAGCTCGAGGAACTTGCCGCGTGAACGCGAAGACCAGCTGTTGCGGCGAATCATGCCGCCCAACAGCGTCAACGCCTCGCGCGCCTTCTCGATGCCGCGATCGACCTCGGCAAACACGTCGAGACCTTCACCCCGGTACAGCTCTTTCGCCGAGAGGTGCCCCGCCGGCATCGACTTGAAGCGCCCCAACGGAGAGCCAAGCGCCAGAGAGAAGAGGTAGATGCCCCGCATCCACCCGTCGACTTCGATCTTCGAGGGGGCATCGCCGAACGCATCGAGCGAGGCCACGCGGATGAGTTCGTAGAAGCCGCGCCCCACGCCCTTCACGTTGCTCGCCTTGCGGATCTGCAGCTTCGCGCGCACCGCCGGAGTGCCCACCAGCGGCGAGCCGTGCAGGTCCTGCATGAAGAAGAGCGACTGCGTCCACTCGATGCGGGCGCGCGCCGCTTCTTCCTTCTCGCCCTGCTTGCGGTGCGTCGCGATGAGCTGCTGCACCACCGGCTCGAGCGCGCGCGTGACGCACAGCTGCGTGAAGTAGCCCGCAAGAAACGCGAAGCCGGCGTCGACACCGATGAGCGCGCCGTTCGCCACCAGCTCGGCCGCCTTGAGCCCGAACGCCACCGGCGCCCGCTCGACCATCAGCTCGTTGAAGTGCGGCCGCGTGCCGCGCGCGAGCCAGGCCTCGAGGCCGAGTGACCAGCCTCCGAAGCGAGGGAGTTCGGGCAAGGCAGCACCGAAGCGCGCGTATTCGAGGTCTTCACCGAGCGCGCGGGCGAACTCCGGAGGGAGCTCGTTCACGTGAGCGGCCAGGCGCTCGACAGCAGTGAGATGCGTCAGCAGGGCAGACATCGCAGCGCGTCAGTCTCTACCACCGCACGTGGTGTTTCCTATGGCCCCTTTCAGTCGCTTGACTAAAGTCCGTCGGCTTTCTCGTTTCTCAGGAGTTTCTGCCCCATGAATTTCGTCTTCGCTGCCGCTGACGCGTCCCGCGCCAAGGCCGACGTCCTCGTCTTCCCGCTCTTCGACACCGACCTC
This sequence comes from Archangium sp., assembly GCA_044371205.1. Classification (GTDB taxonomy): domain Bacteria; phylum Myxococcota; class Myxococcia; order Myxococcales; family Myxococcaceae; genus Archangium_A. Next base: position 145,833 of record JBILUC010000002.1, read on the forward strand.
ACCGACAAGAAGAACCCGCCGAAGAACCTCATCAGCGCCGACAAGAAGACCAGGGGGCTGTTGCTGAAGACCGCTGCATCGGAAGGCTTCAAGGGCAAGAACGAGCAGACCTTCGTCTTTCAGACGCACGGGAAGATCGCGTCGACCCGGGTGATCCTCATCGGCCTCGGTGCGCGCGCGAAGTTCAACGCCGAGACGCTGCGCCTCGCCGCCGGCCGCGCAGTCAAGACCGCCACCCGCCTCAAGGCGAAGAGCGTCGTCGTGCAGCTGCCCGTGGTGCGTGAGCTCGATCAGGCGATCAAGGCCGTGGTCGAGGGCTTCGAGCTGGGCACCTACCGGTACGATCGCTGGAAGACGCAGAACCAGGACGAGAAGAGCTCGCCGAAGGTCGACAAGGTGCAGCTCTTCCTCCCCGAGGGCGTGAAGAAGGAAAAGTCGCACGACGGCATGGTCCAGCACGCCCGCCTCGTGGCGCACGCCACCAACTGGGCGCGCGATCTCGTCAACGAGCCCGCCGGCACCATGACGCCTTCGATCCTCGCCGAAGAGGCGCGCACCATGGCGAAGGAGGTCGGCCTCAACATCGCCATTCACGACAAGAAGAAGATCGCCGAGCTCAAGATGGGCATGTTCCTCGGCGTCGCGCGCGGCAGCGTCGAAGAGCCGCGCCTGGTGCAGATCTCGTACTTCCCCCGCGACCCCGAGGCCGCCAAGCGCGCGCCCGTGTGCTTCGTTGGGAAGGCGATCACGTTCGATTCCGGTGGGCTCTCGCTCAAGCCGTCTGACGGCATGATCGACATGAAGACCGACATGGCCGGCTCAGCGGCAGTGCTCGGCGCGATGAAGGTGATCGCGCGCACCCAGCCTCCGTTCCCCGTGCACGCGTACTTCGGTGCCTGCGAGAACATGCCTGACGGCAACGCGTACCGGCTGGGCGACGTGCTGGTGTCGAAGCTGGGGAAGACGGTCGAGATCACCAACACCGACGCCGAAGGCCGTCTCGTGCTGGGCGACATCCTCGCGTACGCCAACGAGCAGAAGCCCGCGGCGATCATCGATCTCGCGACGCTCACCGGCGCCTGCATCATCGCGCTCGGCAACTACATCGCGGGCGCGTTCGGCAACGACGATCAGCTGTTCTACGACGTGAGCGAGTCGGCGCGCCTTGCGGGTGAAGAGCTGTGGCGCCTGCCGCTGACCGACTTCCAGAAGGACGTGCTCAAGAGCGAGGTCGCCGACATGAAGAACGCCGGTGATCGCGCCGGTGGTGCGATCAGCGCTGCGTTGTTCTTGAAGGAATTCGTCGGCGAGACGCCCTGGCTCCACCTCGACATCGCCGGCCCGAGCCAGAGCCCGAAGGAGCGCGGGTACTTCAACAAGGGCGCCACCGGGTACGGCGTGCGCACGCTCGTCGAGTTCGTCTGGCGTCGCACGCAGCAGCTGAACGCAGCGACCGCGAGCTGAAATCTCCCTCTCCCTGCCAAGCGGGGAGAGGGCCGGGGTGAGGGGCCACTTCGAAGCGCTACAAGCCCCTCACCCGGCGCTTCGCGCCACCCTCTCCCCGCTTTGCAGGGAGAGGGATTTCGTTACTTCGCGGCCTCGATGCGACGCTTCGTCAGGTCGAGGTACTCGGTGTTCATGTCGATGCCGACGAAGCGACGGCCCTTGCCGACCGCCGCGACGCCCGTGGTGCCGCTGCCGCAGAACGGGTCGAGCACCAGCGCGTCGTCATCGGTGCACGCATCGACGAGGCGCTCGAGCAGCGCGATCGGCTTCTGCGTCGGGTGACGGCCGTGCGACTTCTCGCTCGGCTTGGGCGTCGTCATCGTCCACAGCTTGCCTTCGCCGTCGTCCGACAACTCTTCCTCGCCCGTCTTCGGCAGCGCCCACGCATCGCGCATCTGCTTGCCGCCGTTGGCCGCCTTCATGTCGTGGTAGTTGAACTTGTGCTGGAGCTTGCCCTTCCCGCCCTGCGGTGAGGCCCAGACCAGCAGCTCGGTCGAGTGCGTGAAGTATCGGCACGCGAGGTGCGGGCTGGCGTTCGGCTTGTACCAGGTGACCGTGTTCAGCAGCTTGTAGCCCAGCTGCTGCATCGCGAAGCCGACCGAGAAGATCACGTGCTGCGTGCCCGACACCCAGATGGTGCCCGTGGGCTTGAGCAGCCGCTGGCACTGCTTGAGCCACGCCGTGGTGAAGGCGTGATCGCTCTCGAGGCCGTTGCTCTGATCCCACTCGCCCTTCTTCACCGCGGCGCGCTTGCCGCCCTGGCAGGTGAAGCCGCCGTTGCTCAGGAAGTACGGAGGGTCGGCGAAGATGAGATCGAAGGTCTGGTCTTCGAACTGATCGAGCAGCGCGAGCGAGTCGCCGTTGTAGAGCACGTAGTCTTTGCTGCGCGCGTAGACGTGAGAAGCGAGCTCGGTCTTGCTCTTCGGGAGCTCTGCGCGGGATCGCGCGAGCGAGATCGTTGACGACATCCTGCCTCCGGTTCGATGGGGGCCCCTGCTACAGGCCTGATCGACACGGTACGTGAGGCGCGATCGCCGTCGAATTTTTGGCCGCGAATTACGCCGCCGCTTGCGCGAACGAGTCGTAAAGCGTCACGCCGTCGGCCGAGCGCGGCTTGCCCTCTTCACGCGCCAGCGCGCGGTCGAGCGAGAGCAGCGCGATCTCCTGCTGCGCGTCGGTCGGGGGCTGCGTGGTGATGCTCTGCAGCCAGATGCCCGGGCGGGTCAGCCCCTTGATGACCCGGGGGCACGAGTCCTTCGCGCTCCAGCGCTGCAGCTCGTACGCGATGCCCGCGATGGGGAACGCCATGGGGATCTTGATGAAGATCATCAACACCTGGTTCACGAAGTCGTTCGCGTGCAGCCGGGGCACGAAGGGCAACAACACCACGTGCATCAGCACCGCCACGCCCACCACGATGAACAAGAAGCTCGTGCCGCAGCGCGGGTGCCGCGTGGTGAAGGGCTTCGCGTTCTCGAGCGTGAGCGGCTGGTAGCCCTCGTAGACCCAAATCGCCTTGTGCTCGGCCCCGTGGTACCGAAACAGCTTCGCCGCGTCTTCGGTCTTGCTGAGCACCCAGACGTACCCGACGAGGATCGCCACGCGGAACACGCCGTCGACGAGGTGAAACGCGAAGCTCGTGGTGTCGAACGACGGCCCGATGGCCTTGCCCACCAGCCACGTCAGCGCGTGCGGCAGGCCGATGAAGAACAGCACCATCACCACCGTGGCCATCGCGAGCATGAAGTCGGCGGCGCCGCTCGGCTCCTTCTGCGGGTTCGACGGCGGCTGCGGCTGCGGCTCACCCTTCGACGGCTCGCCATCGGCCGCGGCGATCACCGTCGAGAGCAGAAACCCGAGCAGCGTCGAGGCCGAGAGCCCCTTCTTGGTGCCCCCACCCTCTTCGGGCGGCAACCCGTGCTCGCTCGAGAACTTCAACGCCGAGAAGCCGTTGTGCAGCGACTCGGCGAGCACCAGCGCGCCGCGGAAGATCGGCCAGCGCATGAACTTGAGGCCCGGCAACAGCTGGTTCCACGCCTGCTCGCGAATGGCGATGCCGCCCACGTGCCGTCGCACCGCGACGACGAAAGACTTCGGGCTGCGCATCATCACGCCTTCGACGACTGCCTGGCCGCCGATGTAGGGCGTCCGCGGGCCTGCCTGATCGTTGCTCACCCGACCGAGATAGCCGCTTGGCGTGATGGGCGCCACGGGTGAAGCTCGCGCTGCCATGCCCCTCCCCAAAGAGCTGAAGGCGCTCTTCGACGATCTCCCCGACGCGCGCGCCCGACGAGACGCCGCGCGCCAGCAGGCCCAGCTCGATCGCCAGGAGGCTGAGCGCCAGCGACAAGCCCAGGTCGAACGGGAACGCGCAGCCCTGAGCAACGAGCTCGCCGTCGCGTGGGACTGGGCGCAGACCGACGGCATGGAGCTGGCGAACGAGCTCCGCAAGGCCGGCATCCTGCGGCTGCAGATCCTCGGGCCGCTCGATCCCACCGGCGCCCAGGTGCCGTGGGGCCCCAACGCGCGCGTGTTGCTCATCAACGACGACGGGCTGCTGGAGATCGTTCGGGTCGATGACTACCGCGAGCTCCGTTACCCGGTGCGCACGATGGAAGACTTCCTCTCGGCCGAGCCGCCGGGCTTCTCGCGCGCCTTCATCGAAGCGGTGCGCACGCAGAGCATCTGGGTGCGGGTGACCGAAGCCCTGCGCGCTGCCACCGCGCCGGTCGTCGAAGAATAAAAAACCGGCGGGCACTTTCGCGCCCACCGGTGGGTGAAGCAGACCGGCAACGCCTCAGGGCTTCGCGGTGCCCTTCTTGGTGCCGTCGTACTTCTTCTTGAAGCGGTCGATGCGACCCTGCGTGTCCATGATCTTGTACTTGCCGGTGAAGAACGGGTGGCAGTTGGCGCACACTTCGACCGAGAACGAGCCGCGGGTCGACTTGGTCTCGATGATGTTTCCGCACGCACAGGTGATGCGCGAAGGCGGGTACACGGGGTGAATGTCGGCTTTCATTGCGAACGACCTTTCAGACCGCCTTGCATCGGGAAAATCCCGGTGGACCGGCGGGGCCGACCTCTTAACCATGGAGGACTGCTCGTCGCAACCCTGCTCACCGCTCCGAAAGCGCCGCCAGGCGAAACTGAGCGGCCTGGGCGATGGCCTCGTTCGAGCGCGGGAGATCGGGGAAATGCCCAATCAGATCATGGCCAGAGTGCTTGCGCTGGTTGATCGCGTTTCGGTACGCGCGCATGGCTGACTCGGGGTCCTTCCGCCGCTCCTGCACCTGACCCAGCAGGTAGTGGCCGATGCCGAGGGTGGGCTCGAGGAACAAGGCGCGCGTGAGCTCGGTCTGCGCCTCTTCCAACGCCCCCACCTGCATCGCGGCGAGGGACAAATAGAGCCGCGCTTCGACGCACAACGGCTCGCGCGACAAGGCCTGCGTGTACGACTCGCGCGCCTCGTCGAGGTTGCCCATCAGCGCATGCACGTTGCCCAGCGTCAGGCGCGCTGCCAGATCGTCAGGCTCTTCATCGACCAGCCGACGCACGAAGCGCAGCGCCCGGGGGAAGTCGCCGAGCTCGATCGCCTCGACCACTTCCGCGAGGCGCTCGACGGGCGTGCGCAACGGGGCCGCTACCGGAGGGCGCGGCGCAGAGGGAGCGGGTGACGGCGCTTCGCGGTGCTGGCGCTTCAACGCGCGCAGCACACTCTCGACGTCGGTCGGCGAGCGGGGCGCTGGCGGAGGAGGCGGCGGCGCCGAGGGCCGCGACAAGCTCATGACCGGCGCCAGCGCGCGACGCACGGTCTGCGCGGGGCGCTGGTAGGCGAAGGTGCCGCCGACCTCGACCATCTCGAAGCGTGTGCTCATCTTGAACAGGCTCTCGGAATACCCGAGGAACAACCAGCCACCAGGCCGAAGCACCTCGAAGAAGCGCTCCATCACACCGAAGATGGTGGGCTGATCGAAGTAGATGATCACGTTGCGGCAGAAGATCACGTCGAGCGAACGCGCGGCGACCTGCGGCCAGATCGGCGCTGCGAGGTTCTGCGCTTCGAAGCGAATGAGCGCGCGCACCTCGGGCGTCACCCGGTAGCCGCCTTCGGCCTGAGTGAAGAAGCGCTCGATGCGATGCTCCGACACGCCCACCAGCCGCCGCGCGGGGAAGTAGCCCTGCATCGCGCTCTCGGTGGCGGCGGGGTTGAGATCGGTCGCCCACACATCGGCCGTCTGCGGCGTCGCCCCGTGCTCGAGCGCCACCATGCTCAACGAGTACGGCTCTTCCCCCGTGGCGCACCCGGCCGACCAGAGCTTCGCGGGGCGCAGATCTTTCTTCGCGGCCTCGAACACCGAGGGGAAGACGTTCTTCTCGAACGAGGTGAACTGGCGCGTGTCGCGGAAGAACTCGGTCTTGCCGACCGTGACGAGGGGAATGAGCGAACGCAGCTCGTGCTCGCCCGCGCGCTGACGGAGACGGAACACGTACTCGGCCGCGTCGGAGATGCCGAGCGCCGGCATGCGCGCCTGCAACGCGAGCCGCAGGCCGTAGTACCCATCGGGGGTGATCTTGAGGCCCGCACGGTCGAGGAGCAGCGCGGCCAGCTGGTCGAGCGAGGTGCGCTCGATGCTGAGCAGTTCCGCGCTCACGGCACCCACCTCACGAGCTGCTCGGCGATGCGATCGAGCGGCAAGACGACCTCGGCAGCCCCCAGCGCGACCGCACGACCGGGCATGCCGAAGACGACCGAGGTCTCCTTGTCTTGCGCGATGGTGTGCCCGCCCGCCGAGCGGATGTCCTTGAGGCCCTGCGCACCGTCGCTGCCCATGCCGGTGAGTACGACGCCGATGGCTTTGGCGCCGAAACTCTGTGCGACGCTCTTCAACATCAGGTCGCAGCTCGGCTTGAACCCGCCCACCGGAGGCCCGTCATCGAGCTTGATGGTGCCGCCGGGCGACACGACGAGGTGCACGTGCGAGGGCGCGACGAAGAACTCGCCCTTCACCAGCCGCTGGCCGTGGGTCGCCTCGTGCACGCGGTGGCCTGTTTCGCTCTGCAGCCACCGCGCGAGATCGTCGGAGAAGCCGGGCGTGATGTGCTGGCAGACGATCACCGGCGCCGCGAAGCCCTGCGGCAGATCGCCGAGGAGATCGGCCAGCGCCCGCGGCCCCCCCAGCGAGGCGGCGATCGCCACCAGCGTGAAGTCGGGGCGCACCATGGGCAGCACCGACGACGTGCGCCGCTTTCGGCCGCGCGGGTGGCGCACCACCTGGACCGAGGTGAGCAGCAGCAGCTGTTTGCGCAGCGCCCGCAGCGCGTCGGCGTCGGGGTGATCGGTCAGCGAGACCACCTCGAGGGCGCCCGCATCGAGCAGGCCGAACGCGAGGTGCCGCGCGTTGGTCGAGCGCACCACGAGCACGATCGGCCGCGGCAGATCGCTCATGATCCGCTCCACCAGGCGCAAGAGCTCTCCGCCGCCGTCCTTCGCCTCGGTCACCTCGACCAGCACGAGGTTCGGGTCGAGCCTGCGAATGCTCTCCAGCGCCAGGGCGGACGCGACCGGCGCACCGACGGGCTGGAACTCCCCGGTCAACACCGACTCGAGCAGCTTCCCTGCCCCACCTCCGGCATCGACCACGAGGACGGAGCGCGCGGCGGTCACGTGAGGCGGTCGATGGCCAGGGCCAGGCTCTCGACGCCCAGCTCACCCTTGATGAGGTACGCGTCGGCGCCCGCGTCGAGACCGCGACGCTTGTCTTCCGGGCTGGCGAGCGACGACAAGATGACCACCGGCACCTTCGCGTAGTCGGACTGCTTGATGCGCCGCGTGAAGCTGAACCCGTCGAGCCGGGGCATCTGCACGTCGGTGAGCACCAGGTCGTATTGATCGGCCTGCAGCCGCGTCCACCCGTCTTCGCCGTCTTGCGCCTCTTCGACGGTGTGGCCGAGCGCACGCACCAGCGCGCTCTCGGTGGCGCGCGCGATGGGCGAGTCGTCGACCAGCAGCACCTTGAGCCGCCGCGTGGCCGCCCCGTCGGTGACCGGCCGCGCCAACTTGCGCACCTCGGTCATGATGTCGGGCACGTGCAGCAGCACCGCGATGCGGCCGTCTTCGAGCGCCGCGCTGCCCGCGACGAAGGGCGCGCCCTTCATGAAGTCCCCACCCACCGGCTTCACCGCGACCTCGCGCTCGTCGACGAAGCCGTCGACCACCAGCGCCGCACGATCTTCGCCGTGCCGCACCACCACGCACGGAGGCCGATCGAAGCGCGGACCACCGTTCAAGCCGAGGAGCGGACCCAGCGCCGACAGAGTCACCGGGCGGCCGCGGTGCATCACGGCCAGCGTGCCCATGATCTCCAGCCGGTCTTCGGGGCGGAAGCGCGCGACCGCTTCGACGTCGGCGGCGGGCATGCCGTACACGTCGTCGCCCATGCGAATGAGGAGCACCCGCATCAACGCGAGTGATTGAGGCAGGCGCAGCGAGACGGTGGTGCCGCGGCCGATGCGGCTGGCGACGGCCACACTGCCACCGAGCGCTTCGACCTTCTTCTTCACCACGTCCATGCCGACGCCGCGGCCCGAGGTCTCGTTGATCTCGTCGCGCGTCGAGAAGCCGGCGCGGAAGAGAAGCTCCATCGCTTCGCGGTCAGACAGGTTGGCCGCTTGTTGCTCCGTGAGGAGGCGGCGCTGCACGGCGACGGCCCGCAGCCGCTCGGGGTCGATGCCGCGACCGTCGTCTTCGACCTCGACGTGCAGCATGTCGCCGTCCGCCCGGGCGCGGAGCCTGACGCGGCCCGTCTCGGGCTTCCCCAGCGTCGAGCGGAGATCAGGCCCTTCGATGCCGTGATCGATCGCGTTGCGCATGAGGTGCACCAGCGCGTCCCGCAGATCGGACACCAGCGAACGATCGACCCCCGCGTTGGTGTTCTCGACCACCATCTCGATGTGTTTGCTCTGCGCGTGGGCGAGCTCTCGCGCCGCCCGGGGGAAGGCCTCGAACACCGACGCCAGCGGCACCAGCCGCGCTTCGGCGACGTGATCGGCCATCTGGGTGAGGTTGCCGTGCAGGGTGTTGAGGCCGTCGGCGTGGCTGCGCGTGAAGCGGAACGCATCGTCCCGCAGCAGGTGGAGATCGTTCTCGAGCCGGGTGGCGAGCTCGCGGGCGGCGGCCTCGAGGTGACCGTGCTCGTTGAGCTTGAGGAGCTGATCGCCCAGGCGGGAGAAGCGCTCGAAGAGGGCCTGCACTTCTTCGCCGCGGAGCCCGGCGCGCGCGCTCTCGACGAGCAAGTCGCCCGCGAGCAGCCCCAGCGCGTCGAGGATCTCGACGTTGACGCGAATGCTGCGATCGGCCGGCGCGACGCGCTCGGCGCGCGGCTCATCGAGTTTCCCCTGGGAACCCGAGGGCGACGAAGGGCGAGGGCTCGGCGCACTCACAGGCGGGGGCGGCAGCGGCGCGGAAGGCGGTGGCGCCTTGCGGTCGACGGGCTTCGGTCGGCCGGCCATCGAAGCACGCGCAGCCGGCTTGAGCGGCGGCACCGGCGAGCCCGCCATGGCGGCCAGCTTCTGCGCCATCTCGTTCGACGCATCGTCGCCGTCTTTCGCGGCCCCGAGATCATCGAGCAGATCGGAGATGGCGTCGCACGCGTGCAGCAGCAGGTCGGTTGCGGCGCGGGTGTCGGCCTTCTTCTCGCGCTCGGCCTTGAGGAGGTCTTCGCAGCAATGCGCCAGCTGACCGATCGCGGCCAGCCCCAGCATGCGGGCCTCCCCCTTCATGGTGTGCAGGTCGCGCGCGATGGCCTCTGCTGCGCGCTCGGCACCCGGCTTTTCCAGCTCGAGGATGCCGAGCTGAATGGCCTGCAGGCGGTCCTGCGTCACCTCCACGAACTTCACGAGGAGGGACTTCTTGAGGGCTTCGGTATCCAAAGTGGATCAGTCCGCCTTGAAGCGCTTGATGAGATCCGACAGGCGGCTGGCGAGCTGCGTGAGCTCGGCGGCGGCCGAGGTGGCCTGCTTGCTGGCCTGCGTGGTCTGACGGGTCACGTCTTCGATCTCGCCCATCGACGCGACGACCTGCTCGGTCGCGGTGCGCTGTTGCTGCGTGGCGAGGTTGATCACGCGGGCCGCATCGCTCGTTTCCTGCACGCCGGCGAGGATGCCCTCGACCGCGCTGGCAGCGACCGAGCCGAGGCGCTCACCCTGTTCGGTCGCGGTGCGTGACGCATCGGCGGCAGACGCCGCGGCGGCGGTGGCCTCGCGGATCTCGGTGATGAGGTTCTTGATCTCCTTGGTGCTGTCGAGCACGTTTTCCGCGAGGCGGCGCATCTCGGCGGCGACGATCGAGAAGCCCTTGCCTGCTTCACCGGCGCGCGAACCTTCGAGTGCGGCGTTGAGCGCGAGCAGGTCGGAACGGTCGGCGATCTCGTCGATCACCTCGACCACGGTGCCGATGCGCTCGACGCGGCGGAGCAGCTTGGTGATCGACTCGCTCACCGCGATGCCGTCGGCGCGGATCTGCTGCATCGCTTCGATGAATTCGCCGATCGCGCCACGACCACTGCGCGCAGAGTTCAGCGTCTCTTCGGCGACGCGGGCCACGGCGCCGGCGTTCTCGGCAATCTGCGCCGAGGCGTGCTTGAGCTCTTCCATCGTCGCGGTGGTCTCGTGAATCGCGGCGGCCTGCTCGGTCGACGACGACTCGTGCTGGGTCGACGCGGCGAGCACCTCGTTGGCCGACGACGAGAGCCGCAGCGCCGCTTCGTTGATCTCGCGCACGAACGTGCGCAGCGTGTCGATCACCTTGGAGAAGCCCTCGAGCAGCGGGTCGACCACCGGGTCGTCGATGCGCTTCCACTGGAAGTTGGCGAGGTCGCCATGGCTGACGAGGGCGTTGAGGGCGTTGTGCGCCGACTCGAGCAGCTCGCGCACCTCGCCGCGGCGTTGGGCGTCGGTCTTTTCCTGCGCCGCGATGCGCTTGAGCAGGCCGTTGAGCAGCGCGCCGACTTCCTTCTCTTCGGCCGTCAGGCCCTTCTCGTTCACCTTGAACGAGTAGTCGCCGGTGCTCGCGGCCTTGAGCACGTCGATGAGCTGGGCGAGGCGCCCCGCGCTTTCCCCACTGCCTGCGGGAGCGGACTTCCCCTTCTTCTTGCCCGGCTCGTTGATGTCAGTCGCCATGTGTTTCGTCCCCTCGGGTGAGTCTTTGAAAGTGTCTTGAAGCTTGAAGTCAGACCATCGAATTCAGATCGACGAGCAGCACGGTCTCGTCGCCATCGAGCCAGGCGCCGATGGAGTAAGGCGCGGCGTTGACCGCGGGCGGCATTCGGCGCAACGAAGACACCGGCACACGGGAGACCCCGAAGACCTTGTCGACCGACAACCGACGCTCGATGCCCTTCTCGATGGAAAAGACCAGCGCTCGGGTGCCGGTGTGTGGCGCGCCAAGGCGCGGGGGCACGGCTTCCATCTCGTCGTGCACGTCGATGCGACGCACCTGGCCGAGATCGGCGGCGTAGCGGATGCCGGCGACCTGGAAGACGACGAGGTCGATGTCGGTCATCGCGCCACCGACTTCTGACGCGCCGAGGTGAGCACGCGCACGAAGTGGAGCAGGCTCAAGCTGCCCAGCTCGCGCGACTGCACGACGCCATCGATGAATTCCTGGGTGGTGCCCGCGCCCGCGGGGGCCGGCATCTTGTCGGCCACGAAGATGCGGCGCAGCCCGATGACGTGATCGGCCAGAAACCCGACGACCTGTCCGCTCGACTCGGAGATGAAGAGCCGGCTGCGGCTGGTGGGGCGGCTCTCGCCCTGGCCCAGGAAGCGCAACAGATCGATCAGCGGCACCACGACCCCGCGGTGGCCCACCACGCCGAGGAGAAAAGAGGGCGAGCGCGGCAGCGGCGTCAACGGGCCCATGCGGGTGACTTCGCGCACGTGCTGCGAGCGAACGCCCATCAGGTGATCGCCACATTTGAAGATGAAGTATTCCTCGTCGGGCCTGGCGGTCGCCGGACCGGCGCGATCGGGTGCGTTGGCGAGGGCTCGTTGAAGGAGGGTCGGTTCCACCGGGAGCGCGAGCGTAGCGAAATGCGCAATTAAGGCCGATGAAGAAAGTCTGCTAGAAGCTCGCGCATGGCAGCTCGCGTGCTCGTCATCGACGACAGCCCGATGACGGTTCAGTTGATGACTCAGGCGCTGGCCGGTGCGGGGCTGCAGGCCGACGCCGCCACCGACCTCGCGTCACTCGACCAGAAGCTCGACGCGAACACCTACGATCTCGTGCTCGTCGACGTGAACATGCCCGAGATGTACGGCGACGACGTCGTCGAGTTCCTCAAGGTGCAACGCCAGCTCAAGGCGCGCCTCTTCCTCTATTCCGACATCAGTGAAGACGAGCTCGCGGCGAAGGCGAAGGCCGTGGGGGCCGACGGCTTCATCGCCAAGTCGGGTGGTGTCGAGCACGCAGTCGAGACCGTTCGCGCGGCGCTCCCCGGTGCGAGCGGCTCGGGCGTGCAGGCCCGACGGGTGCTGGTGGTTGACGACAGCGAAGCCACGGCCCACCTGCTCGAAGCGGAGCTCAAGGCGCAAGGCCACGAGGTGATGACGGCCAACAGCGCCGACGCGGCCACGAAGATCATCTTGAAGAAGAAGACGCGCCCCGATCTCGTGCTGCTCGACGTGAACATGCCGGGAGTCAACGGTGAGGAATTCTGCCGCTTCATCAAGGGCAACTCGCTCTTCGCTGGCATTCAGGTCGTGCTGTGCTCGGCAGAAGAAGAGAGCGTGCTGCAGCGCATCGTGCAGACCGCCGGCGCCGACGGGTACGTTCGCAAAGACTCGTTGATCGCCCGCGAGATCCTCGATTTGCTGTGAGGCGCCGAGGCGCTTTGTCCGAGATTCGGACGATCGAAGAAACCCATCGAAACCATTGGGTTTGACGACCGAAGGCGGTGCGCCGCGCCGCTCCATGGTTCGTCTCTTTACACGCAAGAATCTAATTTTCTTGGTGAATTTCGCGGAGCGCCTTCGGCACGGCGCTTGGATGCAGGTGGCTGCATGACTTCCCCTCTTCGCCTCGCACCTCGTGTTCAGCAGATCGCTGCACGTGCCGCTGCTGCAGAGTCGAATGCCGCGAAGCCCGGTGTGGCGCGAGCCCCGGTCGATGGCTTCGAGCGCAAGTCGGTGACGTCGGTGTTGGTGCTGCAGCGTGGCATGACGGGCTCGGTGGTGACGGGCCTGCAGCAGAAGTTGGTGGCCGCGCGATTCATGTCGCAGGCTGACTTCAAGTCGGGCCCTGGCGTCTATGGCCCGCGCACGGAAGCCGCGGTGCGCCGCCTTCAAGCGTACGTGGGTCTCCCGGCGACTGGCGTGGCGGGCCCGAGCACGTTCTCGGCGCTCAACAGCGGCACCCGCTACCAGGAGCGCGCTGAGATCACCGCGCCCATCACGATGTCGACCGTGCACGCACGGCTCTCTGAGACGTTCCCGGACGAGGTGACGCAGCCTCTCGGCTCGCCGATCTGACTTTTCAAAAAATCAGAGGCCGACATTGGGTCGACCTCGAACGGGTTCGTGGCTTTCCCCCTTTGGCCACGAACCCGTCATTTTTTCCCAGACGGGCAGCTGCTGACGAGGCGAAGGGGCGTTCGCTCGTGGGCGTGCTCCGTTCTGCCGCCTCGATTCGATGTGGCCCGACGTCCCAGCGCCGCGAGCTGCTCGAGAAGGCGTGGGCGTTGCCAGTCGCGCGTCTCTGCTCGCCGCTCCAATCGCAGACGTTCACCTCGATCTGCGGGCCGACGAGTGTGTGCAACGTCCTGCGGTCGATCGGCGAGACCGCAAGTGCCAACCCCTTTCGTCACTTCGGCCTGCGCGCGATGAGCCTCGAGCAGATCGTCACCGAGTCGAGCCCGCTGTTGCCAGCCGACTGGGCGGTCGAGGCGGTTCGTCCGCGGAGCGTCGAAGCGTTTCGCGCCGAGCTTCGGGCCTCGAGCGATCCCTCGCGGCGGTACGTCGCGAACTTCACGCGCGCGGCGTTGTTCGGCGGTGGTGGCGGGCATCACTCGCCGCCCGGCGGCTGCCTCGAAGAGGAGGAGCTCGCCTTCGTGCTCGACGTGAACTCGAGCTCCGGCCCGTGGCTGGTGAACGCCGAGCGGCTGTTCGCCGCGGTGAAACCGGAGACTGGGCAGGCGGGCTCACGCGCGGGCTGGCGCGGTTCGAGCGCCGCCGAGCTGCTTCACTTGCGACGTTCGCCGAGGCCCCGGGCGAAGTTGCCGATCACCAGCCAGGGCGCTTCCTTCTTGAAGTGCGCGAGCATCTTCGAGACGCCGATGGCGGGCCCCCCGGCCCCCTTCCCCTTCGCGATGGCGATGTACTGCGCAGGGTCGATGGCGAGCGGGCGCGTCTGAATCTGATCGACCTTGTACTTCTTCACGAGGCGCAGCAGCGCGGCCACTTCGCCCTCGCGATCGGTCACGCCGGGGAAGAGCAGAAGGTTCAGAGCGAGGTACGCGCCGCGTTTGCGCGAGAGCGAGATCGACGCCTCGACGTCTTCCCAGCCGTAGCGGTGCGGCTGGTAGTACGCCTCGTAGAGATCCTTCACGGCGCTGTTGAGGGAAACGCGCACGGCGTCGAGGCCCGCGTCGAAGAGCCCCTCGAGCCCCTTCGTGAGCGAGCCGTTGGTGTTGAGGTTGATGCTGCCCCGCTGTGTCTTCGCGCGGATGAGCTTGATCGAGTCGGCGATGGCCTTCCACCGCGTGAGCGGCTCGCCCTCACAGCCCTGCCCGTACGAGATCATGGTGCGGCCTGGCGCGTGGTCGAGGTGAAAGACGCCCACGTCGGCCATCTCGTGCGGCGTCGGCCCGTGATCCATGCGCTCGTGTGACGCCGGTGGCCCGTCTTCAGGTTGTTCGCTGATGCAGCCGACGCACTTCGCGTTGCACATCACGCTCACGGGGATGCCGCCTTCGTCACGCGCGTAGAAGACGTTCTGGCTGGTGAAGCAGCGGTACACGAGCGCGCAGGTCTTGAGCTGGGTGAGCACCTGGTTGCCGGGGAAGCGCTCGAGGTGTTCCTTCACCAGCTTCTTCACCTCGGGCGTCGAGAAGCGTTCGGGCGTCCAGTGTTTGCGGCGATCGGTGTGCACGGCCCAGACGACCGGGCCGTCTTCACCCCACGCTGCGGCGGTGTAGGCCCACTGGGGGAGGATCGGGCCGTCGGCCTTTACCTCGCCGGGCAGGTACGTGCGGGTAAAGCCCGGCGGCAACACGGCGCCGACCGCGTGAGGCGTGAAGCGTTTGCCGTCGAGTTCGAAGTCTTTGACCAGCACCAGCTCACCCGAATCGGGGTCGACGCCGACGGGCACGCGGCCCGGCAGATGCGCGAGCTTTGCCGCTGAAGGCAGAGGAATCGGTCGGCCGACGGGCGGGAGGAGATCTTCGTCGCTCCGCAGCGTGGCGAGCAGCCACGGGTGCTCGATCACTCTGCCCTTCGGGTCGGCCAGCAGGAGCTTGTACGGACGCATCGAGGCCACCTGTACCACGGAGGATCGATTGTCAGTGCCCGGCGACACTGCGAGAAGCGCATCGCGGAACTCGAGCAGCGCGCGCACTGAAAATGAAACGCCGCGACCCGGTGAAGGATCGCGGCGCGGTTCGACCGGAAGAGGTCTGAAGCCTTACCTGGGCTGCTTGCTGCTCAGGAAGCGGCCGGTGACCTGACCGATCTGCTGCCCCACGTACCCGATGTGCTGGAAGACGGAGGGCTGCGTCATCGAGGCCGGGTAGCTGCGCTGGAACTGAATCTCGTCGGTGTTGTCGCCCGCTTCACCCGCGTGTGCGGCGACGACGACGTCCATCACGGTGGGCCACGACGAGACGACGATGTACTTGCCCATGCCGAACTTGTTGGGGCGGATGGTGACCGTCACGTCACCGCGGCCCATGCTGGCGGGGTGCGCGTTGGGGAACGAGCCCTTGAGGCCCTCGAGCGTGAAGCTCTCGAACTTGGAAATGAGCTCGCTCCAGGTTTCGGCGTACTTCGGATCTTCGGCGAGCTTCGCGGCCTTGAATTCCTCGAGCGGCTTTCCTTCGACCACCATCTGGCTGTAGTCGAACGCCAGCGCGACGTTGCTGGCGGCGCCGAGGGCCGTCGGGTCAGAGGCCCTGAGGACCTTCCAGCCCGGGCCACAGCCCGAAAGCAGACCGGCGACGAGAAGTGCACCAAGAATTCCAAAACGAGAGTTGAGCTTCACGCAAACCACCTGGTTGGGGGGGTAGACAGCGGGCCGAGAGTCGCACACCCCTGCGCCGTGTCTCGCGAAAAGTTTTCCAGATCCGCTGAAGAATGGGGAACGCACCACTTCCTCGCGCGTGTTTCAGTCTGCGGATGCTCTTCGCGATTCTGCTCGCCGCGGCTCCGTCGGTTCACCTCGAAGCGCAGGTCGGCACGCAGCGAACGTCGTCCTGGGTGTACGCGAAGGCAGGCACCGAGGTAACGCTCCACGCCGTGGTGAAGGGCGGCACGGTGGTTCACGTGAAGTGGTTCAAGGTCGAAGCGGCGGTCGGCTCGCTCGACAACACCACACCCTCGTTTCACTTCGAGCCGGTGAAGTACGAAGAGACCGAGCTGACGGGCTGCAGGGAGCAACTCTCGTGTGCGGCCGACGCGGTGGCAACGAAGTTACCGCGGGTGGAGTCGCTCCCCGGAGTGGGCACGATGGCCTTCAAGGTCTCGGTCACGCTCGAGGGCGGCGCGACGATCTCGACGCCCGGGGCCGAGACGACGAAGTACGGCGGGCTGACGAAGGGGACCTTTCGCGTGACGCTGCGGCGCGACGACTCGTTGATCGGCTACGCGACCGAGTTGATCAACACGCCGTACATCTTCGGGAGCGCGGGGCCCGATGGGCGAAACCAGAGCGATCTCCTGATCGGCTCCGATTGCGCCGATTTGATCGTCTACGCGCGGCGCCGATCGGGCAAGAGCGCGAGCTACACGTCTTCGTACGCCATCGACCAGCAGGCGCCCGAGCTCAAGGCCGGCACGAAGGCGCGCGCGGGCGACCTGGTTCACTTCCCGAGCATGCGGCACGTGGCGATTCTCTACGAAGATCGCGAGCCGCTCGGCGTGGTGACCGAAGCCGATCTCATTCTGCACACCTGCTGGGCGCCGCCAACGGTGCAGCGCCTCGGTGATACGGCGTGCGTCGCCCCTCCGTACCGCGTGCTGCGCTTCCCCAATTAGTCAACCGCGCTGACGGGGATCGCAAGCTCGAAGCAGGTGCCGTCAGGCCCGGTGGTGAAGGCCAGGTGCCCGCCCATCGATTCCGCGATCTCTTTGCAGATCGCGAGGCCGAGGCCCGTGCCCTTGCCGGGTTCCTTCGTCGTGTAGAACGCGTCGAACATGCGCTTCTGCACCTCGAGGGGAATGCCGGTGCCGTGATCGCGGAAGCTCAGGTGGATCGCGTTGGCGTCGACGCGGCTGGCGACGACCAACTTGCGCTGCTTGCGTTCGCGCGCATTCATCGCGTCGAGCCCGTTCTGCAGCAGATTGAGCGTCACCTGGCCCAGCGCCGACGGGCTGCCCATCACCTCGGGCAGCTGGGTGAGACATGACGAGTCGACGTCACAGTCCTGCTTGTGGGCGCCCTTGAAGATGGTGATCGCCTCGGCGACCGCGCGGCCCGGATCGAAGCGAACGCGCTCGTCTTTCTTCCGCGACGTGCCCTTCAGCGCCTGCACGATGATCTCGATGCGGCTGACACCCTCGAGCGATTCGGCGACGATCTCATTGGCCTCGTTCACGGCGCCGTGCTTGAGGCCCTTGATCTCGTCGAGATCGACACGCAGCGAGTTCAAGTTGCTCTTCAAGAACGCCAGCGGGTTGTTGATCTCGTGCGCCACGCCGGCGACGAGCTGACCGATGGTGGCGAGCCGATCTCGTTGCGCCGCGACCTCGCGCGCGCGAATCGCTTCCTGTTCGAGCGTCGAGAGATCGAGCACCGCGCCCACCGCGTCAGCGAGCGCGGCACACAGCCGCAGCACCGATTCACCCAGGCCCTCGCGCGTGACGACCGCCAGCACACCGCCGAGGCTCCGCGCAGTGACGGGAAGGAAGACGGCTGAGTGTCCCGCCTCCGCGATGAACGGCAGGTGCGAGGCCTTCGACACGTCGGCGATGGTAGTGCTGCGTTGCCCGGCCGCGACCGAGGCGATGATCGAACTCTCGGGTCGCACCACGAGCGCGTCGGCCACCAGATCGCATTCTTCGAGACCCGACGCCGCCGCGCAGATGTAGCGACTGCCGTCTTTGGTGAGCTCAAAGAAAGAGAGATGTGTGGCGGCCAGCGCGCCGTGCACGGCTTCGAGGGCGCGCTGCAGCGCCTGTTTCCGATCGGCGCTCGAGGAGACAGCCTTCAACACTGCCCGCAGCACCGACGCTTCAGTGCGCGCCTTCTCGAGGCGCTGGCGATCGAGCACCACCAGATATTGGCCGGGGGTGCGATCAGGTGCGAGCGCCACCCTCACCCGCTCCGAGCCCGAGAGCTCGAGCGTGGTCTGAATGCAGGTGCGCGTGGTGACCGACGCGATGCGCAACCGCTCGATCAACGCCTCGAGCCGCGGCCCATGCAGCGAGTCGAGCAGCACCGCCGCAGGCTGATTCCAGTGCAGCGCCTCGCCTTGCTCCGAGAGCCACACGAGGCCGATGGGCAGCTCGTCGATGAGCGAGCGAAAGCCCTCCAGGGTGGAACCGACCTCGGGGCGTTGGGGCAACAGCCGGCTCATCTCACTGGGCTCACTGTGCAAACCAACGCCCAGCCGACATGGGTCAAGAGGGGGTCTTGGTGGTCATTCTCGACCTCGCCGCCAACCCGTTGATCCCATGCGCGCATGTCACTGGGCTCACCGCGCGGGGTGAACGCCGACCCCCGGTCACCACGCTGGCGCGTCAGCCAAGTGACTTGGACTGTTGGGTTTTTGGCGCTGGCAAGCCGGTTGCTCATGGGTCCACGCATGCACACCGCCACCAACCCGACCTCCCCCTCGCTCATCGACACGAACACGACCCTCATTCACGACGAGCGCTCGCCGTTGGTCGACGTGCTGAAGGCGTGTGAGCGCATCGCGCCGACCGACTCGACGGTGTTGCTGACGGGCGAGACGGGCACGGGCAAAGAGGTGTTCGCCCGCCACCTGCACGATCACAGCGGGCGTGCGCGTCGTCACTTCGTGCCCGTGAACTGCGGCGCGATCCCCGAGACGTTGCTCGAGAGCGAACTGTTCGGTCACGTGCGTGGCGCGTTCACCGGCGCCATCGCCTCGCGCAAGGGCCGGGTCGCCATGGCCGAGGGGGGCACCCTCTTCCTCGACGAAATCGGCGAGCTGCCGTTGTCGCTGCAGGTGAAGCTGCTGCGGCTTCTGCAGGAGCGCACCTACGAGCCCGTGGGCAGCGCCGAGAGCGTGACGGCGAACTTCCGCCTGATCGCGGCGACCAACCGCAACCTGGCGGCGGAGGTCGAGGCCGGTCGCTTCCGCCGCGACCTCTTCTACCGCCTGCAGGTGTGCCCGCTGGAGCTGCCGCCGCTCCGCACGCGCCGCACCGACATCATGAAGTTGTTCAACCACTTCTGGACGGATCGCGGCGAGTCGCGCCCGCTCGAGCCGATGGCCATTCGCGCGCTCGAATTGCACGCGTGGCCGGGCAACGTGCGCGAGCTCGAGAACCTGGTCGAGCGCGTCTCGGTGTGCACCGAGGGCCCGGTCATTCGCGTGACAGACCTGCCGCCGCACGTGCGTCAAGCCGCGATGCAGTCGCTCGAGCTCACCTCGGGCCCGGCGCTGACGCTGGTACCGCCGCCCCCGCCGTCGACGCCGGCGCCGATTCGTTTCCCCGTCGAGGTGATCGATCGCCCTGCGACCGCGCCCGGCTTCGAGCCGATGCCCAGCCAGGGTCCCGAGCTGCAGCGCTTCCCCATGCCGGAGACGCTGGTGGCTGCCGCTTCGGCGCCGAAGTTCCCCATCGATCTGCCGGCGCTGCTTCGCACTGTCGAAGATCTCTACATCACCGCCGCGCTTCAGCAGGCCGGGGGCAACCGCAAGGCCGCTGCGGATCTGCTCGGTCTGCAGCGCACCACGCTGGTCGAGAAGCTGCGCCGCCGGCAGCGCGACACGCAGGCCGCCTGAGTTCACGCCGTTGAATTCGAAAGGGAACTCGCCACCGTGCTGACGCTCGTCTCCACCCTGCTCGCGCTCACGCCTCCGTCGGGCTTCACCGCCTCGATCGAGCGCGTGCCGGTGCGCGTGATCGGCAGCACGCCGCTGGTGGAGGTCGACTCGCTCGGTGCCGAGGTCAAGCTGACCGGGCTGGCAATCATCGGCAAGGCGCCGCGGTTGTGCCCGAAGCAGGAGGCGACGAAGGGCGCGGTGATCTTGAAGTGCGCGACGCGCAAGCTGTGGGCCTCGTTCGATCGCGATGGGCAGAAGGCCTTCGTCGAGTTCAGAGAGCTGACGAGCATCGCGTGGCTCGACGCCGACGCCCGGATTCCACCGCACGCGTGGTCGTTGAAGGGCCTGAGCCTGCCCGACGCGTGCCCGGGCCAGGTGCCCGCTGCGCGCGCCGAGTGTGCGCTCGGGAAAGGCGATCTCGAGGTGGCGCGCGCTGCCTGGGAAGAGGCGCTGCTCGGTCCCGACCTCGGGTTGGCGAACCTGCGCCTGGGCGATCTCGCGCTGCTCGACGGGGACGTGGTGTTGGCGATGAACCACTACGCGAAGGTCATCCCCGTGGGGCCGGTGGGTCGGCTCGCGCAGGCCCGCACCTGCGAGCTCGCCGGCAACTGCTTCAGTGAGGTGGAATCGAAGCGCATCGCGAGCGATGAGGGGCTCGCGCCCGAGTTCGCTCGAGAATTGGCGCTCTACACCTTGCGCCGCGAGTTGGTGTCGGGGCGCGATCGCGCCGCGCTGGAGTTCATGACCAAGCGCCTGTCGATGGACCCTGACCTCTGCGAAGCGGCGCGCACCTTCTGTCAGAAGGTGGTCGAGGTCGGGCTCGGCTCGGCCGACGTCGAGGCGCGCATCGCCGGGCTGTCGCTCTACCTGAATGACCGCGTTCGCCGCGGCCCGCGAGAGCAGGCCCTCAACCGCGTCGCCTCGGAGACGGCCTTCGAGCTGGGGGCGCCTGCCTTCGCGGCAGCGGTGCTGGCCTCCAACACGCCGCACGTCGAGGCGAGCGCCCTGCCCTCGCATCTGCTGCGCATCATCAAGCTCTACACGGCCGCGAACGACCACGTCCGCGCCGAGGTGATCCTCGAATACGCCGACACGAAGCTGGGGGCAGTGACGCGCGGAGCCGAGTGGTCTGCCGTTCGCAAGCAGCTGCGAAGCAACGCGAAGACGAAGCGCGCCGTCGAGCTGCCGTCGCTCGCGGGCGACGAGCAGGCCCTCGAGGCCCTGACTTCCCAGGTGACGTTGACAACCGATCTTGCGCGCGCCGCCAGGGCCCGCAGCCAGGCAGTGGAGAACCAGAGGGAGACGCCATGAAGAACGAACTGATCGCCTTCAGCAACTCGATGCGCCAGGCGATGAGCGCAGCACTCGACGTCGCGAAGACGCCGACCACCGTACTGCTGACGGGGGAGACGGGCAGCGGCAAGGAAGTACTCGCCCGCTTCATTCACGAGAGCTCGCCGCGCGCAGCCGCGCCGTTCTCGGTCTTCAACTGCGGCGCCATGGCCAGCGAGTTCGAGCGCTTGACCGAGGCGCTCTCCCACGGAGGCACGGTGGTGCTCGATGAGGTCTCGGCCATCACCATCGACATGCAGGGCCGCGTGCTCAGCCAGCTCGAGGGAGCGCACGCATCGCGCGTCATCGCCACCAGCAGCCGCGATCTGCGCGAGCTGGTCGAGCGAGGGCAGCTCCGGTCCGATCTCTTCTACCGGCTCGACGTCTTCCCCATCGCCGTGCCGCCCTTGCGCGAGCGCCGCGAAGACCTCGCCTCGCTCGCGAGTGTGTTGTTGAACCGCATCGCCACCTCGCTCGGTCGCCCCGCCGTCTCGTTGAACGCCGAGGCGCTGGGCCTGCTCGAGACGCAGCGCTGGTCGGGCAACGTGCGCGAGCTGGCCAACGTGCTCGAGCGCGCCGTGATTCGCGCCCGCGGCGCGATGGTTGAAGCGGCGGATCTGGGCCTCGTGAGCCGCACCGTCGAGAGTTCGAGCTTCCCAGCGTGGCTGCCGCTCGACCTCGTGCAGCTCGAGCGCCTGGCGATCAGCGAGGCCTTGCGTCGCACCAACGGCAACCGCACCCACGCGGCGCGCCTGCTGAACCTCGGGCTGCGCACCCTGCGCCAGAAGCTGAACGGGCCGGCCACCGAGGGGGGAGATCTCCTGGCGGCGGTGGCGCCGTGAAGCTCTTCGATCGCACGCTGGGCAAGCTGGAGTCGGCGCTCGACGTTCGGCTCGAGCAACAGAACGTGCTCAACGGCAACCTCGCCAACGTCGACACGCCCGGCTACCGGCCTCGTGAGCTCGACTTCGATCGCGCGCTCGCGGCGGCCGAACGTCGTCACGAGATGCCCGCGACGCCCGGCGGTGACCCGTCTGACTTCGTCCATGTCGCCGAGAAGATGGAAGGCGGCCTCGACGGCAACGGCGTCGATCTCGACAAGACGATGGTCGAGCTGGCTCGCAACTCACTGCTGTACGGCGCAGCGGCGAGGGCGGCGGGCAAGAAGCTCGCGATCCTCCGCTACGTGGCCACCGACGGGGTTGGGTGATTCATGGCTGACTTTCTCACGGCGCTGCAGATCAGCGGTTCAGGGCTCTCGGCGCAGCGTACGCGCGTCGACGTCGCGGCCAGCAACCTCGCGAACGCCGAATCGACCCGCGGCCCCGATGGCCAGCCGTACCGTCGCCGCGACCCCGTGCTCGGCGCGGTGAACTTCGAGGCCGATCTCGCACGCGCGGGTACGCAGCCCGGCGATCCCTCCGCGTCGCAGGGGGTGAAGGTGATGGAGGTCGTCGAAGATCCCAACCCCGGCAAGCGCGTGTACCTGCCAGGCCACCCCGACGCCGATGGCGACGGGTTCGTCACCTTCCCCAACGTGAACCCGGTGCACGAGACGGTGAACTTGATCTCCGCGTCACGCGGGTACGACGCGAACGCTTCGGCGGTCGACACGCTCAAGTCCATGGCGCAGCGGGCCATCGACATCGCGAGGTAATGCCTGATGAAGCCCGTCAACTTCAAGTCGATCGAGATCCCCGGCGCCGATGGCGAAGCGACGGGGGTTCAAGACAACGAGCCGGTCAACGGGGCCGACTTCTCTCAGAAGTTGAAGGACGCGGTGGCGAGGGTTGACGAGCTGCAGCTTCAGGCCGACACCGAGTCACAGAAGCTCGCGAACGGCGAAGGCAACCTGCACGAGACGATGCTCGCCCTCGAGAAGGCCGACGTGGCGATGAAGGTGGCGCTCAAGGTGCGCAACAAGATCCTCGATGCCTACAACGAAGTGATGCGCATGCCGGTCTGAGGGCCCTGAATCATGGAGAGCTTGCTCAAGCAGTTGAGGGAATTGCCGGCGCGCATTCAGCTGCTCCCGGCGGGGTTGCGCGTGGCGTTGCTCGCGGGCGTGGGCGTGGCGGTGCTGGCAGCGGTGACGGTCGGCGGGCTCTCGCGCAGCGGTGACTACCAATACGTCTTCACCAACCTCACGCAGGAAGACGCCACCGAAGCGGCCGGGCAGCTCAAGGTCTCCGGCATCCCCAACCGCGTCGAGGCCGGCGGCACGGCCCTCGCCGTTCCCGCCGACAAGGTCTACGAAGCGCGCATGTTGTTGGCCACGGCGGGCCTGCCCCGCGCGTCGGGAACGGGCTTCGAGCTGTTCGACAACACCAACATCGGCGTCAGCGAGTTCACCCAGAAGGTCAACCTGCGGCGCGCCATCGAAGGCGAGCTGGCCCGCACCATCGGGAAGTTCGCCGGCGTCCGGAGCGCGCGCGTGACGGTGTCGCTCGGCGAACGTGGCCTGTATCGAGACGAAGACAAGAAGCCCTCGGCGGCGGTGGTGGCAGTGTTGCAGCCCGGTCGCACGCTCGGAGATCGCGAGCTCGCCGGCATTCGGCATCTCGTGTCGTCGGCCGTCAGCGGCCTGCACCCCGAGCACGTCACGGTGATGGATGGACAGGGCGCGGTGCTCTCGTCGGAGTCGGCGTGGGATTCGCCCGAGGCGTCGTTTCAGCGCAAGGCAGAGCGCGAGCTCGAGCAGCACATCGTGAGCCTGCTCGAGCCGGTCGTCGGCCAGGGCGCAGTCATCGCGCGCGTCACTGCAGCGTTCGACCTCTCGCAGGTCACCCAGAACGCGCAGACCGTCGACCCCGACACCATCGTGCTGACCGACGAGGCGTCCACCTCCGGGAACTCGTCGAACCAGAGCACGCAACCCTCAGCAGTGACGGGCGCGCAGGCCAACATTCCGCTCGCCCCGCAGGCGGCAGGGCAGGGGCCAACGCAGCAGGGCAACTCGCAGACCAACACGCTCAACAAGAAGTGGGACTTCAACAAGACCACGACGCAGACGGTGGCGCGCATTCCCCGGCTGCAGCGCATCTCGGTGGCGGTGATCGTCGACGGCGTCGAGGGCAAGGCGCGCACGCCGGAAGAGGTGAGCCGGCTGGGTGATCTTGCGCGCAGAGCGGTGGGCTTCGACGACGCGCGCGGCGACCAGTTCGAGATCACCAGCCAGCCCTTTGGCAAGAGCGCTGAGGTGCCGGAGCCGGTGGTGGCCGCAGTCACTCCGAAGTGGGTGTGGGGCGTGGTGGCGGGTGCCGTGCTGCTCGCGGCGCTGGCGGCCTTCTTCCTGGCGCGGCGCAAGCCTGCCGCGGTCGCACAAGAGCTGGTGTTGAAGCCCGGCTCGACCGTCGCGGCGCTCGAGGCGAAGCAGAACGCCATCGATGGCGTGGCGACCGAGCAGGCCAGGCAACCCGAGCCCCCCGTGCTGGTCGACCCGTTGGCCGACCTCAAGGATCGCGCTCGCAAGCTGGTGGCCGCCGACCCCGAGCGCGCCGTGATGCTGGTGCGCGCGTGGTTGAGCGCCGACCTCGAAAAGGGAGTCGAAAATGGCTGACGCACAGAACCAGAAGCCGGAGCTTCCGTGGATCGACAAGGCAGGCTCGGGCGCCAAGCGCGTCGCGGCGCTGCTGCTGGGGCTTGGACCGGAAGCGGCCGGCGCGCTCTTCAAGCAGATGACCGAGATGGAGGTGCGTCAGGTCGCGCTCGGCGCGCGCGAACTCAAGCGCATGGGGCCCGCCGCCATCCCCGAGTCACTCAACACCTTCGTCGACTCGATGCAGCAGGCAGGCGTCGACGTGCTGGGCGGCGACGCGATGCTGCGCAAGCTGGCCGACGAGCTGCTCGGGCCTGAGACGGTCAAGCGGACCTTCGACGCCCAGGCCCCGGCGCATCAGCCCGAGGAGTTGCTCGGCCCCGTGGCCGCAGCCGACGCCGAGTCGCTGGCGATGATCCTCGCCCGCGAGCAGCCGCAGACCATCGCGTTGGTGCTCTCGTCGTTGACGGCAGAGCGCGCCGCGTTGGTGATGGATCGTCTGCCGCTCGCGATGCGCCCGCAGGTGGTGCGCCGCATGGCCGTGGTCGAGGCCGTCGCCCCCGAGGTGCTGCGCGAAGTGCGCAATGCGCTCACGGGCGAATTGCAGGCCCTGGTGTCCGAGGGCATGCGCAAGGTCGACGGTCGCGCCGCAGCGCTCGAGATTCTGCGTCGCAGCCCGGCGGCCCAGCAGACCGAGATCCTCGCGGCCATCGAGCGCGACGAGCCGAACCTCGCCAACGATCTGCGCGGCAAGCTCTTCACGTTCGAAGATCTCACGCGCCTGTCCGATCGCGACCTCCAGAGCCTGATGAAGGATCTCGACATGAAGCAGGTCACCGTCTCGTTGAAGGGCGGCTCTCCGGAGGTGAAGGAGAAGTTCCTGAAGAACATGTCGTCACGCGCCGCCGAACTGCTCGAAGACGACTTGTCGGCCATGGGCCCGGTGAAGCTCTCGGAGGTCGAGGCCGCGCAGGCCGAGATCGCCAAGGTGGCCATCGAGGCTGCCGAGAAGGGGCGCATCACCATCGTTCGCCCGACGGACAAGATGCTCTGAGCCATGAAGCGACCCAACTTCATGGAAGGGGCTGGCACCGCGGTCGACCCGATGCCGCGGTCCACCGCCCCGCGCATCAGGAACGTCGCATGGATGCCAGCAAGCCCGGAGCCTGCGATGCCCGAGCTGAAGCTGCCCCCGCCCGCCGTGACGGCGCCGCCGCCGCCGCCTGCGTTCGAGGCCCTTCCACCGGCGCCGCCGCCTCCGCCGATCGTCATTCAGAAAGAGACGTCGCCGGCGCTCGCGCTCGCGATCGAGAAGCTTCGCGCGCAATCGGAGCGCCTCGCCGAGCAAGCACGCAGTGACTCTCTCGAGCTCGCGGTGATCATCGCCCGACGCATTCTCGAGAAGGAAATCAGCACCGATCTCGCCGCGATCTTCTCCCTCATTCGCTCGGCGATTCGACGCGCCGGCGAAGAGCACGTCACGCAGGTGCGCGTCAGCCCTGCAGACGAGAAGGAACTGACGGCGAAGGCGCAGAGTGATTTCTCGTTCGGGAAGATCGTCATCGTCGCCGACGCGTCGCTCGAGCGCGGTGACGTGATGGTCGACACCGAGCACCATTCCATCGACGGCCGCCTCAACACCCGACTCGAAGAACTGGTGAAGCACCTCGACGGAGTGAAGGGCCCATGAGCGGGCTCGATCTCGAGCGGCTGCGTCATTCCCTCGAGCGCGCTGAACCGGTGCTCGTGCACGGCCGAATCACCCGGGCGTCAGGCCTGATCCTCGAGGCGAGCCTGCCGCGCGTGGCGATCGGCACGAGCTGCGAAATCCGTGACGACCAGGGAGCGGTCGCGCACGCCGAGGTCGTCGGCTTCAACGGCCCCACGGCGCTGCTGGTGCCGCTGGGTGAGATGGACGGCGTGCGCGAAGGCGCCATCGTCGTGCCGCGCGCCGGAGCGGGAGAGCTGCAGGTGGGCGACGCGCTGCTGGGCCGGGTCGTCGACGCGCGGCTTCATCCGATCGATGGCGGCCCGGCGATGGTGTTGCCCGATCGCACGAAGCTGATCGCCAACCCGCCTGCTGCGATGAAGCGCCGCCGCATCGCGCAACCTCTGTCATTGGGCGTCAAGGCGATCGACGCGTTCCTCACCCTGGGCGAGGGCCAACGCGTCGGAGTGATGGCAGGCCCCGGCGTCGGCAAGTCCGTGCTGCTGGGGATGATCGCCCGGCACGCGAAGGCCGAGGTGATCGTATGTGGGCTGATCGGCGAGCGCGGCCGAGAGGTACGTGAGTTCGTCGAGCGAGATCTCGGCGAGGCGGGGCTCAAGCGCTCGGTGGTCGTGGTGGCGACGGGCGACGAGTCTCCACTGGTGCGGGTGCGCGCCGGAATGGCCGCAACCGCGGTGGCCGAGTACTTCCGCGCGAGGGGCAAGAAGGTGCTGCTCTTGATTGACTCGTTGTCGCGCGTGGCGATGGCGCAGCGGGAGATCGGCCTCGCCGCCGGTGAGCCGCCGACCAGCAAGGGCTACCCGCCGTCGGTGTTCGCCGCGCTGCCCAAGCTCGTCGAGCGTGCAGGTAACGACGACGGCAAAGGCAGCATCACGGCGCTCTACACGGTGCTCGCAGAAGGTGACGATCTCGCCGACCCGGTGACCGATGCCGCGCGCGCCGCGCTCGATGGGCACATCGTGCTGTCTCGTCGCCTCGCGAACGGCGGTCACTTTCCCGCCGTCGATGTTCTGGCGTCGGTGAGTCGTTGCATGACGGACGTCACGACCGTGACGCACCGCGAGCTGGCCACGAGTGGTCGCGACGCACTCGCTGCGTACAAGGAAGCGGCCGATCTTCTTGAGGTTGGTGCCTATCAGGCGGGGTCGAACCCCCGAGTCGATCGCGCCCTCCCGATCATCGGCACGCTCAATGCTTTTCTGAAGCAACAGCCGGGAGAGCACTTCACGCTCGAACAAGTCCTGGCCCAGGTGAAGGCGGCGCTCACACCGCCTCCTCCACCTGCGATGAGACGGGAGACGGGCCGTGGTTGAAGGACTCCTCATGCTGTTGCTCGCCAGTGGGCCCGCTGCCCCGGCGCCCGCCGCCGAGTCGAACGACGAAGCGCCGTTGCCCACGTCGCTCACGCGCAAGGCGCTCTGCGGAGAGCTGACACGCACCGCGAAGGAGCTCACTGCCGCTCGCAAGCGCGTCGATGACGATCGCCAGGCCCTCGAGAAGGAGCGCGCCGAGCTCGAGAAGTTGAAGGCCGAGATCGCCGCCTCGCGCGCGGGGCTCCGCACGGAGACCGAGAAGCTCGAGGCGCTGCTGGCCAAACGCGCCGAGGGTGGTGCCCAGCCCGAGCCCGCACCGGCCGTGGTGACGAAGCCCGCGCCCCCCGCGCCCAAGCCCGCCGAGCTCGACGCGCTGGCGAAGACGATGAAGTCGATGAAGCCGGAGGCCGCAGCAGCGCTGGTGCAGAAGACCGAACCCACGCTCGCGGCGGCCGTGTTGCGCCGCATGAAGCCGGCCGATGCAGGCCTGGTGATGGACCGCCTCAAGCCCGAGCTCGCGGCGGAGCTGATCTCGATGATGTCGACGATGCCTGCCGCCACCACCAAACCAGGAGGACGCCTGTGAAGATCGACGTGCAGTCGTTGTTGGGTGGCAAGGCCGCTCTGCGCCAGAAGGCTTCGGCTTCGGCTTCGGCTTCGAAGAAGGGCGAGGCCGTTGAGTTCTCGGCCGAGCTCGAGCCGCGACTGACCGCCGCGCCCGGCTCACGCGGGCAGGCCAAAGTCGACGAGCGGCGCGAGAAGAAAGATCGTCAGCCTTCTGCCGAGCTGCTCGCGCACGCGCTGTTGGTTCCGCCTCCTGCTCCTCGTATCGACACGGCGCAGGTGAAACTGAAGGCCGCACCGACCGAAGCAAACGCGGTCAGCACCCGTGCGAAGGCGCACACCCACGAGCTGCCGGTGCCGACAACCGAGGGCAAGGCCCACAAGAAGGCGCTGCCCGTCGAGGAGACCTCGAAGCCCGAGCTCGCAGCGAAGCAGGCTCCCGACGCACCCGCTCCCACTGCGTCACCCGAAGCGGCGGCCCCGAAGTTCGAGCTGCCTGCGGTGGTGGCGCCGAAGGAAGCCGCCCCGCTCGCCCAGGTCGCGCCGATGATGTTGGAAGACCCGAGCCTGCGCGCGGTCATCTTGCCGACGGTGGCGCGCGTGAGCCTCGAGGCAGGAGACGCAGGGCGGCTCAACGTGCAGCTCAAGGTGAACGACGGCGTCACCGACATTCGCGCAAGCGGACCCGCAGCGCAGTTGCTCGAGTCGCGTCAGGGCGAGCTGAAGGTCGCGCTGGCCAGGGAAGGTCTGGCGCTCGGCCACTTCGATCTCACGCAGTCGAACTCACAGCAGCACCACCACTCGCAGCCTGGCGCAGAGGGGCTCGATGCTCCTCCGACGGCGCGCCGCGCAGCGAGGGCCACCTCTTCCGAAGGCGGGTCGACCAACGCCAACGGCCACCTCCACGTGAAGGCCTGAGTCCATGTCCACGATCAACTCCGTCAACGGCTCGCCCGAATTGAAGACCCCCGCCACGGGCAATCGCCAGCTCGGCAAGAACGAGTTCCTCAAGCTGCTCACCACGCAGCTCGCCAACCAGGATCCCCTCTCCCCGACTGACAACCAGGCCTTCATCGCCCAGCTCGCGCAGTTCGCGAGCGTCGAGCAGTCGGAGCAGATGGTCGGCCGTCTCGACGCGCTGCTCATGGCGCAGACGGCGAACAACCAGACCGCCACCACCTCGCTGGTGGGCAAGGACGTCATCTACAAGACCAACACCGTCGACCTCCCGGCGAGCGGTGGGGCGAGCATCAGCGGTGAGCTGCGCACGAATGCCGCGATGGCCAACGCGATCATCACCGACGAGACCGGCAAGAAGCTGCGCACCATCACCCTGCGCGACGTCGCTGCAGGCACGGTCAACTTCGCGTGGGACGGGAAGGACGACAACGGCAACCCGGTGAAGGCCGGCACGTACAAGGTGTCGCTCACCGCCGCCGACGACAAGCAGGGCAACGTGGCGATCGATCACAAGGGGCGCGGGCGTGTCAGCGCGGTGTCGTTCGACAACGGCATCCCCGAGCTCATCGTCGACGGCCGCCGCGTGAAGATGTCCGACATCCTTCAGATCGCCGAGGCGTCGACGACGAGCGCCCCCGCGCCGACGCCGAGCCGCACCTCTCTCGCAGACCTCTTCAACACGCTGTCCCGGAGCTGAACGACCATGTCCCTTCTCACCGCACTCACCACTGGCACCGCCGGCCTCCAGGCCAACAGCACCGAACTCTCCGTCGTCGGCGACAACATCGCCAACGCGAACACCATCGGCTTCAAGACCGGCCGCGCGGCGTTTCAAGATCAGTTGATGCAGCAATTGATGGGCGTCAATGGCGGGGGCCAGGTCGGGCTCGGCGCGCGGCTGCAGGCGATTCAGCGCATCATCACGCAGGGCGCGCTCACCACCACCGGCCTCGCCACCGACCTCGCGCTCGACGGCTCGGGCTTCTTCGTGGTGAGGGGGCAGCAGGCAGGCATTCAGGGCCAATTCTTCACGCGCGCCGGCCAATTCACCGTCGATCGGGATGGGTACATGACCAACCTCGACGGCCTTCGCGTGCAGGGCTTCGCGAACGACGCCTCGGGGCAACAGATCGGGGGACTGGGTGACCTGCAGGTCGGCACCGCAACGGCCGCAGCCCTTCCCTCCGAGGAGATCACCATTCGAGCGAACCTGAACTCCGGCGCGACCGCGAAGGTGTGGGATCCAACCGACCCGGTCGGCACCTCCGAAGCGCCGCCGTCCACGCTGACGCTCTACGACTCGCTGGGAAAGCCGTACGCGGTCAGCGTGTATTATACGATGACGGCGCCGGGCACGTGGGAGTACCACGCGATGACCGACGGGGCGAACGTCACGGGCGGCACGGCGGGCACTCCTGAGGTGATCGCCAGCGGCTCCTTCACCTTCGACACCGACGGCAAGCTCGACACGGTGACCACGGGGCCCGAGACCTTCCTCCCCAACGGCGCCACGCAACCGCAGCCTTTGAGCTTCAACTTCGGCGACCCGCTCTCGGCAGGCGGTACCGGGCTCACGGGCGTCACGCAGTTCAGCGGCTCGACGGCGACCACCTTCACCGGCCAGGACGGCGCCCCGTTCGGTGCGTTGACCAACGTGAGCATCAACCAGAAGGGCGAGGTGCTCGGCGCCTTCACCAACGGCTCCACCCGCGTGCTCGGCCAGGTGGCGGTGGCTGACTTCAGTGCGGCCGATCGGCTCACTCGTGTGGGCGGCAACCTGCTCGCCGAGACGCTCGAGTCGGGCCAGCCGACGATCGGCTCTCCTGCAGAAGGTGGGCGCGCGTCGGTCGTCGCAGGGGCGCTCGAACAGTCGAACGTCGATCTCGCCGGCGAGTTCGTTCGCATGATCGCCGCCCAGCGCGGGTTCCAGGCGAACTCGAAGACGATCACCACCGCCGACCAGCTCTTGCAGGAACTGATGCAGTTGAAGCGCTGAGCCCACCCTGGCCCTCTCCCCCGCTGAAGCAGGGAGAGGGGGGGGGGAATGTGAGTCACGTCGTTGACGCGCCTTCAGGTCGGCGCGCCCCGTGTCGAAGAGACAGGTTGAGGGCTCTGTTCATGATTCTTCTCACCCGCCTCGATGGGCACACCATCGCCGTCAACGACGCGTTGATCGTGTTCGCCGAAGCGACGCCCGACACGGTGATCACGCTCGCGCCCGGACAGCGACTCCTCGTGAAGGAGTCGCTCGACGAGGTGATGGAGCGCATTCGCGCGAACGGCGTGACCACCCCCACTGGAGGCTCACGTGGATAAGACGACCATTCCCGGCATCGCGTTCGGCATCGGCTGCATCCTGCTGGGGCAGAAGCTGGAAGGCGGCCACGCCGGCTCGCTCTTGCAGGCCACTGCCTTTCTCATCGTCGTCGGCGGCACCATCGGCGCAGTGATGGTCTCGTACCCGCTGAGCGAGGTGATCGGCGGCGTCAAAGGCTTCGGCGTCGCGCTGAAGGAAAAGCCGAACGACATCGTTCCCCTGATGGCGCAGCTCGTCGAGCTCGCCACCGTGGCCCGGCGAGACGGCGTGCTGGCCCTCGAGGCGAAGCTCGCGGAAATCAAGGACCCCTTCCTCAAGCGCGCGCTCGGCTTCCTGGTCGACGGCGTGGAGGCCAGCGTGGCGCGCACCACCCTCGAGACGGAGATCGAGGTCGAGGCCGAAGAAGGCGGCGTGGTCGCCAAGTTCTGGGGCGACTTCGGCGCGCTCTGCCCGACGGTCGGCGTGCTCGGCGCCGTGCTCGGCCTCATCCACGTGATGGAAAACCTCGACAACCCCGCGGCGCTCGGCCCCGGCATCGCCGTCGCCTTCGTCGCCACGGTGTACGGCGTCGGCGTGGCGAACCTGATCGCCCTGCCCCTGAGCAACAAGATCAAGCGCAAGATCATGATCGAGAAGGAACGCAAGACGCTCATCGCCGAGGGCGTGCTCTCGATTCAGGAAGGCCTGAACCCGCGCATCCTCGAAGAGAAGTTGAAGAGCTACGCCGGCTCGCACGGCCACCACGCCAAGCCGGCAGCCGGAGCGAAGTGACGCTCAGCGCGCCGAGTACCAGGCGGTGAGCGCCCAACGTTCGGCGTGCGCCTCGAGGACCTGGTGCTCGATGAGCTCCGAACGAAAGACCACGAGGCGATCGAGCGTGGGCTGCACGCGCTGGGGGGGCTCGACGCACAGCTCGAGCTCACCGCCGTGCTCAGGCTGCCAGCCCTCGTTGAGGTACACGATCGCGGTGAGGCGCCGGTTGTCCTGCCCCGGGAACGCATCGCGGTGCTTCACGTACCTTGCACCGGGCGCGTACCGCGCGAGTTGCAGATCGAAGCCGCGCAGCCCCAGCCACGCGCTCTGATTCACCTCGTCGCGCAGCCGCTCGAACGCGATCACCGCCGCTCGCAACGCCCCGCTCGCTTCCTCTGCCGTCAGCCAGGCGATGTCGTCGCTGCGCACCTGCGGGTCGAGCACGCGCGATCGCCGAATGGCCGCCGGTCGCAGCGTGACGGCCTCGGCTTCGCGGCGCACCGCGCGCGCCAGCTCGTGGCCCAGAAAGTGCTCGCGCACGAAGAAGCCGGTCACGCCCAGGCGCTCGACTTCACTGCCCGGCGATTCGTGCCGAAGAGTCATTCAGAGTTCCCATGGCGAAGAAGCACAAACATGAAGAACACGAAAACCATGAGCGGTGGGTGATCTCCTACGCCGACCTGGTGACGTTGCTCTTCGCACTCTTCGTCGTTCTCTACGCCTCGAGCCGCGTCGACACCAACAAGCTCGTGGTCACCAGCGAGTCGGTGCGGTGGGCGCTGCACTTCAAGGGCGAAGGTGGCATCAGCAAGATGTCGATCTTCAAGGGCCCTGCGACCGAAGGTGGCTGCACGACCAACCTTGGCATGGGGACGCCGGCGTCGTTGAAGAACGAGTCGAATCAGCAGAAGAAGATCGCCGAAGCGACGCGCAAACGCCTGGAGAAGGTCTTGAAGCCCCTCCTCATGAAGAAGGAAACACGCCCGTCGATCTCACTTGAGCTCGAGAACGGCAAGCTGCGGCTGCGCTTGGCGGCCTCTCGGTTCTTCGACCCGGCGTCAGCGGCGCTGCGACCTGAAGCCCTCGCCGTGCTCGACGCCATCGCGACAGAGCTCTCGACCGGGACTCACCTCATTCGGGTCGAAGGTCACACCGATGACGGCCAGATCTCGTCGCCGAAGTTCCGCAACAACTGGGATCTTTCTGCCGGGCGCGCGGCGACCGTCGTCACCTACCTCGAGCAGGGCCACGGCATCGATGCGACTCGCTTGATCGCCGCGGGCCTGGGGTCGAGTCATCCCCTGGTGTCAAACGACACCCCGGAGAATCGGGAATTGAACCGGCGCATCGAGGTCGTGTTGGAGATTCCTCCGCAGGATCCGCGCAGTTACGACTCGCCACCGCGCTGACGCGTCAGGGCACAGCCGTTGCTCTGTGTCGGCCCGTCATGAGCGACGCGAAGAAAGACGCAGCGCCTCCCGCACCGCCGGCCTCGGCCGCGCCGGCCAAGAGCAGCAAGATGATGCCGATTCTGGTCTCGCTCAACAGCGTGCTGCTGCTCGGCGTGATCGGCTTCATGGGCTACTCGATGATGCACCCGCCCAGCGCCGCCGCCGCGCCTCACGGCGAAAAGAAGGCCGAGGGAGACGAGGCGAAGGGGGAAGAGCACGCCGCGGCCGAGCCGAAGGCGGAGAAGGCCGAGAAGGCCGAAGGTAAAGACGAGAAGAAGGAAGGAGAAGGTCACGCAGCAGGCGGCCCGGGCCCGATGGTGAAGCTCCCCGACTTCGTGATTCACCTCCGCAACCCGGATCTCGACCGCTACGTGCGCCTGTCGTTCGACATCGAGGTCTTTGCTGATCCCGACAAGGACAAGCTCAACGCCAACCTTCCGCGCGTTCGCGACGCGGTTATCAGCTACCTCTCTGATCGCACGCTCGAAGAGCTGCGCGGCAGCGAAGGCCTCGGGCGCACCAAAGACGCCCTGCAGCAGAAGTTGCGTGAGCTCGTCCCCGAAGCGCGCATTCGCGCCCTCTACATCTCAGACTTCGTCGTGCAGTGACTGGAGCGGTCCATGGCCGGCGTGTTGCTGAACCCGGAGGAAATCAATGCGCTGATGTCGGCCATCCAGGATGGCCGCGTCACGCCAGAGCCACCGAAGGGGCGCGGCGCTGCCGTTCCGTACGATCTCACCAGCCAGGATCGTGTCATTCGCGGGCAGATGCCCACGCTCGACGCGATCAACGAACAGATAGCCTCGGCGTTCGCCATGGGCCTCGCCGGTCGCACGCGCCTCTCGGTGCGCGTCTCGTGCGGCCCCGCGTCGCTGCTCAAGTTCGGTGACTTCAACTCGCTGCTCGCCCCGCCGACCACCGTGGGCGTCATGTCGCTGGGCAAGGCGGGAAGCCAGGCGCTGTTGGTGCTCGAGCCCGGTCTCGCCGACGCGATGATCGCCGCCGCGCTGGGCGACAAGCGCGCCCGCTCCGACGATTCCCAGGCCCAGCCCGAGCCGCGCCGCGAGCTCACCAACGTCGAGCGCAAGGTGCTCGGTCGATTGCTGGCGCTCTTCACCGAGGCGATGACCCTGGCGTGGGCGCCGGTGCTGCCCTTCAAGCCCGAGATCGCCCGCTTCGAGGCAGACCCCCGCCTCGCAGTGATCGCCCCCGTCAACGAAGCGGCGGTGCTGTGTTCGTTCGAGATCGATGGCGCCATCAAGGGCCTCGTGCAGCTCGCGATGCCGTACACGGCCATCGAACCGGCGCGCAAAGCGTTGATGTCGCCGCCCAAGCTCAACGCCACGTCCGATTCGCGTTTTGCACACCGCCTCGAAGAAGAGCTCAGCCAGACCGAGGTCGAGCTGCGCGTGCTGCTCGGCAAGTCGACGCTGACCTTGCAGAAGCTGCTCGAGCTCGAGGTGGGCGAGACCATCACGCTGGGCACCAGCGAGGGCGTGTCGCTGCCGATCTTCGTGCAGGGCCGCGCCAAGTTCACCGGCCAGCCCCGCGTCGTCGGGGGCGCCATCGCCCTCGAGATCGACCGCGGACCGATCTCCGAGATTCGCCGACCGTTCGAGCCCAGCAACGAAGCCGAGAAGAAAGCCGCCTGAGGAGTCACCATGCTCAACCCTGAACCCGCCGCCGCAGAAGGCAACGATGTCTCGACCCGCCGCCTCGATCTGCTGCTCGACGTGCCGCTCGACGTCTCGGTCGAACTCGGTCGCTCACGTATGACGATTCAAGATCTGCTCGGGCTGACGCCTGGCTCGGTCATCGAGCTCGACAAGATCGCCGGTGAGCCACTCGACATCGTGGTGAACGATCGCCTCATCGCCCGCGGCGAGGCCGTCGTCATCAACGACAAGTTCGGCATTCGCATCACCGACATCATCTCGAAGTCTGAACGCATCGCGCGCCTGCGCTGAGAGGGAGGACACTTCGATGCTTGCTCTCACGTTGATCGCGCTCGCGGTGGTCGAGCCGGGCCCACAGGCGACCGCCGCTGACTCCGTCGTCGCGGCCGCCTTCGATCAGAACATCGACACGTCGTCGCAAAACCTGAAGGGCGTCGCGTCGAATTCGAGCTTCAACCCGGCGCTGGTGCCCCTGCTCGGCATCGTCGGGCTCGCGGCGTTCGTCTTCACGATGCGCAAGCGGCGCCAGCAGATCGGCGGCGAGGGCATTCGCGTGCTCGAAGCCACGTCGCTCGGCGACAAGCGCTCGCTGGTCATCGCCGACGTGCTCGGGGAGCGCATGGTGCTCGCCGTCAGCGAAGCCGGTGTGACGGTGCTCATGCAGAAGCCTGCGCCGGAACTCGAGCCGGTGGTGATCAGCGCCCCGCCCCCCGTGCCGTCGCCCACCATGGGCTTCTTCGCGCGCCTGACGGGCAAGACCCCGGTGACCGCGTTCGACGCCGCGCTGCAGGAATCGCTCGAAGATCAGGAACTCCGCGCCAAGCTGGCCGCCGGGGTGCGAGGGGTCGTGCCGTGATCCCCACCCTGCTCGCCGCGGCCGACGCGCCCATGCAGATCTCGGTGGGCGGCGGTTCGTCTGCGGTGAAGCTCTTCCTGCTGATGACGGCGCTCTCGTTCGCTGCGGGGGCGCTGGTGGCGATCACCAGCTTCACGCGCATCGTGATCGTCATGTCGTTCTTGCGGCAGGCACTCGGCACGCCGACGTTGCCCCCCAACCAGGTGGTGATCGCGCTCTCGCTGGCGCTGACCGCCTTCGTCATGGCGCCCACCTTCACGAAGGTGAACGCAGACGCCCTCTCGCCCTACCTCGACGATCGCATCACCGGACAGGAAGCGATCGATCGCGGCAGCGCACCCGTCCTCGACTTCCTGCTCAAGCAGACGCGCCCGGAAGATCTCCGGCTGTTCTACGAGCTCTCGGGCTCGCCCCGCCCCACCCGCGCCGACCAGGTGCCGCTGCACATCGCGGTGCCGGCCTTCATGGTCAGTGAGCTCACCACGGCCTTCCGCATGGGCCTGTTCATCTTCATTCCGCTCTTGCTCATCGACCTGCTCGTCAGCGCGGTGCTCATGGCGCTGGGCCTGATGATGGTGCCGCCGACGCTGGTGTCACTGCCGCTCAAGGTCGGCATCTTCCTGCTGGCTGACGGCTGGCACCTGCTCGTGCAATCGCTCGTGCGGAGCTTCCAATGACCGGCGAAGTGAACCAGCTCTTCCAGGAAGGCATGGTGCTGCTCTCGGTGGTGGGCGCGCCGATGCTCGGTGGGCTGCTCGTCGTGGGCCTCGTCGTCGGCGTGCTGCAATCGGCGACGCAGATTCAGGAGCCCTCGGTCGGCGCAGTGCCGCGCATCGCGACCATCATCGCCCTCGCCGTGCTGCTCGGCCCGTGGATGGTCGAGCAGCTCGCCCGCTTCCTCGCTGGCGCCATCGAGCGCATGGGGCACTGACGTGGTCCCCCTTTCCCTGATCCTGGCGTTCGGGCTGGTCCTGATGCGCCTGTCGGGGTTGGTGGCCACCGCGCCGGTGCTCAGCTCGCGCCTGGTCCCCATGCGCATCAAGGCGGCGCTGGTGTTCGCGCTCTCGCTGATCGCCTTCAGCGGCGCGGGCATGCCGAGCATCCTCGTCCCTTCGGATTTCGGCACCCTCGCGGCGCTGGTGATCTCCGAGTTCGTCGTGGGCGGAGCAGCCGGCCTCTCAGCGCGCCTCGTGCTCGACGCCGCGCAGTTCGGAGGCCAGGCCGCTGGCGGCGCGATGGGCATCGGGTTCGGTCAGATGTTGAACCCCAACTCCGGTGCCGACAGCACGACCATCGGTGAGCTCTTTGGCGCGCTGACGCTGGCGGCCGCGCTCACGCTGGGCATTCACACCGAGGCGATCGCCTGGCTCGTGCACAGCCTGAAGGAAGTGCCTCCGGGTGGCACCGTCGAGCTCACCACCCTCGCCTCATCGGTGATTCGGCAGATCATCTTCGCCATCGCGCTCGCCATTCGCGTCGCCTACCCGCTCTTTGCAGCGTCGCTGTTCGGCTACACGATCCTCGGCCTCCTTGGGAAAGCAGCCCCGCAGCTCTCGCTCTCGAACCTCGGCTTTGCGGTCTCGATCCTCTGCGGCGGCGGCGCGCTCTATCTCGTGGCGCCGGAAGGTGCGCAGCTGTGCGCGAACGCCGCCATCACCGTCTTCAGCCGGAGCTGACCCGTGTCCGACGAAGGCGGCGACGACGAGCAACGCACGGAAGCGCCCAGTGAACGGAGGCTGCAACAGGCCTTCGAGCAGGGCGACGTCGCGCTCTCACACGAGGCGGTGACGACGGGCGCGTTCCTGGTCGGCGTGTTTGCGATCGTGATCTTCGCGAACTCACTCGAGGCCCGAATGGTGAGCGTGATCGCCGGCACCACGAGCCTCATCGCCACTGCGCCGTTCGGCTCGATCCCTTCGATCATCGCGCCGCTCGCGTTGCCGATCTTCGGCATCCTCGCCGCGACGGCGCTGGGTGCGATCGTGCTCACCTTCGCGCAGACCCGCGGCCACCTGTGGACCGAGAAGGCCGTGCCCGACCTCTCGCGCGTGTTCTCGATCGGTCGCCTGGGCCAGCTGGCCTCGAAGGACTTCTTCATCGACCTGGCGGTGCAGGTCCTCAAGGTCGCGATCATCGGCTTCGCGTGCTGGGGCCTGTTGCGCGACGAGTTGTTGATGGCCGGTCGCCTCGCCCAGGCGTCACCCGGCGCCGCGCTCACGGGGCTGTATTCGTCGCTCTGGAAGATCGCGATGCGCGCCATCGCCCTGCTCGCCGTCTTTGCGGCTGCGAACTACGCCCTCACGCGCTGGCGCTTCACGAAGAAGCACCGCATGACGAAGGAAGAGCTCAAGCGCGAAATGCGCGAAGACGAAGGCGACCCTCACATTCGCGCCGCCCGCAAGCGCCGTCACCGCGAGATGTCGAAGCGCAACGCCATCGCCGAGACGAAGCAGGCCGACGTGCTCCTGGTGAACCCGACCCACATCGCGATCGCCATCCGCTACCGCAAGGATGAGGGCGGCGCGCCGAAGGTGCTGGCCAAGGGCAAGGGCGTGCTCGCTGAGGCGATGCGTGACACCGCGCGCAGCAACGGCATCCCCATCGTGCAGGACATTCCTTTGGCGCGGTTGCTCTACAAGAAGGTGAAGGTGGGCGGCTCCGTGCCCGCCGACACCTACAAGGCCGTCGCTGCGATCCTGGCCTTCGTGTACCGCCTCACCGGTCGCGCGCAGGCCAGCGCCGCGCCGCGCTGAAGTTTCCCCTTCACCGTGCCGAAGTGTCTGTCGTGCGGGAAGCAATCCGCGCGTCAGAACGATGGCAGTCGCTCGTGAAGTCGCCTTCGTGACACCGGGTGGCGATGACCCACCCACCGGGGTCGCGATCTGCACGTAAGTCGATGATTTGCCGCGAGTTCGGCCGTGGTGCGCTGCTTGCTGATGCTTCACCGCGTGAGTTCGACCACCTCGTCGCAGCCAGCGAAGGTCCCCGCCGAGGCGATGCTCGCGTTGGCGGTGCTCGGCGTGCTCGCGATCCTCATCGTACCGCTGCCGGCGCCGGTACTCGATGGGCTGCTGGCGCTCAACGTGGCGATCTCGGTGCTGATGCTGCTCGTCGCCCTCGGCCTCACCAGGCCGATGGAATTCTCGGTCTTCCCTTCCCTCCTCCTCATCACCACGCTCTTCCGCCTCGCGCTCAACGTGGCGACCACGCGCCTCATCCTCCTCGAGGGTGGCAAGGGCGAAGGCGCGGCGGGTCACGTGATCGAAGCGTTCGGGCGCTTCGCCGTCGGCGGCTCGCTGATCGTCGGCTCGGTCATCTTCCTCATCCTCCTGGTGGTGAACTTCAGCGTCATCACCAAGGGCTCGGGCCGCGTGTCGGAAGTCGCGGCGCGCTTCACCCTCGACGCGTTGCCCGGCAAGCAGATGTCGATCGACGCGGATCTCGCGGCCGGGGTCATCGACGACAAGCAGGCCCGGGAACGGCGCGTCAACCTCGCGCGCGAGACCGAGTTCTACGGCGCGATGGACGGTGCTTCGAAGTTCGTGCGCGGCGACGCGGTCGCGGGCCTGATCATCACCGGCATCAACATCGTCGGCGGCCTCTTCGCCGGAGTGCTGCGCGATCACATGGGCTTCGGTCGCGCCATCGAGGCGTACACCGTCCTCACCGTCGGCGATGGCCTCGTGTCGCAGATGCCCGCGCTCCTCGTGTCGACGGCGGCCGGCGTGCTCGTCACCCGCGTCGAAGGCGCCGACCTCGGCAGCCAGGTCAGCGGGCAGATCTTCGGCAGCCCGCGCGCGCTCAAGTACTCGAGCTACGTGTTGATGCTGCTCGCGCTCATCCCGGGTCTCCCGGCAGCGGCGTTCGCGCCGCTCGGCATCGGCGCCTTCTTCCTCGCGCGGCGCATCGAGAAGCAGCGCTCCGACGAGGCGAAGGGCATACGCAAGCCGCTCAGCGACGAGAAGGTCAAGGAACAGAAGGTCACCGATCTGCTGGTGCTCGACGCGCTCGAACTCGAGGTCGGCTACGCGCTCTTGCCGGCCATCGATCTCGAGAAGGGCGGCGAGATTCCCGGGCGTGTCACCGCGTTGCGAAAGCAACTCGCGAGCGACCTCGGCATCATCCTCCCGTCCGTTCATCTGCGCGACAACCTCCGCCTCGAGCCGAACCAGTACCGCGTCAAGTTGCGCGGTCTGGAGATCGGCAAGGGAACAGCGCACCTCGGCCGCCTGATGTGCCTCGAGCCCTCGGGAGGCACGCCCACCATCGACGGCCTGCCCGGTCGCGACCCGGCCTTCGGTCTGCCCTCGGTGTGGATCAACCCCGAGCAACGCCCCGCCGCCGAAGCGCGCGGCTACACCCTGGTCGACGCGTCGTCGGTGCTCACCACGCACCTCTCCGAGCTGATTCGCCGCAACGCCCACGAGCTCGTTGGCCGCCAGGAAGTGCAGGAGCTGCTCGGCGCCTGCGCGAAAGACGCCCCCAAGCTCGTCGAAGACACCGTGCCCGGCGCCATCACCCTCGGCGAGCTGGTGCGCGTGGTGCGCGGGCTGTTGCGCGAGGGCATCTCGGTGCGAGACCTGCGCAGCATCCTCGAGGCGGTCGCTGATGCGGCGCCCCGCAGCAAAGACGCCCACTTCCTCATCGAGCAGGCCCGCCGCCGCCTCGCCCGGCAGATCACCGCCCGCGTCTCGGAGGCTGGCGTGGTGCACGCCCTCACGCTCGACCGACAGACCGAAGACGTGCTGCGCCAGTCGATCGCCCACAACGACGGTGAGCCCACGCTCGCCCCCGAGATCAACGCCGCCCGCGCCCTCATCGCGTCACTCGAGAACCGGTCGGCCACGCTCGCTGCACAGGGTCGTTCGGCGGTGATCCTCGCGCCCGCCGATCTTCGCCGCGCCTTCTTCGAGTTCGCCAACCGCTTCGTCCCCGATCTCTTCGTCATCTCGGCGCGCGAGCTCGCGCCGGGCACCACCATCGAACCCGCAGGCACCATCACGTTGAGCTGAGGTCACCATGAGCACGTTCCGAACCTTCAGAGCCCCCGATACCCGCAGCGCCCTGGCGATGGTGAAGGCTGCCCTCGGCAGTGACGCGATCATCGTGTCGACCCGCGAGGTCGAGAACGGCCTGTTCCGCGCGAAGGAGATCGAGGTCACCGCCGCTGTCCCCGAGGCGCCGACTCCGCAACGCACGCCGCACGTCGCCGCCTATGCGCCCCGCGCCTCTGCCCCCGAGCCCGTCATCGCGCCCATCGAGCCCACCATCGCTGTGGTGAAGCCCCTGCCCCGCCCTTCGGCGCCGACCTTCGATCACGCGACCGACGAACTGACCGACCTCCGCTCGTCGGTCGAAGCGCTGCGCAGCGAGATGCGCCGCATGAGCACGCAGGTGAAGATGGAGCGCGACCTCAAGCTGCCGCCCCCCGCCACCGAGCTGCTCGCGATGCTGGTGCACCGCGGCGTCGAAGACGCGCTCGCCGAAGAGTGCGTGCGCCAGGCCGTGACCAACGCGCCCAGCCTGCAGCCCCAGGCGCTGATGTCGGCGCTCAAGAACGCGCTCTCAGAGCGCATGGCCCCCGGTCGGGCACCGTGGCTCGCCGAGAACCGTCGCCGGGTCATCGCTCTCGTGGGCCCCACGGGCGTCGGCAAGACCACCACCGTCGCGAAGCTCGCCGCGCGCGCGGTGATGGAAACCCGCCAGAAGGTCGCCCTCATCACGGTCGACACCTACCGCATCGGCGCGTCCGAGCAGCTCACCCGCTACGGCGAGATCATGGGCCTGCCCACCTTCATCGCCCGCGATCGCACCGAACTGAGCCGCGCGATCGAAAAGACCGCCAACGCCGATCTCGTGCTCATCGACAGCGCCGGGCGCTCAGTCAACGAGGCGGTGGCCAAGCAGGCCGAGATGCTGCGCAGCGTCGAGGGAATCTCGCTCTACCTGACGCTCAGCGTGTGCACCGGCCCTCGCGAGATGGCGGCCGCAGCCGAGCGGTACCGCACGCTCAACCCCGAGCGGTTGATCATCACCAAGGTCGATGAAGCGATCGGCCCGGGCAGCCTGCTCTCGGCCTCGGTGCGCATCGGCCGACCCATCGTCGCCGTGTCTGACGGGCAGCGCGTGCCCGAAGACATTCACTCGCTCTCCTCGGCCGAGCTGGTCGAGCTCATCTGCCGCACCGCTCGCCCCGCGGTCCGCGCTTCCGGAGGTCGCTGACGTCATGGACAGCCAGGCAGACGGTCTTCGGGAAGCCATGAAGGAACAGCGTCGCTCGCAGCGCCCCCTGCGCGTGATCGGCGTGACCAGCGGGAAGGGCGGCGTCGGCAAGACCAACATCGCCGCCAACCTCGGCGTCATCGCCGCGAAGCAGGGCCAGCGGGTGTTGATCATCGACGGCGATCTCGGCCTCGCGAACGTGGAGATCGTCTTCGGCCTGCGCCCCCAACAGCACCTGGGCCACGTGCTCGAAGGCGACGTCGGCATTCGCGAGGTGCTCGCCACGGGTCCGGCGGGCGTGAAGGTCTTGCCAGCGGGCAATGGCCTTCAACGGCTCACGCGCCTCGACGATGGCCAGCGCCTGCGGCTGGTGTCCGCGCTCGAGGAGATCGAAGACGACTTCGATCTCATCTTCCTCGATGCGGGCGCAGGCATCGGTGACAACGTGCTCTTCTTCATCGGCGCCGCGCAGGAAGCGATGCTGGTGGTGAGCCCCGAGCCGACCTCGCTCACCGACGCCTACGCGACCATCAAGGTGCTCTGCCAGGAAGCCGGCGTTCGCCACTTCAACGTGGTGGTGAACCAGGCGGGCCATGAGGCGATGGGCCGCGACATCTTCGACAAGCTCTGCGCGGTCGCCGGGCGCTTCCTCGACGTGCGCATGCGGTGGCTGGGTTGGGTGCCGCGCGACGAGAACGTGCACCGCGCGGTGATGGCGCAACGGCCAGTGGTCGAGCTCTTTCCCCAGACCCCGGCCACGCGCGCGCTCGCGTCGATCGCCGACAACCTGATCGCGCTCCCCCCGCCCGAGCGACTCGGCGGCGGCCTGAAGTTCCTCTGGAGCCGTCTCGTTCGCGAGACCCGCGCCGCCTGAAGGAGAAGCCCATGCATCGCGCCGCGCTCAGCTACGCCAACGCCGCACCGCCGCCCCGCCTGACCGACGATCAGGTCGTTCGCACGTGGGCGCACCTCATCGACCGCTGCGCCCGCCGCATGGCCGCCCGCACCGCCAACACCGTTCAACCCGGAGATCTCTGGTCGGTCGGCGCCCTCGGGCTGCTCGACGCGTACCACCGGTACGATCCCACGCGCGAAGTGAAGTTCGAGAGCTTCGCCGAGCACCGCATTCGCGGCGCGATGATCGACGAACTGCGCGAGATGGATCACCTGCCCCGCCGTCTGCGCGCCGATGCCGAGAAGTTGAAGAAGGCCCGCGCCGCGCTGGGAAACACGCTGGGCCGTGACCCGACCAGCGACGAGCTCGCAGCGCACCTCGGCATGGCGGTGGAAGACGTCGACACCCTCGAGGCCGTCGCCCAGCCCGCGACACAGCTCAACCCCGAGACGATCGTTCCCAGCCTCGACTCGCTGCAGGACGAGCGGATCGATCACGCCGATCGCGTGCGGCGCATGACCGGCGCCATCGAGTTGCTCAACGTGCGGCTCCAGACGGTGCTCTCGCTGCACTACGTCGAAGGCTTCACCTACAAGGAGATCGCGGGCGCAATGCAGATCAGCGAAGCGCGCGTCTGCCAGCTGCACGGGGAAGCCGTGAAGAAGCTGCGCGCCGTGCTCGAAGCCGCTGAGGAGCGCGCTGCCTGACGCGCGCCATCACTTCGCCTTGTCGAGCCGCGGGTACATCGCGTTCAGCTTCGGGTGTGGGGTGCGATCGGCGTAACATTCCTCGCCGAGGTCGAAGAGCGTGCCATCGAGTTCCTGCTCGGCGGCCTGCACGTCCTCTTCCTTCGCCGCGATGAGGTCGTCGATCTCCTTCATCTTCGCCTTGTGCTGTTCTTCCCGTTCCTCGAGCTCGTCTTCCATCTCGAGGATGCGCTTGTGCGCGAGAATGCCCTGCGCACCCTGTTGACCGGGCCGGGGCGTCAGCACCTGGTTGAATTCCCACTCGAGCTCTTCGAGGTTGCGCTGCTCACGCATGATGTGGAGCCGCGTCTTCTTCAAGTTCTCGCGCGAGAGGTTGATCTTCCGCACGTCGTGGCCTTCGCGCAGCTCCATCTCCTTGTGCGACACCTCGGCGCGCTTGAGCGAGTCCCGCTGGTAGCGAAATGCAGCGCGCATCGACGACAGCTTCTTCTTCATGTCGCGGGAACGGCTCTCGACGCCGATCACCGCCCCGCGCCACTTGGTGACGATGGCCTTCTGCTCAGCCTTCTCGGCTTCCTGCGCGTCGAGGAAGTCCTGCCACGAGCCGTCTTCCTGGTTCATTTCCTCTTCGAGCGCGGCGATCTCGTCACGAATCGCGAGCACTGCGTCTTCGGCGGCGAAGACCGCCTCCATCGCGCGCGGAGTGTTCTTCGC
Source organism: Archangium sp. (assembly GCA_044371205.1). Lineage (GTDB taxonomy): Bacteria > Myxococcota > Myxococcia > Myxococcales > Myxococcaceae > Archangium_A. The sequence goes on from JBILUC010000002.1 coordinate 190,590, forward strand.
TTCAGCCAGACACTCGCGGGCCAGGTCACCGAGCTGAAAGATGAGATCGTCGTACGACTCCTTCGCCATAGGGCGCAGAATGTACCCGACGTGCGCAGGCGATCATCACCAAAGCCGCGCCGCGCCGAGGACGACCAGCGCAGGCCAGACCCACTTCACCACCGACCACGTCGAGGCGCGGCGCTGCAGCATGCGGCCCACGGCGACTCCACACACCGCGAGCGGGGCCGTCAGCACCAGACTCCCCACCCACAGCCCTGCCGACGGCGACATGCCCCCACCTCCGCCGAGGGCACCCAACGCGACGCCCCCGAGCAGCGGCAAGACGATCGGCGGCTCCCGCAGCGCGACGCTCGCCAACGCGAGCACCACCAGCACCACCAACGGCGGCAGCGCCCCGACGTCGATGAACGAGCCCACCCCAAGCCCCAGGGCGAGGAGCGCCGTGGCGATCAGCCCGCGTCGCCACGTGCTGAGGCAGATGACCAGCGACCAGACGCCAGCCCACCACGCAAGCTGGCCGATGCGCCGCAGCCCCGCATCGAAGCCCGCCGAGAAGGCCGCTCCATCCCACGCGCCAGGAGGTGCCGGCCGCGGGATCGTCAACGTCGACAACGAGCCCTGGGCGAAGCGCTTGCTGCCCTGCTCTCCATCCAACTGGGTGCCGAGCACGATGCGGTAGTTCGCCGGCAGCACGCGGAGGATCTTGAAGTCCTGCCGCAGCTCGCCCTCGCCGCAGGTCCACTCCCCGCGCAGCTCGATGAACCCCTGTCGCAACCACGCTTCCAAAGGGCCGAGCGCGCACGTTCGCCCACCCGCACTCAGCGGCGCGTCTTCCCAGACCCCGAGTCGAATGGCCTGCGCGCGCGCGGCGAGCTCCTGCTGGGTGACGAGCTGATCTCCATCGGCATCGATGGGTGCGAGCAACCGCAAGGTATCGGCGGTCAGGGTGATCGTCTCGACGAGCGGAGCACCCGGCGCGTGCACGGTGAGCTGCGCGTAGATGACGTCCGCGTCGTGCGCCGAGGCAGACCACGCCATCAGGAGCCCCCCCACCGCGGCGATTTGCCCACCATTCACACGCACCTGGGTCGTTTGGCGCGCAGTGGCTTCGCTTTCAAGCGTGGGGTGATTGCGCTATTCGCTTGAAGGCCATGCGCGTGGGGGTGACCGGCATCAGCTCAGATCTCGGACGTGGCCTCCTGCCGCGGCTCGAGGCCGATCCCGGCGTGAGCGCCATCGTGCTCTTCGACGTGCAGCGGCCCTCGTCGCTGGGCGCCAAGAGCAGCTTCGTGCGCGTCGATCTCACCCGGCCCGGCACCGAAGACGATCTCACGCGCACCTTCCGCGAGCAGAAGCTCGACGCGCTCTACCACCTCGCCTTCGTCAACTCGCGCATCCACGGCGCGGTGTTCGCACACGAGCTCGAGGTGATTGGCACCATGCACGTGCTCGCCGCGACGCAGGCCGCAGCGCTCGGGCGCTTGATCATCCCCTCGCACACCGCGCTGTATGGCGCGCGCCCCGATGGCCCGGCGGTGTGCATCGAGACGCACCCATTGCGCGGCAGCGGCGTGCGCTTCGTCACCGATCGCGTCGAGGTCGAGCACCAGATTCAGCAGTTCTCCGAGCGCAACCCGAACACGCACCTCGTGGTGCTGCGCTTCGCGCCCATCGTCGGCCCCTCGGCAGACAACCCCTTCACGCGATTGCTCTCGGCGGGCTTCGTGCCCACCCTGCTCGGCTTCGACCCCGTCTGGCAGGTGGTGCACGAGAGCGACGCCGTCGCCGCGCTGCACCTCTCGCTCACCACGCGGGCGAAGGGGGTCTTCAACATCGTCGGGGAATCGGCCGCGCCTTTCTCGACGCTGGTGCGGCTCTCGGGCGCGCAGTCTGTGCCGATGCCGGGGCCTGCCCTGCGCACGACCATTCGACTGCTCGAAGCATCAGGCATCTCAGCGGTGCCGGTTCCGTTGCTCAACTTCTTGCGCTACTCGTGGGTCGCTGGCGGGGCGAAGGCTCGCTCCCAGCTGGGGTTCGCGCCGCGGGTGCCGTTCCCGCAGGCGATCGCGTCTCTCCGGGAAAGGAGGAGCTGATGGCTGCAAAGAGAAAGCCCAGTCCGGCGAAGAAGCCGGCGGCAAAGAAGCCTGCAAAGACGAAGACGAAGGCTCCTCTCAAGTCGAGCGTGCTCGGCAACGACCCCTTCGCGCGTGGGGCGGCAGATCGGGCCGTCGCGCAGAGCGCCCCGAGTGCGCCTCCGCCTCGCGAGCCGCTCAAGCCGACGCCCGAGCTGCAGGTCGTGCGCGGTGTGGCGCCGACCCAACGCGCGCCCGCCCCCAAGACGTCGCCACCGCGACCCGTGTTGCAGAAGCTCGACGAGAAGCCGAAGACGGGTTCGGGGGCGCCACCTGCTCCGCCGCGCTTCACCCCGCCGTCAACCGCGCCGAAGGTCCGCCCGACCCCGCGCTACGGCACGCCGACCACCTCACAGCCTTTGACCGGGCCGTCCGTGACCATTCGGCCAACGGCGCGCACGCCAGAGCTGGTTCGTGCACCGGTCTCGTCGCCGCCGGTGCCGGCCGCACCGAAGGGCACTCCTGCCGCGGAAGTCTTCACCTTCCACCGGACCTCTCCGTCACCAGAGCCGGCGAAGAGCCAACCGAAAGGCACGCCCTCTGCTGAGATTCTCAGCGGCCCGCGCCCACCTGCCTCGTCCCCGTCAGTCGCGGCCGATCCGATCGCGCACACGGGTGCCCCCTCGGCTGAACTTCTCAATGGCCCGCGCGCACACGCGTCGTCGCCCTCGGTCGGCGCTGATCCGATCGCCCACGCGGGCACTCCATCGGCGGAAGCCCTGGAGGGCCCGCGCGCACACGCGTCGTCGCCCTCGGTCGGCGCTGATCCGATCGCCCATCAGTACACCCCGTCCGCGGAAGTGCTGCAGGGCCCGCGCGCACATGCGTCGTCGCCGTCGGTCGCCGCTGATCCCATCGCCCACGCGGGCACTCCCTCGGCGGAAGCCCTGGAGGGCCCGCGCGCACATGCGTCGTCGCCGTCGGTCGGCGCTGATCCGATCGCCCACCAGCACACCCCGTCCGCGGAAGTGCTGCAGGGCCCTCGCGCGCACGCGTCGTCGCCGTCGGTCGCCGCTGATCCCATCGCCCACCAGCACACCCCGTCCGCGGAAGTGCTGCAGGGCCCGCGCGCACACGCGTCGTCGCCGTCGGTCGCCGCTGATCCCATCGCCCACCAGCACACCCCGTCCGCGGAAGTGCTGCAGGGCCCGCGCGCGCACGCGTCGTCGCCCTCGGTCGCCGCTGATCCCATCGCCCACTCTGGCACCCCGTCCGCGGAAGTGCTGCAGGGCCCGCGCGCACACGCGTCGTCGCCGTCGGTCGCCGCTGATCCCATCGCCCACTCGGGCACCCCGTCCGCGGAACTCCTCACCGGCGCCCACGCGCACGCCTCCTCGCCGCCGGCAGAGTTCCCTCGCGGTCAGGCGCCCATCGCTCACGAAGAGATCGAGTTCGAAGATCTCCCCCCTGCACCGCTTGCGCGACCCGACGACGCGGAGGTCACCGGGCCGACCATCCTCGGCGCTCTGCGCGGGCTCGCGGGGGCCCTCCGCTCGGCCGTCGGGCTCGCCAGCCGGGCCTCAGAGGTCGACGCCTGGGGCAAAGACAAGTCGCTCGCGGCGTCACTGCGCCCGCTCGGTGAACTCCTCTACGAGAAGTATTGGCGCGTTCGTGTCGAGGGCGCAGAGCACCTCCCCAGCGGCCCGTTCATCATCGTCGCCAACCACGCCGGCGCCCTGCCGCTCGATGGCCCGGTGATGCACCTCGCCCTGCGAAAGGAACGGCCCGACCTGCCCGAGGCTCGCTGGCTGCTCGAAGATCAGATCTTCCACGCCCCGTTCGTCGGGGTGCTCGCCAACCGACTCGGCGCCGTGCGAGCCAGCCCCGAGAACGCGACGCGCCTGCTCGGCGAAGGTCGGCCGCTCATCGTGTACCCCGAAGGCTTCCACGGGCTGTCGAAGCCCTTCTCCGAGCGCTACCAACTGCGCCGCTTTGGCCGCGGCGGGTACCTCAAGATCGCGCTCCGCACCGGCGTGCCCATCGTGCCCGCGGCGATCGTCGGGGGGGAAGAGTCGATGCCGTTGCTGGCCACGCTGCCCGGTGGGCTCTTCGGCGTCGAGTACCTGCCACTGACCCTGCCCCCGCTCCCGGCGCGGTGGCACCTGCGCTTCGCCGAGCCCGTGTCCCTCGACGGAGCCCCCGACGAGCCCGATCACGACCTCGCGTGGATCGAGCGAAAGAACCTCGCGGTGCGAGACCAAATCGAAGGCATGCTCACCGATCTGCTGCAGCACCGCGAATCGGTCTTCTGATCACTTCGCGACGCGATTGCGACCGCTGCTCTTCGCCTCGTAGAGCTTCTCGTCAGACCGTCGAATCAGCTCGACCGACTGCTCACCCTTCTTCAGCACCGTCGCCGCGCCCGCCGACAACGTGACGGGAATGGTCTCGCCGTCGAAGGTGAAGGTGTGTTTCTCGACCAGCTTGCGCACCTTCTCGGCGAGGTGGGCGGCGCCCTTGAGATCGATCTCGGGCAGCAACAGCGCGAACTCTTCACCGCCATAGCGCGCCAGTACGTCTTCCCAGCGCGTGCGCGAACGAATGGTGCTCGCCACCTCCTTGAGCACCGCGTCACCTGCGAGGTGGCCGTAGCGATCGTTGATCTTCTTGAAGTGATCGATGTCGATCAGCACCAACGACAAAGGCCGCGCGTAGCGGCGTGACCGCGAGAACTCGCGCTCGATGGCGTCTTCGAAGTACCTCCGGTTGAAGACCTGGGTCAGGCCGTCGACCGTCGTCATCCGGTAGATCTCGTCGTGGTACGCCGCCTCGATGTTGTTCGAGGCGATGAACTTGAAGATCGTTCGCCCGATCTTGATCAGGTCGCCGTTGCGCAGCTTCGCCTGACCCTCGATGTGCTCGTCGTTGACGATGGTGCCGTTGGTCGAGCCGAGATCTTCGATCGTCAACCGAGTGCCGTCGTTGACCAGCTTCGCGTGGTTGCGGCTCACCGAGTCCTGATCGACCTGCACGTCGGCCTTCGACGATCTCCCGATGCTCGTCTCGTCGTCCGACAGGTCGTACTTGCGACCCAGTTCCTCGCCGTGAATGACCACCAGCGCAGCGGCACGACTCACCGCACGCTCGGAGATCTTCGAGATGACGGTGATCGCAGTGGTGGTGGGCTTGCGAGCCATCGGGCTCGCGAACGCTAACACGCCAAAGAAAAAGGGCCCCGCCCGCGAGGGAGGAGCCCGATTTCAGACCACCGTCGAATCGATCAGTTGATCGTCGCGGTGATGGTCTTCGAGACGGCCGGGGCGATCGGCGTCGCCATGTCCGACTTCAGCAGCTCCGCCTTGATGGAGCGCATGCCCGTGCAGCCCGCCGGCAGCGTGTACTCGACCTCGCCGCTGCCCTTCATCGGGGCCTCGGTCGAGACGATCGCATCGGGGCAGCCGGTGTTCGGCGTGAAGCTGAACTTCACCACGCCGTCGTCGGTGGCCGCAGTGCCCACCGCGAAGCTGCTGACGGTGACCACCAGCTTCGACATCGCCGTGATGGTGGCCGGGTTGGCCGATGGCGTCTTGAACCCGACCGACGGTGGCGCGTAGGTAAGGAACGAGAAGGCCGTGAGGAAGTCCGTCGTGCGGTCCGCGTTGGTGTCGTTGAGCTCGACGTAGGCGTTGAAGTTCACCGCCGGGCTGCCGGTGGTCAACGGGTCCTTCACCATGCGGAAGGCCTGCACCACCATCGTGCCGCGGTCACCCGTGGCCGCGTTGCCGTTCGAGTAGATGCGGTCGCGCAGCGCGCCGGGGGGCAGCGGCAGCGTGAAGTTCGGCGCCGCAGCGTCGACCAACACGTCCCACCGGGTGTCGAGATCGTCCGAGATGCTCACGCGGATCACGTTCACGTTCGCCACCGCCGCGGGGATGCGGAAGCTGCGACCACGCAGCGAGCCGTCCATCGTGTTGGTGAAGTTGAACTTCGCGCCCTCGGGGAACACCGGGAAGCTCTGCGCGGACACGTCGATGGGCGTCGCGCCCGCCGGGTCGAACACCAGCTTGTTGCCCGGCAGCCGGGGGAAGAGCGCCGAAGCGCCGATGCCCGCCGACGCGTCCGTCAGGCCCTTCGCCGAGATCGCCGCCATCAAGAGGCCGTAGCTCGCGCCTTCGATGCCGTGGTGCGTTGGCGCCATGCGAACGCCCACCGTGCCCGCCGCGAGACCCGCCGCGTCGAGACGATCGACCTGACCGTCGAGCGGGGTGGTGTTCACGCCCACGCCGATGCCGAGCGGCACCACGCCTCGGCCCGGGGCCGAAGCGCCACCGATGATCGCCACCCCGTCGACGTACGTGCCCTTGAAGCGCGGCAGCTCGGGGAGCTTGGTCACGAAGTTGAACGCGAGAGGGATCTGCGTGAAGTTGTGGTTCGCCGTCGTGTAGTGGTTCTGGTTGCTGTAGTCAGGCATGCTCGTCGCAGCGCCCGGCGTCGGGATCAGCGTGAAGGGCACGTCGCGCACGATCGACGAGTTGAACTTCTTGAAGATCGGCACGATGCGGCCGAGCAGCTGACCGATGTTGATGTTGTCGAGGCCACCCGCGACCGCGTCGATGGGCAGATCGCCCAGCGGCACGTCACCCGCCAGCGCCCACGCCGTACGCGTGCCGCACAGACCGGCCGAGATCTTCGCCTCGTCAGGCGGGCTCGACGGGTCGGTCAGCGTCGTACCGCACACGCCGTTCAACCCCTGGCCAGCGACGTTGTCCTTGATCTTCTGATCGCCGAAGCCGAGGAACGCGCCCGCAGGAATCGGCACGTCCATCTGGTTGATCGCCGAGCCGATCACGATGTCCGTCGGCACCGACGGGCCGAGGAGCTGCGTGAGGTTCAAGTTGGTGATGCTGCCCGCCAGCGACATGCCGGCCAGCGCCGCGTGCACGTTCGACGTCATGGGGACGCCCGTGAACGTGCCCTTGTAGCCGCCGTACGTGTCGAGCGCGTTGCGACGCAGCGCAAACGAGAGCAGCTTCGAGGTGCCCGCGTAGTTCGCGATGGTGACGTACGAGAACTCGGAATGGAACACCGAGACCGTGTAGCTGGTCGGGTTGCCCGTCAGCGCCAGCGCCGCGAAGCCCGCCATGTCGGTGTCGACCGACTCGCTGCCGTTCTGCGTGATGACCGAGCCATCGGCGTTGCTCACGACGACCTTCGCGCCCACCACCGGCCGGCCCGAGAGCTCGTCGACGACCGAGACGCCCACACCCGTCGCCGGAGGCGCGAGCACGATGACCTTCGCCGTGCAGTTCACGCCGCCGAAGGAAGCCTGCACCGCCGCGGTGGCCGTGGTGACCGCCGTGGCGCCTGCGGTGAACTCAGCCGCGTTGCCGCTGCCCGAGCCCGTGACCGCCGTGCCCGTCGCCGTCCACGTCGCGCCGTCCTTGATGACGACCGGGTTGTTCGACGAGTCCCACGCCGAGACCCAGAACTTCGCCTTCGAGCCCGCGGCGATCACCGCGAGGTCAGGCGTGATGCTGCACTTGGCGACGGTGCTCGCCGCCGGGGGAGGCACGCACGCGCCGTTGCGGCACACCTGCGAGCCACAGTCGGAGTCAGCCGAGCACAGCGAGCCGACGCACTTGCCTTCGTCACACTGGCAGCCGAGCGAGCCCTGACAGTAGTCGAGCGTGTATTCCGCCGGGCGCATGTTGCAGTTCGCCGCCGTGCGACACGAGGGCTCGCACTTCGAAGTCTGGGTGTTGCAGAAGAAGAACGTCGAGTCGGGACAGTCACGGTCCTCGACACAGTCAGCCGCGGTGCCACCGCCGCCGCCGGTGCCTCCATCGGGGGTCGGAACGGGCGGGCTGCACGCCACGAGTCCCAGCGCGAGGGCAGATGCTGCCCACAGCGTCTTGCGATTCACTGCCGTCATTTGATGCTCCTTGGTGGGGAAAAGGCCGACTTCCAAAAGGCGGCGCACTCTCGCTTTCCGAGAGTGTCAGGTCAACCCCTCGCAGAGGGCATGCCACATTCTTTTCCGAAGGGTTCCAACGCGTTGCGGCGAACTGCCTGCGACATCGAAGTCATGTTCGGGTAGACGCCGCGGCTGTGAAGTCGCTCGCGGATCTCCTCGGTCGTACCTTGCGTGACACCGGTTCGGCGCGCGCGCTCGAGCCCGTCTGGGCCCGCGTCGTGGGCGAGCTCATCGCGAAGCACACCCACCCCGCGCGCTGGGAAGGCAAGGTGCTCGTCGTTCGGTGTGACGCGCCGTCGTGGCGCGCGGCGCTCGAGCCCGAGCGCGCCTCTCTCACCCGCAAGCTCGCCGCCGCCCTCGGAGAATCTGCGATCAGCTCGCTCGTCTTCGAGGTCGCATGATCGCGCTCGTCGCCCTCACGCTCTTCGCCGTCACACCCGATCGCCTCGCGCTCGAGCGCACCGTGCGCGATCGCTTCGAGGCCGTCGGCCGCAGCACGCCGCCGCTCGAGCCCTCGCTGACCGCCGCGGCCAACGAGCTCGCCGTGCGCGCCCTCACGCACGGGGTGGAAGACGCGACGAGCCTGTTGCGCGTCACGGCCGCGATCTCCCGCCAGAACGCGTGGGATCCGAACCCCGTGGTGATCGCGCTGCGGGCGCCGACCGAGGTGATCCTCGCCGAGCTTGCCCGGCAAGATCTGGGGAGCGAGCCCTCGACCCATGTCGGCCTCGGCTTCGCTGCCGGAAAAGAACGCAGCGCATTGATCGTGCTGCTCGCCCGTCGCCGCGCCGAGCTCACCCCATTCCCTCGCGCGTTCAAGCGGCCGGTCAACGAACAACGGGTCTGCGCGACGCTCCTGGCGCCGCTCACCACCGCAGAACTGTTCATCACGCGCCCCGAGGGCGCCGTCGAGCGGCTGGCGATGACGCAGGCAGGCGCGCAGCTGTGCAGCATCGTCAACTTCTCGACGAGGGGCCGGCACGCCGTCGAGGTGCTGGGCACTGGACCACGGGGGCCCGAGGTGGCCGGGCTCTTCTTCGTCGACGTCGGCGCGGTGAAGGCCGACATCGAAGACGCCCTGCCTGAGCCCACCGATCCGCAGGCGGCGCGCGCCCAGCTGGTGACGCGCGTCAACGCGCTGCGGCTGCAGATGGGCACGCAACCAGTGCAACCCGATGCGCAGCTCGACGCAGTGGCGCAGGCCTGGGCCGAGAGGCTGGCTCGCGAGAACTTCTTCAGCCACGTGGCGCCCGACGGCAGCACGCTCAAGCAGCGCCTCACCGAAGCTGGCTACAAGTTCACCGCCGCTGGCGAAAACCTGGGCCTCTCGTCAGGCCCGCTCGCGGCGCACTTCGGCATCGAGCACAGCCCAGGCCACCGCAACAACCTGCTGGAAGCGGGGCACCGCAAGATCGGTCTGGGCATCGCGCGTCGATCCGACGGCCTGCAGGTGCTCGTCGAAGTGCTCGCGGCCCCCACCTCGACGGTGGAAGAGAAAGACCCCCTCGGCAGCGTCTACGCGTCGATCGCCACCGAGCGGAAGCGCCGCCGACTCGGTGCCCTCAAGACGAACACCGTGCTCGAGACCCTCGCGCAGGAACACGTGCGCCGCGCCCTCGATCGAGACCTGCCCAGGGCCGAACTGCCCGACGCCCCGAAGCTCCACGATCGCGCGTTCGAGCTGGTCGACGAGCTCGCCTCGGTCTCAGTCGACGTCTTCATCTCCGACACCCCGCGGCTGGGTACCGAATCGAAGAACCTCAGCAAGCCCGAGAACCAGGTCGTGGGCGTCGGGCTGGTCAAAGGCGACTCGGCGAAGTTCGGCGCCGACCGCTATTGGATCGTCGTGATCTACGGCGTGCTGCGCTGACCCAAGTATTCGTCGCGTGGCTGTGCCGATGTGGTTTTCTCCCCCACCATGACGCAGCCAGGCCAACCGGTGGTGCTGGGCATCGACGAAGATCGAAGCGCCCAGGCCGCCATCGCGCAGTCGTTCAACGAGCAGGGCGTCTTCTACCGCTTCATCACCGATCGCCGGAAGGTGACCGGCGGGTTGAAGCAGCTGCGCCCCCAGCTGGTGATCGTCTTTGGCGAGCTCGAGTCTGACTTCGTCATTCAGGTGCTCGACACCCTCTCGAGCGACGTGACCTACGCCCAGCGGCCCGTGCTGATGGTCTCGGGCGACATCACCGACGCGCCCTTCGTGCAGGGGTTGCGCACCGGCGTGGTCGGCCTCCTGAAGGCGCCCTTCACCCCGGCGCACGTGCCCGTGGTGCGTTCGGTGTGGGAAGAGCTCGATACGCGCACCGGCTCGAGCGGTGGTACCGCCGATGGAGCCACGCTCACCCGCTACGCTGAGCACATTCGCCGCACCCGCCGCAGCGGCGTTCTGCTCACCAACCCGCGCACGGCCAACGAGGGTCGCGCGTCGTTCATCTGCGGTCGGCTCGACAAGGCCAGCTTTCTCGGGGCGCAGGCCGCCGACGCGCTGCAGGCGATGACCGCGCTGCCGCAAGCCCGGTGGACCTTCACCGAGATGGCTGGCTCGCGTGGCGAAGGCGCGGGCGTGGTGAGCAAGTTCGGCGACACCGTCACCGGCGAAACGCCCGTCGCCGAGGTCGTGGTGGGGGAACAGATCGAAGACGAGCCCCTGGCGTTCGAGGCCCAATCCGATCCCGATGAGCCGCCGCTGGCCGTGCTCCTCCCCGAACCCGAGCCAGAGTCTGCCCCTGCCGCGACCGGCCCCGCGTCTGAGCTTCTGCTGGTCGACGACGATCCGGCGATCTTGAAGATGTTCTCCACGCTCTTCGCCAAGCACGGGTTCGCGGTCACCACGGCGACCGATGGCAACGAGGGCGTCGAGGCCACGCTGCAGCAGAACTTCGACGCCGTGCTCGCCGACCTCAACATGCCGCACCTCGATGGCTGGGGCATGTTGCGCGCCATTCGCGAAGACTTTCGCACCCGCGAGCTGCCGGTGTCGTTTCTCTCGGCGCACGATGACTACCGCGAGTCATTGCGCGCTCTCGACGCCGGGGCGCAGGCCTACCTCTCGAAGGGCACCAAGCTCGACGTGATCGTCGGTCAGGTCATCAAGCTGCTCGAGCCGCGGCGCAACGTCATGGTCCAACTCGATGCAGGCCAGACCAACGCGTTGGCGGTTCATGCCGTGGGGCCGCAATGGCTGCTTCGTCAGATCGGCGCGCGCGCGTTCAGCGGAACGCTCCTGTGCAAAGACGGCTGGGCGACCTACCAGCTCGTCTTCAACCAGGGCTCGTGTTTCCACGCCTCGGCCACCGCGGGAAAGTACGTCGCCGAGGGCGAGCGCGCGTTCAACGCCTTCGTCGCCAGCCGCGCGGCCGAGGGCGACTTCCACCTGGGGCCTGCCCCGGCTGCGCCGCAGAACCTCTTCCTCGCGACCGACGTGTTGCTCGAGCGCGCCTGCACCACCCTCAACGACAACGAGCGTCGCGTGCGCGAGTCGTTGATGCTGACCGCAACCCTCATCGACGTGAATGGCGAGTTCTACAAGGTGTACCGCGCCGTCGGCCCCAAGCAGTGGCTCGAGGCCGCGCGGTTGATCTGCGAAGAAAAGGTGCCGCCGCGGGAAGTGATCGCCCGCCTCGACATCTCACCCCTCGACATCGAGGAATGCATGAAAGACCTGGTTCGTCGCGGCGTCGTCAACCTGCGCACTCAGTAGGCGCTGAAACGAAAAACAACCCACCGATCGACGACCGGTGGGTTGCGGTTTCAAATTCGACGGTGACTTCGCCTGCGAATCAGACGACGCGACGCTGCGTCGCGAACGACTCGATGCCAGCCTGCTGCGCCGACGGCAGCGCGTACAGCGGGCACTTGATGCAAGTGAAGGACTGCCACCCACGACGCACCGCCTCATCAAGGCAGTTGTCGTAGTGCGCGCAATCGAGGTTACGGTGATGCTCGACCCCGAGGCGCTTGGGGCCTGCCTCAGGATTGATGCTCTGTGGAAGTTCGGTCGGACACGGCTTCATGTGCGGTTTCGGCCTCCCGTGCTGCGTGATCCCCCGGACAACAACTCCGTTCCGGCACTGCGAATGCACTCACTTCGTGGGAAAAGCGAGCGAGCGGCGATGTACGGCACCGGGCGAACGAATGTCAAACCGGGGAGCGCTGAAAATCTTGAAATCCAGAGCTGGGTCACTCTTCACCGTGTCACTTGTCTGTGTCACCTCCTCGCTCGGCTGGGCGCAATCCGCGGGGTTGCTCGATGCGGTGCGCGTGCATCGCGACGGCGTCGCCACACAAGCAGCCGAGGAACTTCAAGCCTGTATCGACACGAAGTGCCCTGATCAGCCCCGCCTCGCGCTGCTTACCGGCGTGCTCACGTTGTCTGAGGGCGACGCTGCGAAAGCAGCCCAGCTCATGAACGCCAACAGGCCCCCCGCCGGCCTCGAGAGCGTCCACGGCTGGTACCTCGGGGAGGCACAAGCCTGGGCGGGCCAGTCGGCCGCGGCCGTGAAGACGCTGCAGAAGGCCCGCAGGGCCGCGCCGACGTGGCTGGCGACCCGCATCGACCGCCGCCTCGCTGAGCTGCACCTCGAGCTCAAGGCGCCTGCGAAGGCCACCGCGCTGCTCGACGCCGACCCCGATGTCGGCACCTCGCCCGAGCTCCTCTACACGCGTGCGCTGGCCAGGCAGGCCTCGAAGCTAACCGCCCTCGCGCGCGCTGACTGGAAGACGCTCGCCCTCAAGTTCCCTGCCCACCCGCATGGCCGCCTCGCTCTCGAGCAGCTCGTCGCCACCAGTGACTGGAGGCCGACGTTCGAGGAACAGCTGGGCCGCGCGCAGGCGCTCCTCGCCAGCGGCGACGTCGCGGGGTGTCTGAGCCAGCTCGCCGAGCTGCAGCCCGAGAAACCAGACGCGAAAGCCCGGGTCTCGCTCGTCCGCGGCCAGGCGCTGCTCACCCGCGGTAAGGAACGAGACGCCGAGGCCCGCACCGAGCTCGAGATCGCCCTGCGGGGGCCTCCGTCGATCGCCGCGCAGGCGCTCAACACCCTCGCGCGTCGCTCGATGCGACTCACCGACAACGTCGTGGCGCGAGAGACGTTCAAGAAGCTCGACACCACCTACCCCACCGACTCGCAGGCCGACGACGCGCATTACCTGGGCGCGTGGCTGGCGATGAACTCGGGTGAATTCGAGACCGCGGTCAGCGAGTTCGCTGCGTTCGAAGACCACCACCCCAGCTCGAAGAAGCGCGACGAGGCGCGCTGGTTCCGCGGCTTCTCGTGGGTGCGCGCGAAGCAGTACCTGAAAGCGCGCGAGGTGCTGCTCACCCTCAGCGCCGACTTCCCCCGCTCGTCACTCGTGCCACAGGCGCAGTACTGGGCCGCGCGCTCGGCGCAACTGGCGGGTCCCTCAGACGCCGGGCTGCCCGTCGACCCCGCTGCAGAATACCGCGCCGTGCTCTCGGCCTTCCCGGGCACGTTCTACGGACTGCTCGCGAGCGAGCGGCTGACCGAGCTGGGCGTCGACACCCGGCTGCCCTTCACGACACCGCCAAAGGAACTGGCGGTCAAACGACCTGCGGGGCTCGAGCTCGCGGCCTCGCTCGCGCGAGCAGGCTTGTTCCGAGACTGTGCAGCAGAGGTCTCCCGCGCGCTGGGCGCGATGCCGACTGGAGAGGCGCTCACGTGGGGTCACGCCCTCCAGTCACTCGGTGACTTCGGCGCTGCCCACACGCTCGCTGCGAGACACCTCTGGGGGGCCGTCTACACGCAGCGCACCCCCGAGGCCGTGGCGCTCATGTACCCCCGCGCCTTCCGCGCCAGCGTCGAGGCCTGGTCGAAGGAACACCAACTCGAGCCCGCGATGGCATGGGCGATCATGCGGCGTGAGAGCGCCTTCGCCCCGGAAGTCACCAGCGTCGCCGACGCCCGTGGGCTGATGCAGCTCATTCCCCCCACGGCGAGCAACGTGACGAGCCACCTCAAGCTCGCCCCGGTCGATGCGGCAGAGCTCTATGCGCCCGACTGGAACATCCGCCTCGGCACCTGGTACCTGCACGCGCTCATGCAGCGCCTGCAGCACCCGACGCTGGTGGCTGGCGCGTACAACGGTGGGCCTGACGCCGTCGCGAAGTGGGCCAAAGAGCGCGGGCACGAGCCGTTGGATCAATGGGTCGAGGAAATCCCCTACAAGGAAACCCGGGGCTACGTGAAGCAGGTCACCACCGATCTCTTCATCTACCGCCAGCTCTACGGTGGTGAGCGCCAGCGGTTGGTCTTGTCGATCCCCGCTCCGTTGGACACGGGCGTGAACTTCTGAGGCAGCGGCCGCAGTCGCTCACAGAGGTCGATCATCACCTGCTGACCGGCGAGCGTGAGGGCTGCGCATTCGACGACCCGGCCCTTGATCTTCCGGCTCACCTTGAAGGGGAAGTCCCGATCCAGCCTGCGGCTCGGTGAGGTGCAGCTCAGCCGCGAGCAGCGCCCTCACCAACAGCGCGATCACACCACCCTCGCGTCACCACCCGGCACGCAGCGGACGACCGACGCGGCCCCCTGCGAGGCGATCAACTCCGCCGCGCGCGCTTCGTCACCCATCGACGTCAAGAGCACCGGATTGGGGCCGGCGTCGAGCGTGAACCAGATGCCCACCCCCTGCTTTCGCAACTGACGACAGGCTTCGATGACGGCGAGCGTTTGCGGCTTCAGGTAGCAGAGCGGCGGGTTCGCCCCCAGCGCGCTGGCGTGCATGCGCCACGCGTTGCGCTCGGCGATCTCTCCGACGGCCTCGAGGTCGCGGCGTCGCACGAAGCGAACGAGTTCCTTCACCTCGCGCTCGGCGTCCTTCGCCCAGGCCCCGTAGAAGGGTGACGTCTCGACGGTGGTGCGCATGCCGTCGCGCGACTTCACTTCCTTCTCTTCCTGGCTGACCATGCCCACCAGCAGCCGCAACTCGGGCCAGTGTGACGCCTCGAAGAGCTGCTCGCCGTAGCTGTCGCGGCCGTCGGGCCGGGTGCCGCGGTTCCAGCGCACGAAGCCGCCCTCGATGCTGCGCGCCGCCGAGCCGCTGCCCCGCCGCGCGAGAATCGACTCCTCTCTGGGGTCACGCTCGAAGCCCGCAGCTGCCCGTGCTGCCACTGAGAGCGCCGCAAACGCTGCTGCGCTCGACGCGAGCCCTGCGGACGCCGGGAAGTCTCCACGCGAGTTCATCGTCGCGCGGCCCAGCTTCGCCTTTCGCGCGGCCCTCGCTGCTCGCCGCACCAGCGCGAGCACCTCCTCGACGCGCTTGCGCTCGGTGCCCGAGGCGAGCTTGCCGTTGATCTCGATCTCGTCGGCGCCCCGCTCGTCGGTGAACTCGACCGACGTCGTCACCGAGAGAGGCCCGAGCGTGACCGAGAGGCTCGACTGGTGCGGGAGGATCAGCTTCTCGTCACGTTTGCCCCAGTATTTCACCAACGCGATGTTGGGGTGTGCCGTCGCCGTCGCCTTCACAGTGCCTCCGGACCCGCGAGCTGGCTCGCGAAACAATCAATGCCGGCCTTTCGCAGCTTCATCACCACCGGCTCAGGCTCGCGGAACAGGCCAATCACGGCGCCACCATCACCGCCTGCACCCGTGAGCTTCGCCCCCAACGCCCCTGCGGTGCGCAGCCGGGCCACCATCTCTTCGATGGCCAGGCTCGACAGCCCGAGCGCGTTGAGCAGGCCCTGGTTGACGTTCATCGCGTCGCCCAGCCCCTCGAGATCACCCGACACCGCAGACGACGCACCGTCACGCACCACCGCACCGATGTCTTTGAAGAGCCGCGTGTAGCGGGTGGGCCACCGGGCCTGACGGTCACGCAGGGCCAGCACCGTCTGCTTCGTCGCAGCCCGCTCGCCGGCGAGCGCGATGAGCACCTTCACCGGCCGACGCGGTCGCAGCGTGCTCGCGCGCCCCTTGCGGAACAGGATCAGCGAACCGCGGGCAGACGTGGTGTGATCGACCCCGCTGGGCGTTCCGTGAAATTCCTTTTCCATCTCGAAGGCGACGCGTTCCAGGCGCGCCTGCGTGAAGCGCTCACCCGACGCCCGAAGCAGGAGCCGGGTCACCGCGACGGCAAGCGCCCCTGAGCTGCCCAGGCCCATCGAGGGGGGCAGATCGCTGTCGACGTGCACCGAGACCCGCGGGTGGCCGGTCAGCTTCGCCACGCGGGCGAAGGCCCGTTCCAGAGCATCTCGCTGCGCGCTCGACAGCGCTTCGGGAATGTCGAGCGAAGTGCGCGCCGAAGGCTCAGACCACGCGCGAACCCCTCGGGACAGCGGGCCGGCGAGCGCAGGCTGGCCGTACACCACGCCATGCTCACCCAGCAGAATGACCTTCCCCGGACCGAACGACGACTCACCCGCGACCACGTTCATGCGGTCGCGGCTTAGAGCACGGTGACGTCAGTGTCGACGCGTTAGCGCGAGGCTCGACGCGAACCCGGCGCGCGGATCTCGCAATGGTCGCCGCGCACGATGTCGCGGATCGATCGGGAGACGAGGCAGATGGTCGCCTTCGCCTTCACTTCGAACGCGATGCACTGGCCGATGTCTTCGATCGGGAACTGCTCCTCGAGACGCGAGGGCTGCAGCAGCGCCTCGAGCGGCAGCGGGTCGTGCTGACGGAACACGGTGAAGACGTTGCCCACCTTCACCCCGTCGTCAGCGCCCTTGTCGACGATCACCGTCTGGCCTTCACCGAGCAACGTCGGGGCGAGCCGGGTGTCAGCGACGATCACCGCGTCCTTCACAGCGCGCTCGTTCGATCGCGGCGCGATCTGGCGCACGATCGGCTCGGTCGGTGCGGGACCCACCAAGTCGCCGCGCAACACTTCGTCGTACTGCTTCCAGACCTGCACCGTGCCGTGGTTGTCCTTGTCGACGCGAATGACCTTCACCTCGGCCATCACGTAGGTGATGTACCCAATCGGGCTCTGGGTGACGGGGTGAATGACCTCGCCGCCGTTGCGGTAGATCACGTAGATCTCCCCGAGGCGCGGGGCCTTCTTCGCGAACTTGATGTAGATGTGATCGGCGAACGTCAGCTCGGCAGATTCAGCGAACGAGCCGACGATGCGGCCCGATTCTTCGATCTCCCGATTGGTCACGAAGCCCGGCAGTTGCACCGACACGGTGTTCTTCAGGCGAATGCCGATCTGGCCGGCGATCTTGACGTCCCCGTCGTACATCTCGCTCTCGTCAACGCCCTGCTCGGTGCCGACCTCGACCTGGGTGGGCACCTCTTCACCTGAGCCGAAGAAGCGCACCTCGTTGCCGGGGTAGATCCAGTGAGGGTTGGCGATCTCCGGGTTGTACGACCAGACCTTGGGCCAGTACCACGGGCTGCCGAGGTATTTCTGAGACAGGTCCCAGAGGGTGTCACCCCGCTCGACCGTGTGCTGCGTTCCGGGCGACGACGCCTTGCCCGTCGACGAGGGCGCGCGCTTCTTCTCAGGCGCGATGGTCGCGCTGCCTTCTGGCCTCGATTCGTCGCTCCCGCTCGAATTCTCGTCGTCTTCGTTCTGGGCGAAGGCCAACCCCGGGACGACGGCGAAGGCGAGTGCAGCAGTCAGGATCACGGTGCGCATGGGGACCTCGGGTTACGGAACTGAAGAGGAGTTGAGTCGAGACTGGGCCTCGGTCGCCGCCGTGGTGCCCGGGAAGGTGGAGACGATCTTCTGCCAGGTCGCGCGCGCTTCGCCACCGCGGTTGAGCTTGAGGCGGCAGTCGGCGAGTTTGAGCATCGAGTCGAGCACGGCGTCGCCCGCAGGGTAGGTGCTGAGCACGCGCTCGAACTGGTCGCTCGCGCGCTGGTATTCCCTCTGGCTCAACCACGCGAGACCCACGAAGTAGATCGCGTTGTCCGCGCGCGGGTGTCGAGGCCAATCGGTCGAGAACTGCTGCAGCTGACGCAGCCCGGCTTCGGAATTCCCGGTCTTCATCATCTCGAGGCCGCGATCGAACTGCAGCTGCGCCATCGCCTGCTCGTCTTCACTCGGTTCGTTGGCCTGTGCCTCTTCAACGACCGCTTCCGACGGCTCGCTCACCTCGATGGCGGTGGAGATCTTCGGAGGCGGCTCACGCTTTGGCTTCAGCTTCACCACCGCCAGGGGGGGGATCGCGTCCATCGGGATCGAACTCGGCGCCACCTCGCGCCGCGTCGCCACTGCGGGGGAACTCTGGGTGGTGCTGGTCTTCACCTGCGCGGCCCGCGTCGACAGGAGCAACTGCTGCGCTTCGAGCTTCTCGAGCCGAGACTCGAGCCGCGCGTTCTCAGCCCGCAGCGCACGCACCGACGACAACACGTCAGCGTGCTCTGCGCGGGAGACGACGTCGGTCGCGCAGCCCGTCAGCGCGAGACACGTGATGGCAGTGATGGTGCGAATGCAGACAGGATAGGGACCGGCCTCGACGAGGGTCAAGAAAAGCGCCGAGCGCTACAGGTCTGAAGCGCGCCCACACGTAATGAAAGAGAGGTGGCGACCGGTGATTCCCTGATCGCGTCGATGCGAGAAAAAACGCTGGTCGCACTTCGTGCATTGCGGCAGCGCGACCACGTGGCTCGCTGGAACGCCGAGCCGCACCAGCGTGCGCTGCACCCCCAGCGGCAAGTCGAGGTGCGGCTTCGCACCCGCGCCCGACGCGCAGACCACCTCGTCTCCAAACGCGCTCGCAAAACGTGCGGGCAGGTCTCCGTCGACCTCGAAGCAGCACTTTTGAATGCAGGGGCCGATGCCCGCGAAGATCGTCGAGGGCTGGGCGCCCATCGCCTCGATGGCGCGCGCAACGATGTCTGCGATGACGCCCCGCCAGCCGGCATGCACCGCAGCCACCGCGCCCGTGCGGCGATCTTCGAGCAACACCGGCAGACAGTCTGCCGTGCGCACTCCGACCGCCCTGCCCGTCTCGTTCGTCCACACCGCGTCGGCTTCGGTGACCACGGTGACCTCCCGCGAGCCGACCACGCGATCACCATGAACCTGTTTCGCGGTGACGATGTCGGCAGCGCCTGACGCACCGGTGAGCAGCGCGAGGTTTCGAAGCACGGTGCTCGCTTCGTCACCCACTCCCAACGACGTGTTCAGCCCTCGAAACGCGCCGACCGAGAAGCCGCCATCGCGCGTCGGGAAACCGTGGCGCGAGCGGAGTGATGACGCAGTGAGCAATTCCACACTTCACACCTTAGTCCACCTGACGGATGCTGCCGCCGCTCGTGCGCACCATCGGGACCAGACTGCTGATCGCCGTGCTGGCTCCGGCGGTGGCCCTGGCCCTGATCGGCACGATCGCCGCGTGGCGTAGCACCGACCGGGCCGTGCGGGAGAAGACCCGGACCGACGCCGTGGGGCTCGCAGAGTTTCTGGCGACGAACTTCGCGACGGTCGAAGATTCCCCCCCCGGTACCGGGGCCCGTGTCGCCCACCGCGCAGTGACCAACACGGTGCGCAGCACCTGGTCGGCGCTCAAGCCGGTGACCGATCTCCGCATCGTCGGCCGTGACGGCAAAGTGAAGTGGTCGCGGCGCATCGAAGAAGAAGACAAGGCCTGGCCTGACGCACAGCGGTTGCTCTCCATCGAGGCGGGCCGCGCCACCTTCGGGGCCCCCGGCGGCCTGGCCCCGTGGAGCGCTGGCGGCGGGGGCGAAGTGCTCTACCCGCTCGGCGGCGTCGCCTGTGGCGGGTGCCATACCGGCGACAGCACCCTGCGCACCGGCGTGCTCCAACTGTCGATCGACGAGCCTGCGCTGCGCACCGAGGTGGCGTCGGTCTTCACCAACGCCAGCTGGTTCATCAGTCTCTTCGTCGTCGTGATCGGCACCATCATCGTGCTCGCGGTGCGTGCCTTCGTGAGCCGCCGCGTGGCCCGGCTGGCGGCGATCATGAAACGCGCCGAAGACGGAGACCTCGTCATTCGCGCGCCCGATCTCGGCCGCGATGAGCTGGGCGAGCTCGCTCTCGCCTTCAACCGCATGCTGGCGAGGCTGACCGATCTCAAAGCCGTGGAGATCGATACCCAGCGCGATCTCGAGCGGGCCCGCATCGAGCTCGAGCTCAAGGCCGAGCTCGAGCGCCGCGTCGCCGAACTCCAGATCCTGTACGATCTCGCGCGCACCATCGCGTCCAGCCTCGAGCTCGAAGAGGTGCTGACCCGGGTCGCCCAGCTGGTGCCGGTGAAGCTCGAGGTGCCGAAGTTCAGCCTCATGCTGCTCAACGCCGAGGGGCTGCTCGAGGTGAAGAAGGCCCACCCGCCCAACGTGGGCTCCGAAGGGCTGACCTTCACCATCGGCGAGGGCGTCTGCGGCAAGGCCGCATCGCTGCGGCGCAGCTGGTACGTGCCCGACCTCGAGCAAGACGAGCTGTTCCGGGTGCGGGGCAACCGATCCGAGAAGGAAAAAGGGTCTCTGCTCTCGGTGCCGATGGTTCGCGGCGGTGAACTGCTCGGGGTGCTCAACTTCGAGCGCCCCCGGAAAGCCGACTTCGGCCCCGCCGAGATGGAATTTTTTGCTGCCGTCGCAGACCAGGTGGGGCTCGCGGTGCAGAACGCGCGGCTGCACGAGCAGACGGTGGCGCTCTCGATCACCGACCCTCTCACCGGCGTGCCCAACCGCCGCCACCTGTTCGAGCAACTCCAGGCTGAGATCGCCCGGGCGTCGCGGTTCTCCACCCCGCTGTCGATCCTCATGATCGACATCGACCACTTCAAACACTTGAACGACACCGCCGGCCACTCGGCTGGCGACGAGGTGTTGCGCGAGGTGTGCAATCGGTTGAAGGCCAACCTCCGTCGGGTGGATCTGCTCGCGCGTTACGGCGGCGAAGAGTTCGTGGTGCTCCTGCCGCAGATTGGCGCTGAGGAAGCGCTCGAGGTCGGCGAGAAGCTGCGCAAGAGCGTCGCCGATGCGCCACTGCAACACGGCGCGACCCAACCCGACGGCAAGGTCACGATCTCCGTCGGCGTCGCCACCATGCCGCTGCACGCCACCGAACAGACGAAGCTGGTCGACAGCGCCGATTCGGCCCTCTACGCCTCGAAGCGCGGCGGCCGAAACACGGCGACCATGTTCCAGACAGGAATGGAAAACGACCCCACCCGGCAGCGGGGCCCGAAGGGGAAGGAAAGCACGGGTGAGCGCCCCGCCCTGGTCCGCAAGGAGAGTTGAGGTCACCCCGGCACGTTGCCAGTCGGCGGTAGCGTCACACCCCGGAGAAGTGCTCGGCTTCTGCCTCACGTCGGCGTTGATGCCCGGCCAACGGGATCAGACTCCGCTGGTCCATGGGAGAGACCCACGCGAGCGCAGTCGGGAGCTGCTGCGCAGTCGAGGTGCTCCTGAGCTCGGTTCATTTGCGGATGGTGGTCAGCTGATCTCAAGGTCATCGCCGACCGCTTCGAGCGCAAGCGCGTGATGCGCGCAGCCAGGCTTTTCGGTGTGGCTCATGTCGTTGGCCGGGCCAACAGCGCGTCAGTCGCGACGCCGGGATCCAAGAGCCCCGCGTTCAGACCTTCAGGGGCCAGACTGAAAGAAGAGCAAAGCCTCTTCCCGGGGTGAGCTCAAACGCCGGCATGGTCGACTCATCGGACCGGGCCACGGCTCGCGGTGATGGAACGTGGGTGCAGAGGCCAAGTGGGCGTGCTCAGCCCCGGCGCGCCAGAGCTCGACGAGCACTCGACTGCATCGCTCGTAGCCAACGACGATCAGCTCGCGCGCTTGCTCAGGCCAACGAGGTAGATCTCCATGCTCGCGCCGCGGGTCGCTTCCGGGCGAACGACCTTCACGTCGGCGAAGAGCGCCTTCACGTCGTTGCGAAATTGATCGAAGTCGCCGCCCATGAAGAGCTTGGCGATGAAGTGACCGCCCACGCGCCCGCGCAGGCGAGACACCTCGAGCGCGATGCCCGCCAGTCGCAGTGAGCGCGCCTCGTCGACGTCTTTGATGCCTGTGGTCTTCGGCGCGAGATCCGACACCACGACGTCAATGGGGCCCGGGTGCAGCGCCTCGAGCTTCGAAGCGAAGTCATCGGCCAACACGTCGAGCACTGCCGTCACACAGTTCGCGCGGCCCAGGGGCTTGATGGCTGCGAGATCGACGCCGGTGACGTGCCCGGTGGGGCCGACCTCGTTGAGGATGATCTGCAGGAAACCGCCGGGCGCCGCGCCGAGATCGACGACGGTCTGCCCTTTCTTGAACACGTTGAAGCGCGTGGCGATCTCGTCGATCTTGAAAGCGCTCCGCGCCCGCAGTCCCTCTTCCTTCGCCTTGCGGAAGAAGAAGTCCTTCGGCTGGTAGGGCCGCTTCGCCATTCAGGGTGCCGCGGCAGGAATACCGCTCTCGGCCGAGAGATCGTCGCCATTGGCCACGCTCTTCACCTTCTCGAAGAGCTTCAGGTAGCGGGTCTCGGCGAAGTCTTTGACGCGATCGACATTGATGCGCCGCGCGCTCGCCGAGCTGACCAGCGCCTGAAACACGCGCTGTTTCGGGGCCGCCTTGTCTTGCGCCCAGACGGTCACGGTCGAGGCGATGGGGCACGCCTCAGCGGCGCGCGCTGCGGCGAACGAGGCCTCGATGGGCAGGTTCTTCGCCTCTTCGTTGAACCACTGCACGTAGGCGACGGCGTGGGCAGCGGAAGTGTCGACCTCGACCTTGCCGATCTTCCCTGCAAGTTCGCCCTTCTCGAAGATCTCCTTCAGGTTGCCTTCGCACTTCGCCCTCACGTCTCCGGCCGCTTCGCCGGCGGCGATCGCCTTCTCGAGCTCTTTGGGCTTGAAGCCCGCGTCCTTCGCAATCGCGCCAAGCCGCGCCGCCGGCTTCATCGCCTGCACGCGCGCATCGGACATCGCGTTCTTGTAGTGCTGGTACATCTTGAACTCGTCTTCGGTGAGCCCGAGGGGCTCGGCGGCAAAGACGGGGAACGCAACGAGACCTGCCAGAGCGAGACGACGCATACGACGACCTCCGAAAAGCAACGGGTGGTGCGTTATACCCAAGCCATGCCCGGGTGTGGAAAGTGCGGAGCGCAGCTGGACTCGGTCTTCAACCAGCCCGCCCGCCGTGACGAGTGCTCTTCGTGCGGTGCCGAGCTCCACGCCTGCATCCATTGCCGGCACTACGACGAGAACGTCGCCAAGGAATGCAAGGAGCCCTTCGCCGAAGTGCCGATGGACAAGGAATCGGCCAACTTTTGCGATCTCTTTCAGATCGGCGACGGGCAACGGCGCGACTCAGGCCCCTCGAAAGACGCGCTGGTCTCGGCGGCGGAAGCGCTGTTCAAGAAAAAGTAGGCCCAGGGCAAGCGCGAGCGGCACCAGCTCGCCGCTCGAGGTGCTGCAGCCGCTCTTCGCCGGCGACTCGCCGCAGGTGGTGGGCGCGCACCCTTCCCCGTCAGCGCAAAGCCGCTCCTCGCACTGGCCTGCTTCCGGTGCGTCGAGGGTGGCCTCGATGGTGCCGTCTTCGAGCTGGCGGATGTCTTCGATGCGCAGCCCTGAGAGCTCGCCCGAGTAGAGGTTGCTCGAGTTGACCGGGTTGTTCTTCGAGACAGCGATGGCGCGCGTGTCCGGCCGCAAGAAGTCGCCGGGTTGAAAGAGATCGCCGACGCCGAACTTCTTGTTGGCCTCGATCTCGAAGAGGTTGTCGGCCTGCAGCAGTCGAATGTAGGGGTGAAACGGCTCGCAGTTCACGCAGTCGAGAATGCGGTTCACGAAGTTCCCCTCGACGCCGCCCATCGACTTGATGCGGCGATCGACGTGGAAGACTGCGAGGCCTCGCTCGGGCAGCGCCTGATCGACGCTCTCGCCCGGGCCGCGGTTCTCGATGAGGAAATACTCGTCGCCAATGCCGAGCCGGTACACGTCGCCCGTCTTCTCGGCCGGGCGAATGGCGACGCGCTGACGGCCCTGCACCTGGTGCCAGTTCGCCCAGCGCAACCGAAACCGCGTCTCGGCGTCAGGGAGCGGGATCTTCGGGTCGTACCCCCACGTGCCCATGAACGACAGGTACAGCCCGTCGTACTTCTGCGACTCGTCATAGAGGTCGGTCAGCCCAAGCAGATGTCCGAACTCGTGCACCATCACGAAGACGTCGGCTTCGCCGGCAATGGCGAAGTGGCCCACCTTCGTCCCGTCGACCAGCAGCGGCCCGCCGAACCCTCCATCGAGATTGTCTCCGCGATTGAAGTACGCGAACGGAAACGCAATGCCCCCGAAGGGGACGTTGGTGAGCAACATCACCCCGTCGAGCCACCCATCGGCCTCGCCACGGCGACCATTGACGTCGTGCGCCGAAAAATCGAAGCCCGCCTCGTCGGTCTTGCGCACCACCTCGCGCATCATGTCCATCCCGGCGGTGAGGGCGTTGATGTCGCCGCGGGCGATCTCGCAGGTGGGGAACGTCGCCGCCGGGAGAGGGCAGCTTGCGTAGTTGACCTTCGGGGCGACGGTGACGCGCGGGCGGTAGCGACCGAGCGACGCCACCTCGTAGTAGCGCACGAAGCCGCCCTCCGCCGAGAAGAAGGCCTCGATGGCCGCCAGGTCGAGTGCGGGGAAACCCGCAACCTCGATGGGGATCACGATCAGCCGCGCGTCACCCAGGTAGGGGGCCTTGCGCGGGCCCACGTCTTCCCGCTGGACGAAGTGATCCATGTAGTCGGCGAACACGGGGAACGCCGACAGCAACACCACGAGGAAAGAGACACGCAGCACGACACGGGTCTCGCACGTCACCCCGCAGCCGGGCAAGCCGCTCACATGCCGCTGAGCTTGCTGATGATCTCCTTCATGATCTCCGAGGTACCGCCGCCGATGGTGATCAGGCGGATGTCGCGCCACGCGCGGGCGATGGGCGTCTCTTCGATGTAGCCCATGCCGCCGAAGAACTGCTGGCAGTCGTAGGCCACCTTCTGCGCGTAGTCGCCAGCCACCAGCTTGGCCATGGAGATCTCCTTCACGGGGTTCTCCTTCGCCTCGAACAGCTCGACCGCGTGATACGTGAGCCTGCGCGCCGCCTCGATGTTCGCGAGGTGCTCGACGAACTTGTGGCGCCACACCTGGAACTTGATGAGCGGCTTGCCAAAGGCGTGGCGCTCGTTGCCATACTTCATCGCGTCGTCGACCATCTGCTGCATGGCCTGCGTGGCCATGATCGCAGCAGTGAGGCGCTCACCCTGAAAGTTGGTCATCACGTGGTAGAAGCCCTCGTTCTCTTCGCCAAGCAGGTAGCGAGCGGGCACCCTGCAGTCCTCGAAGAAGAGGATCGCGGTGTCAGACGAGAGGTTGCCGACCTTGTCGAGCTTCTTGCTGACGCTGAAGCCCTTCACGTCGGTGGGGAACGTGAGCAGCGAGACGCCGCCGTAGCCCACCTCGCCGGTGCGCACGGCCAGGGTGATGAAGTCGGCGCGGGTGCCGTTGGTGATCCACATCTTGCTGCCGTTGATCACGTAGTCGTCGCCCACCCGGCGCGCGGTGGTCTTCAGGTTCGCCACGTCGCTGCCGGCCGAGGGCTCGCTCACACCGAGCGCAGCGATCTTCTCGCCCTTGAGCGCCGGTTCCAGAAAGAGGCGCTTCTGCTCGTCGGTGCCGATCTCGTTGATGATCGGCGTCGCCATCTGGCTCTGCACCAGCAACGCCATGTTCACGCCGGCGTTGTGGCTGCGCACCAGCTCTTCGCAGAGCGCGGTCACGTACCAGTAGTCGAGGCCGCTGCCCCCGTACTTCGGGTCGTGGTTGATGCCCAGAAAGCCGAGCTCGCCGGCCTTCTTGAAGACGTCCCTCGGGAAGATCCCCGCTCGGTCCCACTCGAGAGCGTGAGGGGTCAACTCGCGCTCGACCCACTGACGGACGGACTTACGAAACGCTTCGTGCTCAGGCGTGAAGAAGTTGGGCATGAGCGATTGAATGGCAAAGATTGATTTCGAAATCAACTCCTGCCCAGAAAAACGCCCCGGAGGTGAGGCCGGGGCGTTTCACGACGCGACGACTCAGGTCACTGCGGGTTGCAGTACCCGGTACCCGTCACGGCATTGGGAATGGGCAGGCAGGTGCGCGGCCGATCCTGCAGGCAGCCGGCCGTACCCGCTGCCGTATCGCAGTAGGCGCGGCAGATGCCGGTGGTGCCAAGGGCCAGGCCGAGACAGTGCAGCGAACGGGCGCCCGGGACCATCGAGAAGCAACCGGTCGGCGTGGTGCAGGCCGAGTCCTCTTCCTTGTTGTCGCTGGGGGTCGCGCAGTAACTCGCAGGCGTCGCCGATGACGAGTCGAAGTAGCAGTACTTGCCCGACTCGCAATCGGGGCTCCGCACGTCACAGGGCTTGCGGCAGACCTGCTGAACGGCGTTCGACACGCAGATCTCGGCGGGCGTCATCACTCCGCCGTCGGCCCCGCCCGCGGGTGCGCACACGAGGCCACCACGACCGCCACACTTGCACTGACCGTCTTCCGGGTCGCAGCTCGTGCCGCCCGCGCAGGTCTTCACGCCGCCGTCGGGCAGCACACACTGCGCGCCACCTTCACACTGCGCCGGGGGACCGAGGTTGCAGATCTGGTTGTTCGCGCACACCGGGCCACCGGGGCCGCCGCACTTGCACTGGCCGTCAGACGGGTCGCAGGTCGTGCCGTTGCTGCACGTCACGTTGTTGCAAAGCCCGCTCACGCGGCAGGTGCGCTGGGTGCTCATGCACGTACCGCCGTCGGTGCCTGCAGGGCATGCGCACGCCTGACCGCTCTGGCACACGACGCCGTTGCACTTGCACAGACCGTCGGCCGAATCGCACACCGACGAGCCGGTGCACGCCACGCCAGTGCAGTTGTCGGCCACACAGCTCTTCTGCTGTGCAGCGTCGACAGTGCAGGTTTGGCCGGGGGTGCAGGTCGCCGTGCCGCACAGGCAGCGACCCGTGACGGAGTCGCAGGTCTGGTTGAACGGGCACGCGACCTCGTTGCAGTTCGAGGTGGCGACGCAGGTGCGCGCGTTGGGGTTGCACATCTCGCCCGTGGCACACACGCTGCCGCCGGTGCCACCGCACTTGCACTGACCGTCGAGCACATCGCAGCTCGTACCGGGCTTGTCGGTACAGTCGATGTTGTCGCACTTCTTGGAGACGCAGGTGTTGGCGACCGGATCGCAAACGCTGCCCGCGCCACAGATGATGCCGCCGCGCCCGCCGCACTTACAGACGCCGTCACCCGGATCGCAGATCAGAGGTGCAGAGCAGCGAATGTTGCGGTCGACACAGACATTCTTCACGCCGCCACAGGAGGCTCCGACGGCGCCCATCACACCGGCGGCCAGGGCCGCCACACAGAGGTTCTTCCACATACTCAGGGGTTCTCTTTCTTCAGCCGAAGTCAGCGGCGGCGACGCAGCGCGAGGGTCGCGAGCGCCAGGGCCAGCAAGGAGGGATCGAGCCCGACGCTCGAACAACCGGAGCGGTCGAGCGCGAAGTCAGGGCGAAGCCGAATCGCCAGAGCGCGGACGTCTTGACGGCCAGACGCGTCAGTCACCTTCACGAGGAACGAGTAGGTGCCCGTTTCAGCGTTCGGGGTGCCGAGGATCGTACCGTCGGCCGCCAGCGACAGGCCCGCGGGCAGGCGCTGGAGTGGCTCGCTCGCCGCGCACTGGAACTCGCCGGGGCGAACTGCCTGCTGAATGCAGGGGGTCGAGAACTGCAGGCCCACTGCACCGCCGCCGCCGTTGTGGGAGAGCCGCACCTGATAGGGCTGCCCCACGAACGCGTCCGGCAGTTGGAGCGTCGTGATGGCCAGACCGTCGCGGTAGCTCACCCGCAGCAGCAGGCTCGCCGTGTCTTCGGTTCCAGCGCCGTCGACGACCTTCAGCGTGATCGAAAAGAGGCCTGCACGCCGCGGCGCTCCGCCAAGGTAGTCGGCAGTATCGCCATCGATGATCTCGATCCCGAAGTCGGCAGGCCAGGGGTCGTTCATGTCGGTCGGCTGACGGCTCACGGCC
Source organism: Archangium sp. (assembly GCA_044371205.1). GTDB lineage: Bacteria > Myxococcota > Myxococcia > Myxococcales > Myxococcaceae > Archangium_A. The sequence continues at coordinate 218,606 of JBILUC010000002.1, forward strand.
GGCCCCGGTGCGTCGGTGATGTTCTCTGGCAGTTCCTGGAAACGAATCAGCGTCCAGGCGTACGGCGCCGTACCACCCACCGCCGCGAGCGGCTGGAGGTACTCGCGGCCCACTGAGGCAGTCTCGATGGCGGCGGTGGCGATCGACAGGGAGGTCGGGGTCACGACCTTCAGGTTCAGCTCACGAGAGACCTTCCCACCTGCGCTGTCTTCAACCTCGACCGAGAAGGCGAAGTCACCCGCCTCGAGGGGGCGGCCCTCGAGAAGACCATCGGTCGCCAGGCCAACGCCCAGAGGCAGCTCTTCGAGATCGAGCGCCTTCCACGTGTAGGGTGGCTTACCGCCCACGGCCACGAGGTTGGTCGAAAACGCCCGACCAAATTGCGCTGCGGTGAGCGATTGATCGACGATGACCAGCGGCAAGCCGCCCGCCATCACTGTCAGCGAAAGAGGCCGGGTGTCGGTGAGCGTGCCGCTGGTGACCTTCACATCGAACGAGAAGGTGCCGGCGCTCGACGGCGAACCCACGAAGTCACCTGAGTTCGAAAGCGACATGCCCGCGGGCAGCGAGCCCGAACCGAGCTCCCACGTGTAGACGCCCGTGCCGCCGGTGGCCACGAGGCGCAGACCGTAGGGGGCGTACTGGGTGGCCATCGGCAAGGCCGAGGTGGAAACGGTCACTGCCCCGGTGGAGACCTGCACCGAAGCCGCCTGCGTGAAGCAGTTGTTGACGATGGTGATCTCCGAGCCCCCGAACATCGAGGTGGCCGAGTCGTAGTTCACGCACACGCCCAGCCAGTACACACCCGGCGCGAGATCGGCTGCGAGGGTCAGGGTGTCCATGCCCATGTCGACCTGGCCGGCAGTGAGTGCCCCCAGATTGCCCACGGTGAGGGCCCTGTCGGCGATGCTGACGGAGGAGTTGTCCGACAGGAAGTAGCTGAACCTGGCTGCGCTCGAGTTCGCGTTTCCGATGTTCTGGAAGGTGCGGGCAACCTGAAGGGTGCTGCCCGGCATGGCGACGGTGGGTGCGGCGAAGGCAGAGACCACGAGATCGGCCGTCGGTGACCCGATGCCCAGTGCCGAAGGGGCCGACACGTTGTTGATCTCGGACTGCTCAGTGATGGCGCGGTCGGGGTCGACCACCGCGAACAGGAAGTAGGACGTGCCCATCAGATTGGCCGGGAGCGGCACGTTGAGGGTGGCCTGAGCGGTGCCTTGCGACGGAACGTTGTTCACCGTGGTGCTGCCAATGATGGTGTCCGTCATCTGATCCAGCAACGCGTCGGCCGAGAGGAAGAAGCGCACCGTCACGGAAGCCGCGTCACGGCCGCCGCGGTTGCGCACCGTGGCGGTCTGAGGGAAGGGCACGCCCGCGTAGCCAAGCTGCGGTGCAGACAGGGCCGTAATCTCGAGATCGGGGGGCAAGAAGAAGTCCATCGCCTGCCCGGCCGGATACTGGGCCGACGTGCAGGCGCCCGTGCTCCCGCAGGACAGGCCCGCGATGCCAACCATGCTCTGCTTCTGCAGACCCACAGAAGACGAAACGGTGCCAGGCAGCGCCGTCGAGTAGACGAAGCGAATCCGACCGCTGGTCTCATAGAGGAGCACCTGGAAGGCGATGCGTGCCGAGGTGAGGTTGGCTCCGATCGAGCTCCACTCGAACGCCATGACCCGGTTCGGCGCGGTGCCGGTGACCTGGTAGCGGAAGGCAGTGGCCGGCGCAGTCGTCGTCGAGACGAGGGCGTCCCACCACGGCGCGATGAACTGCTGCGGCACGAACGACGAAGTCGAGGTGTGCGGAATGCCGAGGTTCGCCGAGGTCAGTGCATAGGAGCCACCGATGGCCAGGTAGCCGTAGGTCGACATGGCCACCGTCGTGAAGGTGGTGTCGAAGAAAGGCATCGAGAACGGCACGGTGATCGAGCTGCCCGCGGTGGTGGCTGCCCCGCCCGTCAGCGGAGTGTAGGTGGCGGGGGTCGGGCCGACGACCTGGTACTGCGCGAGGGCGCCCGTGGGCAGCACCAGCACCACGCCGGCCAGAAGTCCCGCAAGGCGACGGGGGAACCGGGGCGCCGGGCGACGACCGAACGTGAAGAGCATCAGGCCAAGTGCAAGCAACGAAAGCGGAGCGCCGTCGGTGCTGCTGCAGCCTGCCCGAGCCAGCCGCTCGACGCGCAAGGCCATCGGAGTCAGGCCTGTCATGCCCGAGCTGTCTCGAGCCTCGACCACGAAGCTCCACAGGCCCTCCGCGCCGTCGGAGGCCACAGTGCCGGTGATGAGACCTGCGGAGTCGAGCCCGAGGCCAGGGGGCAACGAACCGCTGGCCAGCTTGTAAGTGGCGTTGGACGAGGAAGGCGACACCGAGAGTTGCAGCGTGAACGACTCGCCGGGGCGGAGCACCTCGGGAAGCATGCCCAGAATGCGATACCGGGGAGGATGAATGGTCATGGTGAATTCCAGAGAGTCAGCGCGGCCGTTGTTGTCTTCGACGCTGATGGTGAAGCTGAAGGTGCCCGACTGCGTCGCCCGGCCGCTGAGAGTGATGAGCTCAGCCTGAGGGGTCACCGCGAGGCCACCCGGCACGTTGCCCGACACGCGCCACACCAGCGGCTTGGCGAGCGGAGAGTTGTCCTGATTGGCGACCGCGATGTCCTGCAAGTATTCCTGACCGACGAGCGCGTCGGGGATCGAGACGGTGCGGAAGGTGATCGCGCCGGCTGCAATGAGGCGCAGCGTGAGCTGCTTCTGGGCGCGGCCACCAAGGGAGTCACGCACTTCGACGGTGAGCGGGGTGTTGCCGTTCATCGCGTTGCGCGGCGCCCCGAAGAGCAGCCCGTCACCCTGCAGCGCCATGCCGGTGGGCAAGGTACCGCCGACCACGCGCCATGCGTACGGGGCCACACCACCGGCCGCCCCGAGCGCGAACTGGTACTGCGAGCTGGCGCTGTTCACGACGGCGGGCAAGGAACTGGTGGTGATGTCGACCGCAGAAGTCGTGGGCAGAACCCGCAGGGCGAGCCGCACCGCCGCCTGACGCCCCGCGTTCTCGAGCAGCACCGTCACGCCGACGACCTGCGAGCCGCTCGCGCCGGTCGGGCTCCCCGTGAGGAGGCCGTCGGTGGCGCCGATCGAGAGCCACGCCGGAGCATCACCTGCCGAGTTGTCGATGCGCCACATCGAAGCGCCCTGCTCGCCCACCGCCGACAAGCGGAAGCTGTAGGGCCGGCCGATGACGGCGTCGGGCAGCGCCGTGTTCACCACACGTAGAGACGAGGGGGCGATCAGCATTGTTGATGACGCAATCGAGTTGTTCGTCGTGTCGAGGTCGTTGGGGGTCGCCAAGTCGGGGTCGATGACACACCCGATGTAGTAGGTGCCGGCCGGCATCGTGCCTGGCAGCCGCACCAACTCGGTCTGCGTGTCGCCGAGGCCACGCGCGAGCGTCACCGTGCCCTCATTGCGCGAGCCCGAGTTGTCGATGATCGGCAACAACACGTCGTCGGTGGTGATGATGTCGTTGGCCGACGCATAAAAGCGGTACGGCACTGCCGTCGCGTCGACGTTGCCCAGGTTGCGTAGCGTGCGCACCACGGGGATGATCTCACCAACGCCTGCAGAGGCCGGCGCGGTGACCGTGGTGACGGCGAGATCTGCGCCGGGCGCCGTGATGCGCACCGGCCCCACCATCAGGCTGTTGTTCGCCTTGTTGCTCTCGAACACGGCGCCGGTGGCGTCGACCACGCCGAACAGAAAGTAGGGACCCGTGGGGTACGCGACCATCGCGCTGTCGCGCAGCGGCAACGGGCACTCGATGATCGCCTCGGTCGAGGTGGTCGCGGGCACCGTCTGCACGATGACCTGATCGCAGACGTACTTGTCTGAGAGGAGGGACAACGAAGAGTCGGTCGAGAGCACCATCGCCACGCGGAAGTTGTTCGCGTTGGCCCCGCCCGTGTTGCGGAAGCGCACGCGCATGCGCGCTGTCTCACCGAAGCGGGCCACCGTGGTCTCGAGGTTGGTAACCGGGTTCAAGAAGCTCACCTGTTCGGCGAGCAGGTCCGCGCGGCGCACGTCAACCCTGGCTGACGAGGCAACCACGTTGTTCGTCTCGTTCGCTTCGGTGATGGTGTTCGCCGGGTCGATCTGCAGCAGGTAGTAGAACTGACCGTTGGGGATGTTGGGAGGCATGGTGACCGCCAACGTCTCGTTGATGGTCTGGCCGCCAGTCACGATGCGGGTGGTGCTGAAGATCTCGAAGTCAGACTGATCGAAGACTTGATCAACGCTGAGCAACACACGGAAGGTCGCGGTGCCCGCCGAGGTCGTGCCACGGTTGAAGAAGTTGACGGGGATCATCTCCATGTTGCCGCCGCCGGTGGTGACGGGGCCCGAGACCGAGGTCGCTTGAAGGTCGGTACCCTGAACGAAAGCGGCCGGGGTCGAGCCGACGTTGTTGGTCTCAGACGCTTCCATCACCGTACCGTCTGAATCGACCTGGACCAGCACGAAGTACTCTCCGGTAGGAGGTGCGACCGTCGTCGCAGCGCTGGCGTTGACCGTCACGATCGCGAGCCCTCCGTCAGCCGTGAAGCCACCATCGACCGCCGGGAAGTCGACCGGGCCTCCGCCCGCGACCTGGATGTCGGCGCCACCGTCGGTGGCCGTGATGCTGAGCTGCTGATCGCGAGAGAGATAGGCCCGCCAGTTGACGTTGTTGGCCGGCGTGCGACCAAAGTTGCGCAGCACCGACGTCACGTCGAAGCTGAGGTTGCCGTCTCCCGCCATGACGAAGTTGGCGATCGCAACGGAGCTCACCGCGAGGTCGGCCTCATTCGGCTCACCCACGCGAACCAGCGCGTTGGGTACGAAGTTCGCCACAGCGCAGGTCGAGGTCGTCGCGCAACCGGAGATCACATTCGCCCCCAGGGTCCCCGTCGCGTTCTGGAAGCCCGCCGACGCTTGAAACGCCGTCGCGCTCCCAACGACCGAGCCGTAGTGGATGGTGAAGGCCCCTGACGCCTCAACCCGAATCTGGAAGGTCACGAGCGCCCCGGCGCTGTTGTAGCGCTGCACCCCCGACCACTCGACTGTGAAGACGCCAGCACCCGCCACGTAGCGAATGGTGCCTGCAGCGCCCTGATCGAGATCGTCCCACCACCCGGCGATCATCGGAGCCGCGCTGCTCGGCGCCGAGGTGCTCGGAAACCCGACGTTGCTCAGACAACCTGAAAAGGTCCCCTGGCAGGTCGTCGTGCTGGCGACGGCGGGCAGAACGAAGCCGTTCGTGTTCACCATCACGTGCGTGTAGTTCACGCCGAAGTAAGGGAACGTAAAGCCCAGAGGGACCAGGACCCCCTCGTCGTCTCCGTCGGAGTAGTTGATGGTGGTCGCGCCAGTCAGCGACACATACGGCTGACTCGAGACAATCACGGTGGGGAGCTGTGCAGACGCCGTGGTGGCGAGCGTCAGGGCAGCGGCAACGCCGAGGAGTGGGAGCTTCGTCACATCGTTCTCCAAAATCAAAGCCGGGAGAACGTGACCAACAAGGCCACGTCTCCCGGAATCAAGTCAGCGCGCGATCAGAGGCACTCGGCGATGTACGTGATGGTCAAAGTCTTGCCCGGCTCAGGCACGTACAGCGGCTCGAAGTTCACCGAGTTGTTCGTCGCGTCGTACGTCCAGATGCGCGACATGGTGAGAGGGTTGGGATCAACTGCAGGGATCGGCATTCCATCGATCGCCACCTGGATCGGCCCGGCCATGAGGTCGGGGCGAGAGGTCAGGAAGAAGTTCGTGCGGTAGCCGAACGCGTTCTTGCCGATGCGCTCGAGCGAGGTCGCCCAGTTCGGGGTGCAGATCTCTTCCTTCACGCCGTTGGTCTGCGAGACCAGAAAGTCGTGCCGGGTGTCGTTCGGGTCATCGTACGCGCAGCCCGAGGGCGAACTCGGCAGGAACGGCCCCACGACGTTGTAGGTGAACTGGCTCGCCCGCTGCGCACCCTTAATATTGATGAGCTGGTTCAAGTAGAAGACCGGGGCCTGCGGCGCCTGATCACGTGCGTCGGTGATGCACACCACCGCGAGCACGGCGTCGTTGCGGAGGAAGCCAGCGTTCGACGCAGGGTCGGTGATGATCGGCGCGGTCAGCGCGCGGGTCGCCGGCTCCATGCACGACTCCGAGAAGCCGCTGGTTCCGACCTTCACGAGCGACGCGAACTCGGTCTGCAAGTTGGGCGTCGTCGGCCGGAGGATCTTGCTGCCGTGGCTCTCGCAGCTGCCCACGCTCGCGCTACCCTGACCGTTGCAGAGCTTGCCGCGGTCCGGGTCGGTCAGCTCGGTGTTGGTCACGCCGATCTGGAAGTCAACCTGGTTGCTGGTCGCGTACTGAAGGAACGCGGCCATGTTCTGCGACAGCGAGTTCTGCTTGTCGCCCATCGAGCACGAGTCGTCGATGACGAGGAGAATGTCAGCTTTGGGCTTGGTGTCCTGACGGAAGGTATCGGTGTTGAGACCCTGGTTGTCGCCGACGCCCTGAAGCGCGACCACGTAGTCCAGCATCTGGCCGTTCTGCGTGACGTTGATCACAAAGGCTCCCGTGTCGGGGCCGAAGTTGATGGGGCGGTAGCGCAGCGAGAACGTGACGGGCGTCGTCGAACCAGGACCCACGCGCGTACCGGGAGGGATGCCGGCAACCACGAAGTACTCCGGGCAAGGCGCGGAACCAGAGCAGTTCGGGCCACCGGGGGGCTCGCCAGCGGCCGAGCCCATCGATGAGCTGTTGATGACCACGTCGGTGGAGCACGCGTTGTAGACCTGGAACTGACGCGGCGGCGAGTTGCAGTCTTTCTTCACCGTGCCGAAGTTGAGGGTGCTCGGCGAGATGGTGAGGCAGCTGCTAGCGATGGTCGCCGTGACGGTCACCTCACGCTGCGGCGCGATGGGATCGGCGAGGTTGAACGCCACCTTCCCCACCACCTGAGCGGGAACCGGAGGCAGCATGCCCTGCGGCCACGCGCGCACCATGATCTGACGGGTCTCTCCGGGCATCAGCTCGAGCTCGTTCACCGGACCACCGGGCAGCGAGAAAACAGCTGGCATGCCCACTGGCGTGCCCGTCTCCGGCAGGAGCTGGAGGTTGCTCATCAGGCAGAGGTCATTCGGCCCCGTCAGCCGGTTGCGAATGGTGAAGCCCAGATCCTTCACGCTGGGGGGCGACACGATGCCGAACTGCAGCGCGATGGGGGTGATCTCCACGTCGCAGGGGGGCAACATCACCGAGTTCGCCGTCACGGTGACGGTGGTGACGGACTCGTCGGGGTCATTCGAGAAGATCTTCACCTGGAACGAGCGCATGCCAAGGCCGTTGGGCGTCACGCGCACGGGGATGTCGAGCAGGCTCGTTGCGCCGCCAGCCTCGAGGCCCTGCACCGGGTCGTATCGGCCCGCGCCCGACGAAGGCAGGTCGTTGCTGCACATTCCGGTCATGGTGTCGAAGGCGCCAATACAAATCTCACTCAAGTCGGAACCGGCCATCGCGGTCACTTCCCAATAGGGGCGCGCGAAGCCACCAGAGCCATCAGCCTGGCCGAGCTTCAGGTTGGCACGCGGGTCGGCAGGCGTGGGGCGCGTGCCGACGTTGCGCACCGTCAACTTGCGGGTGGCGAAGGAGGCAGGCGAGGCGTTGGCGAAATACGCGATGCGGCCGAAGTTGAGCGTGCCGGCCGGGGTCACGTCGATGTCAGGGCCGCCACCCACGCCACGGAGGGTGACGCTGATCATCGGCTGGCTCATCAGCGTGGTGGTGCCCACCAACTGGCCGGCGCGAGGGCCGAGCACGAGCGGCTTGAAGCTGAGCTTCACCAGCTGGGTGCCTGGCGTGATGGTGTTGGTCATCGGGTCGCGAACACCAGCGGGCACGGTGATCTTCGTGAGGTCGCTCGTATCGCTCTCGGTCACCTTGTAGACCACAGAGGGGTTGCTGCCTTCGCGGGTCTGCACGGCGCTGACGGTGATGGCGCGCGACGAGCTGTTGCGGAAGGTGACCTCGCCGGCAACGGTGGTGCCCGGGGGCGCGTACCCGAAGTCGACGACCGCAGGCGTCCACTTGAGGACCTGGTCGACGCCGGTGCCGACGAGACGAACCGGCTTCTCGGGGCAGCCATCGGCGCGGCGCATGCGCACCGTCGCGATGTAGTCACGCTCTTCGGTCGGCTTGAAGGTGAAGGTCGCCGTCTTGGTGCGCATCGCGGGGAGCAGGAACTCGCCCTTGGGAGAGTCGGCCGAGATGACGAAGATGCCGTCGCCCTGTTGCGACTCGATCGCGCCGAGGTACGCGTTGGTGTCGATGGGGCGCATGTTCGAGTAGTCGAACGGAATCGCCAGCGAGTCGCCGCGCGCGACTGCGCCGAAGTCGATGCTGGCCGGCAGGTCGCACTCACCGGAGACGGCCGTGCCCCGGAGGGTGATGACCGCGTTCTCCTTGCCGAGCTCCACATCGCCGGAGGTCATCAGGAGCACCGTCTCGTGATCGAACTGCGGGACGCCCTCCTTCACGGGGGGCGAGAAAACGATGTCGAAATCGACGGAATCACCTGACCCGACGGTGACTTCGCTGTTGAACGCGACGCTGAAAACGGGAGGATTCTCGTCGATGAACGCGCCGACCTTGGCATTGTCACCGCTCGTCTTCGCGAACTTCTGAATCGTCAGTGTGCCGAGACCCACGTTGCTGATGGTCAGCTTCTTCGTCTCGGTTTTGCCCATTGAGACGGTGCCGAATTCATAGAGGCCGTTCTCACCTGAGACCTGGTTGCCGGTCGCGTCGGTGTAGAAGATGCGAACTTCGCCCTTTGCTCGCACCTGCGGCCCCGCACGGCAGCCTTCGCAGGCTTGCGTCGCAACGGCCAAAAACGACCCGAAGACCAACAGCTTGAACCACGATTTCATTACGCGTTCTCCTGCGGACCGGACGATTGGTGAGGGGACCCGGCGCGAACCCGACACAAACCCAACGTGTATCAAGGCGTTTGTCACATTCCCGAATCCATGGTCAACCTCTTGTCGTCCTACATTGCCACACTTGAACAAGGCCGTTTTGTCAATGGCGCTGGCAGTCCGGAGGCAGTTCAACCAGAAGTGGCGTCCGATGGCTGACGCACGAGGGGAATACGAGTCGAGGGTCGCGCGGTACACGACGGCGCTGGCGGCGCTGGATCGGCAGGGCGCGCGGTTGGCGAACGGTCGCATGGCGACGTTCCTGGGCTTCGTCGGGCTGCTGTTGGCGCGCATCTTTCAAGACAAGCTGAGTTCGTTGGCCGGCGTGCCGGGGTCGGTGGTGTTGTTGGCCTCGCTCGCGTCACTCGCCGGCTACGTCGCCCTCGCGATCGTGCACGCCCGGGTCCTCCGCGAGGAGGAATTTTCGAAGGTGAAGCTGAGCCTGAACCAGCGCGGTCTCCAGCGGCTCGACGGCAAGTGGCACGACTTCCCTTCCACCGGTGAAGGGAAGATCCCCGACGGGCACGTGTATGGCGGCGATCTCGATCTGACGGGCAAGGGCAGCCTCTTTCAGCGGCTCGACGACACGGGCACGGCCGCAGGCGAAGCGCGGTTGTTTGGCTGGTTGCTGGAGCCGGCGCCGAACGCAGACGAAGTGCGCTCGCGGCAAGCAGCGGTGAAGGAGCTGGGGCCGGAGCTCGACTTCCGCCAGAGCCTGGTCGCCGAGTCACGACTGGCCAGCAAGAAAGACAAGGCGAACCCCTCTCGCTTCCTCGAATGGGCAGAGGCGCCCTCGTCGCTCACCGGCATTCGCTGGGCGTGGCCCATCGTTCACGTGTTGCCGGTGTTCACGCTCGGCGCGGGTTTCTTCGCAGCCAACGAGCTCATCACCGCCCTGCCCTTCTGGATTGGTCTGCTCGCGCAGATCGCGATCATTCTCGCAACGCGCAAGCCGATCGCCGCGATGTGGAACGCGGTGACGCTGGGTGAGCGCGGGTTCGTGCGCTTCGAAGAGACCTTCCGGGCGATCGACGCACAGAAGTTCAAGGGCGAGCGGCTGAGCGTATTGCAGAAAGGTCTTCAGGACGGCCCCCCCGTCTCGACGCGGCTGCAGCACTTCACGAGGTTGCTCGCGCTGGCCGAGCTCAAGCACTCGGGCCAGATGCACCCCATCATCAACGCGCTGACGTTGTGGGATCTCCTGGTGCTCTTCCGACTCGATCGGTGGCGCGAGTCGTACGGCAAGGGCGTGCGGAAGTGGTTCGAGGCGTTGGCCGAGTTGGAGGCGCTGTCGTCTTTCGCCGGCTGGCACTTCGAGCGGCCCGACGACGCGTTCCCCGAGGTCAGCGACAGCCCGGTGATGGTGGAGGCGGTCGAGCTCGGCCATCCGCTCCTCGAGAAGCCGGTGCGCAACGACGTGAGCTTCAAAGGCCCTGGCAGCGCGATGGTGATCACCGGATCGAACATGAGCGGCAAGACCACGCTGATGCGCGCGACGGGCTTGAACACCGTGATGGCGCTGGCCGGGCTGCCCGTGTGCGCAAAGTCGATGAAGGTGAGCCGAGTGCAGGTGCTGACCAGCATGCGCGTGAAGGACTCGCTCGAGCGCGGCATGTCGTACTTCTACGCTGAGGTGACGCGCATCAAGACCGTGCTCGACACGGCAAAGACGCACCGCGATCGCTGTCTGTTCTTTCTCGACGAGCTGTTCATGGGCACCAACGCGCGAGAGCGGCAGATCGCGAGCCGGCAGTTGATGTTGATGCTGCTCGACCTCGGAGCGGCGGGCGCGGTGACGACCCATGACCTGTCGATCTGCGAGCTCGCGAAGGAAAGGCCCGAGCACATTCGCAACGTTCACTTCCGCGACGAGATGAAGAACGGCGACATGACCTTCGACTACCGGCTTCGGGAGGGCGTGGTGACGACGACGAACGCGCTCGAGGTGCTTCGGCGCGCGGGCGTCGAAGTTCACGCCGAGTAGTCGCTTCACTTCACGGGTTCGAGCGACGCAGCGGAGACGCTGGTCTTCGTCGCGCGCGGCTCGATGCGCACCGTGACCACGCGCGGGCCGTCGGTGTTCACGGCGACGACGCGGTACTCCTCCATCATCCACACGTCGCCGGCGACGGGCACCCTGCCCAGCTTCGCCATCAGGAAGCCGGCGATGGTGGTGACCTGGGTCTTGTCGACGTCGAACTCGACCTCCAGCGTGTGCTCGATGTCGTCGAGCTGCGCGGTGCCGGGCAGCTCGAGCTTGCCACCGGGGAGCTTCTGCATCGGCTCGGTCTTGCGACCGAGCTCGGCGACCTTGCCCACCAGTTCGGCGACGACGTCAGCGAGAGTGACGAGGCCCGAGGTGCCTCCGTGCTCATCGACCACGACGGCGATCTGCTTGTTGCGGCGCTTGAACTCAGCGAGCAACTGCTCGAGCGTGATGTTCTCGGGCACGAAGAGCACCGGCCGCTGCACCTGCGCGAGCGACTTCAGCTCGTGGCGCCCGTGCAGATAGAAGAGGTCCTTCACGTTGACGAGGCCCTCGACGCGATCGAGCGAGCCGCGCACGACCGGCAACCAGGTGTGACCCGACGACCACGCTTCCTGCAGGTTCTCTTCGAGCGTCAGATCGAGATCGAGCGACTTCATCTGCGAGCGCGGCACCAGCACCTGGCGCGCCGTCTTCTCGACCATCGACAGCGCGCGCGCGAGCAGCTCGGCCCGGGCGCCCTGAATGCCGCCCGCTTCGGCCGACGACGCGAAGATCATCTTCAGCTCGTCTTCGCTCAGCACTTCGCCGTGCGCTTCCCCACCCTGCGTCAGGCCGAAGAGCTTGAGCACCAGGCGCGTGCCGCCGTTGAGCAGCGCGATCACCGGGTAGAACAGCAGGTAGAACACCCGCATCGGCCACGACAACAGCACCGCAGTGCGCTCGGCCTGCGCGATGGCGATGGTCTTGGGCACCTGCTCACCGATCACGATGTGCAGGAAGGTGATGATCGTGAACGCGAAGATCACCCCGATGGTGTGCGCGATGGCCTGGCCCGCCTCGGTCGAGGGAGCGAGCTTCGAGACCAGCGGCTCGACGAGGCTGGCGAAGGCGGGCTCACCGATCCACCCGAGGGCCAGCGACGCGAGCGTGATGCCGACCTGCGACGCGGAGAGCCACACGTCGAGGTTCTTGCGCATCGTCAGCGCGTTCGCGGCGCCGGGGCGTTCCTGCTCCACGAGGGTCTCGAGCTGCGTCTGGCGCACCTTCACCAGCGCGAACTCGATCGCGACGAAGAAGCCGTTGGCCAGGACCAGGCCCAGCGCACCGACCAGCGCCCAGACTTCCATCAGCGCAGCGCCTCGAACTCGGCGTCCCCCTCGAGGGACTCGAACATCGGGTCGGCCTTGAGCCAGTCGGTCACGAGCGCGCGATCGAGCGTGACGGCGATCTTCAGGTGCTCGATGGCTTCGGCCCTGCGGCCCCATTGCGCATAGAGCGCGGCGAGGTTGTAGGTGAGCAGGAGGTCGTCGTTGCGCAGGGCCTTCGCCGTCTCGTACGCGCGCTCGGCCTCGGCGTAGAAGCCCTTCTGCGCGTAGCAGATGCCGAGATCGAGCCAGCCTTCGAAGTTCTCGGCCTCGAGGCGCGTGACTTCCTTCAGCTGCGCGATCGCCGAGCGGTAGTCACCGCGATCCATCTGCAAGCCTGCCAGCTCGTGTCGAGGGAAAGCGTCTGTCGGCTCGAGCTCGATGGCCGTCTTCAGCTCGCGCTCGGCCTCTTCTTCCTGGCCCGCGTCGGCGTAGGTGAGGCCAAGGTTCAGGTGGGCGTCGGGGTAGTCGGGCTCGTACTCGATGGCCGTCTTGTATTCGGAGATCGCGAATTCCAACGCGTGCTGCGAGAGGAAGCAGGCGAGGTTGTAGTGCGCGGTGGCGCTGTCGGGTTCGAGGCGCAGCGCCGTGAGGTAGGCCTCGAGGGCTTCGCGGTACTGCTTTTTCTCTGCGAAGACCGTCGCGAGGTTGTCGTACGCGTGCGAGGAGTTGGGATCGAGCTCGATCGCCTTCTTGAATTCCTTGACCGCTTCGTCGAGCCAGCCGCGGTCTGCGAGCTCGATGCCCCTCGAGTTGTGCTCGTCGGAGGAAGCGATGGTGTCCTTCTCGCGGGGCATGCAGGATGGAATAACAAAGATGGTCGCCTCCGTCCTGATGCACCTCGTTCTGGCCGCCCCACCCACCTCTTCGGAGGTGACCGTGGTCGTCTCGGGCGACGTCACGCTCGGGTACCACTATGAGGAGTTCGTCACCGAGAAGAAGAAGGATCTCGGCTGGGGCTTCGAGCAGGTCGGCGCGCTGACGAAGAAGGCCGATCTCTTTGTGGTGAACCTCGAGTGCCCGTTCACTGAAAAGGGCGAGAAGATCGCGAAGAACTTCAACTTCCGCGCGAAGCCCGAGCTGGTGGCGGCGCTAATCGCGGGCGGGGTCGACGTGGTGTCGCTCGCGAACAACCACATGATCGACTACGGCCCCGAGGGGCTGTTCGACACCATCAACACGCTCGACACGAACCAGATCGTGCACTTCGGTGCGGGGCGGAGCCTGAGCGAGGCGCGCGAGCCGGCGATCGTCGAGAAGAACGGCGTGAAGATCGCCTTCCTCGGGTACTTCTTCCTTGGAGACCGCAACATCGAGCCGCCGGCCGTCATCGCGACGACTGAGCAGCCGGGGGTCGCGGGGCACTTCAACGACCTTGGCGAGCTGAAGAAGATGCTCGAGGCCGACATTCGCGCGGCGAAGCAGAAGGCGGATCACGTGATCCCCTTCTTCCATTGGGGTCGCGAGTCCAAGGGGCAGCCGGAGCCGTACCAGATCGAAGCAGGCCACTTCGCGATCGACGTCGGCGCTTCGGCGGTGCTCGGCTCGCACCCGCATGTGCTGCAGGGCATCGAGATCTACAAGGGCGCGCCCATCGCGTACTCGCTGGGGAACTTCGTCTTCGGCGGCAACTGGGACCCGAAGGACAAGAAGACGGCGCTGCTCGAACTGAAGATCACGAAGAGCGCGATCAAGTCGACGAAGGTGATCCCCGCGTACAGCGACGCGTTCCCCGACATCCCCGTGCAGCCGTACCTTGCCGAGGGAGAGAAGGCCGACGTGGTGTTGCGGCATCTGGCGAACCTGTCGAAGGCGTTCCCCGCGACGATTCCCCAGCTGAAAAACATCAAGCCGGCGCCGGAACAGAGTCCAGACGCCGGCTTGTGAGTTGTTCGACTGAGCTTCGGCTCAGTACTTGCCCTTCGCCTTGCGAGCGCGCACGCGGCGGCGCTTGAGCGCGTGCTTCTTCACCTTCGCGCGGTTCTTCAGCTTCTTCTTGCTCCGGTTCGACTTGACGGCGGGCATGGGATTCTCCGGGTGATGCGTGTGATGGGCGCCTGACTACCCGAGCAGAGAAACGGCGGCAACATCACCGTTGCTCCGTGGTGGGTGGGCGCGTACACGGCGCGGGCTTTGATTGAGAAGCTCGACGAGGTCGAACAACGCTTCGAGCGGCTCACCGCCGACCTCTCGAGCCCTGCCGTGCTCGCTGACTCGGCTCGGTTGCAGAAGCTCTCGCGCGAGCGCGCGTCGATCGAAAAGCTCGTCGACACCTGGCGTGTCTTCAAGAAGCTGCGACAGGAGATCGCCGGGAACAAGGAGCTCGCGGAGTCGGGCGACGCCGAGATGAAGGCGCTCGCCAGGGAAGAGCTGCCCTCGCTCGAGGCGAAGCACGCCGCGCTGGAAGAAGCGCTCAAGCTGCTGTTGCTGCCGAAGGATCCCAACGACGAGAAGAACGTCATCATCGAGATTCGGTCGGCGGCCGGCGGGGACGAGGCGGCGCTCTTCGCTGAGGAAGTGATGCAGATGTACCTCCGCTACGCCGCGCGCCGCGGGTGGCAGTCGGAGTTGATCGACGTGAGCTCCGGGAACCAGGGCGGGATCAAGGACGCCACCATCACCCTCGCCGGCGACAACGTGTACAGCTCGCTCAAGTGGGAATCGGGCGTGCACCGCGTGCAGCGCGTGCCCGCGACCGAGACGCAAGGGCGCATTCACACCAGCACCATCACCGTTGCCGTGATGCCCGAGGCCGAAGAGGCCGACGTGACGATCAACCCCGCCGACATCGAGCTGCAGGTGATGCGGTCGACCGGGGCCGGTGGGCAGAGCGTGAACACGACCGACTCGGCCGTGCGCCTCATTCACAAGCCGACCGGCATCGTCGTGAAGTGCCAGCAGGAGAAGAGCCAGCTCAAGAACCGCGCGATGGCGATGAAGATGCTGCGCACCCGGCTGTACGAGATGGAGCAGGAGAAGATCCGCAACGAGCGCGATGCGATGCGCAAGGGCCAGGTCGGGACCGGCGATCGCAGCGAGAAGATCCGCACCTACAACTTCCCGCAGGACCGGATGACGGATCATCGGATTGGGTTCACGCGACACAACCTGCCCGGCGCGATGGCGGGGGATATTGAGGACGTGTTGAACGCGTTGACCACGTTCTTCCGTGCGGAAGCGCTCAAGCAGCAGGAGCGCTCGTGACGAAATGGCCCCTCACCCCGGCCCTCTCCCCGCGTTCGCAGGGAGAGGGAGAACACCATGACTGAGACCTGGACCATTCGCCGCGTGCTCGATTGGACGCGTGGGCACTTCGAGAAGCAGAAGCTCGAGGACGCGCGGCTGACGAGCGAGCTGCTGCTCTCGCACGTGCTCTCGCTGCCCCGCGTGAAGCTGTACATGGATCTCGATCGTCCGCTCTCGAAGGACGAGCTGGCGACGTACCGCGGGCTGATTCAGCGGCGCCTCGCCGGTGAGCCCACGCAGTATCTGATGGGGACTCGCGAGTTCTACGGCCGGAAGTTCGCCGTGGACGCGCGGGTGTTGATCCCCCGCGGCGAGACCGAGCTGCTCGTCGAGGCCGTGTTGCGCGACGTGAAGAAAGACGCGGCGACGCGGGTGCTCGATCTCTGCACCGGCAGCGGCTGCATCGCGATCAGCATCGCGGCTGAACGGCCACAGGCCTCGGTGTGGGCGACCGACCTCATGGCCCCGGCCCTCGAGGTCGCGAAGGCCAACGCCATCACCCTCGGTGTCGATGGCCGCGTCACGTTCTTTCAGGGCGATCTCTTCGCGCCTGTGCCCGAGGGCGCCACGTTCGACGTGATCGTCAGCAACCCTCCCTACGTGAAGTCGGGCGAGATCGCGGGGTTGCAGAAAGAAGTGCAGCAGGAGCCCCGCAGCGCCCTCGATGGCGGCCCCGACGGGTTGCAGATCGTCGACCAGTTGATCACCGCGGCGGTGAAGCGGCTCAAGCCGGGCGGGCTCCTTGCACTGGAGATCGGCGAGGACCAGGGCGACGCGGTGAAAGAGAAGCTGACGCGGGCGGGCTACCGCGACGTTCGCATCGAGAAGGATCTCGGCCGACACGACCGGCTCGCGCTGGGTCGGGCTTGAAAGGGAGTCATGGATTCGATCGTCATCAAGGGCAACGGACCACTCAAGGGCGAGACGCACGCGTCAGGTGCGAAGAACGCGGCGCTGCCGATCCTCGCGAGCTCGCTCCTCGCTGCCGGTGAGCACACCTTCCGCAACGTGCCCGGCCTCGCCGACGTGAAGACGATGCTCCAGGTGCTCGACACCATGGGCTGCTCGTCAGAGCGCCTCACCGGTAAGAAAAGCGACGTGGTGCGCATCGAAGTGCCCGTCGGCAAGGGCATCACCCCCGAAGCGCCGTACGAGCTGGTGAAGACCATGCGCGCCTCGGTGCTGGTGCTCGGCCCGCTGCTCGCCCGCTACGGCCGCGCGCGCGTGTCGATGCCCGGTGGCTGCGCGATCGGCGCCCGACCGATCGATCAGCACTTGAAGGGCCTCGAGGCGCTCGGCGCGGAGATCGATCTCCAGGAAGGCTACGTCGAGGCGCGCGCGAAGCGGCTCAAGGGCAACACCGTCACCTTCGATCTCATCACCGTCACCGGCACCGAGAACGTGCTGATGGCCGCCGTGCTCGCGAGGGGCCGGAGCATCATCGAGAACGCCGCGCGCGAACCCGAGATCGAAGAGCTGGCTCGGGTGCTCAACAAGATGGGCGCACGCATCTCAGGCGCCGGCAGCGACATCATCACCGTCGACGGCGTCGATGAGCTCAAGCCCGTCGACCACGCCATCATCCCCGACCGCATCGAGGCCGGCACCCTGCTGGTCGCCGCAGCGATTACGGGGGGCGACGTGCTCGTGAAGAGGTGTTCCCCCGAGCACCTCGAGCCCGTCATTCAAAAGCTCCGGGAAGCGGGCTGCCACATTCGCGTCGAGGGTGATGGTGTGCGCTGCAGCGTGAAGGAGCCCATCCGCGGGGTCGACATCAAGACCCGCGAACACCCCGGCTTCCCCACTGACATGCAGGCGCAGCTCATGGCGTTGCTGTGCACCGCGAAGGGCACCTCGGTCATCACCGAGAACATCTTCGAGAACCGCTTCATGCACGTGGCCGAACTGCGTCGCATGGGCGCCGACATCACCGTCGATGGGCACACCGCCGTCGTTCGCGGGGTGGGACACCTTTCCGGTGCGCCGGTGATGGCGACAGATTTGCGTGCCTCGGCTTCCCTCGTCCTGGCGGGCCTGAGCGCCGAGGGGCGTACGACGGTGGGCCGCGTGTACCACCTCGATCGCGGGTACGAGCGGCTCGAGAAGAAGCTCAGCGCCCTCGGGGCCGACATTCGTCGCGTGAAAGAGAAATGAGATTCGTCTCTTCGGGCGACGACGCGCCTTGCGTTCCATGATCAGGGGTCGCTACTCTTCGTGCTCAACCCCAACAGGAGAAGAACCACACAATGGAGTGCCCGAGCTGCGGCGTCGAAATGGTCAATCTCGAAGGTGACGACCAGACGCTTCGCAAGTGCAGTGAATGCGGAGGCCTGTGGGTCGACGTCTCAGACCTCAACCGCACGTTGCTGCACCACAACCTTCCTGGTCTCGAAAGCATCGGCGGGAAGGTCGATCCAGAGGCCATGTGTGGACAGTGCCCCGACTGCCAGGTCGATCTGGTTCGAGTCGTGGGGGGGCAGAAGTCCAGCCCCCTGAGCTACGACACGTGCGAGTCGTGCGGCGGCATCTTCCTCGAGTCCGAATTCAGCGACGCGAGCGACTACCCCACCGCAAAGAAGGAGATCCTCGAGTTCTTCTCGAGGTTCTCATCGAAGGGCAAGAAGCCCGCTTCCGCCCACGCCTGATTTCCTGCGCTGGCCTCGGCGGGTCGCTGGCCTCGGCGGGTCGCTGGCCTCGGCGGGTCGCTGACCCGCTTCTCTGCGGCCTCGAGTCAGGGCACCGAACGCCAGGGACCCTTGAGCTCCTCGGGCAGTTCTCCGTCGAAGCTCAGCGTGAACCCAGACTTCTTCGCGCTGGGCTCTCTCGAGAACTTCACCGCGCGCTTCTTGCCGCCGATCTCGAACACCAGCCGTGACGCGGAGACGTCGTAGTTGCCCGGCACCACCTTTTCCTGGTTTCGCTTCGTGTCGAACGGCTCGTACGAGTAGCGGAAGGTGCCGTCGAAGTTGAGGTGCAGAAACCGATCGGGCGTGCCCTCGAAGCCTGCGTACCAGGTGCCCATCACCACCGCCTGCGACTTGTCGAACTTGAGCCTGGTGGTGAGCCACGTGCCGTTGAGCGGCTTGCCCTCGGCCACGAAGACCACGTCGGTGACGCACACCGACGCGTCGGGGTTCTCGTCGGCCGGGTAGTGATCGAGCACCTCGAGCGTGAAGCGGGTGCCGAGCATCGGCGGGTTCAGCTGGAAGGTCTGCATTCCACGAACGTCTTCCACGTTGATGGTCTGGCTCTGCTTGCCGCTCTTGATGACCACCTTCCGCGCGCGGCCGTATTCGTTCCACGTCTTCTCGTCGAAGTTGTTGCCGGAGTTGATGCGCAGCTCTTCGAGCTTGATGGGCCCGTTGAAGCCGAACGAGAGGATCTCATTGAGCGGATCACTCGTGGGGCTGCACCACGCGGTCGCATCGCGCGCGTCGAGCAGGTTGAGCGGCTGGTAGAGCGTGGGCCGCGAGTCCTGCTTGAAGTAGCCGGTGGCCTGCGCGTACCCGATGCCGTTGCCCGCCTGAGCGGAGAGAGCCGCGACCGCACAGACCACCGCGCTGAGCCTGATCATGTTCAGAATATGCCACGCCGAATTGGGGGCGGAACATTTGCGACCGGGGCGCGTTTCCCTCGCAGTCCGCATGGAGACAGATAAGACGCCGCGCATGGTTCGCCGAGCACTCTGTGTTTCGTTGTTCATGGCTCTCGCCGGTTGTTCGAAGTGTGGCGGCGACGAGGTGATCGACGCAGGCCCCATCGACGCCGGCCCGCCGCTGCTGACGGAGAAGGAGCCGAATGATTCGGCCGCCTCCGCGCTGGCCATCGAGCGCACGAGCGTGGTCGAGGCGAACCTGGGCGCCGACCCGCAGAAGCCCGACGTGGACTGGTTCGTCTTCACGTCTGCGCTGCCCCGAACGGTCGAGTTGCAGGTCACTTGCCCCAACGGTGCCGATCTCGCGCTCGAGGTGGTCGATGAAGCGGGCGGCTTGCTGGCGACGTTGAACCAGGGCGGTGTTGGTGTGACCGAGCGCATGCCCAACCTCGACGTCTCGGCCCGGGCGTTCGTGCGGGTGGTGGCGCTGAAGAAGGGCGTCGGCGGGGCGTACACACTGACCGCGAAGTTCGGCGACCGCATGCCGGGGTATGAGCTCGAGCCCAACGAGCGCAAGGTCGACGCGACGGCTGTCGGGCTGGGTCAAGCGATCTCGGGGTCAATCGGTCACGGCAACGACGTCGACTTCTACAAGTACGAGTTGCCGTCCGACGAGCCGGCGCCGCTGCCGGGTGAGCTGGCGACCGAAGACGCGGGGGTCGACGACGCGGGAATCGATGCGGGCGTCGATGCCGGAGTGCTGGCCGAGAAGCGCCTCGCGTTGCGGGTCGACGTGAGCGCGGTGGAAGGCGTGTCGCTCGACGTGCAGGTGCTCACCGAGGCCGAGGCGGTGCTCTTCAACGCCAAATCGAAGGACAACGGGCCGCTCTCGCTGCGCAACGTGGGCGTGCGTGCGGCAGACAAGGTGATCTACGTCGCCGTGCGCAGCGCGCTCATCGGTGCGGGCAAAGACGCGAAGAAGGGCCTCAACGCCGACGTCAGCTACACGCTCACCGTGGCGCCCGAAGACGCGAGCGGCAGCGCCGAGTTCGAGCCCAACGACGAGCTTGGCCGCGCGACGGACATTCCGCCCAACAGCTACCGAGACGGCTTCATCAGCCCCAAGGGCGACGTCGACACCTTCCGCCTCGTCACCGATGGCCCGTCGATCGCGAAGCTCACCGTCAGCGGCGTCGACAAGGTCGACCTGCAGCTCTCGATCGTGCAGCCGGTCGAGGGCAAAGCTGACGAGGTGGTGCTCAAGGTCAACGAGGGCATGGCGCGCGAACCCGAGCAGCTGAACAACGTGGCCTGCAATGGGGTCTGCTTCATTCGGGTCGAGGCGGTGGCGAAGAAGGTCGACGGCAAGTGGGTGCGCGAAGACGAGAACGGCGACCAGTCGTACCGGCTCAACGCGGTGGTGGTGCCCGACGACGGCACCGAAGAGAAGGAACCCAACAACGCGGCGTCCACCGCGTCGCCCGTCGCCTTCGGCAAGTCGATTCGCGGCACCGTGTACCCGAAGAAAGACGTCGACTACTTCGCGATCGATCTCCGCGAGAAGCCGGTGAAGACCGCGCTCAACGCGACGGTGCTCGGCATCTTGAAGGTCGACGTGGGCCTCTACCTGCACCGCGTCGAGAACGACGGAAAGCTGACGCTCGTGCAGACGTCAGACTCGGCGAAGGGCGACAAGGCCGAGACGATTCGCTTCTCGGCCGAGCCCGGGCTGTACGTGCTCGAGGTGCGCGACACGAAGAACCGGGAAGCCAACTTTCAGGACAGCTACCAGCTCACGGTGGACGAAGGCGGCGAGTGAAATCAGGCGCGCAGAGCGCTATTCAGTTCGCATGGACTTCGAGGCCGAGATCGATGCGCTCAAGAAGAGCCTGAACGCCGTCATTCTCGCGCACTACTACCAGGAGTCGGAGATTCAGGACGTCGCCGACTTCGTGGGTGACTCGCTCGCGCTCGCGCAGCAGGCCGAGAAGACGAAGGCCGATGTGATCGTCTTCTGCGGCGTTCACTTCATGGCCGAGACCGCGAAGATCCTGAACCCGAACAAGCTGGTGCTGCTGCCCGATCTCGCGGCCGGCTGCTCGCTGTCAGATCGCTGCCCGCCTGATCGCTTCAAGGCGTTCAAGGACAAGCACCCGGATCACTTCGTGGCCACCTACGTCAACTCGTCGGCCGCCGTGAAAGCCATGAGCGACGTGATCGTCACCTCGTCGAACGCGGTGAAGATCGTCTCGAAGATCCCCGCCGATCGGAAGATCATCTTCGCGCCCGATCAGCACCTCGGCCGCTGGGTGAGCCAGCAGACGGGCCGCGAGATGGTGCTGTGGCCGGGCAGCTGCATGGTGCACGAGATCTTCAGCGAGAAGCTGATCACCCAGCTCATGGTGAAGCACCCGAAGGCGAAGGTGATCGCCCACCCCGAGTGCGAGGCGCCGGTGCTCAAGCTCGCGCACTACATCGGCTCGACCAAGCAGCTGCTCGAGTACACGCAGAAAGACGCCGCGGCCGAGTTCATCGTGGTCACCGAGGCGGGCATCATTCACCAGATGGAGAAGGCGTCTCCGGGGAAGACCTTCATCCCCGCGCCGCCGGACAATGGGTGTGCATGCAACGAGTGCCCGCACATGCGCCTCAACACGATGGAAAAGTTATACCGCTGCATGCGCGACAAGGCGCCGCGCCTCGAGCTGCCGCCCGGTCTGGGCGAGGCCGCGCTCAAGCCGTTGAAGCTGATGCTGGACTGGAGCTGACTTCGAATGCGTTTCTATTCCGTACCCGCCTGGCAGTTGCTCGACGCAAAGAAGGAAAAGACGGCCGCGCCTCCTGAGCCCGAGCTCCACCCGGCGGGTGAAGGCCCTCACGATCTCAAGGCTGCGCTCGCGCGCGTCGAGTACCGCGGCTTCAAGGCGCTCGAGCGTGCAAGCGAACTGCTGGAGCAAAACGAGCCCGCCGTGTTCGCGCGATCGCCGAACGATCTCCCTGCCCTGCTCCGAACGGCCGACCAGTTGGTGACCATGGCCCGTATGCATGCAGGTGAGCGCGCGCAGGTGTGGCGTTGCACCTGTGGCGCCCGCTACGCCGTGCCGGTGTCGCTCGTGCGGCCCGTCTCGCTGCGCTGCGATCGCTGCGGCAACACGGTGGAGATGGACGCTGCCCACGCCCTGAGCGAATCGACCGATCCCGACCCGGAACACATGCGCATCAACGCCACGCGCACCGCGTTGGCCGAGTTCTTCCGTGAAGCCATGGCGCGCGGCTGGCCCGTGCTGGTGACCCGAAAGAGCTGACGCGAAGCGATGCGCCGTACGACGCTCGATCTGTTGCAGTGCCCGCGGTGCAACGCCGGCTCGCTGGTGCCAGAGGCCGACGTGCCGGGAAACGCGATGTCGTTCGGGCCCGCGAAGTGTGTCGGTTGCGGCGCGCGCTACCCGGTGCACGATGGCCTCATCGACTTCGTGACCGAGACGAAGCCCCTGACCCTCGCCCAGCAGGCCATGGACTTCCCGTGGGTGGCGCGCACCTGGGATCGCTATGTGCGCCCCACGTTCGACACGCTGCTCACCCGCGGGCGGCTCGACGTCGAGAGCGAGTACACGGTGCTGCGCACGATGGTCGCCTCGCCTCCGGGGCCGATCGTCGATCTCGGGTGCGGGGCCGGGCTCATGTTGCGGCGGCTGTCACACGACCTCCCGGGCGTGCACCTCATCGGCGTCGACGTGTCGCGCGCGATGCTCGAAGAGGCGATGGCGCAGCTGCGCGAGAACGCCGAGACCGCAGACTTCGTGCGCGCGCAGGTGCCCGACCTGCCCTTCGTCGACCATTCCCTCGGCGTGGTGCTCGCCATCGGCCTCGTCCACTTCGTGAGCGATCTCGATCACCTGCTGCGCGAAGCCGCGCGAGTGCTCAAGCCGAGGGGCCGCTTCGTTGCCACCACCTACGAGCCCTCGTTGTTCACGAGATCGCTGCACCAGCGCGCCGGGCTGCACCCTCGCGACGAGGTGACCTTGCGGCACGCGGCGCACAAAGCAGGGCTCATCGCGTTCGAGCGCGTGAAGGTGCCGCCGTTTCTGCTGTGGAAGGTCGAGAAGCCGTAAGGCTGTTGGTCAGATGAAGACGCCGCCGCGCGCGTCGAGGCGAGCGGTGTCGGGCAGACGCGTGGTCTCGCTCGAGCCCTTCAGGTTCTCGAACACCGGGGTCTTCTTCGCCGAGTTGCCGCAGTTCTTGCACTTGCACTGGCCGCGCGGGCACGTGCAGTCACCCTTCCCCTTGCAGGAGCAGGTGGCCTGCACCCCGAAGGCAGACTTCTCGACCGTCGCCGCACCAGCGGTCGAGGCCAGGAACAGTGCACCCACAGCGAGGCTCTTGAAGGTCTGCATGGGGTGCGCCCTAGCCCACCATGTCGGCACTTGCCAAGACCTGCTCGTGCCTTCATGGTCCGCCCCTTCGTGAAGCGGCCCTCGGTCACCCAGCTCGTGTGGATTGTCGCGCTGATCTGCGGGGTTGCGCCGCTCTGGGCGACGCAGGCGATTCCGCTGGTCGACCTGCCCCAGCATCTTCATTTGATCTCGGTGCTGCACCGCATCGACGACGCCTCGACCCTCTTTCCCGAGTGGTTCGCACGACGCCCGGAGCTCACGCCGTACCTTGGCTACTACTACGTGGTCAGCGGGCTGAATTGGCTGATGCCGCTCGAGCTGGCGAACCGGGTCTTCCTCTCGCTGGTCATCGCAGGGCTGCCGCTGTCGCTGGCGTTCTTGCTGCGGAGCCTCAACCGCCCGGCCTGGCCCGCCCTGCTCGCGATGCCCTTCGCCTATGGCGACAGCTTCGCGTGGGGCTTCATCAACTACTGCGCGGCCCTGCCGCTGGCGTTGCTCACGTGCGGCTTCTTCGTTCGCGCGATCGCCACCGAGGCCTTGCCGCGCAAGCCGTTGGTGGACCTCGACCCTGCGCAACGCTGGTGGCGGTTCGGCTTCGCGGGTGCGGTGGTGATCATCGGGCTGCTCGTCTCGTTCCAGGTGGAGGCACCCACGGCCCGCATCGCGCTGCGGATGGCGACCGTCGTGGCGACCGGGGTCGTCTCGTTCCTCAAAGGTGACGGGAACCTGCAGTGGCTCGGCAATCGGGTCACGGCGATCTTCCTCGCGCCGTGGCTGGCGCAGGGCCGCGCACGGTGGGCGCTGGGCCTGGGGTTCAGCCTGGTCGCGGTGCTGCTCTTTCACGTGCAGGCCTTCGCGTACCTCGGCGTGGCGTTGCCGTTTCTGTTGCTGACGACCCCCGCTCCTGAGGGGAAGACGTGGAAGGCACGTGTCCCTGCGGTGCTGGGTGTGCTGCCGGGCGTGCTGCTCTTCGTGTTGTGGGTCGGGCTGCGCGTCGGCCAGCCGCAAGAGATCGCGCCCGGCCAGCCGTGGAGATCGTGGGGCCCGATGCTCTCGAAGGAGAACCTCGGCTGGAAGTCGTTCGATCAGAACCTGGGTGAGTTCATCTCGATACCGAAGAACCCGGCGGGCGGGCTCGAGCTCGGCCAGACGAGCTTCCCCATTCTCGCGGGCATGACGCCTGACGGCAGCGATCAGAACGCCGTGCGGCTGGTGTTCTTGATCGCCGTGGCGGCCGTGATCACCCGGCTCTCGCAGCTGCGCGCCAAAGCGAGCGACACGAAGGACGGGCCCATTGCCCGCTGGCGCATCGTGGGCCTCGGGGCCATCGCCTTCATTCTGCTCTTCGCCCTGCCCTTCGATATTCGAGGGTACATGTATTACCTGAACACCCGCTACGCGCACCTCGCGGCGGCGCTGTTGGTGGTCGCGGTGCCGGTGCTGTCCGACCAGTGGAGCGAGCGTTTCACCTTCGCGGCGGGCGCCGCAGCGCTCGTCTTGATGGGCCCGCTGTGGACCGCGTTCAAGAACTTCGACGCCGAGTCACGGGCGCTGACCGAGCTCGCGAAGAGCGCAGGGCCGAAGCCGAAGGTCATGGGGCTGGTCTACTCGACGGGCTCTCGTGCCGTGACGCACCCCGTGTACCTGCACGCGGGCTGCGTGGTCGCGCGGGAAGCGGGAGGGCTGACCAACTTCTCCTTCGCCCTGACGCCGCACAGCCCCCTCATGTACCGCGGTGCGCCGCCGCCGACCTTCGCCAGTGAGTGGCGGCCCGATCAAATGCGATGGGACGAGCACGGCCGTGCGTACGATCACTTCGTCGTTCGGGGGCCCCGGCCCGAGCAGATTCTCGGCGCACAGCTGCAGAACGAGCTCTACGTCGCAGCGCAGGCCGGTGACTTCTTCCTCGTGCGCAGGCGCTGACCATCGGGCACATTCGCCCGCATGGACTTTCTGTCGATGACGCGTGAACAGGTCGAGGCGCTCCCCGAGAACCAGGCGGCGGAGGTGATGGAGGCCTGGGTGAAGGCGAAGAAGCCCGAGCTGCCGCAGGCGCTGACCCAGTCGAACTCGAAGCTGCATGCGAAGCTCGCGAAGAAGGCGCTGTACCGGCTGCAGTCGGCAGGCGTCACAGTGCAGTCTGCATCTCCTTCCGAGACGGCCCCCGTGCTCAACGATGCGCCGGTGGAGTTCGAGGGCGTGCTCTCGATGCAGCTGGGCTCAGGCGAGCGCGCGTTCCTCGGGGCCATTCCTGTGAAGGGCGGCGGCATCGAAGTCTTTCAGGGCATCGTGCACGACGAGCTGGGCCTGGCGCAGCTGGGGTCAGAGCGGTCGAACCGCGCCACGTGGCGCAAGCACGTCGCGACGTTGCAGAACGATCAGAGCACCCGCACCATGATCGTGCCCTTCGCGCGCCTGCAGCTCGAGCTGGGCCGCGCGCTGTTCATCACGCGCCGCGACAAGGTCGATCTCGACACCGAGATCGAGCAGGCCCTGCAGCGCCTCAACGTGACGCCGGTGAGCGACGAGGTGGTCGTTCCTCCGCTCGAGCCGGGCGACGAAGCGAGCGCGGGGGACGGCGCGAAGCTGCACCAGCTCTTCGAGCTCACCCAGTGGATGCCGTCGGAGAAGGACCTCGTCACGCTCGGCCAACGCGTCGACGCGCTCAAGGTGTTGCCGCTGTCAGACGAGCAGCGGAAGGAAAAGAGCGAGAAGCTGGCGCGTGAGCTGGCCGCGGAGACGTTCACCGCCCCCACGCGTGCGCTCTATGCACGCCGCCTCGTCTACACGGCCGAGCTGCTGGAGCACTCGAAGCGCCCAGAGGAGGCGAAGCAGGTGTTGGCTGAAGCCAGACGGCTGGCGCACACCTCTTTGCCCAGCGTCTTCGCTGAGCAGCTGTTCATCAAGGTGGTGTCGAACCTGCCGAAGAGCGTGAGCGCCCAGTTGGGCTTGACGCCGAAGTGACGGCTACTCGGCGTTCCAGTCGCTCGCGGGGAGGATCTTCCACCCCGTGTCGACCCTGGTGGACTTGAAGCGCATGACGCGCAGCGGCCACTCGCGCGGCGTCTTCGCCGGGCCTTCGGTGGTCATGATCGTCCACCGGTGCACTTCGATGGAGTAGCGGCCCGCGGGGCCGGCCTTGCTGAGCACGGCGCGCATCGGGTTCTTCGGGTGCCAGTACACTTCCTTGCCGGTGCGCAGCGCGTAGCTCAACACGCCATGCGCCTTGCTGAAGGCGGCGGCCTTCTCGCGCGTCGGGGCGAGCAGCTTGGTCGCCTCTGCCTGGCCGACCTCGGTCATCTTGAGATCGTCTCCCACGGCCTCGACGCCCATCAGCTTGGTGAGCGCGGTGCGACCGGCTTTGTCGAGGTCGTTCATCATCTGCACCGCGTGTGCGAGATCGCCGTCTTCCTTCCTCACGGGATCCTTGTCCTTGATCTTCCAGTTCTCGAGGCTGAAGAGCTGCGCGTTCATCGTCACGCCGCCGAGGAGCAGATCTTTGCCCGCCTCGTCACCGGTGCCGGTCAATGCGTTGAGGTACGTCTCGGCGACCTTCTTCGCATCGTCTTCCTGCGCAAACGCGGGCACGGCGAGAACGACGAGAACGGCGGTGAGCAGTCGTGACATTCAGGTTTCCTCGGACGGGGCGCGGGGCGTGACGCCCACGAGGGGAGAAGATTCACCAAAGCCGGCTCGGGTTCCACGAGAACCGGTGATCGGGTAGAGGCCGGGCCCATGCGCTTGACCGTGCTCACCGTCGCCGTCCTCCTGACGTTCGTTTCCCTTTCCGCCGCCTCGTGCGGGGCGCCCCGATGCAGCCCTTCAAACTGCTCCACGGGCTGCTGCAACGCCGACGGCCTGTGCGAGTCGGGCGGTGAGAACGCCGCCTGCGGCACGAACGGCAACGCGTGCACGATCTGCTCTGACTCGGGGCTCATCTGCGGCAACAAGAGCTGCATTGCGCAGGGAACGGGCGGGGGCACCGGTGGTGGCAGTGCCACGGGGGGCGGCACGACTGGCGGTGGCGCGGCAACGGGCGGTGGGTCGGCGACGGGCGGCGGGTCGGCGACGGGCGGCGGGAGCGCCTTCACCTGCACGCGAACGAACGTCGAGTGCAGCGATCAAGCGATCATGGGCCTCGATCTCAAGTCGAACATGGCGACGGGCACCATCTTGAACTCGACCGATGGCACTGGCTTCCGCTCGCAGATCGACGCGCGCGGCGGTGGCTTCACCCCGACCGAGAGCTACGTCTACGCGAAGTTCACCGCGACCGGCCTCGAGAAGGTCGCCGTGACGGACATGACCGGTCTCGACTCGATGGACTGGGACATCGCCTTCCGCCGCTTCATCGTGCGCATCAACTCGGGTGACTCCGGACCCGGGTGCGTCGCGGCGCAGGTGCAGGCCCCGGGCACGTACGACGCGATCACCGCGGTGCCTTCAGGGTACCTGCCGATCGGGGAGGACTTCCTGACCCGAGCCCCCGCCTGCGCGTTCGTCGCCGACGGCTCGGGGCTCACGACCTCTCCGCGCACGGCGCTCTCTGAGTTCTACGCGTACACCACGTGCGTCGCGATGAGCGACAAGCCCTTCGTGCTGACCACGATGACTGGTCGTCACGTGAAGCTCGTGATCAACACCTACTACGCGACCGAGGCCGGCCAGACGAGCTGCAACATGACGGGCAGCAGCGGCGGCGCACTGGGCGGCACGGTGCGCATGCGCTGGCAGTACCTCGACTGAGCTGGAGTTCACGGCATGCAGGCACGAATCGGGTGGCTGGTGGTGCTGGCGTGGTGCGGCTGCGGCGTCGACGAGCCCCGCAGAAACGCACCGTTCGTGCACGTCGCACGTGAAGAGCTGCGCCCGACCGACACAGCCTCGGGGCTGATGTGGCGTTTTCAGAACACCGACGTCGTGGAGTCCTTCGGTGTCGATGGCGGCTCGTTCAAGGTGCACTTCACGCGCGCGGGGACCAACGCGGTGCCGGCGACCGACTCCGATGACAGTGGCGTGCCCGACTTCGTGGAGGTGGTGGCGACCAGCTACGAGGAAGTCGGCGCGCTGTACCATGGGCCTCTCGGCTATCGCCGACCGGTGAGCGACGGTACCATCGCCAACAACGGCGGCGACGGGCGCTTCGACGTCTATCTGGTCGACTTCGCCCGCGCGGCCGACGGCGCCTTCCGCGTCGATCAATGCCCGCCCAGCTCGCCGACCCGGTGCATTGGCTACGTCGTTCAGGAGAACGACTTCGCGGGCTACGGCTACCCCAACACCACCGTCGCCAACCGCATCCTCTCCAGCCACGAGTACTTCCACGCGGTGCAGGGGGCGTATGACGACGATCAGAACGTGGTGGTGAGCGAAGGCACCGCAGTGTGGGCGACCGAGCGCTTCGACCCCTCGACGAGCGACCTCGAGAACTTCGTGCGCGGCTACCTCGAGCGGCCTGATCGATCGATCGACTCGGCACCGCCGGGCCCCGTTCCCGCCTTCGCGTATGGGTCGGGGTTGTTCTTCAAGTTCCTCACCGAGCGGAAGGACGACGCGATCCTGCGCAAGCTGTGGGAGCGCCTCGAGAACGGTCAGGGCGACGCGACCGAGACGGCTGATCAGGCCAACCCGACCTTCGTGGTGCAGCTCGACGCGGTGCTCCGGCGCGACTACGGCTCGTCGTTCGCGACCGAGTTCGCCGAGTTCGCGAAGTGGAACCTCTACACCGCGAGCGCCGCTGATCCCGCCCAGGCGTACCGTGATGGGCAGCGCTACCCCGGCGTGACGGCGACTGCGGTCACGATGCCCTTTCAAGTCGATGGACAGCGCGTCTTCTACGCCTCGGCGCAGTACTTCGCCGCGCCCGCCAACGGCCGCACCCGCGTCACGGCAGCGCTCACCAACAGCGCGCTCACCAACCAGGACGACCTCGAGGGGCTCGTGGTGTGGATCGCGGCACGCAAGAACGGCCGCAACGTCGAGGTGTTGAAGGTCAACAACGGAGAGACGGTCGACGTGGTGGGCGGCGCTGCGATCGTGGTGGTGGCCAACACCAACCGTGCCGCAGTCGGGGCGTCGCTCTCGCAGCGCCCCGGCATCTGCATCGGCACTCCAGAAGAGGTCGCCACCTGCGTCGGCGCGCTGGGCGGCAGCACGGTGGATGCAGGTGTTCCCGACGCGGGTGTGCCGATGGAGATCCCCGACGCGGGCATGACGGTCGATGCCGGCACTCAGGAGCCCATGCCTCCGACGGGGTGCGGGTGTGGAATGGGGACCCTGCCCGCATGGTTCCTCGCGCTCATCGTGCTGGGTCGGGGGCGCGCTCCAGGAGGCAAGCGATCATGACGTCGTCGATTCTCTTCGTGGCGTTGAGTCTGATGACGGGAGACCTCAACTCCCGACGGAGCCCGGTGGTACAGGTGGTCGAGAAGGTGTCTCCGGCGGTGGTGTACGTCGGCACCGTGCAGGTGGTGGAGACCCGGTTTCGCCGCCGAACCTTCGACGACTTCTTCTTCGGGCCGCAGGAAGAGCGGCGCGCGGTCGAGGGCCTCGGGTCGGGGGTGATCATCGACGCGAGCGGCATCATCGTCACCAACGATCACGTCATTCGCGGCGCCTCGGAAATCCACGTGGTGCTCGCCGACGGTCGCCAGGTCGACGCCGAGGTCATCGGCAGCGACAGCGACACCGATCTCGCGGTGCTGAAGATCAACACCAGGGGCCCGCTGCCGTTCGCGAAGCTGGGCACCTCGTCCGATCTCATGATCGGCGAGTCGGTGATCGCCATCGGCAGCCCGCTGGGGCTCAAGAAGACGGTGACGGTCGGCGTGGTGTCGGCGCTCGGCCGCAGCATTCGCAACGACGATCGCGTCTTCAACGACTTCATTCAGACCGACGCGTCGATCAACCCGGGCAACTCCGGTGGGCCGCTGATGAACATCGACGGCGAGGTGATCGGCATCAACTCCGCGATCATCGCCTCGGCGCAGAACATCGGCTTCGCGATTCCCGCCGACAAGGTGCAGCGCATCGTCACCGAGCTCACCCAATACGGAAAGGTGCGCCCCTCGTGGGTGGGCCTCGACGTGCAGCCGCTCTCGATCGAGCTCTCGCGTCGCCTGGGGTGGGATCGCACGTTCGGCGCAGTGGTGAGCGCCGTCGAAGAGGGCAGCCCCGCCGCGACTGCAGGGGTTCAGCGCGGTGACGTGGTGATGCAGGTGGGCACGACGCAGGTCGAGAACGCGGACGATCTCCGCAGCCGCCTGCGCAACGCGACCGCGAAGAGCGCCGTCTCGCTGAAGGTCTTCCGCAATGGCGCCGAGATCATGCTCGCCGTGTCGCCGATCGAGTTCCCCCAGAAGCTGGTCGACAGCACCGTGTGGGATCGGCTGGGGCTGCGCTTGCGCCCGGTGCAGGGAGGCATGTCGATCAGCGCGGTGCGACCGAGCACCGCAGCCAACCAGGCCGGGCTCGAGCCGGGTGACGTGGTGGTGCGCGTGAATCAGGTGCCGGTGACCAACGCCGAGGCCTTCAAGGAAGCGATCATTCAAGCGCGCGGCAAGCAGAGCGTGCTGTTGCTCGTGAAGCGCGGCGGTCGTGGCTACTACCTGACGCTGCCCTTCTGAGACCTCGACCCGAGGCGTTCAACCCCGCGACCCGAAGGGGAAATCATTTGACGCTCAGCGCCCTGCCCGTAGCCTGCCCGACATGACTGTGTACCGGTACCAGGCCCTCGGTCCTCTCCAGGCGGGTGAGGGCAGTCGCGCGTTCCTCGGGCTCGCGATCAGCGAGGACAACAAGGCCCGACCGGTCGTGATCATCTGGGTGCCGGAGGCGGCGGAGAAAGACGCCACCCTGCTGGCGAAGATCAAGAAGGAGACCGAGCACGCCGCGCAGCTCGATCACCCCCACATCGTCACCGTCATCGGCTTCGGCAAGCTCGACGAAGGCCACGCGCGCGTCGTGGAGTTCGCCGACGGCGAGTCGCTCCGCAAGATCCTCGTCACGTGCAACAAGCTGCCGCCGCGCATCGCCGCGCGCGTGGTGCTCGATGCGTGCACCGCCGTTCACTACGCCCACGTCGCCGGCAACGACGACGGGGTGCCGCTGGTGCACGGAGATCTTCGCCCTGAGACGCTGCTCATCTCGTTCAGCGGCGTGACCAAGGTGACGGGCTACGGCGCGCTCGCCTTCGCGCCGCGTGAGCTCGGGGGCCAGCGCGTGAAGGGCCGCCGGGTGCACTCCGCGCCTGAGCAGGTCATCGGCGGTCGAGACGCCGTCACCATCCCCACCGATGTGTACCTGCTGGGCGTCGCGCTCTACGAGTGCCTGACCGGCATCGTGCCCTGGGCCGATCAAGGCGACTTCTTCGATCATGCGGTGCTGACGTTGCCGCTGCCCCCGGCCACGCCCGGCGACATTCCCGAGGCCTTCGAGAAGATCATTCAGAAGGCGTGCGCCAAGAAGGCGAACGATCGCTACCCCACCCCGCTGGCGATGCGTGAGGCGCTCGAGCTGGCGGCCGGCGCGGAGGTCGCGACCGACGAAGAGCTCGCCAGGTTCCTCGAGACCCTCTTCCCGCAATCCCACGAGCTGCGCGCCGCGCGTCGCCACACCATCGACGCCGGCATCGCCGACTTCGTGCGCCGCCAGTGGGCCGATCAGGAGCGCCGCGAGACGACGCCGATGATGAAGGCCATCGACGTGCCGGCGCACCTCATTCCCCCCGGCGTGCCTGCGCCCGTCGCTGTGCCATCGCCCACGAAGCCCGCGGCGCCGAACACCAGGCCGTCGGTTGCTGCCGTGGCCAGGCCGGCACCCAAACCGAAGCCGGAATGGACGGCGCCCCCCGCGGGAGACGACGAGGCCCAGCAGGAACCGCCGGGCAGCAACATCCCCTGGCTCATCGCGCTCGCGCTCTTCATTGCGGTCATTGCTGGCTGGTGGGCGTACCGCAAGGCGACCGCGCCCCTGCCGGGTGAGGAGACCGTCAACGCCCCGCTGCCCCCTCCCGGCCCGCCCATCAACCTCGACGTGGTGATGCCGATCATCGACGCGGGTCTGGAAGAAGACGCGGGTGAGGCGCTCGCGGTGGTCGACGCGGGTTCCGAGGTCGTGGCCGAGGTGCTCGTCGACGCGGGTGCAGCGGTCGCCGCGACGGCCAACGTCAGCGTGACCATCAACACCAGCCCCGCGGTCGAGCTCAGCCTCGAGGGCAAGGTGCTCGGTCGCACCCCGTGGAGCGGCTCACTGCCCCCTGGCCGCAAGGTGTTCAAGCTCGAGAACAAGTCGCAGATGATCAACACCTCGCGCGCCGTCACGCTCACGTCAGATCCGGTCGAGCAGACCTTTACGTTCGAGAAGGGCTTCGTTGCGGTGAAGGCGCCCGAGGGCTCGGCGATCTTCATCGACAACGTGCGCGTCGGCACCGCACCGATTCGCGGTGAGATCCCCGTCTACGAGGGCAGCCACCGCATCTCGGTCACCATCGGTCAGTCGAAGTGGAGCGAGCCCTTCTCGCTGTACGCGGGCCAGCGCGTCTCGTTCAACGTCGAGCAGCAGTGAGAGTCAGGGCACCTTGCGCGCGGTGATCAAGGCCTCGTAGCTGCGCGTCACGCTCTGGCTGAGGATCAGCAGTTCCCCCACGTCGGGCGGCGTGGGTTTGATCGGCCCGTTGTCGACGTAGAGCAGGTGCACCAGCCGGCCACGCACCAGCAGCGGCAGGATGACTGCGGTCGCCGGGTACACGCCCTTCGCACCGAGCAGTGTGTAGAACTGGTCGATGCCGGGCGTCTTCTTCATCGGCCCGGTGAAGTGCGACTTCAGCTCGCTCACCATGCGGAAGGTGTTGTCTTCCTTCAGGTTCACGCCGATGCGCGCGACGTTGCGATCCTTCACGCCGCGGCCGATGCCGTGCCAGCCGGTGACCAGAGGCCCCTGCACGTTCAAGAGCATCGCGCGGAGGAACTTGCTCTTCGCGAAGCGCAACACGGTGAGGGCGATGTCTTCGCGCCCGGTCGAGCCCAACAGGTGCTTTTGCGCTTCGGCGAAGGTGAGCGGTGAGACCTCTGGCTCCGGGGGTGGAGGCGCCTCTTCCATCGCCACGCCTTCGATCACTTCCTCTTCGAGCTCGGCGGTGCCTCCCGCAGCCACGTGCGCGTAGAGCTTCGCGAAGTCGTCTTCGTTGATGAGGCCCACCGCGTCGGCCGCCGAGGGGTTCTTCGTCTCGAGCAAGGCCTTCGTGGGGCGCAGCGTGTTCAGGTCGATGGGCCGAATCGGGCGAAACGCCTTGCAGTGCGCGCGTAGCAACTGGTTCATCCGAAACTCGGGGATGACCACGGCCACCACCCGCTTGCTGGCCCTGAAGGCGAGCTCTTCGAGAGGCTGTACCTGCCTGGGGTTGAGCACCACGACCGTCAGGCGCGTGACGTCCATGCGCATGGGGAGCACGTCGCTGTCGTCGTAGAACTGCCGCTTGTGCAGCGCGAGCGCCTGCGGGTCGGGCACCATCTCGCCTGACGCATAGGGGAGGTTGTGCTGGCGGCCGAGCACGCGCGCCAGATCGGCTTCCTTCAAGAAGCCCAACTCGACGAGGTTGGTGCCCAGCCGGCCGCCGTGAATGACCTGCGTCTCGAGCGCCTCTTCGAGCTGCGCAGGCTGAATCAACTTCTCTTCGAGGAGCAGCGCACCGAGGCGAGGCATCACGCACCTCCCTGCGGTGCATCGTGCGGGTGGTGAGACAAGCCCACGAGGTTGCCTTCGGGATCGCGCACGTACACCGTCCACCCTGTCTCGCGCTCGATGGCGATGCCCTTGTGCTTCAGCGCGGCGACGAGCGACGGGCGATCTGCGGCCGCGATGCGCAACGCGACCATCGAGAAACCCTGCGCGCCATGTTCGCCCATGGGCAGGTGCTCGACTGCGAGGAAGGGACCCTCTGCGACGGGCTGGCTCTGCAGCGCGACCCAGATGCTCCGCAACGAGCCGTCGTCGCGGTGAAAGCGCTTCAGCTCAGGCAAGCCGAGGTGCTCGACGTAGAACCGCGCGACGCGGTCGACGTCTCGAACCTGCACAGCGACGTGGTGAAAACACCCGATCAACACGGCGCCACGCTATTCCCGTCGGCGGCGGCGGGCGACAGCGAAGAGCGCGACCAGCAGCCACTCCGGGCCCGTCGTCGAGCAGCCACAGCCGGCAGGGGTAGGCGCGGCGACGTCGATCGAGACCGGCAAGCCACGCAACGTGACGGCCGGCTGCACCGTGGGGCTCGCCAGCAGCTTCGGCTTCGCCGCCACGCGCAGCACTCGCTGGCCGCGCGCCTCGAGTGCGAGGTTGCTCAGCACGAGGGTGTCGTTCTGGAGCTGAGCGTCAGCGCGCACGCCATCCACCTGCGCCGTCTCGAGCAGCGGCGTTCCCTGCGAGAGCGGCACCACGAGTTGGAGGCCGTCGACCGCGCAGTCGGTGGTGTTGGTGAGGGTGATCTCGAAGGTGAAGGCCGACTCCTCCCGACGCAGCAGCGGTGTGGTGCGTGCGCGCACTTCGACGAAGGGGTCGACCCCGATGTCCACCACGCGCGTCTCGGTGGCCGAATTACCGGGGCCTGCGTCCGCGCTCCACTCGATCACCAGCTGCTCACCCGCCATCGAGAGGTCGAGCTGGGTGGTCTGCAGATCGATCGTCGAGCCACCCCCTGCGGCGAGTCGCAGCGAAGGTCCGCTGAGCACCCGCCACGAGGTCTCCGCCGACTGGCAGGCCCCGACCACGGGCTCGAGCGTGAACTGAGCGCGAACGCCTGCACCACACGTCGTCTTCACCACGCTCGGGGTGAGTTCACCGATCGCCGGGCTCGCTGCGGGCAACGAGATGGGAATCGTCTGGGTGGCCCCGGTAAAGCCGCCATCTTCAAACAACCGAGCCACCAGAGACGCCCTCGTCGCGCATCCACCCGGGAGCGGCAACGCGTAGGGCCCTGGCGTCGGCACGCGCACCGAGCTGACCTGCACCAGCCCGTCGAAGACGGTCAGCTCTGATTCGAGCGTGCGCTGCGGCAGGCAGGTCGCCGTCACGAGGGTGTCGCCGGCCAGCTCGCCCCCGTCCTTCGCGGCGGTCACCTGGTAGGCGGTCATCGCGTCGAGCGGCGCGACGTTGGCGATCAACGCAACCTCGAGCGTCGCGGGCGCCGACACGCGGCCGCGTGCTTCCATCACGACCTGTCGTCGCGCGGACGCGACGAAGCGCGAGTCGACGCAGAGGGGGGGTACGGCGAGTTGAAGGAAGCCACCGTCGAGCACGGTGGCGACACCCACGCCTGCATCGATCGGTTCCCACAACAGCTCCGTCCCGGGGAAGCCCGGGGTCATGGAGCACGCATGTTCGACGCCTGTCGCCGCCCACACCTGCGTCGTCCCCGTGAGCTGCGTCGCGCCCATGGGGAACGCCGGCGTGTTCGGTGCTCCCCACGGTACGGGGGTGAACCGAACGAGGCGCGTCTCGGTCGGCGGTGCACCACTTCCCCACGTCGCGGTCAGGGTGACGGTCACCGGCCCGCCGCACGAAGTCGCTGCCGGCTGGTACGAGAACCGATCGCCCGAGCCGCTCTGCCCGTCGCTGCTCGCCCACGAGAACGTCGCGGACTCGCAGCCGCCGTCGATGAAGGCCTGGAGAGAGACGGCAGGCCCACCGGCGACGGGAGTGCCGCTGGGCGTCGACACGTCGAGGGCACCGCGCCCGCCACCCACCGAGATGAGCGCCGGCGTGCTGATCACGTTGAGCCCATCGCGCGTGATGACGGTGAGATTCAGAGGCCCGCAGCCTGCGTCAAGCGGGACCGTGAAGTTGACGGAGTCACCGTCGACGGCGCCGGTGGCGGGAGTGCCAGCGCTCCAGGCGTGGAAGAGCGGATCACCGTCTGGGTCGCCGGCATCGACGGTGAGCGTCACGCTCTGGCCCGCCACGGCGGTGGTGGGCGCGACGAACGCCACCGGTGCCGCTGCGTTCTCGTAGAGCCACACGCGGCTGGTCGAGTCGATGACGGCACACCACGTCGAATCGAGACAGTGCATCGCGGCGTTCGGCACGGCGAAGCCGGCATCGGGGCGAAGCCTCCAGGTGAGGGCGACGTTCGCGGGGTCGGGGATGGGCGACGCCAACTGCCCGGTGGTGCTGCTCAGCAGCGCGACGTCACGGCCCATGGCGACACGCCGGGCGATGAAGTTCGCAGGCATTGTCGGCGCGAGCGCGGTGGTGGCGGAAAGATCGGGGTGGAGCACCGGGCCTGACGCTCCCACGCCGAACAGCGCCGCGTTCCCGATCCGCTCGAAAGGCGAGAGTTCGGTGAGGGACTGAGATGTCGCGACGACGGCCGTGGAACCGCCGTTGAGGCTGACCAGGTATTGCGCCTGCGCGGTGTTGTTCGCCACTGCGACGTCGACACCGTTGATGCGCGCCACGCGCATCCGCGTCCCTCCAGCGCTGACCCACGCGCCGGTGCCCATCGAGAACGGCCCCGTGGCGATCGGGCCGGAGAACATGTTGTAGCTGGACCCGCTCACGGTAAGCACCACCAGTCGCCCCCCGACGAAGCGCCCCGCGATCGGGGTATTCGGGACCGCCCGCGCGGTGCCACAGCCCGCCGAATACACGACGTTGGTGCCGCTGGTGCCCGCCAGACAGTTCGCCCCGAAGACGCCACCGCCTGTGCTTGCACCAGCGATCGAGTTGGCGCGAGTCACGCCACCGTCAGCCTCGGCGACCAGGAGCACCAGCTCGATGTTGCTCGCGACCAGCACCGCGCCCGCATCGACGACCTGCAGATCAGAGAACGTGCCGTTGACCGTCCCAAGAGAACGCCAGCCCGCGAGGGCGGCGGTCGAGACGAGCAGCGTGACGAAGAGGAGCGAGCGCATCAGTAGGCAACCTCCGCGCGGAGGTAGACGCGATCACGCGACGATGTCGCCCCCGCGTCCAGCCCGGTGCCGCTGAATCCGAAGGCGTTGAAACCCACGCCGAAGAAAAAGCGGTGGTCGAAGCGGTATCCCACCTCACCGCGCAGCGAGGCCCATGAACTGCCGCCGATGTTGAGGGTGCGCGCCGCCCCTTCGGCCGCCACCTCGAGGCCTTCCCAGATGCGCACCGAGGGGCGCAGGGATCCCGCAAGCACCGGACCCAGCTCGGTGAAACCCAGGTGCCCGCCTGCGCCGAGCGCGAAGCGACCGCCC
Organism: Archangium sp.; assembly: GCA_044371205.1. GTDB lineage: Bacteria > Myxococcota > Myxococcia > Myxococcales > Myxococcaceae > Archangium_A. Next base: position 256,406 of record JBILUC010000002.1, read on the forward strand.
AGCCGGAAGGTCGGCAGCAACGAGACGACGTGCTGTCGACTCTCGAGCACGGGAGACCAGTTCTGCGTCCACGCGTAGCGGGCGATGACGGCGCCCGAGCCGAACCGCCACGCCGCGGAGAGGGTCGCGTCGACAGTGCGGCCCACCATCTGCCCTTCCCTCGCGGAGTGCGTCCACAGCGCACGTGCGGTCAACGACACGTCGCGCAGCGGTCGCCACTCGCCGCCACCACTGGCGACGTACTGGCGCACCACGCGAGCGCCGGTCTCGTCACGAACCTCGCCACGCGCGAAGAGCCGAAGCGCGTCCTGCTCGAACGAGAGCGTGAGCCCGCCCGCGTTGCGCGAGACGTCGGGTGCGAGCCCATCGAGCGCGCGTGCGCCGTACTCATACCGCGCGCTCACTGTGAAGCCCTCGGCCACCCGCTGCGTGAGGCCCACCGCACGCCCGAGCCGAAGCCCGTCGACGTCGGTCGCCGAGACGTCTTCGGCGAAGACCGCGGTGTCGGGATCGAGCTGCTGCCGCACTCCGGTGACGAGGCGGCGCTCACCGGTGCCGGGCGCGTCGACGTCGTTCGACTGCACGCCGTACCAGGTCTCGTTTCCGCTCACGTACGACGCAGTGCCCCAGATCTGCGGGCCGAGCCCGGGGCCCCACCCGCCGCGCACGCCGAGTTCGAGCTTCTCGGTCGGCTTCAGGTCGACCCCAAGTGAGCCGAAGGTGAGATCCACGCCGCCGGTGCGGAAGAGCTGTTGTCGGTACCCCGCGCGGAGCTGCAGCCAGTTCGTCACCCGCACCCGTCCCGCGAGGCCCAGCGTGAAGCCGCCGTTCGTTTCCCCAAGCTGCGTCTGCTGGAATTCGCGCCCCTCGAGACGCACGCCCCACCGCTCTGACTCGTAGCCAACGCCCCCGCCGATCGTGCGGCCGGTGAGGCGAACGGACGAGTACGGCGAGCGCGGGTCGACCATGTCTCGAAAGTCGACGAGCGCGCTGACGACCACGGGCCCGAGGGGCTGCTCACCGCGCACCGAGATCTGCTGCAGCGCACCGACGCCGCCCGTGTCTTGAAAGCCGTCCTGCCTCCATCGCCAGGCCGCGTCCCAGAAGCCACGACCGAAGAGGCCCTTCGTGCGCGCGCGCACGGTGGCGGCGAAGCCCGAGCCGCTCGTGAGCGAGGTGGGTTGCGCCGAGGTCAGGCCTCCGTCACGCGAGAACGAGAGGCCCTCGAACGCACCGAGGCTGTACGCGGCTTCGGCGCTCAGCAGCACCGGGCCGAGCGTCGCCTTCGCGCTGCCGCGAAACAGCGAATACGCGCCATCGCGGAAGCCGCTGGCGAGCAGCGTGACGGGCCCCAGGCGGCCGTTGAGCTCTCCGCCGAAAGTGAAGGCGCCGCCCGTGGTGTCGAGAAACTCGTAGTCGACGAACAACTGCTGCACGACGCCACCCGTCAGCGGGTCCGCCTGCAGCACCCCCGGCATCGCGAACGAGCTGAGCGGCTGGTTGAGGAGCACGCGCCCCGAGAACGGATCAATCGTGTAGTCCTTCAAGCGCGTGAGGTGACGCTCGCCCAGAGGGAGCTGCGACACGGCGTCACGCCACTCGATGCGCAGCGCTTCGCTCCCGGTGACGACGGGCGTCTTCGACAGGAAGAAGAGGCTGCCGCCGGTCGACTCGAAGCGCTCGTGCATGGGCCGCCGCGCGAGGCCAGCCACCGAGTCGATCTGGTTGGGTGCAAAGACGCCCTTCACGCCGACGCCAAAGTCCTTCGTCGGGGTCTGCAGCTCGAGGAAGGCGCCCTGCACGGCGCGGTGCGCGCGGCCGATTTCCCCTGAGGACTGGAACCAGCGGGTACTGCCGTAGCCGGCCCGCCCCCAGCCTTCGCGCTCGAGCTGCAGGCGAAAGCGGCCCTCCGAGGGGTTGCTGGCCACGGTCGCCGAGTCGTCGGCCCACGCGAGCGGGCTGCGTTGCGGGTCCAGCTGCCGTTGAAAGACGTCGATGCGGTGAGGCTCGATCAGCGTGCGCGCGACGAGCGCGTTGAAGTCGGTGTCGCGCAGATCGAGCTCAGCGCCGAGCTTGAAGCCCGCGAAGGTCGCTCGGGCAGCAGCGGCGCCCCGCCCCGTCACGCCGAACACTCCCTGGCGGAAGTCGTAGTTCGCCTCGAGATCAAGCAGGCCGCTGGCGAAGAAGGTGGCGGCGTCGGGTCGTTCGAGTTCCTCGACAAAGGTGATTCCCTCGAGCTCAACCGACAGCTTCACCGCCCCTTCACCGAGCTTGAGCGATGCGCGACCGCCGGGCGCGAACTCGAGGGGAACGTCGCCCAACGAGATTCGGGCCATGGCGGACGCCGCGTCGCGCTCGATCGAGACGCGCCCGTCGGCCGAGATCGAGACCGTCGCGATCGGCCGCAGCGCGCGGGGCACGACGAGCACGCTCGCCTTTCGGGTGACGACGTCGAAGGGCTGCACGAAGACGCGTGTGACGCCCTGCGTACTCACGGTGACGGGCACCAACGACACACCCGCCGACAGCGAGACCCAGCCGCGGCGCTCCGGCCTCGGGGATCCGGCGATGCGTACGCGCTCACCCTGCGTCGCAGTCACCGCGAGGAGGTACTCGAGCGTCGTCTCGCCCTTGCGGAAGGTGGGCGGACCTTCATCGAGGCGCACCGGGGCGCGCTCACCCCGGCGCAAGGCGAACGGCACCCACGCCGCAGAGCCTGCACTCAGCTCAACGGTGCGCCCCTGATCGGATCCAGCCCACGCGCCCACGAGCGACGTCGGGTCGAGCTTGAAGCGGTGGCGACCGGGCAGCAGCCGCCCGCGCGTGAAGTCGGCCGTGCGCGCGCCCAGGCCCGCGAAGTGAAAGCGCCCGTGCGCGTCGGTGACGGACTCGAGCCCCGTCTCGGTAAGCACCCTCGCCTCGGGGACGCCCGGCTCGTCGGCGCCGCACACGCCGTCGCCGTCGAGATCGTCACAGACGCGCCCCACCACCTGAGCGTCATCGAACTGCGAAGACTGGGTGAGATCGCTCAGCTGCGCCGTGACGAGCGCCACCACGAAAGCCAACGACGTCACGGGGTGACCTCGATCACGGCCGAGACGCGGCTGTCGAGATCGGTCACCGAGACCACCCCGCGCGCGACCTGCGCCGCAGACCGCCCGCCACTCACGAGCTGCCGCGCGCCAGAGCCATCACGCAGCTCCACGCGTCGCCCGTCGAGCACCACGCCGGTCGATGATTCGACCCACCATGTGACGCCCGCGCCCTCGCGCTCGACGCGCACGTTCACCGGCACGGGGGGCGCGATGAGGATCTCTGCCGTCGCTGCGACCTCGGGCCGCACGGCCTCGAGACCACCATCGAGCACCACGCTGAGGCCCGGCCAGTCTCCGTGGTGCAGCTCGCCCATCGACACTTGAGGGAAGGACCCAAGGCCCTGCTCGTCGGTCGTCACCGCGCTCGTGCCCGCCACCACGCGCTGGCCTGCCACCGGGAGTCCAGCGAGATCGGTCACCCAGACCCCAACGCCGGCGTCGCTGCGGAAAGCGCGCACGCTGGCCGGCTCTCGCCCCGCGGGCCCGTACGCCACCACGCGCACCGTGCGAGCCCCGAGCGCGTCTTGAGACGTGACCGGCCACGCGAGCGCAGCGAGGCCGCGCGCATCGGTCAGCGCGACACCGGCGGGGCTTTGAATCGAGACGTCGGACAACGCGCGGCCCGATCGATCGACGGCCTTCACGGTGGCCAACCAGCGCGAGCCCTGGTGGGCGACCTCGTCGAACGCCTCGAACGTCACCCGCTGCACGGCGCCCGGGGTAAGGCCAACCACCACTTCCTCGCTCGAGTCGACGGAGCCCTGCTTCCACGTCGCGGTCAGTCGCTCCTCACCGCTTCCTGGTTCGGCGGGCGCCGTCCACGTCCACTCCTGTACGCCGTTGCCGAGATCCCTCGGGGGCCCGAGCACACCCCGGCCGCCCTTCCAGTTGACCCTCGCGGCCTTCGAGGGGCTGCCGTAGCGATCGGATGAGGCGCACAACACGCGGGCCTTCGAGGTGCCGTCGGCGGGCACCTGCGTCGGCGTCACGACGCACGCGAGCTGATCGGTTGGTGGCAGCGCGAGATCGATCGAAGACGTTCGTTTGTTGCCCACCCGGTCGCGGGTGATGCTCTGCGCAACGCCAAAGCCCGGAAGAACGACGAGCGGCAAGGTGAAGGCGCCCTGCTCCGAGGCGGTGACAGGCCCGAAGGTGACTCCGCCGATCGAGAGCGTCACCGTCGCGCCACGCTCGGCGCGCCCGGGCACCTCGACGGCGCTGGCGATGGGCACCCGCAGTACCCCAAACGCCCCTTCGGTCGACTGCGGGTGCGGCCAGGGCGCAAAGGCGACGATGATCGCCACTTCGGGGAACCGCGTGGTGGGCAGCACGTAACGCGCCGAGAAGCGGCCAGGGCCCACCCGCGTCACCGCCTCGATGGTGCCCACGTTGGCGCGCAACACCGGCGGCGCAGGGCGCTCGGTGTCGAGCTTGATCTCGAGCCGCGCCGTGACGTCGCGCCCCTTCACCGGCGCGGAGGGAGTCAGACTCAGCGCAACGGAATCGGCGAACGCGGTGTGTGCGACCAACAGCGAGCCCAGCAGTGCAATCAGCTCGCGGCGGCGCATCAGCGCAAAAGTTTACGTCTCTCCCGCGTTGCCACGACTCGAATTGCAGCGGAGCGACGCATCAGCACGAGCAGCCCCAGCGCGAAGAGCGCCATCGGAGCGAGGCTGCCGCTGCTCGAGCACCCAGCGTTGGGGGTGCCAGGCTCACGGTTGCCGAGACCCGATTGGCTGGTGGCGAGGTCGTCATCATCGTCGTCATCGTCGCCGTGCCCGTCTTCGTCGTCGTCGTCGTCTCCGTCGTGGTCGTCGTCGTCGTCGTCGTCTCCGTCGTGGTCTTCGTCGTCGTCGTCGTCGTCGTCGTCTCCGCCGTCGTGGTCGTCGTCGTGGTCGTCGTCGTCATCGTCACCCGGCGGGGGCGGAACGGGGCCGCAGAAACGGGTGAGCGTGACGCGAACGCGCGTGTTGGGCTGGCGGCTGTCGCCCTTCTGCACGTGGAGCGCGACGCTGGAGGCGATGATCGGGGTGTTCGCGCTTTGCCGATTGGAGCACCTGTCGAACACGTAGCGGGAGGCTGCGGCGAGATCGGCAGCGCTGGTGGGGTGGGCCCGATTCGAACCGCCGCGGTAGCGACACTCAACGCGTCCCGACGAGGTGGTGAAGGTCAACGAGGCGGATTTGTTGCCCGAGTTGCCCTGAATGACGGGGATGGTGGCGGGGATCGTGACGGCGTACCCCAGCGTCGCCGTGCCATCCGTCCACCTGGGGCCGGAGTTGGCGTACGAGCGGTTCGCCTCGAGGGTGACGGTGGTCGCGCTGCAGGTCGGCGGGGCCGGAATGGTGAAGGTCGCCCCGAAGATGTTGTTGTTCACACCATCCGACGGGTCCGACGCCTGCCACACCACGCGCACGCTGCCGTCGCTCAGCACGGTCACGTCGTTGAGGGTCTCGTTGATGGTGGGGGTGTTGGTGAGCTGGAAGTACCGGTTGGTCGAGAGCTGCAGCACGTAGATGTCGGAAGGCTGGAGCAGGTCGACACGGTTCTCGAAGGCCACGATGTCGCCGCGAATCGACGGGTGACGCTGGCTGCCAGGCAGCTCGATGCGCACCGCGGGCCCGCCCGTGACGGGCACCAACACGAGGTCGGTGCCGGTCGCCGAGACGAAGTCGTCGCGCTGAAAGACGACCTGCGTGCCGCTGGTGTCGGGCTCGGTGTCGAAGTCGGTGGTGGCGACGAGGGGACCTGCCGACCAGCTCGCGCCAGAGCGACGCGCCACCCAGATGTCGCACGCCGCCGTCCCTTCACAGTGCACCCAGGTCACGCTGGCCCCATCCGGCGAGACTGCGGGGCTGAAGTCGTTGGCGGAGTCGGTGGTGAGGCGAAGCGGGCTCGCGCCGGGGAGGTCGAGCACCATCAACTCGCCCGTGCCGTCAGACCAGAAGCCGTAGTCGATGAAGGCGACGGTGTTGCCGCCGAGCGCGACCCCGAGCCGCTGCGAGTTGGAGGCTGCGGCGAGCTCGGTCAACGAGTTCACGCCACGGTCGAAGAGCATGATGCCGTTGTGGTCACCGAAGATGCGGGTGAAGACCACCCGATTCGAATCGACGTCACTCAACAGGTCGCGGCCGAGCCCACCGTCGGCGAGCACGTTGTTGATGACCTGGTCGGTCGAGGTCGCGAAGTCGAAGTAGTGAATCTGCTCGAAGAAGTCGAAGCCCACCTCGCTCACGCTCGAGTAGGCGGCCAGCTCGCCATCGACGTGTGGATCGAAGTGATCCCCCACCGAGTCGTTGATCGTCACCTGCGTGAACGTGACGGCCCCGCCGTTCACCGGCGGAGTGGCTGCCATCATCGCTGCGAGAATCCATACGGCACCTGAGCCCATCGTTCCTCCTGCTGGCCAAGGTCGCCAGCACTGCAGGTCTCGATCAGGGCACGAAGGGCCGACGCGGCACCTCCGCTCTTCTGGCGACCACGGCCGACCGCTTCGTTTCCGAAGTGAGGCCCCGCGGCTTTGCGACCCCAGGGTTTCCCCGGGTGTGCCCTGATGCAGAAGACGGTGTTGGTCAGAACCATACGGGTGTCGCGTCACTCAGGTCAAACACACCTCTTGCGACATGGTCTGACCCTGTGTAAGCGCGGCGCGCACTTTCACGGCCAGGTAGCTCAGCTGGTTAGAGCGGCGGTCTCATAATCCGCAGGTAGTCGGTTCGAGTCCGACCCTGGCCACCATGAAGGACGAAGCCCCGGGCGCCCGAAACGGCGCTCGGGGTTTTGTCTTTCCACGCCCGTTTTTTTGACGAGGTGGCGTGGCGACTGTCTCATCGGATTGCAGGTTCGTAGCGACCTGTAGCTGCACCTCCGGGAGAACACATGCACGACACGACGATGGCCCCTGCGATCGATACGACCGAGACACCTGCCCTGATTGAAGGGAAAGAAAAGACCGACGTGGTCAGCACGCACGTGCTGGTCGAGCAGGAGAAGGTAGACATGCTCCGCGAGCTCTCCAAGCGCACCCGGATCGCGCAGAGCGAGTACCTGCGTGAGGCGGTCGACGATCTCCTCGAGAAGTACGATCGGAAGGCGCCCTGAGCATGCCCCCGCGCCCTGCCCCGAAGCTCGATGTGCCGACGTACGATTTCACCGGCCGACGTGTGCGCTTCGTTCCCCCGCCGCCGGCCGAACCGGTGATCGCCGAACCCTCGCCGTTGCTCGAGGCGATCCGCGCGTACCTCGATCGCTCGAGTTGATCAGCTCGCCGGAGGCGGAGGCACGGTCGGAGGCGTGGCCCGCTTCGATCGCCAGCTTCTGATGATCAGCGCCACCACCACGATGACGCCCAGGGCGATGAGCACGTTGCGCTCGCCCGAGGCGATTCGGACGAGCAGCGAGTCGATATCGGCCCCGAAGGAATAGCCCAGCACCACGAAGATCGGCGCCGACGCCAGCGCGGCGATCGAGTCGTAGATCGCGAACTTCGCGTAGTTCATGCCCACCGCGCCCGCGGTGAAGTAGGTGACCGTGCGCACACCCGGCAAGAAGCGCGCGATCATCACGATCTTCTCACCGTGCTTCTTGAAGAGCCCTTCGACCCGCGCGCGCGCCTCGGGGGTGATGATGCGGGCGAAGAAACGCGGCATGTTTTCCTGCTTCGTGCCGAAGCGCTTGCCCAGGCCGAACATCACCGAGTCACCGATGATGATGCCGAGGTAGCCGGTGATGATCATCGCGATCAGGTTGGCCTGACCGCGATGCACCAGCACGCCACCCATCACGAGGGGAATGTCTTCGGGCAGCGGCAAGCCAAACCCCGCCGCGAGGAGGATCAGGAAGACGAGGCCGTAGGCAGCGACGCCCACGGTGCTGCCGAGCAGCGCGATCAGCCAATCCTTCACCACGTGTGCCTCAGGGGCTGCACTGCGGGCCCGGTCACTTCTTCGCCGGGCGACGGGTCTCGAGCTTCTGCATGGCCTCCATCACGATGGCGTCGAGCGGCTTTCCCTCGTCAAACAAGCGCGCGATGTCGCGGATTCCGAAGTACCCCTTCGAGTTGGCAGCTTCCCACGCGGCATCGGGCGCTTCCGACGCGCGCAACGCCAGCGCGGTGCAGATCGCGGCGGTCGCATAGTCCTGCAAAGACTCGTCGGTGACGCCTGCGAGCTGCGCTTCCTTCAGCACGGCCACCCCACCCGACCACTTGCCGACCTGCCGGGCCACCTGCGGCTCGACGTAGAGGCGCGCGTACTCGCGGATGACGCCTTCCACATTGGGCTTGTCGCTCGGGCCGACGATCAAGAACGCCTCGCCGTTCTCGCCCAGCACGGCCCGCACCTGATCTTGAGAGTCAAGCAGGTTGACGACGATCAGCGCCTCGTTGGTCTCGGGGATCTTCAGCGCCAGCCGCGCGCGGTTGAGCGGAAAGTCGGTACCCGTGAGGTACGCACGCAAGGCCTTGCGCGAGTCAACCTGCACCGAGGCCATCGCTTCTTCGAGCTTCCACCCCGCCCAGGCCTTCGCGAGGAGCTGCTCGAGGCCCTTCAAATCCTGCAGTTCTTTGGCCTTCGCACCCGTCGCAAAGGGCGGCTGATCGCTCGCCACGACGTACGAGAGGTACTTGCGAATGGTGGTGGGGTGCGAATCGAAGAACGCGTCAGCGGCCTTGCGGACCTCGGGATCGCCGCCGATCACACGGCCGCGCACCTGCTGACGAACCGGATGGTACACGATGCGGGGAACCGGCTCTTTGCGCGTCACCGGACCCTGGTCGAAGCCCATCGCGTTGAAGATCGCGAACAGCGCAAAGACGCGCTCGTCGTTGCGCAGTTCAACGCCCTCACCGGTGTAGAGGCTGGCGAACCAATCGCCCTTCGAGCCGGCAAACGCGGGTGAGGCGACGACGACGAGCAACGCAAGCAGACGAACCATGGGGGCGAGGTAGCCCAGCCCCCACGGCCACTCAAGCGATTAGCCGCAGGTGTCACCCCGGCAGAACAGGCCGCTGGCGCAATCGAGGCTGCTCCCGCACGGAGCGCCCGGCCCGCCTTTGTTCATGCACACCTTCTGGCCACGCCAATCTCTGCACCAGCCACCGCTGCCGCAGTCGAGCGAGGAGCGGCAGCCCTGCCCCGAGGTCGACGCGGCGGGCGCCTGAGGCGGGTTGTTCCAGCCGTTGTTGTTGTTGAATTGGTTGCCATTGTTGAAACCACCCCGGTTCCGCATCGGCTGCGTCGCCGGCTGCGGAGGGGGCGGCGTCGGGTTCACCACCACCGCCGCGCCGACGTTGTTCTTCTGGCGCAGCTCGATCGCGAGCTCCCACACCTCGTCGGCCTTCACCTTGAGGGCGCGGAACTGGGCGTCGAGCTCCTCGGGGGGCACCTGCTCCCCCTTCTGCTTCCTGGGCGTGGCAATGGTCAGCGTGAAGGCGTTCATCGCGCTCCAGGTGAAGCGCGAGCCGTCGGCCAGCGAGACCTGCATGCCCGTGTCACCGTACGGAGAGCTCTCGTACCCGAGCTTCTCCGCGGCGGCGCCAATGGCGGGGATCACGAGCGGCGCTTCTTGCGCCGAGAGCGGCATGCGGAAGGTGCGGCTCTGGGCCCGTCCCCCACCGTGAGCGCAGGCAGCGAAGAACACGACGAGCGACGACGCGACGACCAGGAAACGAAACATGGAACCCTCTTAGCGCTCGACGTAGCAAGTCGAGAACTGAGCCGCAGCATCGTCGGCCTTCGCGCGGTCGACGCGACGCCAGGTGCTGAGCAGGTGATCGAACCACTCACAATCGCCCAGCTTGTCGGCCCATGCGAGCGCCTGCTTCCACGTCGCGGCGGCCGCCTTCGGGCAACCACTGCTCACCTCGCGAACGATCGGCTTGAGGCCCCATGCGCCTGCCTCGGTGGCGCGGCGCTCGAGCACCGGCACCAGTGGCCCCTCGACACTCTGCGCATCGACGCACGACGACACGGCCTTCGCGAGGGCTCGGCGTTGCTTGCCTTCGGTCAGCCCGACGGTCGACAGCTCGAGGGCGCGCTGCACCTTGGCTTCGATCGCGGGGAAGGCCTCTGCTTTGGGGTACTGCTCGAGCGCCTGCTGCCAACGCTGCGTGGCCTGCTCCACGAGGCCGATCTGAAAGAGGCCCGTCGCTTCGAGATCGAGGGTCTCGAGCTGCAGCGTCTCGGGCTTCCACTTCGCGGGCACCTTCGAGAGGCCGTCGAACGCGAGGGCATAGGCGTGTCGACCCGGTTCGAGGAACGAACGATCGAGCTCGGCGAGCGAGGGCCGCATGGTGAACGCGAGCGCGGGGGTCGGCGTGAGGGTGCCGTTGAGCAAAAGCTCGCCTTCCCATCGGCGCACGATCGGAACGACGCCCGCAGTCAGCAGCTCCGAGGGCAACGCGAGGCCGAGCTGATCGAGCGCCGCCTTGTCCTGCGGGTCGGGCAACCACTTGAACGGCCCACGCCAGTCGGTGAGCTCGGTGGCGAGCAGTTGCAAGTTCTGTCGATAGCTCTCGAGCAGAATGCGCACCTCGGCCTCGCGCCCGTCGGGGATGGTGGGCACGCCCTGCGGCGTGAGGCGCGCGCGAATGGCCAGCGCAAGGCACTGGCCGCGAATCAAGCGGTAGGTGAGGTGTCGCGCCGCCTGGTACTCCGGCAACTGCACGATGCGCTTGTCGTGGTTGAGGGTGGCGTCGGCGCGATCGAGCAACTGCTTGCGCGTGCCCTCGAGGGCCGCCGAACGATTCCCGCTCGCGAGGCGAACACGTCGGGCGACAGCCGCCTTCGCTTCCTGCCCCAGGGTGAAGCCGGGGCTCTCGCGGAGCAGCGTGGCGAGGCGCGCAGCGGCGGCGGTGAGCTGGCCCTGATCGGCGAGATCGACGGCGCGGCCATAGGAAGCGAGCGTGGCGGCGCTGGTGGGCTCGGCCGGGCGCGTCGGCATCTTGCCCCGCACCGAGAGCCCGTCGAGCAGCAGCTTCACCAGCGCCTCTTCGAGCTCGAAGATGTCGCTCTTCGGGCCCACGACGTCTTTCGCCACGAGGACCTTGCTGGTGCCCTGATCGATCAACTGCACTGAGAGCCGCAAGCGCCCCTGGAGTTCCTGCAGGGTGCCGGTGACCACGTGGGTGGCGCCGACGAATTGGCCCATGCGCATCGCCGTGGCCTGATCGAAGTACTTCGTGCGCTGCAGCTTGAGCTCGTCGATGAGCGCCTGGAGCCGCATGCGCTCGACGACCTCCATGGCGCCGGAGTTCACGAGATCGACCACCACCATGTCGGCGAGGCCCTTCTGAAAGAAGTCGAGCTCGGGATCCTTCGACTGGTTGTCGAAGGGCAGCACGGCCACGAGGGGGACCTTCTCAGGCGACGGCGCAGGCGCAGCGAGCAGGAGCACGGCGACGAGCGAAAGCACGCCGTCTTCTTAGCGCGCGACGAGCGAGCGCAGGGCGTCCTTGTTGGCCGCGACCTTCATGCTGAAGTGGGTGCAGATCGCCATCAGCAGCTTCATGCACGCCTGCGGTTTGCTCGCGACCAGCTTCTGAAAGTCAGTTCCCCGAATCTCGAACGCAGTGACCGGCGTGGTCGCCGTCGCGGTGCAGAGCCGCTGCCCGGGGTTGATCAACGCCAGCTCGCCCAACCAGTCGCCTGGCGCCAGCTCACCGAGCGAGAGATCGCCCCGCTCGCCCCTGGTCGACAGCGCGACCTTGCCCTCTCCGACGATGATCATCGAGTCGGACACCATGTTCTCGGCGAACAGGATCGAGCCGGCCGGGTAGCTGCGAGGCGTACAAATGCCCGCGAGGATCTGGACCCCCGTGTCTGTAAAGCCTGCGAGCAGGCCGCAGCCGCGAAGGGCTTCGCCGGCGGTCATGGTGAACAAGGTAGCACTGCGTGGGCGCGACGCGATCTTTCAGGTGTGCGCACCTTCACTGGCAGCTCACGTTGGTCTTGCGCGCCAGATCCTTCGCCGTCTGAGAGCCCAGCGAGTTGGCCTTGCAGAGATCGTCCGCAAAGGCCTGATCGTCACCGCTGTCGCGCTTGAGGAACGCCCTCAGCAGAAACGCCGGCGCGTAGTCGGGCCGGGCCTGCAACAGCCCATCGACTTCTTTCGCGGCACCCTCGGCGTCTTTCAGCTCGCGCAGCAGACCCGCCCGGGTGACGCGGGCCTCCAGCCACGTGGGCGCTGCGGCGATGGCGGCGTCGACGTGGGTGCGCGCCACGGTGAGGTTCTTCGTCTTGATCGCCACCTGCGCGCCGAGGTGGAGCGCCGCCGCGAAGCCTGGACACGCCATCGAGGTGTCGAGCGCCGCCTGAAACTCGGGGGACACCTGTTCTTGCGTACGCTCGCGATCCCACAGCGCCCGGGCGCGCAGGTAGGCCGCCTCAGGCCACGGCTTTGAGACCAGCGCGAGCTGATCGGCGTTCCTGGCGTCGCGCGCGAGGTTGGCGGCCTCGTCGGCTTTGCGACACGCCTCGGGCGGCACCGGGACGTCCCACGCGCCATACATCCCGTTGAGCACCGCGAAGGGATCTGACGCAGGGGGCGGCGCGGTGGCTGCGGGAGCCCGCGTCGCCAGCCACCCCCCCGCACCTCCCAGCGCGAGCACCACTGCGGCCACACCCGCGATGAGAGGGGTCTTCGAGGTGGATTGCGGCTGCAGCGCCGGCGTCACCGAGCTGGTCGACGGCTTCGTGAGAGAGGTCGAGGTCACCGGTTGCAGCGCGCGCGCGGAGCTGCCCGGCTGAAGGTTCTTCTTCTCGGCGTACCAGCTGAGGATCGCCACCATCGAGTTCAAGCTGGCGACGACCTCTTGCTGTCCGACGCGCACCCCCGAGTCTTCGAGGCTGCCTGCGTGGTCGTGCGCCGAGAGGTTGCCCCACGCCTGCACCGTGCCCATGTGCGCGAGGATGTTGGTGGGAATGATTCCTGCGTTGGCTTGCTGGCGGAACCTGGTGACCAGCTCGTCGAGCATCGCCTTGCCGGGTGTCTGCTTGAGATCTTCGGTGACCAGCGAACGGAGGAGCGCCTCGAGCACCAGCCGGGCGTTCTGCATCACGCCCTTGTAGTCGTTCGCGCGGCCGCGGCTCGCCAGTGCCTCGAGATCTTCACGCGCCCTGCCAAAGCGCGGCGCGAGCTCGGTGATCTTTCCCAGCAGCGGTTCGATGTCGAAGGCCATGGCTCAGTTCGTCAACGAGAGGAGATCGAGCTGCGCCAGCTTGAAGTCGGGCTGCTGCTTGACGACTTCCCCGAGGAGCTTCTTCGCCGTGGCGGTGTCTTTCTTGTCCTTCGCGTCGAGCGCCTGCGCGTAGGTCTTGCACGCCTTGAGCGGCAGCTTGCCGGTCTTCACGGGAGCGGGCTGCGCTGAGGGCGGCACGCCCACCCGATTGAGCTCGGCGGTGACCTTCTTCACCAGCTCTTCTTCGGCGGCGAACACGTTGTCGTCGGAGATGACTACCTTGGCGCCGCCCACATCGCGGGCATCGCTGACGCGAATGACCCGCGCCGCGACGCCGATCTTCTGGCCCATCGAGGGGAGCGACCCGACCAGGAGATACTGAGCACCGAGCAGGGCTCCGACCTTCGCGAAGGTCTTCGAGTCAGCGAAGCGCGATTCGCCCAGCTTCAGTTCGTTGAGCACGTCTTCGAGTCGTTCGCGCTCGACGACGACGAGTTGATCGTTGGTGGCGAAGTCGGCGATCAACAACGCGGCGAAGCCCTTGCTGAAGGCGGCGAGGTCGGCGTTGGTGGTGCCCGCGTCGAAGTAGAGAACGGCGAACCGCGGCTTGCCCTCAGATTTCGCGTCGGGCTTCTGGGCAACAGCGAAGGAGGCCAGACACAGCGTCAACGACACGGCGAGGCGGAACATGGGCAACTCTTCTACTCCATGGGAGCGGCGCCAGTTCATCCGACCGTTCAGGAGACCCGCGGGTATGCTGGCGCGCGCAAATGGACGCTGCGCTGGCCTCGACGCTCGACGCCCTGGTCGATTCACAGAAGATCTCGTGGAGCCGGGAACGCACCTCCTTCGGGCAAGAGCCGAAGGACGGCGAGATCTACCTCGGGGTGGGCAGCCGCGACGCCGCCGCCCCGCCCCACCCGCGCATGCTGTCGTGGAAGCTGCCCCAGTGGCGCAGCCAGAACCTGCGTTCGTCGACCGAGGCGGTGCTGCTGAGCGCCGAGGCGCTGGACGCGATGAGCCTGCCGATCTGCTTCTGGCAGCACGACCCCACGCTCGACTGCCTCACCGCCGCCGTGCTCGCGACCTACCGCGTGCTGCACAAGCGCTGGCCCGGCGGACATGAGGCGGCGGTCGAGTACGTCAGCGAGTGGGAACAGGGCCGCACCGAAGCCGCCGGTCACTACGCGCGCGCGCTGGCGTCGGTCTACTACGGCTCGATGCAGCTCTTCCGCACCGAGTCGGGGGTGCCGCCGAAGGAGCTCGTCTCGCTGCTGGTGAACGTGCTCGATCGCAAGCTCGACCTTTCCGGCTTGCAGGCGCTGCCCGAAGAGTTCATCGCGCACCGCGTGGGGCGCCGCCTGAAGGCCGACGCCGATCTCTACCGGGCGGAGCTGTCTCGCGGGTGGAAGGTGCAGCTCGATCTGCCCGTCGACAACCAGCCCGGTGCGTACCGGCGCATCGATGCGCTGTTCCTCTCGTCGCCGCAAGACGTGACGGTGCTCAAGCTGCTGGCGCGCCCCGATCCCGACTCATCGTTCTACAAGCGCGGCTTCGAGCTGCTCGCGGTGCACGCTCCGAACGAGCCGAACGTGTGGGGCCGCCACACCATCAGCATCACCCCTGAGAGCCCGGGGACGCTCGACGATCTCGCGCTGCAGATCGATGTCCTCGAGGGGCCCAACGCACTCGACGGCACGCCGCGGATCAAGGGCAAGCCGCGCTTCACCTACCAGCCGCCGGAACTCGAGGGGCTGTCGGACCCCTGGTACTCCGACGGCTACGCGTGGACGAAGCGGCGCTGCACCATCGTCGCTCCGCCCTTCGCTGGCACGAGGCTCGGGCGTGAGCAGATCTGGGAAGCGGTGTGGCGGCGCTTTCACGTCGGCCGCAACGTGCACGTCACCTCTTCGCGCACCGCGTTCTGTCGGCCCTTCCGCGCAAAGCAACGGGTACGCGCCGACGAGCTGCTCGCCGACGGGTGGAAGCTGATGGTCACCCCGAACATCGAGCACGGCTTTCTGCCTTCGGTGACCAACTCCTTCGCGGGCGGCGACGTGCAGCACTTCGCGCGGCCCGGCGACGGCTGCACGGTGCACGTGTCGCTCTACCCGAGCCAGCTCGCGCTGGCCTGGGTGCAGTTCGTCGACGGCAGCACCACCCTCTTCGACCTGGCCTCGAAGCAGGCCTCGGTCGTACGCGACGGGTCGATCGATCGGCAGCCGGTGGTGACGGCGCTGCAGCGCTGGTTCGAGCCGCTCGAGAACTCGCGCTGGCTCGTCTTCGGCGCGTACCGTGTGAACCGCGCGCGCTCGACGATGCTCGACGAGTCTCGCTCGGTGCGTGGCCTCTGCCACGTGCTCGCCGCTGGCCAGGCGCCGACGCTCGAGAATTTGCCGTCAGAAGCCGAAGATGCCGCGCGGCGGGTGCAGGTGCTGCGTGACGTCGAGCACTGGTTCACGCCGACGGGTGGCGCCCGCATCGAATTGCGGCTCGAAGACACGAAAGAGCCGCCGCCGCTCGACGAAGACTTCGCGTTGTTCCTGCTCGCCACCGGTCAACGCTACGCCGCCTTCGAGCTGACCAAGCGCATGGGCGAGGTCGAGCGGCAGTCGCGCACCGAGCGTTGGCAGCAGATGAGCCCCACCCGCCGCCTGCGGGCCGACGTGATGCTCTTCACCAACTCGCTCTGGTACGCGCGGGTGTCTGACAGCCCCGAGCTGAACGCGCGCTACGACGCGTGGCGCGAGATGCACGGCATGGCCGACACGGTCGAGGCGCTGCGAGATCAGACCACCGAACTCGACGAGTACCGAAAGGAGCGCTTCGAGAACATGGTGGGGGTGATGCTGTTCATATTCCTGCCCATCACCATCGCCAGCGGCTTCTTCTCGGGCGCGCAGTTCAACGAGATGGATCTGCGCCTGGGCCTCCCGTGGACGACCGGGGGCTGGATCCTCTTCGTGCTCTACACGGCGTTCTTCTCGGTGCTGGTGTTCGGCGCGGTGATCGCCCTTCGGCTGTTCTCATCGCGAAAGCGCTGACGTTCACTTCTCGCGGCGCACCTTGAAGGTTCCGCGACCGCTCCGCGTGTCGAAGGAGGCCCCGATGGGGAACCTGGTGAAGGTGACCTCGTACGTGCCCTCGTCGTAGCCGGGCGCGTCATCGGGGGCGTACCGCTTCATCGTCACGGTGCAGGTCCCCTCGTAGGACTTGCCATCCTTGTAGCGCCAACGTGCCGTGACGCACTTGATGGTCTCGTCGGGCTGCTTTTCGAGGCGCAGATCGAACGATTCTTCCTGGCCGCCCTGAGAAGGGTACCGGGGACCATCGGTGCTGGCGCTGATGGTGATCACCTGGCCGTCGCGCGACTTGATCGAGATGGGTCGTCGCGGAAACTCACCCTGCACGTCGCCATCGAGGTGGAACCAGCTGAGGGCCTTCTGCAGCTCAGAGAGGTCGCACCACGGGTGGGAGGCCTTGTTGCTGGTGTCCATCGACGATGGCTGGCCGCCAGCGTCGAGGAACTTCTTCCAGAAGGCTTTGGAGCGCGTGCAATCGTCGTGGTGGGCGGCGTTGGCGGCGAAGCGCTCGTAGAGGTACGCAAAGCCCCAGGCGTTCTTGTCAGTGAGCTTGCAGGCTTTCTCCATTTCGGCGGCGAGATCGTCGAGCGCCTTGAGCCCGAACCGGCGCACCTGGCTTTCGGGGTAGTGCACGCTGGCCACGTTGATGGCTTGAGGGTCGTCGCAGTTCGACGTTGCCTTGTTCCACGACTCGAGATCATTGAACTCTCGAGCGCGGCCCTCGAGCAATTCCTTGATCCTGGCTTCGATGTCGGAGTTCTTGCCAGCCGGGAAGTTGTCGAGGATCTGCTGCAGAGCGACCACCGCGGCGTCGACATCGAACGCGGCAATCGCGACTCTGGCCTTGAACTGGAGCATCTGGGTCGTCTGGTACTCCGCCTGCTTGTCGCCTGACTGATGACGGGCGAGCGCCCCTTTGATGCGCGCATCCAGTTCGTCACGCACCGCCTTGTTTTCCTTCGGGTCGATCGCCGAGAGCACAGGCGCCACCCAGAACCACTCGCCGTCCTCGATGCGGCCCGCGAGCACAAATTCAGCCAGCGTCATGAAGTCGGCCGAGGTGACGCGCGCCTCGCCAAAGTTCGCTTCTTTGATGAGCGTGAGCTCGCGATCGCTCAGCCTGGAGCTGTCGAGCCGCGAGAGGTACGTGATGCCCGCGAGGACCTGTGCGTGCTGACGCGAGCCGCGCTCGAACTCAGCGATCAACTTGCGCTGGTTCTCGGCCCAGTTGCGCATGCCCTGCAGCGCCTTCGCCTCGTCGCCCGCCTTCACCACCCGCAGGAGCGCCACGCGGTTGCTCAGCGATTGCTTGAGCACCCGCGCGAGGAAGCGGCTCTTGAGCATGCGAAAGACCAGAAAGCGGCTCTTCTCGTCTTCGGTCATCGCGTCGAACTTCGGCTCGGCCTTGAGTTCCTCGTCGATGAGGGGACCGAGCTCGATCGCCGTGCCGACGATCAGGTCTTTCCTGCGCTTCTGGTATTCCTCGTAGGCCTTGAGGTGTTCCTGCTGCCGCGCGCGCGCGAGGAGGAACGTGGGCGCCTTCGAGACCACGGCGCGGAAGGCGGCCTGCGCTTCGTCGATCTTCCCCTGGTCGGCGAGATCGAGCGCCTTGCTGAAGGCGATCAGCGCCGACAGGTCGGGCACCTTCGCCTTGCGGCGGGCCTGCGCGTTGGGCGAGAGCTTCGAGTCGATCTGCGCGATGAGCTGGTTCACCAGCCGCTGCTCGAGATCGAAGATCTTGTCCTTCTCGTCCTGCTCCTTGACCGTGGCGACGACAGCGCCGTCCCGGCTGACGATGCGCGAGGTGATGGTGAGCTTGCCCCCCACCAGCAGCATCGAGCCGTAGATGAGATGGGAGCTGCCGAGCACCTGCCCCAGCTTCGCCGCGGTCTTCTTGTCGACGTACTTCGTCTGCTGGAAGTCGAGCTCCTTGAGCACGTCTTCGAGGCGGGTGCGCTCGACGACCTTCACGCCTTCCCACGCGACGAGGTCGGTGATGAGCAGGTCGGCCAGACCCTTGCGCATGAACTCGAGCTCAGGGTCTTTCGACTCGTTGTCGAAGTAGAGCACCGACACGACGGGCACCTCGTCCGGGGAACCCGCCGCCAGAACCGCCGCCAACGAGAGGGCGAGCACGAGGTCAGTTCGCGCCGGGGAACGAGGTCACGTACTGCACCTTCACGTCGGGGAAGCTGGTGACGAACTGCACCTTGGTGTCGGGGAAGCTGGACACCATCTGCCACTTGCCGCACGTATCGGGGAAGCTCGAGACCTTCTGCACCTTCACGTCGGGGAAGCTCGAGACGACCTGCACCTTCACGTCGGGGAAGCTCGAGACCTCCTGAATCTTGCCGTACAGCTTCTTGCCGTTGAACGTGCAGTTCGACTTGTTGAAGCCGCCCTTCGCGTCGGCAGACATCGAGACACCGGCGACGACGGCGAGGGTGACGGCGGCGAGGGCAGTGATGATCTTCTTCATGCGGGCTCCTGAGGAGAAAAGAGGACGAGGACGATACGACCCCCCGACGAGCCCGCGAGTGAAAAAACTCAGCTGCCCGACTCAGCCGACGACGCAGCTCTCGGCGACGGCGGCGAGCTCGGGGATCACCACCATCGGCAGCGACAGCGTCTTCACCTGCGTGCCCGACAGCGCGCTCTGGCTCGCGCCGTCGACCTTCACCTCGACCAGCGCGCCGATGGGGGCGTCACCGTCGAAGTTCACCACGCGGTTGTGCGGCGTGCGGCCGAAGCGGCGATCGGTGCGGGTTCGCGAGTGCCCTTCGACGAGCACCTCTACGCTCTGACCGACCAGCGGAGACATCACGCCCAGCGACACCTGCTTCTGCAGCGCGTTCAAGCGCTCGAGCCGCTTCACCTTCACCTCGTGCGGCACCGGGCCCCATTCCATTTCCTTCAGGCCGGCGACGGTCTTCGGGCGCGGCGAGTAGACGAAGGCGAACTGGCCATCGAACTTGACCTCGGCGCACAGCGCAAAGGTCTTCTCGAAGTCGTCGTCGGTCTCGCCCGGGAAGCCCACGATGATGTCGGTGGTGACCGCGATGCCCGGCCGCGCTTCACGGAGCTTGGCGAGCCGCTCGAGGTAGTTGGCGATGCTGTAGTCGCGCTTCATGCGCACCAGCACCTCGTTCGACCCGCTCTGCACCGGGAGGTGGAAGTGCGGCATGATCTTCGGCTCGACGCGGAAGGCCTCGACCAGCTCATCGGACAGATCGTGGGGGTGGCTGGTGGTGAAGCGCACGCGCTCGATGTTGGGCACCTGCGCCGTGCGCAGCAGCAACTGCGCAAACGAGATGCCGCCGGCGTAGCTGTTGACGTTCTGCCCGACGAGGGTGACCTCGCGCACACCGACGGAGGTCAGCCGCGCCACTTCCTGCAGCACCTCGGGGAATGGGCGGCTCACCTCGCGGCCGCGGGTGTGCGGCACGACGCAGAAGCTGCACACGTTGTCGCAGCCCTTCATCACGGTGACGAACTCAGTGGTCTTGCCGACCGAGCTCTTCGGGTCAGCCTGAGGGAAGACGTACTGCTCGCTGTCGACCCATGCGGTCTCGACGACGCGCACCTTCTCGGTTTCGATCTTGCTGACGATGTCGGGCAGCTTACCGATCGCGTCGGGGCCGAAGACGAAGTCGACGTACGGCACCTTCTCGAGGATCTTCTTCTTCTCCTGCTGGGCGACGCAGCCGCCGACGCCGATCAACGCGCCACGCTGCAGCTTCACCTGCCGGTATCGGCCGAGCGCCGAGAGCATCTTGTCTTCGGCCTTCTCGCGAATGGAGCAGGTGTTGAGGATGATCAGGTCTGCGTTGTCGGCCGTGGGCGTCGGGCCGTACGACATCGACGCGAGGGCCTCGCCCATGCGGTTGGTGTCGTTGACGTTCATCTGACAGCCGAACGTGTGAATGAAGTACTTCTTGTCGCCCTTCGCGCTCATGGCGACGCTCTGTCGTGCAGGTGGGGGGCGGAAGTCAACTCGCGGAAGAGTGAATGTGCCCTCCCCCGCCTTCCTGCCTGGCGAGGGCGCGGTGCAGCTCGACCAGCTCGGCCTCGCGGGGCACGAGGAGCGCGAGTGCTTCCTTGCCGTACCGCTCTTCGAACGCCGACGGATCTTCGAGCTTCGGCAGCTCGCGTCGCGCGCGCTCGACCTTCGCCTCGTCGCCAGGGCCAGCCGTGGCGATGCGTTCCTTGATCTGCGCGATCGCCGAGCGCTTGCCGCAGAAGTCGCCGATGAGGGACTTGAGCTTGCCCAGCTCGACCAGATCGAGCTTCGAGGCAGTGAGCGCGCGACCGTGGGCGAAGGCGTAGCGGCCGCTCCATTCACCGGGCGGGGAATTGGCCAGCTCGGTGAGCAGCGTACGCTGGTAGGTGACGAAGCCATCGAGCCGCTCGGCAGAGAGCTGCAGGGTGGCCAGGCGCAGGGTCTTCAGGTCCATGGCGCACTTGTTTCATAGAGCGCGGAACCTCGCGAGTAGAGTGCAGCGGCTTGGCCGACTCGTGTCCGTCACCAGAACAGCTCGAAGCGTTCGCCCGCGGCCAGGGTGAGCCCGGCGCGCGGTCCCTGCTCGGGCAGCACGTGCGCGGCTGCGCAAGCTGTCAGGCGCAGTACCTGCCGCTGGCGCTCGAGACCAGCGCGCTCGATCAGACGAACTTCGACTCCCCGGCGGCGCGCAAGCGGCGGCAGGGCCTGGCGACCGGGGTGACGCCTGCTCCGGCTGCACGAACGGACCCCGGCCTCGACGACACGCACGTGAGCGGCGAGACCCACCAGGACGTCCTCGTCAGCGAGAAGAGCGGCGTGGTGAAGGGCGAGGCGCTCGATCGCTACGTCATCCTCGATCGGCTGGGCGCGGGCGGCATGGGCGAGGTCTTCAGCGCGTGGGACCCGGTGCTCGATCGCAAGGTGGCCGTGAAGGTGCTGCGCGGCGACTTCGAGGGGTCTCCGCTGGGTGAAGAGCTCAAGACGCGGCTCATGCGCGAGGCGCAGTCGCTGGCGCGGCTCTCGCACCCCAACGTGGTGACGGTGCACGACGTCGGCATCGCCAACGGCCGCATCTTCCTCGCGATGGAGTTCATCGAGGGCAGCACACTCAAGAAGTGGTTGGAGCAGAAGCCGCGACCCAGCTGGCGCCAGATCCTCGAGGTGTTCCTCGCAGCAGGTGAGGGACTCCTGGCGGCCCACGATCAGGGCATCACCCACCGCGACTTCAAGCCGGACAACGTCGTCGTGAGCAGCGACGGCCGCGTGCGCGTGATGGATTTCGGGCTCGCCCACGGTCAGGCCGCGAAGAAGAAGGACGAGGGTGAGAAGCCCGCCCGCACCATCACCGCCCCCGGCGCGATGCTGGGCACGCCGGCGTACATGTCGCCCGAGGCGCTGCACGGCCAGGCGACCGACTTCCGCTCTGACGAGTTCAGCTTCTGCGTCGCGCTGTTCGAGGCGCTCTATGGCAAGCGACCCTTCGCGGGCGCCTCGCCCGGTGCGCTCGCGGTCGAGATCGACGCCAACCGGGTGGTGACCCCGCCGCGCTCCGAGGTGCCCAGGCGCATTCACCAGCTCGTCCTCAAGGGGCTGCGTGCGAGCCCGGCGGAGCGATTTCAGACGCTCCGGGCGTTGTTGATTCAGCTGGGTCGTCGGCAGTCGACGCGCGATCGCAGCATCACGGCGGCGTCGATCTCGGTGCTCGCGGTGCTGGCCGTGGGGCTCACCGTCACCGTCTGGTACCGGGGCCGCACGCGCTGCGCGGACGTCGAGACCCGGCTGTCAGGGGTGTGGGACGCATCGGTGCGCGCCAGCGCGCAGAAGGCCTTCCTGGCGAGCGACAAGCCCTGGGCGGCGGCCGCCTGGCGCGAAGCCGAGAGCCGCATCGACGCGTATGCCTCGCAGTGGCTGCAGCAGCGTCGGGTCGCCTGCGAGAGCGCGAACGAGCGCGACGACGCACAACTGGGCCAGGAGATCCTCTGTCTGAGCCGCCGCTTGTCGGATCTCGAGGCCACCACCCACCTCTTGAGCCGCGCCGACGCAGAGATCATCGAGCGCGCGGTGCTCACCGCCTCGGCGTTGCCCCCGCTCGGCACGTGCCGGTCGGCCACCGGGCTCAAGTCGCAAGACGAGTCGCTGCGCTCCGAGCTCTCGAAGGTGAAGGCGCGCATCGACGCCGGCAAGTTCACCGACGCCCTCGCCCTCGCCTCGGAGATCGCCGTGAAGGCCGACGCTGAACACGATCGCTCTGCCTTCGCTGAAGCGCGGCTCCTCGCCGCGATCGCGCGCATGCGCATGGGTGATGGCAAGACCGCCGAGGTGCTGGTGGAAGAGTCGATCCTCGCGGCGGAGGCGTCGTCGGACGACGACCTGCAGGCGCGTGGCTGGGTCGAGCGCGTGGGCTTCACCGCGCTCAGCGGTGCCGGGGCCGACGCCGATCGCTGGGCCCGCTTCGCGCGCGCCTCGCTCGACCGCATCGGCGCCCCGCAGGAACTCGAAGCGACCCTGGCCAACAACCTCGGCGTGCTCGCTGCCGGGCGCAGCCAGTTTCAGCAGGCGCTCGACGCGCATCAGCGTGCCTTGACGCTTCGCCGCCAGCTCTTCGGGGACAAACACCCGCTGGTCGCGCGCACGCATTCGAACCTGGGCATCGCCTACAAGGGGCTCGGTCGGCTTGATGACGCGCGTGCGCAGTACGAGCAGGCCCTCGCGATCGACGAGGCGGCGCTCGACGCCACCCATCCCCAGGTCGCAGAGACCCTCAACAACCTGGGCAACGTGCTCCAGATGCAGGGCCAGCCGGTGGCGGCCCGGCGAGCGCTCGAGCGGGCACTGCGGATCAAGGAAGGCGCCTTCGGGGTCGACTCGCTGCCGGTAGCGGTGACCCTCACCAACCTCGGCGCGCTGTTGATCGATCTCGCCGATCAGGCTGCGGCCGACGAGGCCCTCGAGCGCGCGCGGCGCATCAAAGAAGAGAAGGTGCCCGACTCGGCTTCCCTCGCCATCACCCTCACCAACCTGGCGCATGCACGGCGCGCAGCGCGGCGCTTCGACGAGTCGATGGAGCTCGATCTCCAGGCACTCAGCATTCGCACCTCCAGGTTGGGGCCCAACCACCCCGATCTGGCGTTCAACCTGACCGGGCTGGGCGAGGCCCGGGTGCGCAGCGGAAACCGCGCCGGGGCGCTGGAGGTGCTCGAGAAGGCCCTGATCCTGCGGCCTGAGCCAGGTGAGGCGCGTGGCTCGACGGCGTATTGGCTCTCGCTCGCGCTGACGCCACCGAAGGGCAAGAAGGTCGAGCCGCGGGCGCGCGGGCTGATGGAAGAAGCGGCCGCGCAGTTGCCGGCGTCGACCCCGTTGGGCGTCGAAGCGCGCAACGCTCTGCGCCAACACTGAAGAGCGGGGAGTAGCGGCGCTCGACGCACTGTGGCATTGCCCCCGCGCCATGATTCGTTTCGACTCGATTTCGCTTCAGCACGGTCAGCAGATCCTCTTCGTCGAGGCGTCCGCGGCGCTCCACAAGGGAGAGAAGGTCGGGCTCGTGGGCCCCAACGGGTCCGGCAAGTCCACCCTCTTTCGCTGCGTGATGAAGGAAGAGACGCCTGACGAAGGCCAGGTGTCGATCGATCGCGGCGTCACCATCGGCTACTTCCGGCAAGACGTCGGCGACATGTCGGGGCGCACGGTCATCGAAGAGACGATGAACGGTGCCGGCCCGGTGGCCGAGGTCGCGTCTGAGCTCAAGAAGCTCGAGCTCGCGATGGGCGACCCCGAGCAGATGGACAAGATGGATCAGCTCGTGGAGCGCTTCGGCGAGGTGCAGGCGCGCTTCGACGAGCTCGGCGGGTACGCGCTGGAAGGCAAGGCGCGCGAGATCCTCGCGGGGCTCGGCTTCCGGGAATCGATGGTCGACGGCGACGTCGGCGCGCTCTCGGGCGGCTGGAAGATGCGCGTGGCGTTGGCGCGCATTCTGTTGATGGAGCCCGACGCGATGATGCTCGACGAGCCCACCAACCACCTCGATCTCGAGTCGTTGATCTGGCTCGAGAACTTCTTGAAACGCTACGAGGGCGCGCTGCTCATGACCTCGCACGACCGCGAGTTCTTGAACCGCGTCTGCACGCGCATCATCGACATCGACGGCGGCGAGATCACCTCGTACTCGGGCAACTACGAGTACTACGTGCAGCAGCGGGCCATCGCCGATCAGCAGCAGCAAGCGACCTTCGAGCGCCAGCAGGCGATGTTGAAGAAGGAGATCGCCTTCATCGAGCGCTTCAAGGCCCGCGCGTCTCACGCGGCCCAGGTGCAGTCGCGAGTGAAGAAGCTCGAGAAGATCGATCGCGTCGAGCCGCCCCGCCGGCACGTGAAGGTGCACTTCGAGTTCAAGGCCTGCCCGCGCTCGGGCGAAGACGTGGCGAAGGTGGCGAAGGCCGACAAGGCCTACGGCGAGCTCGTCATCTACAAGGGCCTCGACTTCCTCCTGCGCCGCAAGGAACGCTGGGCGGTGCTCGGCATCAACGGCGCCGGCAAGTCGACGTTGCTCAAGATGCTCGCCGGTCAGGCGCAGCCCGATCGCGGAGAGGTCACCATCGGGGCGAGCGTGAAGATGGGCTACTTCGCGCAGCACGCGATGGACGTGCTCGATGGCGAGAAGACGGTCTGGCAGACGCTGGTCGACGCGTTTCCCCGCACGGGCGAAGGCGCGCTGCGCTCACTGGCCGGCTGCTTCGGCTTCAGCAAAGACGAGGTCGACAAGATCGTTCGTATCTTGAGCGGCGGTGAGAAGGCCCGGCTCGTCATGGCGCTGATGCTGTTCGACCCGCCCAACCTGCTCGTGCTCGACGAGCCGACCAACCACATCGATCTCGCGACCAAGGAGATGCTCATCGAGACGCTGAAGAACTTCGACGGCTCGATGATCTTCGTCTCCCACGATCGCCACTTCCTCGCGGAGCTGTCGAACCGGGTGCTCGAGCTGACGCCTCAGGGCCCCGTGCCCTACGGCGGCGGGTACACCGAGTACGTGAGCCGCACGGGTCGCGAAGCCCCCGGCCTGCACTGAGGGCTACTTCGAGAGGGTGAGCGTGTGCCCGTCGTCGCCCAGCTCGGCGACGGAGTTGATCGTCAACGATCTGAAACCCGACGCCTCGACCGTGACCGGCTGGCCGGCGAAGGGCTGGCGCTGCGAGAAGAAGACGTTGGCCAGCGTGTTGGAGCGAAGCTGCGCGATCACCTCGTCGCCCTGCTTGAAGCTCACGCTCAGGTCATGGAGGTAGTTGCCTTCGGCGTCGAGCACCTTGAGCCAGAACCCGTCATCGGGAACGAGCTCCAACTCGAGCACCCGATCTTTCACGCTGGTTGCGTTCGCGAGAACCGAGGGAGAGAAGCCGTCGGCCACCGCGATCAGCCGTGACTTCTCGACGGGACCAATCAGCTTGAGCTGGCCCTTCGCGTTGGTGATGCCCTTGAACAGCACCTCCGACGGGCACTGGGACGTGCACGACATCGGCTCACGCGTTACCGTGACGACCAGACAGATGACTGGCCCGCCGGTGCGTGCGTCGAGGAGCACCACATCACCGGGGAGTTCAGGGCCGCACTCGCGCGACGAGCGGCGCGACACCTCTTGCTGGCCTCGCCTGTCTTCGTCGAGGCGCGCATCACCACCGCCGACGGCGTCTGGCATGGTGGCACAGCCCATCACGGAGAGTGAGAGAAGCCAGCCCCTCATTGGCTTCGCTTCGAATCAGGCAGAGAACGATGAGCCGCAGCCGCACGACGACTTGGCGTTCGGGTTCTCGAACTTGAAGCCCGACTGCGTCTCAGACGTGAGGTAGTCGACGGTGGTGCCCTGGAGGTACGTGATCGACATCGCGTCGGTGCAGATCTGCACGCCGTCCTGGTTCCACACGAGGTCGCCGGCCTTGCTCTCTTTGACCAGGTTCAGGTCGTAGCCGAGGCCGCTGCAGCCTGCGGGCACGACGCGCACGGTGAGGAAGTGACCATCGAGCTTCTGCTCGGCGATGACGGTCTTCACCTGGTCGACCGCGCGGGCGGTCAGCACGAAGGCGGCCTTCTCGGAGGTGGTGGCGGGAGCGGTCTCGGTCGCTGCAGCGAGGGTGGTTTCCATGACTCCTCCTTACAACGGTCACTGCAGGGAAAACCAGCCTCGGGCCTCACCCGCGGCGGTGAGGGCTTTCATTTCTTCTCGATGGCGCTCGCGACGTCGACCGGCCACTCGATGTTCTTGGCGCCCTCGTTGAACGTCACCGTGAAGGGCACGGGATCTTTCAATTGATCGCCGCGCACCTCGAGGTTGTGGGTGCCGGGGAACAGGGAGAGGTTCACGCCCACCTGCCCCAGCTTGTAGTTCCCGCGCCAGACCGTGCCGCTCTTGATGTTGGGCGTGGTCTTGATGCGCACGGCGCTCTCTTTGAACGTCTTGCTGATCAACTTGAGCTCGTTGGGCTGGCCGTACTCGATGACCTCTTCGTAGTTGATGCCGCGATCGTCGTTGCTGAGCCGAATGGTGTCGCCCACGAAGGCGCCCGAGAGCTCATCGAGCGGGGTTCGGCCGAGCTCGAACGGCTTTCGGGTCTGCACTCCGGGCGCGGGGATCACCGTCACCACCACCGGCGGGTTGGACTTCACCGAGAGGCGCACCGGTACACCGTCTTCCGAGATGCCGCCCCGCTTGAGCAGCGACGCGAGGGTGTCTTTGAAGACGAACACCATCGCCAGGGCTCCCAGCAGCGCCATCACGGACACGAGGGCCTTGAGGCGCGAGCTCTGCCGTTCTTTGAGGCCATTGACGTCGACGAGGGCCGAGATGCCGTCGCGCGAAGGCTTCTGCGCGGGGTTCGAGGCGCGCGACTTCGAGCGCGGCGGGGCTTCGGGCATCACCCCGCTCTTACGCCGTGGCACCAGGCCACTGGCGGTGCGGCGCTTCGGCGGCTCATCGGCGTCGACCTCACCCACGTCGGTCGCCAGCGCCTTCGCCATGCCCGTCGGGCGGCGTTTGGCCGGCACGGGCGGGAGGTCGTCGTTGGTCGCGTCCAACGACCCCATCTTCGTCATCTCTTTCGAGTTGCGAGCGGCGAGCGTGGCTTCGTTCTTCTTGTTCACGTACCGGCGGCTGGGCACCACCGTTCCCGCCGGCAGATCGTACCCACCGCGCGGGCTCGGGCCGGAGGCGTCGTCGCCCGTCTCGATGGGCTCCGGCTCGAGGTCCTCGTCCACGGTCATGCTGGGTGCGGCGCGGACGGGAGCGTCGGTTCGCTCGGCAGACGAGCGCTCGGGCGGCACGGTCACCGACTGGGCGGGCCCTGAGTACGACGGGGGAATCGGGTTGCTGGTGCTGGAATCGGTCGACGGGTTGGGCGTGCCGAGCCGGGCCTCCTCGCTCAGACGATCGGCGAACAGCGCGCCCATCAGCTCGCTCACCTCGGCGCTGGTGGCGAGCTCTTTGGCGTTGAGCAGGTACTGCTCGATGGCCCGCTGCATCTCGCGGGCGTCGACGTAGCGATCGTCGGGCGCCTTGGCGAGCGCGCGCATCACGATGTCATCGAGCTCGGGCGGCACTTCGGCGACGGCCGAGGGCGCGTCGATCTTGCATTCCAGCGCGGCCTGCAGCGTGGCGAGCTCGCTGTCGCGCTTGAGCGGGCGCACGCCGGTGACGAGCTCGTAGAGCACGAGGCCGAGGGCGAAGAGATCGCTGCGCGCGTCGAGCGGTTTGCCGGCCGCCTGCTCGGGCGCCATGTACGCAAACTTGCCCTTGATGGCGCCGGACTTGGTGTTCGAGACCTGATCGCTCGCCTTGGCGATGCCGAAGTCGACGACCTTCACCGCGCCGTCGAAGCTGATGAGGATGTTCTGGGGCGAGATGTCGCGGTGCACGACGCGCAGCGGCTGTCCGCGC
The DNA here is from genome assembly GCA_044371205.1 of Archangium sp. GTDB lineage: Bacteria > Myxococcota > Myxococcia > Myxococcales > Myxococcaceae > Archangium_A. Next base: position 284,682 of record JBILUC010000002.1, read on the forward strand.
TCGTCGAGGCGGGTGTGCGCGTAGTGCAGGCCCTGGCAGGAGTCGGCGACGATGCGCAGCGCGATGTGGCGGGCGACCCACTGGCCCGTGCTCCACGCGCGGCGCATGACGCGGCCGAGATCTTCGCCGTGGATGAACTCCATCGCGATGAAGTACTGGCCGCTGTTTTCGCCGAGGTCGTAGATCTGCGCGATGTTCGGGTGGTTGAAGCGCGAGGCGATCTTCGCCTCGTTCAAGAACATCTGGACGAACTCAGGGTCTTCCGCGAGGTGCGGGAGAATTCGCTTCACGACGACGTGGCGGTTGAAGCCCTCGATGCCGGTTTGCTTCGCGAGCCACACCTCGGCCATACCGCCGGTCGCGAGCTTCTTGATCAGCTGGTAGTTGCCAAAAGCCTGAGTCATCGGAGTACCGGACAACGGCGAGGCATCGTAAGAAAGCCCTTCCAAAACCACAATGTTCCTCGCCGCTTACCTCACCATGATGGCAGCCCAGTTCCCGGTCGATGCCCGGGCGGGCGAGAACAAGCTCACGCAGCTCGATTTGAAGACCAATTCCGCGGGGCTGACCTTCGACTGGTCGGACACCGAGGAGACGCTGCGGGGCACGGTCACGAAGTCTCCCTTCAAGGTGGGGAAGCCACTCACCTTTTCGGTGACCCTCGAGGCGCTCAACAGCGAAGAGCTCATGATTCCGGTCACCTTCTCGTTCCGCCCCATGAAGAACCTCGGGGCCAGTACGCAGACGGTGGTGCGCGCGAAGAACGAAAAGTCGTGGGTGGCGACCTTCACCCCGGTCGATGAGGGCGAGCACCGCGTCGAGATCGCCTGGAGAACGACGCACCACAAAGTCGTGCGCGGTGTATTGGACGTGGCCCCCGAGGGAATGCCGGTGTGGGTCGGCTGGCTGGTCGGAGGTGGTTCGGTCACCCTGGCGGTGGTGATCGGGCTGTGGTTGCTGTTCGGGCGGAAAGAGCCGAGCGCGAATTCCCCTCCGCCGGAGACGCCCGCGTCGTGAGCTCACTGAGAGAACGTCCCCTTCGAGAAGATCTGATCACCCAGGCGTGCCTCGAGGCGTACGGCTCGGTTCGCCACGATGGTCGGCTCGCCGATCGCGCGATCGACTCGACGCTGCGCCCCAAGAAGCACCTGTATTCCAGCGAGCGCCGGGCCGTGGCCGAGCGCGTGTACTCGCTGCTGCGGCGCCAGCGGCTGGTCGACTACCTGGCTGAGCTCAAGGTGAAGGGCTTCGCGACGCTCGGCACCAGCAAGAAAGATCTCTACCGCTTTGCGATCTCGCGGGTGCTCGAGGGAGATGACGCGTCGAGCGTGCTGCAGGGCCTCTCGCTGCCGGGCACCGACGCGGGGTGGTTGCGCACGGTGATTCACGGACGGCAGACGCTCGAAGGTCGCAGCGCGGTGGAGCGGTTGTCGATCGAGTGCTCGATGCCCGACTTCCTCGCGAAGAAGTTCGTCGAGCAGTTCGGCGATCAGGCGATGACGATCGCCGAGGCGATGAACATTCGCGCTCCGCTGACGGCGCGCATCAACCCGCTCAAGGGCACGCGCGAGCAGGTCACGCAGCTGCTCGAGGGTGAAGACGTGAAGGTCACGCCGACGAAGCTGTCTCCGTTCGGGTTGACGCTCGAGACGCGCACCAACGTGTACGCGCTCAAGGCGTTCCGCGACGGCTTCTTCGAGGTGCAGGACGAGGGCTCGCAGCTGCTGGGCATGCTCGTCGACGGGCCGCCGCGGAAGGTGGTCGACGCGTGCGCGGGTGCGGGCGGCAAGACGTTGCAGGTCGCGGCGCAGATGAAGAACCGCGGCGAGATCTACGCGCTCGATGTCGAGTCGAAGCGCCTCGAGGATCTCAAGTCGCGGGCCCGGCGCGCGGGTGTGCACAACGTGCGCATTCAGGAGATCGCTCCTGACGAGAAGGCCGTCGAGCAGCTCGAGAAGCTGCGCGGTCAGGCGGAGCGTGTGTTGGTGGACGCACCCTGCTCCGGGTCTGGCACGTGGCGACGAAAGCCCGACGCGCGGTACCGCATGAACGAGGAACTGCTCGCTGAGCACGTCGTGAAGCAGAAGGTGTTGCTCGAGCGCTTCTCGATGATGGTGAAGCCCGGCGGCCGGTTGATCTACGGCACGTGCTCGCTGCTCAACGAAGAGAACGAGGGCGTGATCGACGACTTCCTCTCGAGGCACCCCGACTACACGGTGGCCGACGCGACGAAGTGGCTCGGTGAAGAGGTCGGCGCGAAGACCACGCGCAACGGCATGCTGCGGTTGTTCCCCCACAAGCACGACACCGACGGCTTCTTCGGCGTGGTGCTCGTCAAGGCCGGCAAATGACCGACCCGACCGGCTCACTGCAAGTCGCGACGCCGGAGCGGGTGACAGTCGATCTTCCCCTCGCCGGCCTCGGTTCGCGGGCGATGGCGTACCTCGTCGACGTGGCGCTGCTCGGCGCGGTGGTGCTGGTCGTCTACTTCCTCGTGACGCTGCTCATCCCCGACCCGGTCAACGCCGTGCTGGGGTTGAGCTCGCTGGTGCGAACGATCTCGGCGGCGGTGCTGTTCTTCGGGTTGTGGATCTTCTGGACCGCGTTCGAGGTCGCGTGGAACGGACAGTCTCCCGGAAAGCGGCTGGTGCGCATTCGGGTGGTGCAGGTCGATGGATCGCCGACGACGGTGTTCGCGTCTGCCGTGCGGAACCTGCTGAGGATCGTCGACTTTCTGCCGGTCTGTTACCCGGTCGGGGTGATCAGCATGCTGATCGATCGCAAGCACCGGAGGCTCGGTGACCTGCTGGCCGGCACGGTGCTGGTGCGCGACGAGAGGGTCGATCTGCAGGCGTACGAGTCGATGCAGGCGACGCTCCTTTCCGTCGACCTGCTCGAGTTGAGCGCGCAGTTCCTGAAACGGTTCGATTCTCTGGAACCTGAGGCGCGGTTGCGCATCGCGCGCAAGCTCGCGACGAAGCTCGAGCTGACGGTGGATCCTGCGGCAAGTGGCGAAGCCGTGCGAGACCTCATCAAGACGAAGGTCGGAGCGAGCTGACGCATGGCCGAGGCGCTCCCCACGTTCGTGACGCGGCGCAAGCCCGACTGGACGAAGCTCGAGGGGACGCTCGAGCGGCTGCGCGCGGGGAAGTTGTCGCTGGATGAGGTGTGGACACTGGACGCGCTGTACCGCCGTGTTGCCGCCGATCTCGCGGTGGCGCAGTCGAGCTACCCGGGCACGGATGTCTGGCGGTATTTGAACCAGCTCTGCGCGACGGCGTTCTCGTCGATCTACCGGCCGAAGCGCGGGGGGCTCGAGGGCGTTCGCACGTTCTACCTGCGCACCTTCCCTGCCCTGGTGCGGCAGACGATGGGGCCGATCAAACTGTCGATCGCGCTCTTCGTGTTCTCGTTTGCGCTGGGCATCTTGAGCGTGTGGCCGCACCCTGCGGCGGCGGAGGTGCTCGTGCCGGCGAACCTGCGCGCGATCATCGCCCGCGGCGAGCTGTGGACCGATCAGATCCTCGGCCCGAACACGCCGAGCGAGCTGGCAACGCAGATCTTCCTGAACAACGTGAAAGTGCTCTTCACCGCCTTTGCGTTCGGCGTGACGGCGGGCGTACTCACGGTCTTCGTCCTGCTGCAGAACGGGCTCTTTCTCGGCGCGACGATGGCCGCGTGCTTTCAGGGCGGAGTGGGCTGGAACATCCTCAACTTCATCTCGGCGCACGGCCCGGTCGAGCTCTCGCTCATCTGCATCGCGGGCGGCGCGGGTCTGCACCTCGGCTCAGCGATGATCGACCCCGGCGAGCGCACCCGAGCGACCGCGATTCGTGAACATGCGCGCGTCGCGGTGCAGCTCGTCCTCGGGGCTGCACCCCTCATGGTGCTGATCGGCTTCGTCGAAGGATTCATCTCGCCGGGCCCGTTCTTCCCCTGGCCACTCAAGCTCGCCGTCGGGCTCCTCACCGGCGTCGGCCTCTGGCGCTGGCTCCTGACCTCGGGAAAAAACCGAGCCGTCGTCAGCGGAGTTGCCGAAACAACTCGCGCGCCGTGATTTCCGACCCCGGAAGCGATCCGGCGGGCAAGGAACGCGCGCCCTTCACTCGCTTCGAGCCCGCATCCGTCACGGAGATCACCAGACGCTCACGCGGAAATGCGAGCCACACGACCTCGACGCCGTGCGAGAGGTACCAGCGGGCTTTCGCGCGAAGCGCAGCCTCTTCCTCGTCCTCTCCTGCGATCTCGACGACGAGCACCGGAGCCACGCGACGAAACACTCCGCGATGTGGCCCGGCGACAGAACGCTTCCACACAGCGACGTCGGCGGCACGGACCTCGCCGCCCAGAATCATCCCCGCTTCGTTTCCCGCCACCAGATACTCGGGGTGCTCGACAGACCAATTGCCAAGCAGACGAATCGTCTCGCTCGAGACGGCCTGCTGAAAATCAGCACAGGGCGGCATGAACAGGATCTCTCCACCAACGAACTCGAGGCGCCCTTCGAGACGAGGCCACGTCGCCGGCCGCTCGGCGCGAAAGCCGCGAGGCTGACGAACCGGAATCGGAAAGCGAAGCTGCGCTCGCGGCAAACGGATTGGCGTCGTCTCAGACTCGAAGTGAACGCGCTGCATGGTCATCAGGTACCACGGCCGTCCTGCGCTTCGACACAGACCAACGGCGGGTCAGGCGGCCGAGGGCGTGGCTTCGTTCTCGAGCTTGCGAACGATCTCGAGCGCCTCGCTCACGTGCTTCTTCAGCTGCACCTGCGACTCGAAGCGGTGGCGAATCTCACCATTGCGATCGATGACGAAGGTGACGCGCCCCTTCACGAGCCCGAGGAAGGTCTTCTTGATGCTGAACGCCGCCTCCGCCGCCCCGCCCTTGTCGGTCAGGAGCGTGAACGGCAACCGGTTCTTCTTCTTGAACGACTCGTGTGACGCCGCGTCGTCGGCCGAGATGCCGATGACATCGGCCCCGGCCCTCTTGAAGTCTTCGTACGAATCGCGGAAGGAGCACGCCTCGGCGGTGCAGCCGGCCGTGTGATCCTTCGGGTAGAAAAACAACACGAGCGTCTTCTGCCCGATGAGCGACGACAGCTTCACTTGCGAGCCATCAGCGCGGAGGAACGAGACGTCAGGTGCCTTCTCAGCCATGCCCCGAGGTAACGAGGCCGAGCGTTCGCTGCAACTCAGCGGCCCGCGGGCAGCGCGCGGACCATCTCGAGGGTGCGGCGGCGCTCACGCTGCTCGAGCACCTTCTCGTACGCCTCGTTGATGCGGCGCATTTCTTCGGCCTTGCCGCCGTGATCCGGGTGGTGCTGCCGGGCCAGCGTCAGGTACCGCTCACGCAGCGCCACGTCGGAGATCTCAGGAACCACGCCCAGCGTCTTCCACGGATCGTTGAGCTCGAGGGAGCGCAGCCAGCGATCGAGGCGCTCCTTCACCGAGCCGAAGCCCGAGGTCTGCGCCTCGGTGAGCGGCTTGCGGGTGCGCATCTTGGAATCGGCGCGAAGCACCTCGGTGTACACGCTGCTCGTCCAGCGCGAGCACGAAGGGCAGTGGAAGTAGCGAATCTGCTTCCCGCTGCCGAGGTGGCTCGTCATCCGAACTCCACAGTGCGTGCATTCCACGTCGACGTTTTCGAGAGTGGTACATGCGGTCGCGACCTGGGACATGTTCGGGGCTTCCTCGCAATCGGCTGTGCTACAGCCGTGTGACGGGTTGTACGCCCGTGGTGGATCTGCGCAAAAAATTGGCCGCTTTTTCCCCTGAGGCATCATGACCGCGATGACTCGTGTCCTTCTGTCAGCCGCTCTCGCACTCTCGCTCCCCGCCCTGGCCGCGCCGAAGAAGGGGGCCATCGGGTCGAGCAAGGAAGACGACCCCTGCCCCGAGCTGCCCGCTGCGAACACCGCCGACGTGGCGTACGTGCGCGCACTGGCCTTCGCCTTCGAGCCCGCCCCGCAGGAAGTGCGCGCCCAGGCCATCGAAGATCTCGGCTTCCTCGGTGACACCCGCGCGCTGAACCACCTCGCGGTGCTCTCGCTGGATCCAAACCCCCTGCTGAGCCGCGCCGCGATTCGTGCCGTCGCGTCGATGCGCCACCCTCGCGCTGAAGAGATCCTCGGCAACCTCGTGCGCCACCCGACCGTGCCCTCCGGCATCCGGCAGTACGCGCTCTCGCTGCTGCCGTTTCAGAACACGATGACCGCGCTGCGCCAGGTGCACCTCTTCGCGACGCTGGGAGGCACCACCGAGGTCAGCTTCCTTGCCCGCTCGATGGCCGCACAGCTGCGCACCTTCACCGCAGAGGAGGCGGCCAGTGGCGTAGTCCCTGCGGCGCCGGTGTTGCCGCCTCCGCCCCCGCCCGGTCCTCCTCGCGTCCCGCTGGGTCAGGGAGACGCGAAGTGATCGACCGTCGCATCACGTTCATCGGCGCGGGCAACATGGCCAACGCCATCATCAAGGGGCTGCTGCGAGCCGGCCTGTCGAAAGACAAGGTCACCGCCACCGTTCGCCGCGCTGAGAAGAAGAAGGAGCTCGAAGACGCGTACGGCATTCGCGTTGCCAGCGACAACCTCACGGCGGCGCGCGAAGCCGAAGTCGTGGTGCTCTGTGTGAAGCCGCAGGCGCTCGACAAGGTGCTCATCGAGATCGCGCCCGCCATCGATCCCTCGAAGCTCATCATCTCGGTCGCCGCCGGCGTTCCGATCGCAGCCATCCAGCGACGCCTCGGTGCGGGCGCCCGCATCGTGCGCACCATGCCGAATACGCCTTCGCTCGTCGGTTCGGGCGCGACGGCGCTCTCCACGGGCGAGCACGCGACGAAAGACGATCTCACCCTCGCCACCGCGATGTTCGACTCCGTCGGGCTCACCACGGTCGTCGACGAGTACCTGCTCGATGCAGTGACCGGGCTCTCGGGCAGCGGGCCCGCCTACATCTTCCTCATCATCGAGGCGCTGTCGGACGCCGGCGTGAAGGTCGGCCTCTCGCGGCACCAGGCGCTGAAGCTCGCCGCGCAGACGGTGCTCGGCAGCGCGAAGTTGTTGCTCGAGACCGGGCAGCACCCGGGCCAGTTGAAGGACCAGGTCACCTCCCCCGGCGGCACGGCCATCGCGGGCCTGCACACGCTGGAAGCCGGTGGCCTGCGCACCACGTTGATCGACGCCGTCGAAGCCGCCACCGAACGCGCCAAAGAGCTCGGCGCGGCCTTTCTCGAAAAGAAGCCCTGACCTGAGGATCTGCCCATGAAGATGACGCCGCTCGACATTCGCCAGAAGCGCTTCGAGGCCCAGATGCGCGGGTACTCGAAGAAGGAGGTCGAGGCCTTCCTCGAGCTCACCGCCGGTGAGTTCGAAGAAGTCGTTCGCGAGAACATCTCGCTCAAGGAAGAGCTCAAGCGCGTGCAGGCGCGGCTCGAACAGCACCTCGAGCGCGAGAAGGCCCTGCAGGAGACAATGGTCACCGCACAGCGCATCTCCGAAGACGTGAAGGAGCAGGCGAAGAAGGAAGCCGAGGTCATCGTCGCCGACGCCGAGCTGCAGGCCGACAAGATCATCGCGGGCGCGAACAACCGGCTCGTCGATCTCGTGAAGGAATTGAACGAGCTCAAGCGCCAGAAGGTGCAGTTCGAGTCGCACCTCGAGTCGCTCATCAACTCGCACCAGAAGCTGCTCGACACCTGGAAGACGCAGCCGGGCGGCGACATCGCGTACCTCGTGAACAAGAAGTGAGCTGGCTGAAGTCGGTGCCGACGGGCGTGGAGCTGCTGGTGTTGGTGCAGCCCCGCGCGTCACGCACGAAGGTGCTGGGTGAGCACGATGGCCGGTTGAAGATCGCCCTCGCCGCCCCGCCGGTCGATGGAGAGGCGAACGCGCGCTGATCGATTTCCTCGCCGACGCGCTCGACGTGCGGAAGGCCGAGATCGAGCTGCTCGATGGCGACACCAACCGTCGAAAGCGGCTGCTGGTTCGGGGAGTTACAGAGTCGGAGATTTGGGCTGATTGTGGCGTCATTGGCACCATCAGGTTCGCGCGGGCTGTACTTCCTTTCTCCGCAACTTCTGACGGCGACGAGGGTTTGCATCGCATGTGGCGCTTCCTCCTTGTTGGCGTACTGGTTGGATGTGGCAGTCGCGGCACCGACCTCGACCCTCCAGAGTCCACCACGGATGCCGGACCGGTCGTCGTCGACGCTGGCCTGCCTGATGGAGGCAGCGCCCCCGACTTCTCGGAGCTCTCCGCGTTCCTGACGCAGGTGGAGTCGCAACGACTGCTCAACGGCTACGCGATGCAGGTCTTCGATCAAGAGGAGCGTCTCGTCTTCGAGCGTTCGTTCGGTCAGTGCACCCTGGCCGGCGTGTGTCCCGCGGGGAGCCCGGCGTACACGCCGACGCTCATCACCGGCATCGCCTCCTCCACCAAGTGGGTGACGTCGACGGTCGCCCTCGCTGTGATCGATGAGCGCGTGAAGCAGGGCTCCGTGTCTTCGGTTGCGGCGGGGCTCGATGAGCCGGTCGTTCCATCGCTGGGCTGTGCTGGGGCGATGACCGGGCCCTACCGGGACCTCACGGTGCGCCAGCTGTTGAGCTTCACCGATGGCTTGATGGCGTCGCACCCGTGCACGACCGATCGAACGCAGACCCTGCTGACCTGCGCGTGTCAGGTGCTGACGGACTCTGCGGCCGCGTTCCTCGCCGACCCGGCAGCTGGCAACTCGAATCGCAACGGCCACCCACCCGGGAGCACCTTCAAGTACGGCGACTCGCATCATGCAGTCGTCGGCGCGGTGCTCGAGCGGTGGGCGGGAGCGTCGTTCGAGTCGCTGTTCGATCGCCTGGTGCGCCGGCCGCTGAACGTGACGATGACCTACAAGTCGCGCGTCAACCTCGCAGGAAGCATCGACAGCTCGGTCGCCGACTATGCCGTGTTCGTGAAGGCCATCGTGCATGACGGTCGCGGGCTCGAACCGCCGCGGCTCCTGTCGAAGGCAGCCGTCGAAGAACAACGCGCGTTGCAGGTCGGGCCGTCGGTGCTCCTGCGCACCTCGCCGCAGGAAGGTGGCGCGTACGGCCTCAACACCTGGCGCTGGTGCTACCGCGCGTTCACCTCGCCTGATCCGATGCAGGCCGAGGCCGATTCGAGCTGCTCCGAGGTGTTCCTGTCGGGCCACGGAGGAAAGGGTGGCTTCTCTCCGTTCCTGTCGGTGCCGCTGGGGTTCTCGGCGGTATTCGCGATGCGTGAAGACCAGAGCGCAGCGGGAGAGGCCTACGCCGCCGAGCAGGTAACCATCACCTCACGCGTTCGGTTCTTCACTCAGCGCGCGTTCTCGAGGTGAGGAGGAGCGCCCGCGCTCTCGCCCACGCCTCGACCTGCGCCATGCCGTCGACGAGCGTCACGCGGGGTGCGTACCCGAGCACTCGCGTGGCCTTCTCGATCGAATACGCGTGCGGCCGCAGCAGGTAGCGCACCGCATCGGCCCGCGCGGGAGGATCCTTTCCGAACGCCTCGAACGCTGGCGCGATGACCGAGAACGCCCCGAGCAACGCCCACGACGGGAAGGAGCGCATCGACACGCCCGCCATGCGCGCGAGGAACCCGAAGTACTCGCGGCAGCTCGTCGCCACGCCGTCAGAGAGCGTGAAGACCCCCGAGGCGTCCTGCTCCACGGCGAGCCGAACACCATGCGCGAGGCTGTCGACGTGCACGTGGTTGATGACGCCGCGACCTCCGTCAGGGAGCGCGAAGAGCCCTCGCTTCATCAGCTCGAGTGGCCGCACCACCCACGGCACCGAGCCGGGCCCGTACACGTCTCCAGGCCTGATGATGGTGACGTCGAACGAGCCTGGCGCCTCGAGCGGACGCAGCGCTGCTTCGCTCTCGATCTTCGTCTGGCAATACGCGTTGCCTTCACCCCGCAGCGGGCCGTCTTCCGTGACGCCGTCTGGAAACGTGAAGCCATGGACCATCACCGACGACAGGTGAACGAAGCGCCGGACCCCTGCCGCGCGCGCAGCCTGAGCCATCGTCACCACGCCACCGACGTTCACGCGCCGGTACACCTCGAGGTCGCCGCCTTCCCCGACGATGGCCGCGGTGTGCAGCACGACGTGGGCGCCGCGCACCGCATCTGCCGCGCTCGCCGCGTTCGTCCCGTCGCCTTCGAGCACCTCGAAGCCGGCGGCCCGGGCTCGCGCGCTGGCAGCGCCCGGGAGCTCGAGCCCTCGCACCGTCGCGCCGGCCTCGCGGAACACTTCGGCAAGGCGCAGGCCGATGAAGCCGCCGATGCCCGTGATGACGATGACGTTGCCGGAGACGTTCATGGAGCTCGAAGCCTCACTACCACCTCGTTCGGGGAGTTACGGAGTCGGAGATCATGGTCAAGTTGCGCTGATCGTGCTCGCCCCACTCCTCGCAGCGGTTTTGCTGATCGCACCGCCTCCGCTCGAGGGAGATCTGCAGCCGATTCCCTCGTCCGGGCTCGAAACCGATGGGCCGCTGCAGACCTCGGAGCTGACCACTGCGCGCTTCAGAATCGTCTACACGCCGCGCGCGAAGGCCTCAGCGCAGATCCTCGCGCGTGAGCTCGAGTCGGCGCGTGACGAGATCGCCGCGCTGCTCGGGAGCGACTGGCCGGGTGTGACGGAAGTGCGGCTCGGCTTTGGCCGAGAAGAATACGAGGCGTTCGCGCTGCCGAACCTGAGGCCGCCGAGCTGGGCGATCGCCCTCGCCTACCCCGGCCGCAACATCGTGCTCGTCGAAGCGCACTCGCTGGTGACTCCCGAGGGGCCGCTCACACTGCGGCACGAGCTCGTTCACGTCGCGCTCGGTCAATTCGGCAAGGGCTGGCCGCACTGGTTCCAAGAGGGGCTCGCGCAGGAACTCACCGGCGAGCGGAAGTGGAAGACCGAGCAGATCGCGACGCTGACGCGCGCGGTGACGACCGATCGCGTGTTCGACTTCGACGATCTCACCGAGCGCTTTCCCTCGTACCCGAGCGACGTGGAGATCGCGTACGCGCAGAGCGCCGCCTTCGTGGAGTTCCTCCGCGCGCGACACGGGACGCATGCGTTTCAGCGGCTGATCACCCGCGTCGGCCAGGGCGACAACTTCGAGAAGGCGTTCGGCGTGGCGTTCTACCTGCCGCTCTCGATGGAAGAAGACGCCTTCAAGCGCGAGCTGCCGCGGAAGTACCCGTGGTGGCCGTTGCTCTTGAGTGGCGGCACGCTGGTGTGGGTCGTCTCGTCGGTGTTGCTGGTGATGGCGTTCTTCCGCCGACGCAAGGTCGTGAAGGCGCTGCGGGCCGAACAACTGCGCGTCGAGACGCTGCACGAAGCGGCCAAGGCGCTGCTGCGTGCGTCACCCGTGAACGAAGACACCGTGCTCGACGAGTTCCGCCCGTTCGAGGGCACGCCGATGCCCTTCACGGTGAACATCGTGCTCACCGAGCCTGGAGCTCCAGCAACCGTCCCTGCAGCGCCGCCGGTTGCCGGAAGTCGATCGCGCTCGCGGTGAGGCGCGTCACTTCTTTTGCGCGGCGCGCTCCGAGTCCTCGGCGGAGCTGATCGTCGAAGTCGCGTGACGACTGCTCCACGTTGCACATCGCGAGCAGCAGGCCCTTCGGGGCGAGCACCGTCTCAGCCGCGCTCACGAGCCGGTGGTAGTCGCGCGCGGCGGTGAAGCGGCTGGTCTTCGTCGTCGCGAAGCCGGGCGGATCGAGGATCACGAGATCGAACGTCTCGCCCTTCTTCGCGAAGCGCGCGAGCCAGTCGAAGGTGTCTCCCGAGATGAAGTCGTGGCGATCGGGGCTGAAGCCGTTGAGCTTCAGGTTCTGCTCGCCCCAGTCGAGCACCTTGCGAGAGGCGTCGAGGTTCGCAGCGCGGGTGGCACCTCCGAGTCGAGCCGTGACGCCGAAGCCGCAGGTGTACGAGAAGGTGTTGAGCACCGAACGCCCGCTCGCGTGCGTGCGGACGAGCTGCCGCGCATCGCGCGCGTCGAGGTAGAGCCCGACCGAGAGCCCGTTCGCGGGGCGAATCTCGAACGTGACGCCGCACTCGGTGACGGTGAAGGTCTCGTTCGGCACGCCCGCGATGGGCATCGCTGGAGCGAGCTCCGCCGCTGCTTCGTTGGCCAGCTTGCGCGCCTCGCGGGGCCGACGCTTCACGTAGACCGACTCGATGCCGTCGAGAGCGAGGAGTTCATCGGCGAGCCTCTGCTCCTCCGGGGCGTCGCGGTACAGGCTCAGCACCACCCCTGGCCCGAAGCGATCGACCGTGATGCCGGGCAGATCTTCGTCGCTGAGCCGGTAGCACGTGGTGTCGGGTGGGAGCTTCGACACGCGGCGTGCGTTCGCGTCACGGAACGTCACGACGGCGCGGCGCCTCCGCCGGAGACCCCTGCGCGGCGCCAGACGCTCTCCATCGCGCGCGCCGATTCCCGAGCGAGCTCGAGGTAGTCGGCGCCGAGCAACTGGCCTTCACGCACCACCACCCGACCGTCGACGATGGTCCACCCGACGGGCACCTGGCTCAACTGCATGAGGAGGTGCGGCGTGAAGTTGCCCGTCTCGTGCGCGGGAACGAGATCGTAGACGACGAGATCGGCGACGGCGCCGGGGTCGACCGTGCCGCTCGGCATGCCGAAGATCATCGTGCAGAGCTCAGCGGGGCCACCGACGAGGAACGACGACATCAGGTTGTCGGGGTCGAGCATGCGGCCCGCGCGCGCCATGGCCATCACGCCCATGTAGCTCGCGGCGAGCTCTTCCCAGAGGGTGCCGGTGCCGCCGGAGCCGAGGCCGACGAGGTTCTGTGAGACGAGCACCGCTTCCATGCCGAGCGCCGAGCCACCTTCCGCCGTCTGGGCGGCGCGTGGAGTAACGGCGATCAGCGTCTTGCTCTTCGCGAGCTGCGAAGCCTCGGCGCGATCGATGGCGCGGGCATGCGCACCGACGGAGGCGCCGCCGAGCAGACCGAAGCGCTCGAGCCGCGTCACGATGCGCGAGTTCGTCTTCGACCAGGTGATCGCGAGATCGTCGTCGTTCTCGGCGAGGCCGAAGTGGGCACCCACCGAGAGCTCTTCCTTCGCGCGACCGGCGGCTCGCAAGAGATCGTCGTCGGAGCAGAACGACGCACGAATGCCGATCGCTCCGCGTACGAGGGGATCGCCCTGCTGGCTGGCGGCGTACCGGGCGTTCGCTTCGACCTGCGCAGGGCCGGGCACTGAAGGGATCACGCTCGTCGAGGCGTGCGAGTTGAGCAGCCGAATGCCCAGACGCTTCGCGGCGCGAGACTGAGCGAGCAGCGCCTCTTCGACGCAGTTCGGGGCATGGAGGTGCTCGACCGCCATCGTGACGCCGTGTCGCAACGCGCGGGCGATGGAGAACGCCGTGATCGCTTCGACCTCGGGCGGGGTGAGCGCCTTTTCGAGCACGTGCTCCTGTTCGAAGCGCTCGCTGAAGGGCCGCAGCAACAGGTCGCCCGCCCAGGGGGTCAACGTGCCGCCGACGAGCCGGGTGTGACAGTCGACGAAGCCGGTCATCACCAGCCGGCCACCGCAGGGCACTTCCCAATCACCGGGCAGGGTGGGCGTCTCTTCGTCGGAACCGACCGAGACGATCTTCCGCCCCTCGACGAGCACGGACATGCCCGAGCGAATGCGACCATCCGCGCGAAAGAGACTGCAGTTCTTGAGGAGGAGTCGACCTTCCACGCGCGTGTCGAAGAGTAGCAGTCGCCCGAGGCTGATCTACTTTGTGCCCCCGATGGTGAGTCAGTCGGCGGTGCGCATCGTCTCCGAGGGAGCGCCCAGCGACGGCAAGACGCCCGTTCGCCTGCTGCTCGCGTGTGGGTGTGAGATCGACACCAGGCTCGATGAGAACCGGCTCATCACCGCCCTCGACGGAGCGCGCCTTGCCATCGGCAAGTACCCCTGTCCGAAGGATCACCCGGTCACGCAGACCACTCGGTAGCGCTCCACGAAGACCAGACGGCGTTGAAGCACGCGACGTTGGCGACTCAGTTCGAGCGAACTCGGCCCGCTTGGGCACGGCAAGTCGAGTTACGATGCCGTGGTGCTGACGCGAGTTCGCTCAGGGGGAATCGCGATCCTGTTGCTGGTCGCAGTCTCCGGTAATGGGTGCACCTGCCAACCTGAGCCGACGAAACCCGACGGCGGCACGCCAGTCGTCACCGCACTGGCGTGGCCCGAGGGCGCGATGCTCGAGGTGTCAGCAACCACCAGCACGAGCGCGACGTTGCGATGGCCCGCTGCACTGGGCGACGTGACTGGCTACCGACTCACCATCGACGGTCAGGTGCGCGAGTTCACCGCACTGACGGAGACACTCACCGGCCTCACTCCAGGCCGACACCTTGCGAGCCAGGTGGTGGCCTTCGCCGCAGACGGCACCGAGACGACGGCGCTGCTCGCGGAAGTCGCGCCTGCCGAGCCCTTCGCGGTGAGCGACGGCGACATCTCGACGGACTTCTGCGGCGCCAACGCTTTCCTCGTTGCGCCAACGGCCAACA
>JBILUC010000027.1:0-96248 GCA_044371205.1 Archangium sp.
CCTCGTTGTTGCTCTGCAGCAGCGACGTGCCGATGGACGACGTGCCCCCGCTCGCCCGCAACCCGTACGTGTTGTTCCGCAGCGTGCTGCCCGTCACTGTCGCGGTGCCGGCGGTGACGTCGACGGCGGCGGTCGCTTCGTCGATGGTGGCCGACACGACGGTCAGCGCACCGCCGGTGCCAACGCGAAGGCCGATCCACGAGCCCGCTGACGCGCCGGCCGAGGTGAACGTCACCCCGCTCATGCCGGTGCCGTTCACGTTCATCGTGCCATTGACGACGATCTCGACCTTCCCGACGGTGGAACCGAGGTTCGCCGCGTCGGTGGTCGTGACGTTGACCGTGGTGCCCGCGGCGACAGTGAGCGTCACGCCCGCATTCACCACCACGTCGCGATCGACGTTGACGGTGCCCGACCACGTCGTGTCCGTCGAAATGACCTGCGCGGAGGCGGCGCCACTGACGAGGGCGAGGAGAAGGCAGAGCTGTCGCATGGAGGGGAAACACCTGACGCAACAGGTGTGTGCAAGTAGGACGAGCCGCGCTCAACCCCGCGAGATCATTCCTGCCCGATCGGGTCCCTTGCGAGGTCGCGCAGTTGAGTGAAGATGTTCATCAGCCCTGCGGGGCGACGAAAGGAGGTGGTGCCTTGCCTAACACAAGTCCAGGGACCATCTCCGCGGTGATCCTCTGAAGCGTTTGCTTCAGTGAAACCGCGGAGTGGCCCACCAGAAGAGCTTCAAGAGCCGCCTCTGCCGTCCGGGAGGCGGCTCGTTTTTTCTCTCCATGCACCTGCCCAACGACTTCACCCCTGCCCTCGGGCTCGGAGACACCCACGCGCAATCACTCTTCGGCGTGCTGGGGCGACCTGCCCTCACCCTGCCGCTGCGCCGCGAACGACGCGAGACGCCCGACGGAGACTTCGTCGACCTCGACCTGCTCGACGGCGCGCCAGCAGCCCCGACGTTGCTGCTGCTGCACGGCCTCGAGGGCTCGAGCGCGAGTGGCTACATGCAGCTCATGCTGCGTGACGCGCTGGTGCGCGGGTGGAACGCCATCGCCCTCAACGCCCGCAGCTGCTCGGGTGAGTTGAACCGCCTCGCGCCGAGCTACTCGTCGGGCGACTTCCGCGACCTGTCGTGGCTGGTGAAGTCGTTGAACGCGAAGACGCTCTTCGCGGTCGGCTTCTCGCTGGGCGGCAGCGTGCTGCTCAACTTTCTCGCGCGCGACGAGGCGGCCGCTCGACTCACCGCCGCTGTCGCAGTCTCGGCCCCGTACGACCTCGCGCTCGGCGCCCGCTTCCTCGACAGCGGCACCTTCATCACGCGCCGGTACCTCACGCGCTTCCTGCCGGCGATGAAGGCCAAGGCGCTCGAAAAGGCGAGGCGCTTTCCCACCCTGCTCGACGCGCGCGCCATCGCGGCCACCACGCGCATCCGCGACTTCGATCACCTCTTCACCGCGCCGCTGTTTCAGTTCGAGAGCGCCGAGCACTACTACGCACATTGCTCTGCAGGCTCGTTTCTCCACCACATCCACACCCGCACCCTGCTGCTCTCGTCGCTCGACGATGCCCTCGCGCCACCGAAGCTGCCCGACGACGTGAACACCAACCCGGCGCTCGACGTGCTGCTCACCGAGCGCGGGGGACACGTAGGCTTCGTCAGCGGCTCGATTCTGCGCCCTCGGTTCTGGGCCGAGCGCCGCGTCTTCGAATGGCTCGAGCGCGCCTGACCACCAGAGCCAGGCTTCTCGGCTTCCTTCAGCACCTTCGCCAGCGCCTTCGAGTCGAGGTCGTCGAAGCCTTGAACCGCACGCAGCTCTTGCCGGTGGATGCGCCCGGCAGCGCAGCGCGGTGGCGCTCTGCGACGTACCCCCGCTGGCCCTTCACTTCTTCTTCCCGCCGCCCTTCACCGGGCCCTTCACGCCCTTGATGGTGATGAGGCAGTGGCGGAAGTTACCGTCAATCATCACGCCGACGAACTTGCCGCTCGGGTGAAACCAGCTCTTCTGCAGCTTCGAGTTCTCGCGCGTCGCCGACGCGTAGCAGCTCTGCTTCTTGTCACCCGCCTCGAGCGTGAAGCCGGGCGTCTCGCCATCGGGCACCAGCTCGGCATGCAGCGTGATGCCGCCAGCCTGCATCGACGGCGCGGGCAGCACGAGCTGGTTCTTCCACTGGTACGGCGCCTTGTTCGCATCGAGGAAGCGCACGCACGACAGCGGGCCCTCTTCGCGATCCATGCCGTTCAACACCGCGGGCCAGGTGGGGGGCACCCGCGGGTCGGTCTGGCAGAAGTAGAGCTCGACGCGGTCGTCGCGATCTTTGAGCTCGAAGGCGAGCCAGGAGCCGTCTTTGGACCAGCCGTGAAACACCTCGGAGTCAGCGGCGAGGGCGAGCGAGCTGCAGAGAACACCGGCAACGAAAATCAGTCTCATGGGCGTTCTCGACGACTAACCGCCTCACCCATTCGAAACACCTGCGTCTGCGGCCTCGACGGGAGCAGGCGTGGGCGCTTCCACCGGCGGCACCGGGGCTGGCCTCACCAACTCGACGCGGTACTTCGTCACGTCTTTCGGGAGCGTCACCACGAACAGCGGGTTTTCATCGAGGAACTTCTTCTCGACCGGCAGCTTGAAGATGCCATCGGCGCCGGTCGTGACCTGCACGCGGTTCTTCAGCTCGCTGACCTCGACCTTCGCGCCGGAAACGGGCTTGCCGCTGTCCGCGTCGCTCACCACGAAGCTGACTTCTTTGCCCTCGGTCTTCGCGTTCACGAAGTCGCCGTACCGCGGGCGCAACGCACAACCAGCCGAGAGCAAGAGACCGACGAGACCTGCGTACTGAAGAATGCGCATGCGCGACTTCTAGCGTGACTCGGGGAGAATACGACGGTGTTCCGATTTCTGTGGGCGAGCTCGCTGCTGTTGGTGACCGGCCTCGGCGTGTGGCTCGCGTCGTCGCTGGTGGCGTTCGCGGGAGGCCCTCCGGTGCTGGCGTGTATCGGCGGCGTGCTGTTGTTTCCCGTGCTGCCTCTCTGGTGGGAAAAGCGCGCGACCGACGCCTTCTACGCACAGCTGAGACGTGCCACGCGCCTGTTACCCAAGAAGCGTGCGCTGACCGGGCCGACCCGCGTGGCGCTGCGCACGGTGTTCATCAACCTCGTCTTCGTCGGGGCCTTGCTGGCGCTCTGGCCCAGGGTGGCCTTCGCGGCGCTCGCGACGAATGGCGACTGGTTTCTCGGCGACGAGAAGGGCCCGTGGGTAGATCGCGCGCGCAGCGTGCTCGTCGCGTCGTCTTCGGGCCTCGAGTGGCTGCACCGCGCGGCCAACGACAACCCCTACCGCACGAAGGAAGACGAGCAGCAGCCCGTGCCTGACGACGTGAAGCCGATGGAGGTCACCACGCGTTTCGGCAGCGGCCAGCGCTGGCGTCGACCAGACCCGTC
The DNA here is from genome assembly GCA_044371205.1 of Archangium sp. Taxonomy (GTDB): domain Bacteria; phylum Myxococcota; class Myxococcia; order Myxococcales; family Myxococcaceae; genus Archangium_A. The sequence continues at coordinate 3,446 of JBILUC010000027.1, forward strand.
GCAGACGAAGCCCGGGCCAACCGACCGCGACCCCGACCCGCTCACGAAGCTCGGCCCGGACGATCCCGACCCCGATCCCCTCACGAAGCTCGGGCCGAACGACCCCGACCCCGATCCGCCCACCAAGCTCGGCCCGAACGACCCCGACCCGGAACCTCGCCCGCGAACGCCTGACCCGGAGCCTGTCGTTTCTGGCTGGCGCATCGGCGACACGCACTGGCCGTGGACGCAAGCAGTGCACCCCGTGGTGCAGGGCATGACGCCAGATCAAGAGCTCGACATCGCCACCGTGGCGCGCACCATCTCGTCTCGCACCACCGACCCCTTCGAGCGCGTGAAGGCTCTGCACGACTGGGTGGTGACGCGCCTCACCTACGATCACGACTCGGTCACCGGGCCGCGAAAACGGCAAGACGCGCAGGCGGTGTTCCTCTCGCGGCTCGGTGTCTGCGAGGGGTACGCGCGGCTGATGGTCGAGTTCGGCAAGCACACCGGAGATCGCATCGTCTACGTCACTGGCGACGTGCGCGAAGACACAGGCGAGCTGGCCCCGGTCGGCCACGCGTGGAACGCGGTCGAGATTCGCGGCGCCTGGTACCTGATGGACGTCACCTGGGACGACCCCACGATCGAAGGTCAGCGCGCCTCGAACGAGTACCGCACCGACTACCTCTTCATTCCGCCGGAGTTCATGGGGCTCAACCACTTCCCCGACGAGGCGCGGTGGCAGCTGCGCGACCAACGCCTCTCGCGCGCGGCGTTCCTGCGTCAGCCCCTCGCGACGCCCCGCCTCGCGAAGGAACAGATGACGCTCATCTCTCCCGAGCGCCCGGTGGTCGACGTCGACGACCGCTTCGACGTCACGCTCGACAACCCGACGCGCACCTGGGTGATGCTCACGCTCGGCGGGAAGGAGTGCGGCAAGTCGAACGACGCGCGCGTCACGCTCTCGTGCCCCGTGTCGAGTGAGCGCGAGGCTGTCGTGTTCACCAACAAGGAGGAATACGGCCGCTTCGGTCAGCTGATCAGCTTCAAGCTGCGCTGATCAACGTGGTGCTCAGGCCGCAGATCACCTTCGTCGGCGTGAGCCCCTTCAGCTCGGCCGCACGCGGCGTCTCGATGGCGCTGACGTGCAGAATGCCGCGCAGCTTGTTGATGACCAGCAACGTCCGCGCCTCGGCGCTCACCGCCGGCGCCGCCACCAGGAACGGCTTCGCGGTGGCTGCCGCCGCTTCGGCGATGGGCACGAGATCGTTCAGCTCGACGGTGCGCTCGAACACCACCACCTCGGGTCGATCGAGCTCGACCCACCAGCGATCGACGTCGGTCACGAAGTACGGAGACACGAAGCCGGCATCGATGCGGATGCCCTCCCCCTGCGGCTCCTGGGGCTTCGCGAAGGCCGGGGGCGGTGGGGCTTCCATCGCCAGCGTCTCGGCATCAGGCAGGAAGAGACCACCACTCGTTCGATCAGACATGGGCGCCGTTCCTTGAAACGAAACGAAGGAATCAGCCGCGAAGCCGACTCCCCCGGTCGAAGACAGCTCGAGCGCGACTCAGATCTTCGCGTTGGGCGTCTTCACGAACACCAAGTTGAACTCGGTGATGGCCTTGTTGAGGTCGGCCTTGATCGCGTCGTTGAGTTCCTTCTTTTCCTCGATGCCCTTCTGCACGCCGGGGTGCTTTCCGTCGCAGAACTCGAGGAATTCCTTCGCCCAGCGCGTGATGTCGACCACCGGGATCTCGCGCAGCCAGCCGCGCTTGCCCGCGTCGTCCTTGTTCGTCGCCGCGTAGATCTGCATGACCTGACGCGCGACCGGCAGCGGCTCGTACTGGGGCTGCTTCAGGAGCTCGGTGAGGCGCGCGCCGCGGGCCAGCGTTTCCTGCGTGGCCTTGTCGAGGTCAGAGCCGAACTGCGCGAAGGCAGCGAGCTCGCGGTACTGCGCGAGGTCGAGCTTCATCGAGCCGGCGACCTGCTTCATCGCCTTGATCTGCGCCGCCGAGCCCACGCGCGACACCGAGAGGCCGACGTTGATGGCCGGGCGGATGCCGGCGAAGAACAAGTCGGTCTCGAGGAAGATCTGGCCGTCGGTGATGCTGATCACGTTCGTCGGGATGTACGCCGACACGTCGCCGGCCTGCGTCTCGATGATGGGCAGCGCGGTCAACGAACCCGCACCTTCCTGATCAGACAGCTTCGCGGCGCGCTCGAGCAAACGGCTGTGGATGTAGAACACGTCGCCCGGATACGCCTCGCGGCCCGGCGGGCGGCGCAGCAGGAGCGAGAGCTGGCGGTACGCGACGGCCTGCTTCGAGAGGTCGTCGTAGATCACCAGCGCGTGCTGCTTGTTGTCGCGGAAGTACTCGCCCATCGCGCAGCCGGTGTACGGCGCGAAGAACTGCATCGGGGCAGGGTCGGCCGCCGAGGCCGCGACGACAATGGTGTATTCGAGCGCGCCGTAGCGGGCGAGCTTGTCGACGACCTGCGCCACGGTCGACTGCTTCTGACCGATCGCGACGTAGACGCAGACCATGTTCTGGCCCTTCTGGTTGATGATCGCGTCGATCGCGACGGCGGTCTTGCCCGTCTGGCGGTCGCCGATGATCAGCTCGCGCTGGCCGCGGCCGACGGGCACCAGCGCGTCGAGCGCCTTGATGCCGGTCTGCATGGGCTCGTGCACCGACTTGCGCTTCACGATGCCGGGCGCCTTGAGCTCGATGCGGCGCATCTCGGTCGACTCGATGGGACCCTTGCCGTCGATGGGGTTGCCGAGCGCGTCGACCACGCGGCCGAGCAGGCCCTTGCCCGTCGGAACCTGCGCGATCTGGCCCGTGCGCTTGACCGTGTCGCCTTCGCGAATGCCGAGGAAGTCACCCATGATGGCGACGCCGACGTTGTCTTCCTCGAGGTTGAGCACGAGGCCCTTCACGCCGTTGGAGAACTCGACGAGCTCACCCGACTGGCTGTTGTCGAGGCCGTAGACGCGGGCGATGCCGTCACCGACTGCGAGCACGGTGCCGGTCTCGGAGACGGTCACCTGCTTGCCGTAGTCCTTGATCTGCTCGCGGAGGATTCGGCTCACTTCATCAGCGCGGATTTGCATCGGAATGTTCCTTGTTCGGGGACTGCAGAGAGTGCGCGGCGCTTACCACGGGCCCCCCCGTCGCAAAGCGATTTTTGAGCGCCCAGCAGATCAACTCAGGGCGGCCATTCGGTGGGCTGGCCCGCGGCAGCTACGGCTCGAACTGGAGGAGCTCGTGGGTCACCACGGGGCTGAGCGGGGTGCCGGTCACTCCGCCGAAGACGAAGCGTGCGACGATTCCCGCACGGCTGCTCTTGATCGCGCTTCCGATGCTCTGACCGTTGCAGTGGCTGCGTCGGTGGCCACGCTTCATTCGCATGGGGCGCACCGATGTCGTCATCGACGTGACCGAGGTCGTCGCGAACACCGTGCTGCTCACGTCCCTCGCCCGGTGAACGCATACACTCTCGCGCCATGCGTTTTCTCGACGACCGCCAGCCGCCCTGGGAGCTCACCTACAACGACGTGTTCATGGCGCCGGCGCGCTCGGGCGTCGGCTCACGACACGAGGTCGACCCTCGAGTTTGGCGTCGACCTGCTCGTCGTCGACGCAGCGCACGGGCATCAGCGCAAGATGCTCGAGGCGGTCGAGGCGGTGCGGGCGCTGGCTCCGAAGGTGCCGGTGATGGCGGGCAACGTCGTGACGCGCGAGGGCACGGCTGATCTGATCAGCGCCGGCGTCGACATCGTGAAGGTCGGCGTGGGGCCTGGCGCGATGTGCACCACGCGCATGATGACGGGCGTGGGGCGGCCGCAGTTCTCGGCGGTGATCGACTGCGCGTCTGAGGCGCGCAAGCGGGGCAAGAGCATCACCGCCGATGGCGGCGTGCGACACCCGCGTGACGTGGCGCTGGCGCTCGCGGCGGGTGCGGGCACGGTGATGTTCGGCTCGTGGTTCGCCGGCACGTACGAGAGCGCGGCCGACATTCGGCAAGACGCGAACGGCCAGTTCTACAAGGAGAACTTCGGCATGGCCTCGCAGCGCGCAGTGAAGGCACGCACGCAGCAGGACACGCTGTTCGAGCGCGCGCGGAAGGAAATCTTCGAAGAGGGCATCAGCACCTCACGCATGTACCTCGACGCAGCGAGGCCGGGCGTCGAAGACCTGGTCGACCACATCGTCGCGGGCGTGAAGAGCGCGTGCACCTGCGCCGGCGCGTCATCGCTCGAGGAGTTCCACCAGAACGCGCTGGTCGGGGTGCAGGGCGCGGCGGGCTTCGACGAGGGAAAGCCCGTTCGCCAGAGCTGGTGACGCCGCCGTTCAGTGCATCATCGCCATCAGGGCGAACGCGAACTGCGGCCACGGCGGGTTCTCGGTGCCTGCTTCGCCGCGGAGCTGCAGGTTGCCCATCGGCCCGTAGGTCGTCTGGTTGTTGCCCACCTGGCGGCCCGGCAGCGTCATCGACTTCGACGGCGCGCGAATCATCGCCTGCTCCAGGTCGAGCTCGAACCGGTAGATGCGGCCCTGAAACTGGCCCGTGTAGACCTGCTTGTTGCCCTCGCTCAGCTCGCGGGTGATGGAGAAGTTCACGCCGCTCACGCGCGTGTCGGTCACGCTCACGTCGAGCGGCGCCTGATTCAACGTGCCGCCCCACGAGCCGTCGGTGCGCCTGGCGAGGTTGCAGGCCGGGCTGCGCACGCGCACCGCGTCGAAGCTCACGGTGCGGTTGTACATGAGCACCTCGCCGGTGGGCTTGAACTCGCTGCTGAGCGCTTCCGGCACCACGGTGGGGAAGCTGCACGACGACGCGAAGACGAGGACGGCGAAAAGGGCGCGCATGGGTGTTCTTTCCTCAGCGATTGGGGCGCTTCTCGTTCTCGAGCACGAGGTACTCGAGCAGGGCCTTCTGCACGTGCAGCCGATTCTCGGCCTCGTCCCACACCACGGATTGCGGGCCGTCGATGACCGCGCTGGTGACCTCTTCTTCGCGGTGCGCAGGCAGGCAGTGCAGGAACAGCGCGTGGCTCTTCGCGAGCTTCATCAGGTCGGTCGTCACCTGATAGCCCTGCAGGTCGGCGAGGCGCTTCTTCGACTCGGCTTCCTGGCCCATCGACGTCCACACGTCGGTGATGACCACGTCGGCGTCTTTCACGGCCTCGCGCGGGTCCTTGAGCAGGTGCACGTGGTGCTTCGCGGTCGACACCACGTCGTCTGCCGGGTGGTAGCCAGCGGGCGAGGCGAGCTTGAGCTGGAAGTCGAACAGCGAGCTGGCGCGCGTGAAGCTGCGGCCCATGTTGCTGCCCGTGTCGCCGATGAACGCGAGGGTCTTGCCCTTCACGCTGCCAATCTTCTCTTCGATGGTGAAGAGGTCGGTGAGGATCTGCACCGGGTGACCGCCGTCGGTGAGGCCGTTGATGACCGGCACTTCGCAGTTCGCGGCGAACTCTTCGATGCGGGCGTCGGCGAAGGTGCGCATCATCACCACGTCGCAGTAGCGACCGGTGACGCGCGCGGTGTCGGCCAGCGGCTCACCGCGCGACATCTGCGAGTTCTGCGCCGAGAGATCGATGCACGAGCCGCCGAGCTGCAGCATCGCGGCCTCGAACGAGAGGCGCGTGCGGGTGCTGGCCTTCTCGAAGATCATCACCAGCGTGCGGCCGGTCATGGTGCGCACCACGCGGCTCTTCTTGCGTGCGTCTTTCAACACGGCGGCGCGGCGGAAGAGCCCGAGGTGTTCGTCGAGCGAGAGGTCGGTAAACTTGAGGAAGTCGCGCTTGTTCGTCACCTCGGCGTGATGCCCCAGATGCCTGCGTGCAGCAAGGCTCGCGTTTCCCCGGTGGGAAGCGTGCTCCCGTGCGGTTCGCGAATAGGCTGCGAGGTCGATGTCGGACTCTTCCGCCGACCACGGTTTTCCGCGCGTGCACCTCGGCCGGTTCGAGCTGGTGCACCGCCTCGACATCGGCGGCATGGCGGAAATCTTCCTCGCCCTCGAGCGCGGCCTGCACGACTTCGAGCGCGTGGTGGTCATCAAGCGCGCGCTGCCGCACCTCGCGACGAAGGCCACCTTCCGCGAGATGTTCTTGCAGGAAGCCCGCTGGGTCGCGCGCCTCAACCACCCCAACATCGTGCAGATCTACGAGCTGGGCGAACACGACGGCTCGGCGTTCATCGCGATGGAGCACGTCACCGGCGTCAGCTTTCGCGACCTCATCGCCAAAGCCGTCAACGACGAGAAGCCCCTGCCCCTTGGCGTGGTCGTCGGGCTCGTCGCGCAAGCCTGCGCCGGGGCCCACGCCGCGCATGAGCTGACCGACCCGCAGGGCAAGCTGCTCGGGCTGGTGCACCGCGACATCTCGCCGCACAACCTGATGGTGACCGGCGGCGGTCACGTGAAGCTCCTCGACTTCGGCATCGCGAAGGCCACCGAGCTCGGCGTCGACACCACGCGCACCGGCGCCCTCAAGGGCAAGGTGCACTACATGGCGCCCGAGCAGGTGCTGCAGGAAAAGCTCGACCGCCGCAGCGACGTCTTCGCGCTGGGCATCGTCGCGTGGGAACTGCTCACCCTGCGTCGGCTCTTCAAGCGCGAGAACGAGCTGGCCACCATGCAGGCCATCACCGGCGGCGAGAGCCAGCGCCCCGACCGCTCACGCGACGGCCTCCCGCCCGCCCTCTCGAAGGCGGTGATGAAGGCGCTCAACGTGCCGCGCGAGCAGCGCTTCGCCACCGCCGAAGACTTCCGCCGTGCGCTCGAGCTGGCCGCCGACGAAGCGGGCCTTCGCCATGGCACCGATGAGGTCGCCGCCTGGGTCCACGGCTTGATGGACGAGACGCTCAAGGCCAACGAGACCGCCGTGAAGGCCGCGGTCGAGCGCGTGAAGCGCGAGGGGTTCTCGAACGACGAGCCGGTGAAGGTGCAGCACGCCACGCAGACGTTGCCGAGCGTGTCGCCTCCAAATGGGCAAGCTGCGCCGACGCCGCCCAGTCGACCGAACGTCGTGCCGCCCCCACCCGCTTCGAAGCTGTGGAAGCTCGCCGCGATGGTCGCGCTCTTCGCGCTCAGCGTGGGGGCGTCGGCCGCCTTCGTGCTCTTTCGCCACCCGACCCTCGAGGGGCCCGCGCTGCGCGTGGGCTGGCCGCCAACCGTCGACCAGCAGGTGCTCGCCACCGACATCGAGCCGATGCGCCTCCACCTCGAGCGCAAGACCGGCCGCCCCGTCGAGTTCGTCTTCACGGCGAGCTACCACGAGCTGGCGGATCAGCTCCTCGAAGGACGTGTGGCGTTCGCCGCCCTGCCCCCGGCGCTCTTCGTTCGCACCGAGAAGCGCGAGAAGCGCATTCGCCCGCTGGTGTTGAAGATGGTGGGCGGCAGCTCGGGCAGCGATGGCGTGCTCGTCGCTGCCGATTCCTCGGGCATCGCCACGCTGGCCGACTTGAAGGGCAAGACGTTGTGCGTGCCCGACGCGGAGTCGACGACGGGCATGCTCTTTCCACAGGTGGCGGTGCGCAAGGCAGGCCTCGACTGGGCGAAGGACATCACCGTCGTCGCGAGTGGCAATCACCTGCAGGTGCTGCGCGACCTCACCGAGGGGAAGTGCCAGGCGGGCGCGACGTACTCCGCGGCGTTGTTGAGCGCGGTCACGCAGGGCATCGACGCGACGGGCTTGCGGCAGGTCGCCATCACCGGCCACGCGCCGCAAGACGCCATCGTCGCAGGGCCGGGCGTGAAGGAAGCCGACGCGACGGCCGTGCTCAAGGCGCTGCTGAACTACAAGCCCCCGGCTGATCAACCAGCGGGAATGATGGAGCGCATCTCCGGCTTCGTTTCCGTCCGCCCCGAAGACTACGCGTCCATTCGCGAGTTGGTGGAGCTGCAAGAGGCGAAGCCGTAGCTCTCCCCGGGAGAGGGTGACGCGTTCCGCCTGCGCACCGCGCTCATCCCGCGTGAGCTCTGCGGTGCGGAGTTGGGTCAGTCACTCGGCTGCGCGCGCAACCGACGGGCACCTTCTTGTTCGAGGACGAGGCAACGCACGACGCGTGAGCCTGCGGTACGGTCGACGCCGGTGGTCTCGACTTCGCGGTGGGCAGTCGCGGCAGTGTTCGGCTTCGCCGCCGTGGCGTGCACACCTCCTCCTGTCGCCGTGCCCGATGCGTCGACCACCGAAGCGGTCGATGCAGGTCTGCTCGTCGATGGAGGGCTGAAGGCACGCTTCGACGCCGGCATCAACGACGCCCACGTCAACTCGCCGCACCAGGAGACCCTCGACGCGTGGACCCAGGGTGGCCGCCTCGCGGGAGGCCGCGTGGTGGTGACGAAGCGCGCGCCGCTCGGTGGCACGGCCACAGAGCTGTTCGACGCCAACGGCCGCGTCGTGCTGCAGACCGTGCAGGCGGGCGACGGGTACTGGCTCGAGGGCCGCGCCTTCGAAGCGGTGCGGCGCTGATGCGGGTGCGCGTGCAGGCCAGTGAGTCGGGCGCAGCGGTGCTCGCCGTGGCGCGTGCGCTGGGGGTAGGCCCCGCCGACGCCCGAAAGCTGCTCGCCGAGGAGCGCGTGTTGCCCGCCCAGCTCACGGCCGAGCAGGCCTCACAGCTCCGCGACGCGCTCGCGAAGCACGGCGTGAAGGCCGAGCTGGTGGAGGTGCCGCCCAGCTCCGCGCGCTGTGAGACGCACCCCACCCTCACCCCGGAATACGTGTGCACGTCGTGCCGGGCGGCGACCTGTGTGGTGTGTGGTGAGCGCTGCGCGAAGTGTGCCGCGAAGGCCGCGCGCGCCGCAACGTGGAAGGGCCGACGCGTCGCGGTGTTGCTGGTGGTGCTTCTCTGCGTCGGCTTCGCGGCCGCATCGAAGACGCGCCGGCTCGCGCGCCGCACCGACTGGAGCCGGGCCGTGCAGGTCTCGGTCACGCTCACCTCCGCGCAGCCCGTGAGCCAGGTCGTGCAGCGCGCCTGGGAGCTGCAGCTCGAGAAGCTGACGGACTGGGCTTCGGCGCAGGCTGCGCGCGCTGGCCTTCCGCTCGCTCGCCCCATCGTGTTTCGCCTCATGCCCGAGGTGCGCGAGGTGACGCTCGAGCCGCCTCCCGCGGCGACCGGGGCGTGGCTCGCTGATTCGCGCGCGGCCTACACGTATTCCCAGCAGGTGGCCCCGCTGGTCGCGAAGACGGGTGACGTGCGGCTGCTCGTGGTGCTCGGCAGCGGCACCTTCGGGCAGGGTCGTGTGGAAGGCATCGCCGAGCGGGGTGGGGAGCTCGGCGTGGTCTTCGCCAGCGCGCAAGACACCGCGCTCACGCTCGAGTTGATGGCCGTGGCGCACGAGACGCTGCACTGTCTTGGCGCGCTCGACGCGTACGACGACGAAGGGCGCGCGCTCGTACCGCAGGGCCTGGCGGAGCCCACGGCGTCACCGCTCTACCCGCAGCGCGCCGCAGAGGTGATGGTCGGTGAAGTGCCGCTCTCTCCCACGTCGGGGCGATTGCCGAAGTCGCTCGACGAGGTGGAGATCGGCCCGACAACTGCAGCCGCGATCGGGTGGCCTGAACGAGCGCCGTAGAGACCGGCGTATTCGATGCATCGTGACTGACGATCGCGCTGCGCACCCATCATTCTGATGGCACGCGTGCGGAGGACCCGCGCCGACGGCTCCATCGCGACCTCGGCGCGGCGCTTGCTCAACGAGCGTGGATGTTCTCTTCGCTCGGTCGCTTCCTCTTTCACCATCGGCTCGCCACGCTGATCGCCACGGGCCTGTTCCTGGCCCTCGCGCTGGGGTCGGTCTTCATCGGAGGCTCGCTCACCGGCGCCTCGGTTTCAGGGCTCGAATCGACCGGGGCAGAGGGCCTGGTCGCGCAGGTCGTCGGGCGCAACCCCGACACCACCGTCATCGCGTTGTTCGAGTCGACGACGGAAACGGCCATCAACGGAGACGACGTCGACGCCGCGCTGAAGCCCCTGCGCGCCGACCCGCGCGTGAAGTCCGTCGCCCAGGACATCCGCTACGACGCAGATCGACACGTGGGCCTGGCGTTCATCACCGTCGATGGCGACCTTCCGCAAGCCTTGAGCGCCTGGCCCGCGATTCGCGCGACGCTGACGCACGAGCGCCTCGAGATTCTCACCACCGGTCGACTGCCGTTCCTCACGCAACTCAACACCACCCTCGAGCACGACCTGCTGCGCGCCGAGTTGATCTCGATTCCGCTCGCGTTGATTATCCTTCTGCTCGTGTTTCGCACGCTGGTCGCGGCGGCCCTCCCCATCGTCGTGGGGGCGCTCGCGGTCCTCGGCGGCATCGGCACCCTGTTCGCGCTCTCGCACACGATGGAGGTGTCTCAGTACGCGATCAACGTCTGCACGCTCATCGGGCTGGGCGTGGCCATCGACTACTCGCTCTTCACCGTGGCGCGGTTTCGCGAAGAGCTCGCGGCAGGTCGCACCGTCGAAGACGCGCTCGTCCACACGGTGGATCACGCAGGCAAGGTCGTGGCGTTCTCGGCCACCGCGGTCGGGCTGGGCCTCGCGGGGCTGATGTTCTTTCCGGGCTCGTACCTGCGCACCATGGGCGTCGGTGGCGCCATCGTCGTGACGTTCGCAGCGGTGTTCGCGCTCACCTCCTTGCCGGCGCTGCTCGCGGTGCTGGGCCACCGGGTCGACGCAGGCCGACTCCCGCTGCCAAAGCTGACCTTGAAGGAGGGCCTCTGGCACCGCCTGTCGCAGTGGGTGATGAAACGGCCGGTGCAGGTGTTGGTGCCGACGCTGGCGGTGCTCGTGCTCATCGGCGCGCCCACGGGGTGGATTCGCGTGGCGTCGTCTGACGTGACGGTGCTGCCGGCCTCGCTCGAGGCCCATCGTGGCTACGTGTTGATGCAGCGAACGTTCCCCGACGAGGCCGCCACGCGCTTCACCGTCGCGGTGCAGTTTCCCGACGAGCCCGCGCTGAACGAGTCACGAATCGCGGCGCTCGACGCGCTGTCGACTCGCATCTCGCAGCTGCCGGGAGTGGCGAGCGTACAGGGCCTGACGAGCGGTCTACCGATGCCTGAGAGCACCGCGTTGCTGCTGAACCCGACCCCGGCGATGGCCCCGCTCATCTCGACCTTCACGAAGGGGCGCGTGGTTTTTCTGCTGGCGAGCTCGAGCGCACTTCCGTCGAGCGACGGGGCACGCGCCGTGGTGAAGGCGATTCGTGCGCAACGACTGGTGGCCGACGGCACCCTGCTGGTGGGAGGCGACAGCGCCCTCGACGTCGACACCACGCACTTCCTGGTGAGCCATGCGCCGTGGGCGGTGGGCTTCGTGGTGATCGCCACCCTGCTCACGCTCATGCTGTTGCTCGGCTCAGTGCTGCTGCCCATCAAGGCGGTGTTCATGAACGCGCTCTCGCTGGGGGGCGCCTTCGGCGTGCTGGTCTGGGTCTTTCAGCTGGGTCACGGCCCCGTCGAAGGGCACCCGCTCGAGCCCACGCTGCCGGTCTTGCTGTTCTGCGTCTTGTTCGGCCTGTCGATGGACTACGAGGTCCTCATCCTCTCGCGCATGAAGGAAGGGTGGGGGCGTACCGGCGACAATCGGCTCGCGGTCGCGGAGGGCCTCGAGAAGACCGGCGGCCTCGTCACCAGCGCCGCGGCGATCATGGTCTCGGTGTTTCTCGCGTTCGCCACGGCAAAGGTGGTGCTGATTCAGGCCGTCGGGGTCGGCATGGCCGTCGCCGTCGCGCTCGACGCCACGCTCGTGCGCAGCCTGCTCGTGCCGGCGACCATGCGGCTGTTCGGCGACGCCAACTGGTGGGCGCCACGCTGGGTCCACTCGCTGCGGCGCGCGCTGGGTCTCGAGAACCAACCCGAGCCCCCGCCCACGTCGACGCCAACCGCGTCCATCCCTTCGCTGGGCGTGCGGTGAGCGTCAGACGCTGGCGGATTCGAGCGCCTTGAAGAGACTGGCGAGGCGGGGGACGCCCGTCGCCCGGGCGCCGAGCTCGTGCGCCTGCTGCTCGAGGGTGACGAGCGTCGCCTCGACGGCCGCCGGCCCGGTGCTGCCCGCCGACGCCTTGCGGGCGACGGCGCCTGCCGGTTCGAGCACCGACAACACCGACGCGTCGAACGCCAGGTCGACCGATTGCGCGAGCTCGACGCTCGCCGCGCGCAGCGTGATGCCCTTTTCCTGCACGCGCTTCACGAGCGCGCCCGCGGCCATGTACGCCTTGCGGAAGGGCATGCCCTTCTTCACCAGCGCCTCGGCGAGGTCGGTCGCCTGGGTGAAGCCCTCCTCGAGGCCCACGCGGCACTTCTCGGGGTGGAAGGTGACGCGCGGCAACGAGAGCCGCAGAATCGAGAGCGAGCTGAGCAGCATCGGCGCGGTCTCGAGCAGCGAGGCGCGGTCTTCCTGCAGGTCGCGGTTGTAGCCACCGGGCAGGCCCTTCACGGTGGTGAGCAGGCCCATCAGGTTGCCGATGGCCTTGCCCGACTTGCCGCGGATCAGCTCGAAGACGTCGGGGTTCTTCTTCTGCGGCATCATCGAGCTGCCCATCGAGATGTCACCTGAGAGCGAGGCGAAGCCGAACTCCTGCGTGGTGAAGTCGATGAGGTCGGTCGACAAGCGGCTGGCGTGCACGAAGAAGCGCGCCGTCGCGTACATGAGGTCGAGCGCGAAGTCGCGATCGCCCACGGTGTCCATGCCGTTCAGGGTGACGGTCTCGAAGCCGAGCAATTGGCGCGAGATGTCGCGGTCGATGGGCAACGACGTGCCACTGATGGCGCCGACGCCCAGCGGCAACGCGCGGCACTGCTCGAGCACGAAGACGAGCGCCTGAGCGTCGCGCAAGAAAGCCGAGCCGTACGAGGCGAGCCAGTACGCGAGCGAGACGGGCTGGGCGCGCTGGCGGTGCGTGTACGAGGGAAGAATGACGTCTTTCTCTTTGCGCGCGCGGGTGACGATTTCGCCGATGAAGGCGGTGAGCGACTCGAGCGCGGTGGCGGCGACCTCGCGCACGTGCAGGCGCAGGTCGGTGGCGACTTGATCGTTGCGGCTGCGCGCCGAGTGCAGCAGCGCGGCGGGCCCTCCGATGGTGCGGTTCAGCTCGACCTCGACCGCCATGTGCACGTCTTCTTCGTCGGGCAACACGAGGGTGCCGGCGTCGGCGCGCTTCCACAGCGCGATGAGGCCCTCGCGAATTGCCTTTGCGTCGGCGACGGGGATGACGCCCGTGCGCCCGAGCATCGTCACGTGCGCGAGCGAGCCGACGAGGTCTTCGCGCAGCAGCTGCTTGTCGAGCGCGAGTGACGACGAGAAGGTGAGGACTTCAGGAAGGAGGCCGCTGCCTCCGGATGCGTCGGTCTTTGCGAGTGCCATGTGTTGATTACCCCTCTGCCTGACCGTCTCCCCCGTGAGGGGAGAGGGAACAAGGTTGATTCAGGCGGCGTTGCCTTTTCTCCAGACCGCCAGGAGATCGCGTTTCACGCGCGAGGGGCGAACCCCGCGTGCAGGAACGATGAAGATGGTGTCGTCGCCGGCGAGCGTGCCCAGCACGACGGGGGGCCGCGCGCTGTCGATGGCCGCGGCGACCGCGGGCGCCCCACCAGGCACGGTGTGCACCACGACCATCGCGTCGCCATCGTCGACGGTGGTGACGAGGTGGTGCACGTGCCGCAGCGGCTCGTCACCGCGCGACACGGGGGATTCCGCCAGCTCGTAGACCGTGCCGCCGTCGGGGAGCGTCACCCGCCTCGCCATGAGCCGCGCGAGGTCGCGAGAGAGCGTGGCCTGCGTGACCTCGATGCCCTCGCGTTCGAGCAGCTTGCCCAGCTCTTCCTGCGTCGAGACGAGGTGGGTGCGCAGCAGCTTGCGGATCAGCTCGCGGCGAGCGCGGTGCGTGGCGACGTCAGCCATGGGTCACCAGTGAGCCGATGCCCTGGTCGGTGAAGAACTCCGCGATGATGGAGTGCGGCGTACGCGCGTCGATGACGTGCACCCGCTCGACCCCGCGCTCGAGGGCGGCAATCGTCCACTTCGCCTTGCGCGTGAGGTTGCGGTTGAAGACCCCGCGCGCCGACTTGTCGCGCAGCACGGTGGTGTTGATCTGCCCGAGCAGCTCGTCGTTCTCGACGAAGCCCGGGCCGCCCACGAGGTACACCAGCTTCGAGGCCTTCGCGGTGACGGCGATCTCACTGGCGACTTGATCAGGCTCGAGCGGAATGGTGCTCCCGTCGTCGAGGAAGCCGACCGGTGACACCACGGGCACGTAGTTGCGCTGCAGGAACATCTCGAGCAGGTCGGAGTTCACGTTCACCACCTCGCCCGGCATGCCCTCGCCCATGCGCCGGCCCTTCATGAACGACGCGTCCATGCCGCTCAGGCCAATGGCCTGCACACCGGTGCGGTTGAGCAGCGTCACCAGCTCGGTGTTGGTCTGGCCGCTGACCATCATCTCCTTGCTGTGGCTGTCGCCCTTCGAGGTGCCTTCGGGGCTCTCGCCGTGCACGAGGATGGGCACGAGGCCCACGGCGCGCAGCAGGTTCACGTCTTCGACGATGGACGCGCGCAGCGAGTCTTTGCCCATCGCCTGGCGGCCGAGCTTGAGCACGACGCGCTTGCTCGCGAAACGCGAGATGTAGGTGAGCGCTTCTTTCACCAGCGTCAGCTTGAACTTCGGCGAGTAGTTGGTGAGCCGGTCGTCTTTCGCGACGCTGCCGTCGGCGGTCGGCACCAGCAGCGAGGTGTAGTCGGCGTTGATCTTCACGTAGTCGTACGAGAGGTCGCACCCCCACCCGACCGAGCTGAACTCACCGCAGCGCAGCTCGATTTCCATCAGCACCTCGGGCGAACGCATGCGCGCACGCAGCCCCTGATGGCCAGGCACCGAGGGGCCTTCGTTCGCGCCGTTGTTGGCGACCGCCGGAGGGGGAATCGAGGGGTCGAACATCGGCTTCTTGTCGAAGACCACGACGCCCTGCACCGTCACCTTCGCCTCGGCCGGGTTCACGTCGTAGTTCTGCGAGCCGCAGCGCGCGCCGACGGTGGCGAGAATGCGCCCCCAGTTCGGGTCGGCGCCGAACACCGCGGCCTTCACCAGGGTGCTGCCGGCGACGCTGCGCGCGAGGTCGGTGGCGATGGCGAGGCTCGGCGCGCCGGTCACCCGCACCTCGAGCAGCTTGGTGGCGCCCTCACCGTCTTTGGCGACCTCCCTGGCGAGCTCGACGCACAACGACTGCAGCTGCACGCAGAACGCGTCGAACTCGGGGCCGGGCTCGGTGAGCTCGGGGTTGCCGAGCTGCCCGTTGGCGAGCGCAATCACCGCGTCGTTGGTGCTCATGTCGTTGTCGACGGTGAGGTTGTTGAAGCTGCCTTCCATGCTGGCGACGAGCGCCTTCTTCAGGAGCGCGGGCGAGATGGCGAGGTCGGTGCAGATGATCGCGATGGTCGACGCGAGCTGCGGGGCAATCATGCCGCTGCCCTTGCAGATGGCGGTGATGCGCCCGTCTTTGCGGCCGACGCGCACCAGTCGGCTGGCGACCTTGATGGTGGTGTCGGTGGTGAGAATCGCCTCGGCCGCGAGCTCGGGCGCCGCTTTGAGCTGCGCCTTCAGCTTCGGCAGCGCATCGACGATCTTCGCTTTCGGCAACCGCTGCCCGATGACGCCGGTGCTCGCCATCAACACTGCGTTGCCACTTTCCAGCTCGAGCGCCTTCGCCGTCGCCGCGCACAGCTCGGTGACGTCGTCGAGGCCTTGCTGCCCGGTGAGCGCGTTCGCGTTGCCGCTGTTGATGAGCACCGCGCGCACGCCCGACATCGGCAGCCGGCGCAAGCAGTCTTCCACGGGCGCAGCCTTCGCCTTGTTGATGGTGAGCACCGCCGCCGCCGCGCAGGGTGACTCGCTGACGATGAGCGCGAGGTCTTTCTTGAACGGCTTGATGCCGCTGTGGAGACCCGAGAACAGGAAACCCCGAGCGACCGGCATCAGCTGCGCAACCCTTCGGTCTCTTCGACGCCGAGCATGAGGTTCATGTTCTGCACGGCCTGGCTGGCCGCGCCCTTGAGCAGGTTGTCGATGGCGCTGACGCTGACCACGTGGGTGTCGTCGACCGAGGCGCCGATGAGGCACCACGGCGTCTTCACCACGTCGGCGATGCGCACCGCGTCGGCGCCGGGGAGCAGCTTCACCATGGGCTCCCTGCCGAAGGCCTTGCCGAACGCGTCGTTCACCTGCGCCTGGGTGACGCCCTTCTGCAGCTTCGCGACCGCGGTGCTGAGGATGCCGCGCTTCATGGGGAGGAGGTGCGGCGTGAAGACCAGCTTCTTCACCCCGAGCGTCTGCTCAATCTCAGGCACGTGCTGGTGCTTGAGCGTCTTGTATGCGCGGAAGTCGGAGTCGATCTCCATGAAGGTGTATTCCTCGCTCGCCTTGCGACCCGCGCCCGAGACGCCAGAGGCTGC
This sequence comes from Archangium sp., assembly GCA_044371205.1. Classification (GTDB taxonomy): domain Bacteria; phylum Myxococcota; class Myxococcia; order Myxococcales; family Myxococcaceae; genus Archangium_A. The sequence goes on from JBILUC010000027.1 coordinate 19,889, forward strand.
GCTGATGACGATGGACTCGGGGTCGATGAGGCCCGCGTTGAGCAGCGGCGCGCACGAGAGCGCAGCGGCCGTCGCGTAGCAGCCCGGGTTCGACACGAACTGGCTGCCCTGGATGCGCTCGCGGAAGAGCTCGGGCATGCCGTACACGGCGTCTTTCAAGAGCGCCGGGGAGGTGTGCTCGAACTTGTAGAACGCCGGGTACTTCGAGAGGTCTTGCAGGCGAAACGAGCCCGCGAGGTCGACCACGCGCACTCCGTTCGCGCGCAGCTTCGGGGCGAGCTCGAGCGAGGTCTCAGCCGGGGTCGCGAGAAAGACCACGTCGCAGCCCTTCGCCGAGCGCACACCGTCTTCGTTGCTCACGTAGGTGAGTTCGCTGGGCAACGCAGTGCGCGAGGAAATGGTCTGGCCCACCCAGCGGTCGGAGGTCACGAACGCGAGGCGCGCCCCGGAGTGCCCGAGGATCAACCGCGTCAACTCGATGCCAGAATAGCCCGACGCCCCGATGATGCCTGCCGAGAGCTGCTGCATGGAGAGCGTATGTATATGCACCCGCTATGCACGACAACGGATTTCAGGCCAGAGAATCGAGCTTCCCGCGATTGACGCGAGAGAAAAAGTGGGTTGCCCGAGGTGAGAAGCCGCGAATTTACCTGCTCTGCCACTGAGCTACGGGGGCATCCGAAGCGCCCCCGACGGGAATCGAACCCGCGACCCGGTCCTGGAAGGGATTGTGCGTGTAGGGCCTCTCGGGCCGGACAACCTGCACGTTCAGACGAGACCGCGCGCGAGACCTGACGGGCTACTTCGCCGGCTCGGTCCACGTGACGAAGTACTGCAGCGTCGCCCCGTCGTCGCTCTGGGTCGACTGCCGCACTTCACCGGGTGAGGTGATGTCGAAGACGAACTTGATGACGCCCACCCACGAGGTGACGACGTGCTTCGCCACCGGCCGCGGGTAGACGATTTGCACCAGCCCCGCGCCCTCACCCTCGTTCTGGTACTGAATGCCCACGCCGCGCACGGCGACCTTGGTGAGTTCCTGCAGCTTCTTGAGGATGTTGGCGGGTGACTTCGTGGCGAGCGTCGTCTTGAGCATGGGCATCAAGATGGGCCCGATGCGTTCCTTCATCGTCACGCGGGTGAGCTCTTCGAAGACGTTCTCGCCCAGCTCGGCCACCGACGCCTCTCCAATCTCCTCGAGCAGCTTCGCGGGGTGCCAGGGGGAGCTCCACGGGTTGTCGAACAGCCGCATCGCCTCGGGGCTGATGCGCCCGTAGATCTCGTTCGCCTTCGGCGAGCGCTTGATGGCCCGCATGATGGACTCGGCGTACCCGGTGCTGAACTCGTAGTCGGCCACGCACCCGACAGTAGTAGGTCTCCAACGTTCCGTGCGTCGAGACCCACCTCTGGAGCGCGCTGGCCGAGAAGCGCCTCCCGACTGCTGAACGACTGCGCGCTCGAGTCGGCGTTCCTCGCGAGGCCGTGAGGCACAGGGGCCGGGAAAGGGCAGTGGGCGCGCGTCTTGTCCTGAGAACAAGAAGGCGTGCCCCTCCGCTTCGAGGGGAAGGGGTTCAGCTTCGAGCTGCTTCTTGAGCGTCGTGAGATCGCACGCCGAGAGGACCAGAGGCGACGTGGCAGGTCTGGCGCGCTGAAGGCCAGAAGGGTGGCACTGGGCTCGGTGGTTCACGCACCGCTCGTTCCGGGCAGCCCTCGCTTTCGGGCAAGGGTTCGCTCAGGGCTGGGAGAGGGTGCCATGCCGAAAACGCGGAACTCTGCTGACGCGTTGTTCCGAGCGGAAAGACGTCAGCAAAATCCGCATGTGAACAGTGGCGACGTGCAACCTGCCGAAAGGGTGGGTTGATTGTTGGTCAAACGATGGGACCCTTGCCCGAAAGCGAGGGGCTGCCCGCTCCGAGCGTTGCCCGAACCACCGCCCCCACCGCCGCCCTCTGGCTCAGCTGCGTTCGTGGTGCGCATCACTCCGAGCGTCTCACCTCGCTCTCGACGCAACACCTGCTCGCGCGAGACCATCTCGTCGCCCGGCTTGTCCTCACGGCAGACTGCAGCGCCTGACATGCTCGCCGCGCTTCGGCCGCTCAGAAAGTGATCCCCTCCTCTTGCCGACGTGCCCCGCCAGAGCGTTCGGAGAGAAGCGCAGGCAGCCCCGTGCTCGCGACCGCGGTGTTCACGACACGAGGCGAGGCGCAGGGGCTTTGCCAGCGCACCCCTGGAGTTTCGGGCTTCAGTCGACGCATTCAGCATCGCTTCCTGTGCCGAACGCGAAACGGGACCAGTTGTCGTTATATTGCGAAGAGTGTATAATTAGACACTCTTCGAACAGCAACGACAACTCATCACCAACCTGGGGGCACTCGCGCGAAGCTCGAGGGGCACATCCGGACCGACCTGGGCCCCATGACCCTCGCGCCCGCCACCCTTTCGGAATCAGCGGCCCGCGGAGATGTTCCACGACTGGTTCGTGCACGGGTCCGCGGCGCAGAAGCTGCCCGTGCAGTCTGAACCGACGAAGGTCGCGGTGTACGTCCCCACGAAGGTGTTGGGCCCAACGAAGGTGCCGGTCAGCGTGTAGGTCTCCGTGCACGTACCGGCGATCGCCCGCGAGTACGAAAACGAACCAGAGGGACACGTCGCAGCCGGAGCCGGATTCACCAGCGTGTTCTGCGGCTGATCGAGCAGCGGCCGCACCACGGTCGCGTTCGACTGAATGGTGAATGATTCGATGTCGAGGCTCACCAGGGGCGGAAAACCGGCGATGCCGAAGTCACAGCAGGTGTACTGAATCACTCCCGCGTCGAGCGTGAAGACGCCGTTCGGGTTGCACGACGACGTACCCGCATCGACGCCTGCATCAGGGACACCCGCATCGCGGACGCCCGCATCGATGGCGCACCCGTCGTTGAGCTGCCCGTTGCAGTTCTCATCGATGCTGTTGCCGCACACCTCGCTCGACGGCAGCACCTCGCTGGCGCATGCCGTACCGAACACACCCTGCGTGCACGTCTGAAACCCATCGCGGCAGTTGCCCACGCCACGAGTCCCCGCGGGGCCCGAGTAACAGGCCTGCGTGACGCCGTTGTCGACCGCTCCGTTGCAGTCGTCGTCGATGTTGTTGCACGTCTCGGTCGTCGGCATGCCCGCACCCATGCACGCCCCCCACAGCCCGTTCACGCACGAGCGCATGCCGCTGCAGAACCCGCCGTCACCGCCACCACACGGCTGCGTCGCGCCGTTCACGCACTGCGCCGGGTTGTACTCATCGCTGTCCATCGCGTCCTGACAGCCGGGGTCGTTGGGGAAGTCAGACAGGCCGTCGCCATCGTCATCCATCAAGTTCGAGCAGGCGGCCGGAGGGTCGGGCAACAGCCGCACGCGGCGAAGCCCGGCGTCGGAATCATCAGACAGCACCTCCATCACGCCTTCGGTGGTGCGCGCGCTGCGGGCATACTCGACGCGAACGGCGACGCTCTCACCTGGCAACAACCGCGTCGGCAACGTCGGCGGCGTCACCGAGAAGTCCGGGTTGCCCGTCGCCGACACGCCCACCGCGGTGATGGTGAGCGCGGAAGTGCCCACGCTGCGCAGCTGAACCATCTTCCGCTCGAGCGCCATCGTCGCCGGGCGGAAATCGACCGGGTCAGGCTGCGGGTCGAGCAACGGGAAGATCGGGCCGCCCTTCAGCTGCACCCGCAGCGCGTCTTCCATGCCTCCAGCTTCGTTGATCTCAGCGAAGCCCTCGTCCGAGCCACGACCCACCGGCGTGAAGACCACCGGCACCTCGATGAAGCTGCCGGCCTCGATGGTGGCAGGCACGGTGCCCAGCGCGAAGTCGGCGCTCGAGCCGCTCGCGAGCGTCACCACCACGTTCACCGCCGCACGGCCGTTGTTGTCGACGCGAAACTTGCCGCCCTTCGACGTGCCCTCCGAGACCACGCCGAAGTCGAGCACCTCGCTGCCGATCGCGATGGAGCCCATCGTCGTGGTGACCACGGGCTTTCCGCAGTTGCAGCCAGACGAAGCGAGCACCACCATGAGGGTCGTCAGAAGCGCGGGCGTTCGAAGCATGGGGCCCCTGAGTCTGTCACGAATCACCCGGAGTTAGCGGGCCGGCCCGAGCAGGAACTCCAGCGCGCCGGGAAGTCGCGAGGCCCACGCGCTCTCGGTGTGCGTCGCGCCCTGCTGCACCACGTACTTGAGCGTCGAGCCCTCGACGTACCCGAGCGCACGGTAGGCCGCCGCGAGGTCTGCCGTATTGCCCACGCCGTCGTTCGAAGGCCCGCTGTCGCCGCTGTCGACGTAGACGAGCGCGGGCCGCGTCGCGCCCGATTGAGACAATCGCGCCAGCAGCACCCGATTGTCCCACCACACGCTGGGTGACATCGCCCCGATGCAGCCGAAGGTGCCAGCACCCGAGATGCCGGCGTAGCTGCTGATCAACCCGCCGAGCGACGAGCCGATGAGCACCGTGTCGCGTGGCCCCGAGCGCGTGCGAAAGCTCGAATCCACCATCGGCTTGAGTTCCTCCACGAGCATGCGGAGATAGAGGTCACCCCGCCCTCCCCCGCCGACGCTGGTGTCGACGGTGGGCGTGTATTCGGCGATGCGCGCGCCGCCTGCGTTCTCCACACCGATGACGATGGCTTCGCGAAAGCGCCCGCTGCTCGCGGCGTCGTTCATCGACTCGGGCACGCGCCAGGTCACGCCACCGAACGCCGCGGCGGGGTCGAAGAGGTTCTGCCCGTCGTGCATGTAGACGACCGGCATCGAGGCGGTGCTGTTCTCGAGGTACGTCGGCGGGAGGTACACGTACACCCCGCGCGTGTTCATCAAGAGCGTCGAGGTGAAGCTCGGCCAGCGGCGGCTCCACTCACCGGCATCGCGCACGAAGCGCGGAGCGACCTCGACGGTGCTGCTGCCTGCCGCGCGGTAGTTGGGCCCCTTCGACCAGGTGGCGTCGTTGAGCACCGGCTTCCACTCGAGGGCCGCTCCGGCGGCGAGACCGGTGAGCGAGATGGACCAGGTGGTGTCGTTCTCCTTCACCATCGGCACGCCCGTGTTCCAGTTGAGCGGCGGCAGCGAGCCGCGCACGAAGAGCGTGTGCGCGCCAGCGGTGTAGGTGACGCGGAGCACCGTGGTGATGCCCCCCGCATCGGTCGTCCCTGCGTCGTTGGTGCTGCCCGCATCGGTGACGCTTCCTGCGTCCGTCGTGAGGCCTGCGTCGGTGGGGCCTCCTGCATCGCTGGCGAGCTGGCCACCGCCCGAGGGGCCCGCGTCGGGCACAACCGGCGCACCACAGGCCAGGAAGAAAAGAACGAGCCACGCGCATCGCATCTCGCGCACGTCGCATGGTGCGCGTCTGCTCGTCAACGCAGCGCATCGCAAGCAGTTGAACCGGAAGGGATCCGCCTGCAGGCTGATGAAATAACGAACCAATCTCTTCACAACGAGGCGGGTCTCGAGGAGCCGCCGACGCGCCACGGAGTTTTCATCTTAGACTCAGGTCATGAACGTTCGGGACCTGATGACGGCCAACCCCCTCACCATCGGCAGCGCGCAGACCCTGCAAGACGCCATCGAGCTGATGCAGCAGCGCCACATTCGCCACCTCCCCGTCGTCGACGGCGACCGCATGGTGGGCCTGGTGACCGATCGCGATCTGCGCCGCGCGGCACCCTCGCCCCTGCTGCCCCGGCAAGCCCCCGAGACGCTGCTCGAGACCACCCGCGTCGACCGCGTGATGCTCAAAGAGCCGCAGACCATCACCGCCGACCGCCCCTTGCGCGATGCCCTGCAGCTCTTCGTCGACAAGAAGTACGGCGCGCTGCCGGTCATGGATCAGGGCCGCCTGGTCGGCATCATCACGCCCATCGACGTGATGCGGCACCTGCTCAAGACCGGCACCTGATCATTCCTTGCGGTGGTGCCGGCCCTTCTTCATGCCCTTCATTTCCTGCCCCATGCGCGCCAGCACCAGCGCGAGCTTCGCCCGCTTCTGCGGCGTGAGGCCCTGCGCCAGCTGGGTGAACATGTCCTTGTCCATCGAGGCCATCTGCGCGCGGCCATCGAGCACCCGCTGCACGTTGGCGTCGACCTGACCGAGCGCGGCCTGATCACCCTCGGCGGCGTCGCGCAGTGACTTCATCGCCTCGCCCATCTGCTGGCGCAGCGGCCGGCGCTTCTCTTCGATGGCCTTCAGCTTGTCGGACATCTTCAGCGCGTCGGCGTCAGACAGCTCGAGCGCCTCGCTGATGGCCACGAGGTAGAGGAGCCGCGCCTTCTGCTCGCGGTTCTCCATGCGATCCTCACGGTGCTCTTCCTTGTCGAACCCTTTGCCTCCAGGCCCGGACCCGGGAGGACCCGCCAACACCATCGTCGAACCCAGCGCCACACACAGCATCAGAAGCTTCGTCTTCATTTTAGAGATCTCCTTCGGTCGGCGACGGCCAACCCACTTCGAAGAACACGTCGTCGTCTGAAAGGTTGAAGTCGGCGCCCCCGAGGTCGGAGAACTCCGGCACTTCGGCAGGGGCCATCAGCACGGTGCGCGTCTCGACCGTCGGCTCGGGCCTCGAGCGCAGGGCGATGGTCGACGCGAGCAGCGCACCCACGCCCGCTGCCAGCGCGAGGCTGGCCAGCCGTGCCGCGAACGAGCGGCGGGGGCGCTGACGCGCGCGCCATTCGCGTTGGGTCGAAGCGGCGAGGCCAGACAGCACGAGCCGCTCGGTGTCGGTGAGCGGGGGCAACGTCGCGAGCCCCAGCACCCTCGCGGTGGTCTGGCAGCTCGCGCACGTCTCGAGGTGCGCGCGCACGTCAGGGGAAGAACTGCCCCCCGAGAGTTCGAGTTCCACGTCGTCACAGGTCATGAGGCACCTCCGGGAGTCGACAACTTCGCCACCTCGGCCTTGAGCCGTCGCAGCGCGTGGTGAAAGTGAGAGCGCGCGTTGCCTTCGCTGATCTCGAGCGTCTGCGCGACGTCGCCAAACGAGAGGCCGCCGTCGATGCGCAGCAGGAACACCTCTCGTTGACGCTCGGGCAGCTCGAGCACCGCGCGGCGGGTGAGGGCCTGCTCTTGCGCGCGCTGCAACGCCTCGGCGGCGGTGGGCGCACCCTGTTCGCGCTCGAGCGAGCTGAGCGAAGCGGTGTGGCGCCACTTCGCCGAGTCGCGCTGCTGGTTCATGCCGAGGTTGAGCGCGATGCGGAGCAGCCACGCCCGAAACGGAATCGCCTGCGCCTCGAGGCGCTGCAACGTGCGCTCGGCAGCTTCGAAGGCCTGCAGAAAGACGCGCTGCGAGAGGTCACGCGCGTCTTCGCTGGTGTGGGTGAAGCGGCGGGCCACGCGAAAGACGGCCTCCTGGTGGCGGCCAATCAGCTCACCGAAGGCCCCGGGGTCACCCGAAAGAAATGCGCGCACGAGACCATCGTCGGTGGGCTCCTCCGAACCACCGGAAATGACTCTGAGCTGTGGGGCCGCGCGACTCACCTTGCCCAGTGGGACACGGGAGCGACCAAAACGTCAAAAACCGAATTTCAAAAGTCCGCTACGGTGTTTGAGCCGTCACCTCCTGAGGAGGAACGCATGAACCACAAAGCCCCGCCGAAGAGCCCGCAGTCCTCGCTCCCACCACCGCCCGCGCACCTCGAATCGCGCTCTCTGCTGAGCACGATGTTGAGCGACCGGGGTCCGCTCAGCACGATTCACTTTCTCGTGCACCCCGGCATGGTCGAGCTGCAAACCGAGGCCGAAGCGCGTGGGTGGAACTCGCGCGGCTTCACGACGCTCTCAGTCGCATGGCTCGAGCTGCGGTGGACGACCGACGGGTGGAAGACGATGCACACGGTGTCGAGCAACGACGTGCCCTGCCCGGTGGTGAACGGCACCTTCCATCTGCAGGGCTGCCCGTCGGAGACCGAAGTCGAGTTCGCAGTGCGCGTCGGGCTCGCCTGTCACGCGCCGCACGACACCGCCTTCGCGCGCGACGTGGGCGAGCTCTGGCTCAACAACCGCGGCATGAACTTCAAACAGACCTCTCGCTGATGACCCTCAACGCGATCCCCCTGCCCCCGCTGGGGAGAGGGGTGAATCTTCTTCTCCTCGCCCCTTCCATCGCGTGGGCGTGCAGTGGCGAAGGTGCCAGCGAAGCCATCGCCCTCTCTTCGCTGATCGGCGGGCTCTTCGGCGCGCTCTCCATCGCCGCGACGGTGTTCGTCGCGCGCCGAAGACCAAAGCCGTGGATTCGAGTGCTCGCCGTCGTCCTCGCAGTGGCCCACCCATGGTGGTGGATGAGCGCGCTCTCTGGCGACTGCGGTTATTCCCTGCGCCTCATCGCGCCGATGTACTCGCTGCTGCCCCTCGGACTCGCGGCGTTGGTGTGGAAGCGCGCGCGTTCCTGGCGACGGAGCTCCTTCATCACCCGCTCGACGTAGAGCTCGGTCTCGCCGTTCTTCGGCACCGACCCGTTCACCGCACCGGGCCCTGCGTTGTACGAGGCGACGGCGAGGTCGACCCGACCGCCGGTGCGCTGCAGCAATTGCGCGAGGTAGCGGGCGCCGCCGTCGATCGCCTCTTCCGGGTCGAAGGGGTCTTTCACGCCGAGCATCGCCGCCGTGCCGGGCATCAACTGCGCGGGCCCCATCGCCCCTGCGAACGAGATGCGGTGGGCGCGCGAGCCCGACTCGACCTGCACCACGGCCCGCATCAAGCCCTTCGGCAGCGCGTACTTGCGCTCGGCCGCCTGCGCGAGCGCCTCCAGCTCGCCGTGGCCGGTGAGCAGACACAGCGGTCGGTGCTGCGCGTACGTCTTGAGGGCCTGCCACTTCTCCCTCACGAAGAAGGGCGAGAGCGGCGAGACGATGGAGTTGCCGAAGAACGCGATCGAGAGGTTGAGGGCGAGCAGCGGCGTGCAGACGAGCACCGTCAGCTGCTGCCACCAGCTCAACTTCCAGAAGAGACGAAAACCCAACCGCGCCACGCGCCACATGATGGTCTTGAAACGAACGGGCAGCCATTTCGGTCTCTTCCACGTCGCGCGAAAGTCATCGTGGTTCCGCACCCTTCCGAACGAGGTGGGAACGAAGTGGCGCGCTCGGGTATCCCACTTCCCCGTGCTGGCCGTGACGCTGTTGGCTCTCCTGGCTTCGACTCCGCGCATCGACGAGTACGTGGAGGCGTGTCAGGGCGCGCCCGTCGACGGCTTCGAGGTGCCGAAGGGGCTGAGCGCGCCAGCGAGCGGTGAGGTGAAGGTCGCCGGGGGAGATCGCCTCGAGCTCGCGCACTGCTTTCTGGAGAACCACGAGGTGCGCGTGGTGCACACCGTGGTGACGGGGCTCGAGTCGTTCGCGGTGAAGAAGGGCGAGCGCGTGACGAAAGGCCAGAAGCTCGGCACGGGTCGGCGCGCGAAGGTGACCATCGACGAGCGAGCGCCGCGCGAGTTCGTGCTCGGGCGGGAATGGTTGCTCTCGCCGCGCAGTGAGCCGGTGTTGGTGGTGGTCGACGTCGACGAGCACGTGGCGGTGCGCTTCGAGCAGGGGCGCGCGACGCACGAGTGGCAGGTGGGGCACGGTCAGGCCGAGGGCGTGAAGGAAGAGCGCGGCGACTTGAAGACGCCTCGCGGGCTGTACTTCGTGGTCGAGCGCAGCACCGGGCCGTTCGCGGGCGTGTATGCCGGCTACTTCGGCAAGGCGTGGGTGAAGGTGAATTACCCGAACGCGTTCGACGCCTCGCGCGGGCTCGATGCGGGGCTGATCAGCGCGACGCAGGCTGATCAAATCTCGACCCGCTGGGCACGTCGTGCCCTCACGCCGCAGGGCACGAAGGTCGGGGGGGGCATCGGCTTCCACGGGTGGATCGAACCGTGGGACGGCGCTGACGGCGGATTCGGGCTGTCGTGGGGCTGCGTGGTGATGCACCCCGAGGAGATGAAGGGCTTCTACGACGTGGTGCCGACCGGGGCGCCAGTGGTGCTTCGGTAGACTCGTTGACGGTCTGGCAGTGAGGTGGTCGACTTCAACCATGGCGATTCGTCGAGTCAGCGTTCCCGAGACCGGAGTCCGCACCACTCCAGCCGCAAAGCCTTCGACCCCCGCGACTCCGGCCCGAGGTAAGATCACCGAGAGCGGTGAGGGTTGGAAGGCGAAGACCTCCACGCGCGTCGCAACCACCGAGGCAGGCAGTGCGCGCGCGAAGGCCGACGCGTGCCCCGATGAGCCCGCGAAGGCCAACAAGTCGAAGAACACCACCGCTCCGACGCCGCGCCGCGTTCGCACCAGCGAGTGAGCCCACTCGAGCGCCGGGAGCTCGAGGCGCTGATTCCCCAGACGCTGCAACACGCCGCGCAGGCGCCCTTCTATCGGCGCACCTGGGGCCGTCGCTGGCAGCGGGTGCGCGCGCTGGCCGACCTCGCGGCCCTGCCGCTGCTCGACAAGACCGTCGCGAGCCGACACCAGGCTGAGCTCATCGTGGGCACGCGGCCGCCGGGCATCGGCGCCTTCTCCTCGGGCACCACGCGCGGTGAGGCGTACATCGATCCGCTCCACGTCCCGCTGTCGCCAGAAGAAATTGCCGCTCGGGTCGATGCAGCACCGGCCGATGGTGAAGATGACTGGCCGGGATGGACCCTCTCAGTCGTATCGGTGCACCACGGCCTGCCGCGCACGCCGCCGGGCGCTGAAGAGCTGCGTGTTCCCTGGCTTCACGACGCGAACGCCTTGTCGATGCTCGAGACCATCTTGCGCTCGCCTCAACCCGACGGGCGCCGCGTCACCGCGATGACCATCGGCTCGGGGCCGCTCAAGGTGTTCTCCGCGTGGCTCGAGCAGCGTGGCGTCGACCCACGGGGCTTCGGCGTGAAGTTGATTGGCACCGCGTCGTACCGGCTCAGCTCGCATTGGCGCGCGCTCATCGAGTCGCGGTTCGATGCGAAGATCTTCGACAACTACTCGCTCTCGGAGCTCGGCACGCCCTTCACCGACTGCTCCGCGTGCGGCTGGCTGCACATGGGCCACCCGCCGCTGGCCGTGGAGCTGCTCGCGCTCGACACCGACCGCCCGGTGACACGCGGCCCCGGTCGGCTGGTGTTCACCACGCTGTTCCCCTTCACGCAGGTGATGCCGCTCATTCGTTACGACAGCGGTGACGTCGGTGAGTTCGGCCCTGTCTGCGCGGCGACGAAGCAGCGTGGCCTGCGGGTGCTCGGGCGACTGCGGCACGGCGTGACGATGGGCGCCCGCTTCGTGCTCAACCCCGTCGACGTGCGCGAGGTGCTCGAGCGTCACCCCGAGGTCTCGAGAACGCTGCACCCGATGACGCGCCTGGGGCACGTCTCCAGCCCCGACCTCGGCCCGCCCCGGTGGAACGTCTCGCGCGAGGGCACGTCGGTGCAGCTTCAGTTCGAGACCCGCTTCGACCCGGCGGTGTACCCGACCCACGCGCGCGCGCTCGAAGCGCACGTGAAGAGCGAGCTCTTCGCGCTCGACGCCGCCACCCGGGCGCTGGGCAAGCGCGTGCACGTCACGGCGCGCGCTGCGGTGGCGGCATTGGTCGAGCGCTACGACTGACCATTCACGCGCTCGAGGCGAGGCCCTGCTCGAGAGAGGGCGCCGAGCCAAACGCCGAGCAGGAGAATCATCCCGAGCGGGAGCGCGAGCATTCCGAGCAGCGAAAACATCGTGGCCTACGGCTCGACGGTGAACTCGGGCGTCAGCACCTTTTCACCCGAGCCATTCGGCAACGTGATGGTCGTCGCGTAGCGCCAGCGACCCGGCGCGAGGCTGTTGGGAATCGTCTTCCGCACCTCGACTGATTTTCCCGGCTGCAGCGGGGTGGCCTCGAGCATCATGCACGACGACCCCTCGGAAGGCCCCGTCGTCTTGCCGTCGGCGCTCACCAACTGCGAGAGGCAGAGGTTCACACCGACCGGGTTGGGGCTCACGTTGGTCATCTCGAGCCCGACTCGGCCATCGCGCGCGTAGGTGATGAGGTCGGTGACGAACGAGACGCGCTCGATGCCGCCTCCGCACCCCGACAGCGCAACGACCGCGAGCACCCACGAACGACGCGACATGACGTGACTCCTGAAGCTCATCGACGCTCGCGCTCCGGCCGCACGAGCCCACCGAGCGGGGACAGCACCACCGCTTCAATCGCCTCGGTGAACGCGTTCGCCGCCGCCTCGACGTCGGCCAGCGAGCCCGAGAGGTAGCCGCCCGCGAAGTTGGTCTCGGTCGGAGGCCCGAAGAACTTCTCGAGCTTCACGTTGGCCACCTTGAGCGCGGCGTCGAGGCCGATGAGCGCCTCCATCGGCGGAGCGATGAGGTACGCGATGGGGCTGCCCACCTTCACGTTCGCCAGCGGCGCGAGGTAGCGCCCGGTCTCGGCGATGACGTGCGGGAAGAACGCGGGGCCGTTCGTTCCCTCGAAGCTCACGAAGTGGATCTTCGAGGTCAGCACTTCGCGCAATGCCCAGAGCCCCTCGGCCACGTCAGCGGGAGTGGGCCCCGCGAGGACACCCATGATCTCGCCCGAGAGCGGACCCGACGCGTGCGTTGAGCCGGCGTAGAACGACTTCGCGTACACCACGTCGACGTCGGCGTTCTTCGTCGCGTGATCGAGCGCAGCGTAGAGCGAGTCGTCTTGATCGCACGTGATGAGCCCCGCAGAAACGTGACGCTCGGGGTGAAGGCCCAGCGACTTCGCCAGCTGCGGTTCGACCTGCTCGAGCTGACGCACCGAGAGCAACTTCGGCCGCTGCGGCACGAGCGCGCGCATCAGTGGTTCACCACGTGCGGGCGGAACGCCGGGTCGCCACCGGTCAACTTCACGCCACCGCCGCCGGCCGCGAAGCAGGCCTTCATCAACTCGGCGCACCTCGCCGCCGCGCGCTCAGGCGTAAAGCCGATGGTGCGCACGTTCGAGATGCAGTCCTTCTCGGAGTTGTCCTGGCCCAGCTTCGGCGCGAACGCCGAGTAGATGGAGAGCGAGTCGCCCGTGCCCAGGCCCGGCCGCTCACCGACGATGATGATGGTGCTCTTCGCCTGCGTGAGCACGCCGATCTCGTCTTGCACGGCGATGCGCGCGAACTTCACGAACAGCGGTTTGCCGACCTTGAAGCCCTTCGCGGTGTGCGCAGCGTGAAGCGCCTTCATCAGCGCGGGGCCATTCACCTCGAGCGCGTGCGCCGAGAGCCCGTCACCGGCGATGAGCTGCACGTCGACGCTCTTGTCGGCTTCCTTCTCGCACTTCGCGCGGCTCGCGTCGTCGAGGCGGCGCCCTTCGCCGGGGTGCAGCAGGTATTCGGCGTGGTCCTTCGCGCGCGTGCGGAGCGGCAGCCAGCCCTGCGCGGTGGCCCAGGCCTCGTCGACCTCGGATTCCACGGCGTCGAGCGCGATGGCGTGGTCGGCGCGCAGGCCGAGGTAGCTCGTCGTCAGGTAGCGGGTGCCGGTGCGACCCGTGACGATGCGCGAGGGCGTGGTGGTGACGAGGTGGCGGAGCGTCTCGGCGCTGCGCGGTGGAGTGAGCGGGCGGTGCTTCGGGCCTCGACTCCAGATGGGGCGTTCTTCTGCGGGCGGAGGCGTCGGTGACGAGGAGGTCCCCTTCACCACCTCGGTCACGATGGACTTCACCAACTCGCGGAGCTCTGCCTCGGTCACGCGGGTAGTTCTGGTCGGCTCGGGCGCCCCGGTCAACTGATCAGGCACGTCCCCCGGTCACAGCGCTCGCCGATGCGCTTCTCTTCGAGCTTCGAAGCGACGGCGCCCCCGATGGCGAGCAGCACCACGAAGCCGCCGAACAGCCCGTACTTCAGCGTGTTCGTCGTGCAGCACCGTGTGCCCGACCCGAGCGCCGGTTCGACACGAGGAAGACACCGCGCACCGGGAGCGGTACGAGGCGCGCGTGCTCGAGCGCTGGTGGAGACCGCTGTTGGCCCTCTGTGCGGCGCTGCACGTCTCGACGCTGTTCGGCGAGCTGCCGGAGCCCGACGCGGCGCTGTACGCGAGCATCGCGCGGCGCATCGCGACCTCTGGCGATTGGGTGAACCTGCTCGCCTACAACGTCGACTGGCTCGACAAGCCGCACTTCCCCTTCTGGGTCACGGCGCTCTCGTTCAAGGCCTTCGGCGTCAACGTCGTCAGCGCCCGCTTGCCCGCCCTGCTCTTCTTCGCGCTCGGCGTCTGGGCGACGTGGCAGCTCGCGCACGAGCTGTTCTCGCGCAGCGTGGCGCAGGCGAGCGTGCTCATTCTGCTCACCAGCCAGCACGTGGTGATGTCGAACGCCGACACGCGCGCCGAGCCGTTCTTGATCGGCCTCCTCACGCCCGCGGTGTGGCTGACGATTCGGGTCGTGCGCGCGAAGGACGCGTGGGGGCGAGACCTGGTGCTCGCGAGCCTCTGCACCGCGGCGGCGATGATGACCAAGGGCCCCTTCGTGCTGATCCCCGTCGGTGCGGTGGCGGTGGTGCCGTCGATCCTTCGCCGCGAGCCGCTGCGATGGTCTCGCTGGCTCACCGCGCTCGCGCTCGTCGCACTGTTCATTACGCCCGAGCTCGCGTGCTTGTACCTGCAGTTCGACGCGCACCCCGAGAAGACGGTGTTCGAGACCACCGGCGTCTCGGGCGTGAAGTGGTTCCTCTGGCAAAGCCAGCTCGGCCGCTTCGCGAACACGGGCCCCATTCGCGGCAAAGGCGACCCGACCTTCTTCTTCCACACGGTGCTCTGGTCGTTCTTGCCGTGGGGCCTGCTGCTCTACGCGACCGCGGTGAGCCGCCTGCGCCAGTGGAAGCTGCGCAGCGAAGATGCGTACCTGTGGGCGGCCACCGTGCCGCTGGTGCTCGTGTTCTCGGCCTCGCGCTTCCAACTGCCGCACTACGTGAACATCTTGTTCCCCTTCTTCGCGGTGCTCATCGCGCGCTGGCTCGAGAGCGCTCCGCCGCGCGCGGTCTCGTGGACGCAGAGCGTGGTGCTCGTCGGCATGACGGGCTTCCTCGGTTGGTTGCTGCTGACGTTCGAGGTGCCACTCGCGTGGATCCTCGTCGGTACGATGGCGGTGACGATGAGCCTGGTGCTGTTCGTGCGCGAGCCGCTCCTGCGAAGCGCTGCGGGGGCGTTGATCATCAACGTGTTTCACCAACACGTCTTCGTGCGCGAGTCGTTGAAGTACCAGGTGGGAGGCGAAGCAGCAGAAGTTGCCAAAGCCTTGCCGCCCATGCGCACGGTGATGCTCGACCTGTCTTCACACGCGTTCGCGTTTCATCTGCACGAGACCGCGAGGTGGTGGACCGACGCAGATCTCCTGCATGAGCTGCCCAACGGGCCGGTGCGTGTGCTCACGCGAGCCGAACACCTCGCAGCGCTCGGGCTGCCCTTCACCGAGCGCGCCCGCTTTCAGTACTTCCGCGCGTCGATGCCGACCGGCGCGTTCCTCGACGCGAAGCGTCGGCCCTCCGTGCTCGACACGTGGGTGCTCGCCGAGGTCACTGCGCCGCAGCCATGAGCCTCAGGCCTCGAGCTTCTCGAACTCGAGCGCAGCCTTCACCGACGGGCGCGTCGCGAGCTTCGCGTAGTACGCCGCGAGCGGGCCATCGAGCGTGGCCTTCACCTGCTTCTGGAACGCGCGCAGCACGTAGAACGCGTCCGCGTCGGCCACGGTGAACACCGCCTCAGCGGGCGTTCTCGTCGAACACCGAGGCATCACCGGCGCGATCGGTCAGCTTGCCGTTGCGCCACAGGCCCATCTTCTCGAGCCAGGCCTCGAACTCAGGCGCCGGGCGCTGACCGAAGATCTCCCGGAGCGCCGCGTTGTTGTGAAACGACGTCGTCTGGTAGTTCAGCATCACGTCGTCGCCCATGGGGATGCCCATCAGGTAGTTGACCCCGGCGAGCGTGAGCAGCATCTCGAGGTTTTCCTGGTCGTTCTGATCAGCGATCGCGTGGTTCGTGTAGCAGGCGTCGCAGCCCATCGAGATGCCGATGAGCTTGCCCATGAAATGATCTTCGAGCCCGGCGCGGGTGATCTCCTTCGCGTCGCGCAGGTACTCGGGGCCGATGAAGCCGACCACCGAGTTCACGAGGAAGGGCTTGTACCGGCGCGCCAGCCCGTAGGCGCGCGCTTCCATCGTCACCTGGTCGGTGTCGTGGTGCGCGTTGGCCGAGAGCGCGGTGCCCTGCCCCGTCTCGAAGTACATGACGTTGGGGCCCTGCGCGGTGCCTTCGCGGCGCGCGAGATCGTACGCCTCGTCGAGCACGCTCACCGAGACGCCGAAGTTCTGGTTCGCGCCCTGACTGCCGGCGATGGACTGAAACATCAGGTCCAACGGGGCGCCGCGCCGCACCGCCGCCATCTGAATCGTGATGTGCGAGAGCACGCAGTTCTGCGTGGGCACGCGGTACTTCCGCATCAGGTCCTTCACCGCGGTGAGGATGTCGACCGTGCCCTGAATGTCGCCGGTCGACGGGTTCACCCCGATGACCGCGTCGCCATTGCCGAAGCTCAGCCCGTCTTTCACCGCCGCGAGCACACCCTCGACCTCGTCGGTGGGGTGGTTGGGCTGCAGCCGGCTCGAGATGCGGCCCTTCAAGCCGATGGTGTTGTTGCACCTCACGACGACGCGCATCTTTCGACCGGCCGTCACGAGGTCCATGTTCGACATCAGCTTGGCGACCGAGGCGACCATCTCGGGCGTGAGGCCAGATGAAATCGCCGTGATGTCTTCACCGGTGGTGCGGTCGTCGAGCAGCCACTCGCGCAGGCGCGACACCGTCCACGACTTCACCTTCGCGTAGGCCAGCGCGTCGAGGCCATCGACCACGACGCGCGTCACCTCGTCGGCTTCGTAGGGAACCGACGGTGCGTTGTAGAGCTGCTCCATCGTGACGTCGGCGAGCACCTGCTTGGCCGCCGCCATCTCGCGCATTGACCTCGCCGCGAGCCCCGCCTGCTTGTCGCCCGAGCGCACCTCATTCGCGCGCGCGAGCACGACCTTCAGGTCGGGGAAACTGAAGTGCTCGCCGTGCACCTTCGTCGTGAACGCCACGTGGTGCTTCTTGGTGAGCAACGCGCGGGGCGTCAACTGATCAAATGACTCCGCGCCGCTTCTTCTTCTTGGGCGGCTTCTTCACCGGCGGCTTCTTCACCGGCGGCTTCTTCACCGGCGGCTTCTTCACCGGCGGCTTCTTCTTCGGCGCAACGCCCGCGTCTGCGATTCCCGCATCGGGGCGGCCTGCATCGACTTCCCCTGCGTCAGGTGCGCCGGCGTCGTCGACGCCTGCATCGTCATCAGCCCCTGCATCAAGGCCTGCGTCGTCGAGCTCGGCCCCCGCCAGCGCCGCGCTGCCGGCATCTTCCGGCTCGAGCGCGAGGCCCGCATCTTCAACTTCGGCGACGACGGGCTCTTCTTCCTTCTGCTGTTGCTGCTGCTTCACCTTGACGACCACGCCGACCATCAGCGCCGCCACGAGCAGCGCCATCACGCGAATCATCCACTTCAGGCCGTTGCCCCGGGAGCCGTTGCCCTCGGTCGACTCGTCGGGCCCGTCTCCGTCCATCACCGGGGCGAGGGTCTGCGCGGTCTGCGCGAACTGCTGCGGGTCGCGCGGCGGCTTCGGCCGCGGCTTGACGTTGGTGGGCTCGTTGAGCGCCGCGGGGGTCGCGCCGGGCGGTGGCGTGGGGATGCGTTCCTGCCCACGCGCTCGCAGACGCTCTTGCTCGGTGGTGTTGCGAGGCGAGAGTGGCTCCTCGACGGCCTGCCCGTTGAGGCGCGAAGGCCGGGCGCGCGGCGAGGTGTCCTCATTGAGCAGCGCGGGCCTGGCGCGAGGTGCGGTGTCCTCGTCTCGAACGCCGGGGTCGGTCTCGAGAGAAGCCGCAGAAGGTGGTGGGGCGGGCTTGCCGCGCGGGCTGCTCGACCGGGGCTTGTCTTGTGCAGCGACGGTCACCGACGCCGTTCGTTCGTGCGGATCGGGCAGCCCGGGCGGCGCGTTGACCTGTGCGGCGCGCACCGCGGCAGACGCGACCATGCGCGGCTGCGTGGGCTCCGCCGACTCGAGCGGTGGCATCGAAGGGTCCGAGTCCCACGGCACGACGGATCTGGGGGGCGGCCTGGAGACGGGGATCAGTTCCTTCGAGTCGACGCGTGGCAGCGTGGGCTCTGACTGGTGCTCGGGCCCCGCCTCGCCGTCGAGTTGAATCGAGAGCGGCCCGCCAATGCCCGGCTGGGTACCCATCGGCACACCCGCAAGCGGCAGCTCCGTCTCGAGGTCGGGCCCAGAGGGGCTGCGGATGAGCCCCCCGAGCGACTGGAACAGCTTGATGCGCTCCTTGAAGAGCGTCTGCACCACCGTCGAGACTTGATCGTGGGTGAACACCACCTCGGCCAGCACCGCTTCGAGCTCGTCGGCGAAGGTGCCCACGTCGCGTTGGCGCTGATCCGGCTGCGGCGAGAGTGCCCGCATCACCACGTCGTCGAGCGTCGGGCTCGCCTCGGTGTGTGAGAGCGAAGGGCCCGGCAACGTCGAGGAGGCGGTCGCATACTCGCCCTCGAAACCGGTGAGGCACGCGTGCACCACGCCGCCCATCGCGAAGACGTCGGCCGAGAAGTTCACCCGGCCCAGCGGGCGGAAGCGGGTCTGTCGCGGCGCGCCCCAATCGAGCACCCACACCTTGCCGTCGAAGCCGATCTGCAGCGCACCGTCGTTGATGCCTCCGTGGGCGCGCGACGGGTTCACCGCATCGAGCGCGCGGCAGGCGTCGATGACCACCCGCCCGATCAGCCCCAGGGGAATGGGGTTGCGGGCCTCAGCCATCGCATGGAGTGTGTCGCGCAGCGTGACGCCGGGCACCCAGTCGAACAGCGCGTGGCGTTTACCCTGCAGCTCCCCGACTTCCTGCAGCGTGACCATCTGGTCGGAGGGAGGGGGGTAGCTGCAGTCGGTGCCGTCCTTGATTTCACGCAACACCACCAGCCGCGCACCGTGACGGGCGAGACGGGTGTGAGAGGGTGTTCCCGGGGGAAGCGGAGTGACGAGCTCGAGAGCCACGAACCGCACGAGTCTATGCCCGAGCGCGCACCAGTCTGAACAGCTGATGTGATGCGAGAGGCGGGGCGTGCGCGCGCAGCGAGACGAGCTCACGACCTGGCCATCAATCGTGGCGCGGCCTGTTCGGCGGTGAAATAACCTCGGCATGAACTCTCAGATTTTCCGCGAGTACGACGTGCGCGGTCTGGTCGACAAAGACCTGACCGATTCGGTGGTCGAGAACCTCGGCCGCGGGCTGGCGACGATGGTCAAGCGCGCAGGGGGCACCACGGTGGTGGTCGGTCGTGACGCGCGGCTGTCAGGTCAGCGCTTCCGCGACGCGTTCATCAAGGGCGCGACCTCGACCGGCATTCACGTCATCGACGTGGGCATCGTGCCGACCCCCATCGTGTACTTCGCGGCCAACACGCTGCCGGTCGAAGGCCTGGCGATGATCACCGGCTCGCACAACCCGCCTGAGTACAACGGCTTCAAGATGGGCGTCGGCAAGACGACCTTCTACGGCGAGACGATTCAGGAACTCCGCAAGCTCATCGAGAAGGGCGACTTCGAGAAGAGCGACCGGAAGGGCGAGGTCTCTCACTTCGACGCCATCACGCCGTACCTGCACTTCGTGCTGAGCACCGTCAAGCGCGGCCCGAAGAAGATGAAGGTGGTCATCGACGCAGGCAACGGCGTGGGCGGCATCGTCGCCGTACCGCTGCTCGAGAAGCTCGGGTACGACGTGGTGCCGCTCTACTGCGAGCCCGACGGCACCTTCCCCAACCACCACGCCGATCCCACGGTCGCGAAGAACCTCGAGCTGTGCATCGCGAAGGTGAAGGAGACGAAGGCCGAGCTCGGCATCGCCTTCGACGGTGACGCCGACCGCATCGGCGTGGTCGACGGCAACGGCGACATCTTGTGGGGCGACAAGCTGATGATTCTGCTGTCGCGCGCGGTGCTCAAAGAAGTGCCCGGTGCGGCCATCGTCGGCGAGGTGAAGTGCAGCTTCACGATGTACGACGACATCGCGAAGCACGGCGGCAAGCCCATCATGTGGAAGGCGGGCCACTCGCTCATCAAGGCGAAGATGAAGGAAACGCACGCCGCGCTCGCGGGCGAGATGAGCGGCCACATCTTCTACAAGCACAAGTTCTTCGGGTTCGACGACGCGCCGTACACTGCCGCGCGCCTGCTCGAGATTCTCTCGAACGAGACGAAGTCGCTGGCTGAGCTGCTCTCTGACGTGCCGGTCACGTACTCGAGCCCCGAGCTGCGCTTCGATACGGTCGAAGAGAAGAAGTTCGCGCTCGTGCAGCGCTGCACCGAGAAGCTCAAGGCGAAGGGCCTCGAGCTCGTCACCGTCGACGGCGTGCGCGCCACGTGGCCCGACGGCTGGGGGCTCATTCGCGCGTCGAACACCACGCCGATTCTGGTCGTGCGTTACGAGGCAAAGTCGAAGGAACGATTGGCCGAGATTCAGAAGCTCATCGACGGGACGATCCACGAAGCCAAGGCCGAGCTGGGCGGATGACTCCCCGCGTCTTTGCACTCTCGGGCTGCCTCCGCCTTCACGGAGGTGCGAAGTGAGCAGCCTCTCGCTGGGCGTCGATCTCGGGGGCACCAACGCGCGCGCCGCCGTCGTGGACCGCGAGACGGGGCGCATCGTCGCGTCGGCGAAAGAGTCGTGGGTCGCCCGTTCCCCGGGGGCGGTGGTCGCCGAGACGGCGAAGCTGGTGAACACGCTCGCCGAGCAACACGCGGTGCCAGACGGGCCGCTGGGGGTGGGGTTCGCAGGCATGCTCCGCGGCGGCGTGGTGGTGAACGCCCCGAACCTCGGCTGGCGTGACGTGAACTTCGGTGAGCTGCTCTCGGTGGCGACGAAGCGCGAGGTGCGCCTCGTCAACGACCTCTCCGCGGCCGCCTGGGGCGAGCTGAAGGCCGGGTGCGCGCGCGGGCAGCGTGACACCTTCACCGTCTTCGTGGGCACGGGCGTCGGCAGCGCCATCATCACCAACGGCGTGTTGCTCACGGGCGCGACGCAGGTCGCCGCGGAGTTTGGCCACGTCAAGGTGCAGCTCGATGGCGGGCGACGCTGTGGCTGTGGGCAAGACGGCTGCCTCGAGGCCTACGCGGGCGGCGCGAAGCTCGCGGAATGGATGAAGGAGGTCGGCCTGACCGGCACGGCCACCGGGCTCGAGACGCTCGCGCAGGGGGGGAACTCCGAGGCGCAGCGGCTCTACGAATTCGTGGCGGCGCAGCTCTCGCTGGCCATCGCGAATCAGGTCAGCGTGCTCAACCCGGCGGTGCTGGTGCTCGGCGGCGGCGTGCTGATGCGGTGCCCCGGTCTCGTGGAGCGCATTCGCCAGGCGGTGAAGACCCGCGCCACCGTCGCCAGCGCGAGTGAGCTGCGCATCGAGCTGGCGTCGCTGGGTGACGACTCAGGGCTCATCGGCGCAGCGCTGCTCGCATGACGCACGAAGAGCTCGCCCGCCGTCGTCCCCTGTGGTCGGCGATGAGCGACCTCTTCCTCGACACCGAGGTGCGGTGGAGCGTGCCGTTCGTCGCGCGCGCGTGCGCGGAGTCTGGCTACGACGACGAGGCGCTCGAGCGCATCTTCTGGGCCGAGGTGTTCCCCGAGGCGATCCCCAACATGCTCACCGTGGCGGGCGAGTGGGCGATGCTCGAGCTGAACGAGACGGCCTTGATTCATCGGGCGAACCACCCGTCGATTCCGTGGCTCACGCGGCGCGCGCACGGCGGCATGGTCGACAGTGAGTGGCTGGCGGCGCGCGAGGTGACGAAGTGGCTGCGGCCGCTCGACGCCGACCAGCGCGCGCGACGAGTGAAGGTGTTGAACGCGCTGGGGCGCCGCTACTTCGAGGAGCCCGCGCAGCCGCTGGCGGACGTGTGGGCGAGAGATCTGACCGCCGAGCCTGCGCTCGCTCGCGAAGAGTGGACCCGCTACGAGGCGCTGTGTCGCTCGATGCTCGTCGGTGACGCGCGCCACGAGCCTCACGCCGAGGCGGTGACGAAGCTGCTCACGACGCGTTCACCGTGACGCCGCGTCCTGGTTGATCTCCGCGCGGGGACGACCGCCTTCCCACAGCGGCGCGAGGCCTTGTGCGTGGTGACCCGGGTCTCGAGCGGCAGGTGCGGCGTTCTTCGCGTTGGCGTCGAAGACGGCCTTGCTGACGATGGCGAGGAGGTCGCGCATGCGCGGACCCTGGCTCGACGGGGTAGCATCGG
The DNA here is from genome assembly GCA_044371205.1 of Archangium sp. Lineage (GTDB taxonomy): Bacteria > Myxococcota > Myxococcia > Myxococcales > Myxococcaceae > Archangium_A. The sequence continues at coordinate 42,161 of JBILUC010000027.1, forward strand.
CGGGCATGTCAGACCCGCGTGGTACTCCGTCCCCCATGACCGAAGTGCAAACGGCGCTCGAAGAGCACGCCCGACCCATGAAGGTGTCGGAGTACGTCGCGCTCGCCGAGCTGGGAGCGTTCGACGACGAGCGCGTCGAGCTGTTGAGGGGACGGGTGGTGAGGATGGCGCCTCAGGGCGAAGAACATGCGTGGGTGGTTCAGACGATGACCAACCTTCTGGTCGAAGCGTTCGGGAAGTGGGCAGCCGTACGACCCGCTCTTCCCCTGAACGCCTCAGAAGACTCGATGCCCGAGCCTGACTTCGCGCTGGTACCGAAGACCACCGGTCCCGGGCCACACCCGGCGCGCGCGTTGTTGTTGATTGAGGTCGCGAAGACGTCTCTGCGGCTCGACCGCACCGTGAAGGCGCCGCTGTACGCCGAGGGCGGCTCCCCGGAGTACTGGATCGTCGACGTCGCGGCGGCGCAGGTCGAGGTCTTCCGCACACCCGTGAACGGCGCGTGGACCGAGCGGTTCACCTTGACCGCGCGCGACACGATTCGCCCCCTGGCCTTCCCCGACGTCGAGTTCCCGCTCGCGCCTATCCTGCTGGCAATGACGCACTGACGCGCTAGAGCGACGGGCTCGATGTCGCTCGGCCGCGGAGCAGACTGTGCAGGCTGGTTCAACACCCACGCCAAGCGGGTCACCGCGGCGCGCGTCGCGAAGTTTCAGCAGGCGCTGCCCGAGGCACGCGTCTACGCCGCCTCGACCTTCGACGACGCGAGGAAGCACGCCGACGAGCTGGTGAAGCACCTGCCGCGCGTCCTCTTCTGCGGGGGCGGCGACGGCACCGTCGTCACGCTGCTCAACTTCCTGCGCGAGCGTGGGGTCACGAAGTTCCCCACCATCGGCCTCTTCAAGCTCGGCACTGGCAACGGCTGGCCCAGCGCGGTCGGCGCGCGGAGGTACGAGCGTCAGGTCGCCGCGCTCTCTTTGCTCCCCAGCGAGTTGCCGCTGCACCACTACCAGCTCATCGAGGTCGAGGGCCGCGTCTGCCAGTTCGCCGGCGTGGGGTGGGACGCGACGTTGCTCCACGACTACAAGCGCAACCTCGAGAAGCGCGAGAACCAGCTCGTCGCCGGCAGCGTCGCGTCGCGCATGAGCAAGGGCGTGGGCGGCTACCTCTACTCTCTGTTTCGCCTCACCGTGCCCGGCGAGCTCAAGCGGGCGAAGTCGCCGACGGTGCTCAAGCTCGAGAACATCGGCGGCCCCGTGAAGACGTTCGACGCGAAGCGCGACCGCGTCGAGGTGCCCGCAGCGCAGAAGATTCTCTACGAAGGCCCGATGTCGATTGGCGCATGCGGCGTCGAGCCGTTCTGGGGCGCCAAGTTCATGGCCTTCCCGTACGCCGAGGCCGAGCCGGGCCGCTTCAACTTCCGCGTCTACGACCGCCACGTGCTCACCGGGGTGAACAACATGTTCAACCTCTGGCAGGGCAGAGACCTGCCAGGCATGCACGATTGGTGGGTGACCGGGGTGCGGCTCCACCTGTCGCGGCCGATGCCGTATCAACTCGGCGGCGACGTCGCGGAGCAGCGCGAGGTGGTCGACTTCACCCTCGCGCCGCAGACCGTCGAGTTGATCGAGTGGTCGAGGCTGTAGACGTTACCGGCAGCGACCGTTGATGCAGCTCTGACCCATCGCGCAGTCGTTGCTGGTCATGCACACGTTCGCCGAGCCGCCGTCGACGCCGGGGTTGGTCGACTGGCACTGACCGTTGATGCAGCTCTGACCCATCGCGCAGTCCGTGCTGGTCATGCACACGTTCGCCGAGCCGCCGTCGATGCCGGGGTTGCTCGACTGACACGTCCCGTTGACGCACGCCTGGCCCATCGCGCACTGGTTGCTGCTCATGCACGCGTTCGGCGAGCCGCCGTCGGTGCCGGTCGACTGGCACTGAGCGTTCACGCACACCCCGGTCATCCCGCAGTCCGAATCGGCCACGCATCCGTTCGGCGAGCCACCGTCGAGCGGCGCCTGGCAGATGCCGGTGCAGTCGGCGCCGTTCATCGGGTTGCACATCGAGCTGAAGACGCAGATCTCGCCGCCAGGGCACTGCACGCCGGCGATGCCACCGCACACGACGCCGCCATCCACGCCACCGTCGACGTTGGTGTTGCAGCCTTCGTCAACGAGGCCATCGCAGTCGTCATCGAGCATGTTGCAGCTCTCGGGGCGGGGCGAGCACGCCGAGCGGCAGACGCCGTTGACGCAGCGCTGGTCCATCGCGCAGCTCGAGTCGGCCATGCACACGTTGGGGTTGGTCGAGCCCCCGTCGCTGGGCGCGCTGACGCACATGCCGTTGCTGCACACCTGACCCGACGCGCAGCCGTTCATGCCGCACGCGGGGGTGTTGGGCACGGTGCACACGCCGTTGATGCACGCGAGGTTCTGCGCGCAGTCGCTGTTCACCATGCACGCGTTGGTGGTCTGCGTGCACACGCCGCGGGCCGGGTCACAGACGGTGTCAGCGGGACAGGTCATCGCGCAGCCCGGGCCGCCGTCGGCGGTGCTCGGCGACTGGCAGCGGCCGTTGCGACACTGCAGCCCCATCGAGCACTGGGAGTCGCTCTGACACACCGGCCGACGGCGCGGCTGGAACGTGCCCAGCTTGCGAATCTGGAAGGTCGCCAGCGTGCGCGTCGCGTTGAGCGCGACCAGGTTGGGGTCGATTTCGTACGTCAGGCCGTTCGCGTCTTCGGCCACGATGCCGATGTCGTCGGTCCCGGTCGCGCCGGTGAGCGGCAACACGAGCGTCACGTCGCGGGTGAAGGTGGTGTTGGCCGGGCCGAAGACGGCCACCGGGCCTGCCGAGAGCTCGCTGCCGAGGATGCTCGAGAGCCCCAGCTCGACGGTGATGCGCGTCGTGGCCTCGAGGGCCCCGATGGGGATGTCGAGGCGCGTACCCCCGAGCTCAGCGCTCTCGGTCGAATCGACGGTGAGCAGCGTCGGCTGCCCTGCGACGGCCTCGGTCGACTTCACGTACCGGGAGCCCACGATGTTCGGGCCACATGCGGCGAGCGCGAGGCCCGCCACCAACAACGCCTTCAGTCCACGCTTCTGAGTCACGGTGTGCTCCTGGTTCCGACGCCTGCAGGTCGGACGAAATGGGTGAGTTCGGTGCATGAATGACCGGCACCTTCAAAAACGTTCATCGCGATTTCATGCGAGCCCGGGCCCCGTCGCGCAGCGCTTCGATTTCGGCGCGCCGCTCGCTGTCGGGGTGCTGGGTGAGGAAGTCGGTGGCGCGGCGCTCGACCTCGGCCCAGCGCTCGAGCTTCGCGCAGCTCTCGAGCGCAGTGAGCTGCCGTTCTTGCGACAACGCGCCTGTGGGGAAGCGGGCCTCACCGGCCTCGAGCGTCGCGAGCGCGCGCGTGGGGTTGCCGAGCCGGCGCAGCTCGAGGTCGGCCTTCTTGAAGTTGGCGACCTCGGCGTCGAGGGAGCCCGAGGTGGCGACGGTCTCCAGGTCACCGCTCGCGTCGTCGAAGCGCTGCTCGGTGATGGCGCGCTCGGCGCGACGCAACAACCTCCGCGAGCGCAACGCCGGGGTCTCGACCGCTTCCAGCGCGGTGAGGGCCGGGCTGCTCGACACGCTCTTCGCCTTCGCCACCTGCTCCGCCCCGTCGAGGAGCAGCGCGCCTTCGATGACCTCGACGCTGACGCTCTCACCCGCCACCCGCACCACCGTGACGCCTGCCTCGACGCGCACCACGTGGCCCCGCGCGGCGACCTCGACCGGCGCGCCCCACGACGACACGGCGACCTCGCCCGCCTCGAGGGTGACGCGGCGCTCGGTGCGCTGGGCCCGCGCGTCGTTCCACGCGATGGCCGAGCGCTCGTCAGACCACTCGACGCTCGAGGTGCGCGACTGCACGAGCTTCACCACCCCCACGCCAACCAGCGCCGAAGCGGCGAGCGCGAGCACCGGCACCCACGCCGAACGACGCGGCGTCGCCGGTTCCTGCAGGGACCGCCACACGCGCTGCTGCGCGCCGACCGGCGGGGCCTTCGTCGCCTCACGGAACGACTTCGTCATCTCGTCACGCGTCATGGCGACACTCCCAGCTCGGCGGCGAGCCGTTCGAATTCTCTGCGCGCGTAGTGAACGCGCGTGCGCACCGTCTCGACCTTCGCGCCGGTGAGCGCTGCGATTTCCTGATGGGTGAGCCCTTCGATTTCGAAGAGCGCGAACGCCTCGCGCTTCTCGCGGCTCAGCTTGCGCAGCACCTGCTCGACGAGGCGCAACGAGTGGCGCGCTTCGACAGTGGCCTCGAGCGTGTCGTCGGTGCGCTCGGTGTCGAGCCAGCCGAGGAAGAACTCGCGCACGCGCTTCTTGCGCAGCCGCTCGGACACCACGTTGGCCACGATGCGGAACAGCCACGTCTGAAATCGGCCCCACGTGAAGCGGTCGAGCTGCTGCCAGGCGATGCGAAAGGCGTCTTGCACCGCGTCGTCGACGTCGCTCTCGGGGAGGCCAAGGCGGCGGGCCGTCCTCCACGCGAACTCGAAGTGCGCATCGTAGAGGGCGCGAAAAGCACCGGGTTGCCCGTCGCGGCATGCCTCGACGAGCGGGTCGAGCCCGTCGGAAACATTCGCAATTTCAGGCACCTGCAAGGGCATCGCCGTCATCATGACCCGTCTCGGACCATGAATGGTCTGAAGAGCGGGAAACGTTCACAGCCACCCAAGCGAGTGGTGCCGCTCAGGCCGGAATGAGGGCGGTGACGCAGGTTCTTCGCCGTGCTCGGCGCCGGCAGCCCCTCGGCTTCGAGCGACCGTCAGGGAGAGGGGGCGCTTGGTTGCGCGCGTGTACTCGCTGATTCGTCGTTTGAATCAGGGAGTACACCCGCACGAACGCGAGGCGAGGAACCGATGCCGATGGAAAGGCGGAAGAGGCCCTGGGCGACGGGCAGCGTCAGCGAGGTGAGGCCGTCGACCTGAAAGGTGGGCGGCGTCGGCGTGACGAGCAGTGAGAGGTCGAGCGCGAGGTGGAGGGAAGAGAGCACCCACGCGAGCTGCGCGGTGGGGCCGACCGTGAAGGCGGCGGCGCGCGCGGTGGTGGAGCCGAACACGAAGGTGCCGCTGGCCTGACCTTCGGCGATGCGAGCACCCATGAGCACGCCGCCGCAGAGGCGAAGCGGGAGCTCGAAGCAGAGCTGCGCGGTGGGGGCGACGAGGCCGCCGCGCGTGGTGAGCCGACCTCGAGTGCGGTTGGCTTCGTCGAGGACGAGGGTCGAGCCGCCGAAGTCGAAGACACCGAGCAGGCCGATGCGGAGGCGCTCGTTGAGGTGGAGCGCGAGTTCGAGACTGAGAGCGGGGCCGACGACTTCGGGGGTGGAGGGCGTGACGACTCCGCCGCCGGCGAGGGCTTCGAGGTGGGTGACCTCGATGCGCAGCGGGCGGCTGGTCTGAATCGGGGCGCTCACCAGCGGAGGGGCGACGCCGATGCGCGCAGCCTCCTCCTCTCTCCCTCTCCCCTCGCGGCCTGCCGCGTCGGTGCCGGCATCCGCGCGCGGCTCTTGTGCTGATTCGATTGCGACGCTCGAAGTTCGTGACGGATCACCCGCGCTCGAATCGACCGAAACGCTCGGCTCTCGCGCTGCCACGATGCCTGCGTCGCTCCCACCCGAAACAACCGCAACGCGCGTCTCTCGCGCTGTGGCGACGCCCGCGTCACTCGGGCTCCGAGCAACCGCGACGCGCGTCGCGAGGCGCGCATCAATCGCGCTCGGCGCAACCGCAACGCTCGGCTCTCGACCCGTCGCAATGCCCGCGTCATTGGGAGCAACCGCAACGCCCGCCACAATCGCGCTCGGCGCAACCGCAACGCCCGGTGCTCGACCCGTCGCCAGGCCCGCGTCACTCTCGGTCGGTGAAACCGCTACGCGCGGCTCTCGAACCGCCGCGATGCCCGCGTCATTCGGAGCAGCCGCAACGCGCGTCGCGATACCCGCGTCGGTCGAGCCATTCGCAGAGTGACCTGCGGGCTCTCCCCGGCGGGGGGAGAGAGGTGGCGAGGGCAACGTGCTCAGCCATCGACCGACGATCACCACCGTCGCTCGTGCGGCTTCGTCGCAGGTGCCGTTGAGCTCGCGGCGCAGGACCACTTCTGAGCCGCGCGTGAGGCTCAGCTCGAACCGCCGCGCCCCGCGCAACGCGACCAGAACTTCTGCGCCTTCACGCAGCGAGACGTCCGACTGCGCGAATGCATCTCGCAGCGGCTGTCGGCACTCCGACGCGTCAGCGAGCCCGACCGGGGGCACCGCACTGAGCATCGCGAGAACGAGGAGGGTCAAAGCGGGCGCACGAAAACACAAGTGTCGTTTCGGTGTGCATCGCTATTGGCCGGCTCCCTCGAGTATCGCGCTCGAACCAGAGCACGTCGTGGCCCCACAGCCGGTGGACCAGACCTGCCTGCGTCGCGCGCTTGAGCTCGAACGCGACGGTGCCGAGCAAAAGCCAGTTGGCCGAAAGCCAGCGCGGCGTCTCTTCGTCGGACGCATTCCACGCCAGGGGCAGCAGCGCGCGGAGGAAGGCGACTGCGCCCTCGAGGTCGCTCACCGCCGGCGCGCGCATCGCCCGCACCAGGGGCGCACAGCGCGTGACGATGGCATCCATGGCCTCGCGTCGGGCGTCGAGCTCGGGGGCGTAGAGATCCACCTTCAGTGCGCGCTCGACGGTGTTGTCAATGCGCCGCAGCGCCCGTTCGACCGCCTCGAGCGCTGGCAACGTGGGCCGCCACAGCTGCAGCTGTGCTGCAAGCGCTCGGAGGGCGTGGTTGAGCTCACCGAGGTGCTCGCGTTGGTGATGGTTCAGCCCCACGAGCTCACTGCGGCTTGCGCACGTCGACCACCCGCTTGCGAATCGCGGTGAACACGTCAGGCAGCGAGCCGGTCTGCGCCGAGCGGATGAGCGCGTCGGGCACGATCATCTTCGGGTCGGTGTCGATGGTGTACACGACGAGCGTCTTCTTCCCCTCGGCCCAGGGGAGGATGTGCCACGAGCCGCTGTTGCGGTGGTAGGTGCCGCGCACCAAGGTCCACGCGCGCAGGTAGTGGCCTTCGGGCTCTTCGCGCACCACCGACTTCGTGTCTGACCACAGGTCGGTCAGCGGGAACGGCAGCCGCAGCTCGATGTGGCAGAGCTTCTCGCCGTTCTCTTCGAGCAGCTCTGACTTCTTGGTCTTCGGCATGAAGTGCATGAAGTGCTGGCAGTCGCGCAGCACCGGCCACACCTCACGGGTCGGCGCATCAACGAGGCTCATCGCCTCGGCCCCCACGCCCTTGTTGTCGGTGGGTTTGGTTTCCCGCACCACCACCTCGTTGGCCTCGAGCTTCTTCAGCTCCTTCTCGCTCAACTTCGGGAAGGGAACGGGTTCCGCGAACGCGGGGAGAGCACAGAGCAACACGAGCGACACGAGCGAGGCGAGACGCATGCGTCGGGTTTCTACCACGCGCGCCCGCGACGAAAGGCCAGACGTCGCGAACCAAATCACGCCGTAGGGGAGCCGGTGATGAGCGCCCTCGAGGCCGTCAGAGGAACGCGGTCAGCTTCTTCGCCTTGAGGGCTTCGACGACCTTGCGCACGTCCTGGCTCTTGTCTTTCGGGAGCACGAGGATGGAGTCACCGGCGTCGACCACCACCACGTCGGTCATGCCCACCACCGCGACGGGCTTCTTCTGGGCGAGCACCACGCAGCCCGTGCTGTCGATGACGAAGGCGTTGCCCTCGACGACGTTGCCGCTGGCATCGGTGGGCCGCACCTCGGGGATGGCGTTGAAGCTGCCGACGTCAGACCAGCCGCACGACGAGGGCACCACCGCGATGTTGGGGGCCTTCTCGGCGATGCCGTAGTCGATGCTGGTGGCGGGCATCTTCTTGAACTGCGCCTTGAGCACCGCGGGCAGCTTCTTCGTGCCCCACGCCCCGCGGATCTTCTCGAGCGGCGCGACGAGCTCGGGCATCAGCCGTTCGAACGCCTCGAGCATCACGTCGACGCGGAAGACGAAGATGCCCGCGTTCCACAAGTAGTCGCCCGAGACGAGGTAGTTCTGCGCGGTGGCGAGGTTGGGCTTCTCGGCGAAGGCCGCCACCTTGCGCGCGCTACCGCTCATCGGCTCACCGAGGCGGATGTAGCCATACCCCGTTTCCGGCCGCGTGGGCGCGATGCCGAGGGTGACGATGAAGCCCGTGCGCGCGACCGCGATGGCCTCTTCGAGGCTCCTGGTGAACGCCGGCACGTCGGCGACGTGTTGATCAGACGGGAGCACTACCATCACGCCGGTGGGGTTGGTGTGGGCCACGTGCGCGCACGCCAGCGCGATGGCGGGGGCGGTGTTGCGGGCCTCGGGCTCGACCACCACGTTCTGCTTCGGCAGCTTCGGGAGCGCCTGCTTCACCAGCGCCGCGTGCTTCGCACCACAAACCACCGACGTGCGCTTGGGCGTCGAGACCGACGAGAGCCGCTTCATCGTCTCGGCGATCATCGAGTTCTTGCCCGTCAGCGCCAGGAACTGCTTGGGGCGCGTCGAGCGGGAGAGGGGCCAGAACCGGGTTCCACTGCCGCCCGCCATGATCACCGCGAAGACGTCGTTCATCCCACGCACATAATCGCCGCAGAGAACGCTGCCAACGTCGGAGTAGGTTCCGCCCGCCATGGCCGAAGTGAAGTTCTCTGGAAAACGCTACGAGTGGGCCGAAGGCGAGTCGCTGCTCGAGTGCCTGGAGCGCAACGGCGAAGAGATCCCCAACTCCTGCCGCTCGGGGGCGTGCCACTCGTGCCTGGTGCGCGTCACCGAGGGCCCCATCTCGCCGCTGGCGCAGCTCGGCCTCAAAGAGGCATGGAAGGAACAGAAGCTCTGCCTCTCGTGCGTGAGCACCGAGCCGGTCGACGTCACCGTCGCGCCCAGCGACCTCTCGGTGCAGGTGCAGGCGCGCGTCGCGAAGAAGCAGCAACTCGGCCGCGACGTGGTGCGGCTGCACCTCGAGCCGCTCGCGCCCTTCCCGTTTCGCGCTGGCCAGTTCGTCAACCTCACCCGGCAGAGCGACGGCCTGACGCGCAGCTATTCCATCGCCAGCATCGAGAGCGACGGCCTCGTCGAGCTGCACGTGCGCGTGGTGTCGGGCGGGCGCATGAGCACGTGGGTGCGCGACGAGGTCGACGTCGGCCACGAGCTGTCGATGCGCGGCCCCACCGGCGACTGCATCTACGTCGAGGGCCGCCCCGATTCGCCGCTGCTGATGCTCGGCACGGGCACGGGTCTGGCCCCGCTGGTGGGCCTCGCGCGCGAGGCGATCGCGAAGAAGCACCGCGGGTCCATCACCCTCATTCACGGCGGGCGCGCGCCCGAAGACCTGTACCTCGACCTCGAGCTGCGAGCGCTCGCGAAGCAGCACCCGCACTTCCGCTACCTGCCCGCGCTCTCGCAGGGCGAAGCGGTGCCCGGCACGCTGCAGGGCCGCCTCGACCGCGTCGTCACCGAGCAGTTCAAGAGCCTCACCGGCTTTCGCGTCTTCCTCTGCGGCAGCCCGCCGATGGTGAAAGACCTGCGCGCGCTGGCCTACAAGCTCGGCGCCTCGCTCGACGACCTGCACGCCGACGCCTTCATCCCCGCGCCCCCGCCGCGGCCGAGCTCGAAAGAAGTGAAGGCCGTGAAGCGCGCGCAGGCGCAGGGGCTGCCCCTCCCCGTGCTCGCGAGCAGCCCGGCGCCCACGAAGAAGGCCTTCGTGGTGAAGCACGGCACGCCGAAGCTGCAGAAGCTGCGCTTCGCCGTGCAGGCCGTGGTGTTCGCCGGCTTCCTCACGCAGGGCGCGCTCTTCTACGTGGCGAAGTTCAAGCCGGTGGGCGCGATGTTGCCGTTCATGGCCTACGACTCGCTGGGCCACCTCGTGGTGAGCAGCACGCTGGTGATGTGGGCCACGCTCTTCGCGCTGGTCTTCATCTTCGGGCGCTTCGCCTGCGGCTGGCTGTGCCCCATCGGCTTCGTGCAGGACCTGGGTGAGAAGACGCTCAAGGCCCTCAAGGTGCCGGTGCGTCGCCCGCTGCGGCAGAGCAACACGGCGCGCTTCGCGATGTCGGCGATGGTGCTGGGCCACTTCGTGGTGATGCCGGTGCTGGCGATGCCGGTGAAGCTCTGGCAGTTCGACTGGCTGTACCGCGAGCCGTGGCTTTTGGGCTTCCCCTTCCGCGCGTCGCTCTTCGCGCTCGACCTGGTGCTGCTCTTCGTCGTGCTCGGGCTGGTGCTGCCGTACTTCTTCGGGCCGCGGCCGTACTGCAAGCTGGTCTGCGAGACCGGGTACCTCTTCGACTTGACGAGCCGGTACAGCTTTGGCCGCATTCGCCGCAACGAGGGCTTCGAGCGCGACACCTGCCTCTCGTGTCAGCGCTGCACCAACATCTGCCCGCAGGGCATCAACGTCTTCGAAGAGGTGCACCTCTTCGACCGCGTGGTGAACAGCAACTGCATCAGCTGCATGCAGTGCGTGAACACCTGCCCCAACGACACCATCGTCTACTCGTTGAAGAAGAAGGCGGCCGACACCAGCCGTGTCACGGGCTACCTCGCCGCGCTGCAAACGAAGGCCGAAGACCTGCCGCGTTTCTTTCTGACCGGAGTCGGGGTCATCGGCGGCGGGTACGTGGGCTTTGCGGTGTTGCCGCCCTCGTACTTTCACACCTACGCGCTGCTGGCCTCACTCGGCGGCCTCGTGGGCTTCCTCGCGTACCGAGGGCTCACCCTCGCCTTCCCCGCGCAGTTCGAGCGCTGGTTCCCCGCAGGCGGCGTCGACTCGCAGGTCGAGAAGGAGCGCGCTGCGCGCATCGTGCCGTTGAGCCCCGAAGAGCGCCTTGCGACAGCCAAAGGCGGCGGCGGGCCCTCGCGCGGTCAGGTGCTCGCGCTGGGTGGTGTCTTGCTGGTGAGCGTGGTGGTGGTGGTCATCGGCGTGTGGACGCACGTCCCCGCGCGCATCGGCACGCTCGACGAGATGCCTGCCGCCATCGACACGGTGGTCGAGCGTGAAGCGGGCAACGTCTTCGTGCTCGGCGTGCCCACCGAGACCAGCGCCGAGCGCACGCAGCAGACGTGGTCGGGGTTGAAGGAGGTGCTCCACGACGGCCTGAAGGTCGACGCGCGCCTCTTCCGCGCCGAGACGTATGGGGAGCTCGCCCTCGCCGTCGAGAGCGGCAAGGTCGACGCGGCGTTCCTGCCCGGCGCTTCGACGTACGCGTTGCTCAAGCGCACGCGGCTGGGCGTCGACGTGCTCGCGCAGGCGCAGTTCCACGGCGCGGTGACGTACACGGGCGTGCTGGTGGCGCGGGAAGGGCTCTCGAAGCGCGCGTTGCCCTCGACGTTGCCGTCGATGCGTGGCGAGGGCGCGCCGGCGCCTCCGGGCGGTGGGGGCGGTCAACGCGAAGCGGGCGCGCTGACCGAGGCAATGCACGACGAGACGGCGGAGCGGCTCTTCGGCACGCGCGTGGCCTTCGTGCAGCTCAACTCGCTCTCGGGCTTCCTCGCGCCCTCGAAGTGGCTGGCTCAGCACGAGGTGAAGTTGAGCGACCTGGGCGAGGTGGTCTTCGCGCAGACGCACGTGCGCGCGCTCACGTTGTTGCAGCAGGGCAAGGTCGACATGGCGGCGACGTACGAGCGCGTGCTGCAGGAAGCGAAAGACGCCGACCCGAACTTCAACCCCGCGGTGCTCGCGCGCTTCGAGGGGCTGCCCAACTCGCTGTTGGTGACGCGGCCCGGCCTGTCGCCCGAGCGCCGGGAGCAGCTGCTGCAGTCTCTGACCGCGATCTTCACCGACGAGTCTTCGCAGGCCCGCGATGCGCTCGAGAACGGCGCCGCAATGGACGGGCTGGTGCCCGCCTCGGTCGATGCCGTGCGAGAGGTCGGCAAGTGGCTCGAGTGAGTCACAGCCGGTACTGCGTGGGGCGCACCACGAGCCGCGCGCCGTAGCGCTCGCGCAGCGCCGAGAGCATCGGGGCGCGCACGTCGGGCACGGTGAGCTGCACGAGTCCCTGCAGCGCGTCGGAGGTGAGCAGCGCGTCGAGCGCGGGGCGGTCGAGCGACACGTTGAGCATGGTGAGGTGCCGGAGGCGCGCGGCATGCGGCGCTCGGGCCACCGCCACGAGGTGTTCGTTCGAGTGGCCCATCAACGAGGTGAGCTGCAGCCACGGCAGCTCGGCGTAGCGCGCGAAGAGGCGGTCGTTCGCCCCGTCGGGGATGTCGAGCTGCAGGTGCTGCAGCGCGGGGAACTCGCCCTCGAGCAACGCATCGACCCCCACGGCGCCCAGCGTCGAGAGGCCCAGCGACAGCTCGCGCAGGTTCGGCCACGCGGCGGCACCGAGGAGCCCGCCTGCGTTCGCCGGCAACACGTTGCGACCGAGGTCGAGCACCTCGAGCTGCCGCACCCACGGGGCGGTGAGGAGTCTCGCGAGGCCCGCAGTCGTCAGGCGCGTCGCGCCGAGGTGCAGCTCGCGCAGCGCCGGCAGTTCCCGCGTCGCGAGGGCCTCGAACGCCTCGACGCTCACCGGTGACAGGTCGAACGACAACGACTCGAGCCGCGTCAGCGCCGCGGCGTCACGAGCCAGGGAGGCGGGGATGGGCACGCGCAACCGCAGCTTGAGCTCTCGCAGCTCGGGCCACGGCACCGAGAGGAGCGCCTCCACACCCGAGAGGTTCGACGCGCTGCCGTCGGCCGACTCGACCAGGCGCAGCGAGCTCACCGTGTGGCGCAGCCGTGAGGTGGCCAGGCGCGACAACGGCTCACCCGTCGAGGCCCGGGAGAACAGGAGCCCGAGCGTGCGCAACGGCCACCGATCGAGCACCGGGGGGAGCCACGGCCCGGCGTTGGCGATGGGCAGCTTCAACGAGGTCAACGCCTCCGTCCGCGCGTCGGTGGCCAGCGCCTCCACGGCCACGCGCCGCAGGCCGTTCTCCTTGACCTCGAGCGTGTCGAGCCGACAGCCCACCGGCAGCTCGAGCGGCGCGAAGAGGTCGTGCGACGAGCCCGCGCTGAAGCGACGCAGGTGCGGCAACGCCACCCCGCCCAGCGAAGCCACGAGGCGGGTCGAGCTGAAGGACAACGACTCCATGCGCGCGCAGACCTGCGGCATCAACGTCACGGCGTCGAAGCCCTGCGGGTCGGCGTGGAGCTGCGAGATGGGGTGCTCGGCGACGAGGGCCTCGACGGTCTCGCGCGCCGGGTGGCCGTGCAGCTGCAGGTGCGCCGGGACGCCACGGCGCAACTTCACGAGCGCCGTGCCCTCGGGCCGAATCGAGCTGGCGGGCAGGCCACGGCTCCACTCGGGCTCGTGCAGGGCCTTGAGTTCCCCCAGGCGCCGTTGCACCTCGCGCTCGAACACGTTGCTCTCGGCGCGCAACGAGAGCGCGATGAATTCACCCAGCGGGTCGCCGCGCTGCTGGAGCTCGTCGGCGTGCACTCGCAGCGCCCCCACGTCCCACGGGCGGGCGAGCAGGGAGCTCACGCAGAGGCCGGCTGGGTGTTGGCGAAGAGCAGCACCAGCCCCACCAGGAAGTAGACGATGAGGGCCACGTAGACGGTGACCAGCACCAGCGACACGCCGATGGACGGAATCGGCCGCGCGGCGCGCAGGTGCACCTCGCGCATCAAGGTCGCGCACAGCTTCGCCTGCGGTTCCTGCTTCGGGCCGAAGCCATCGCCGAAGTGCGCCACCGTGGCGTCGTAGAGCGCGCGCAGCTCTGGCTCGGGGAGCGTGCCGGTGTTGCCCGAGAGCGCGACGTTCCCCAGCTGGTCGGCCGCGCGCCCCACCTTCAGCACGCGCGGCGCGGTGACGAGGTTCAAGAGGGCGAAGAAGGTGAGGAACCACGCCGAGAGCGCGATGCTCAGGCCGGCGAGCACGAGCGAGGTCAGCACCGCGACGGCCATCTCGAACTTCGCCGAGCGGCTGAAGAGCGCGAGGTTGAGCAGACGCCAGCCATCGTAGGGCTTGAGCGGCAGCAGCGTGAACGCCGCGAGGCCAACCGAAGTCTGCGAGAGCGCCTCGATGATGCCGGGGCCGGTCACCTTCGCCACGAAGTAGCTGACCGTCGAGAGCGCCACGAGGAAGGCGGGGCCGCTCAAGATGATGACCGCCTCGCGACCTGGCGTGGTGCCGATGGGCAGCTCGCCCTTCACGAAGGGGAAGAGCAACAGCCGCGAGTCGTACGCGTCGACGGCCTTCATCGCGGCGAGGCGCACGAGGTCACGCAGGGCGACGGCGGCGAGGAGCGCCCCGGCACCGAGCACCCCGCTGCCCGACACCGCGACGATGATGATCAACAGCACGAGGTCTGACCAGTCGGCGGCGGCAGGTGCGCGCGCGAACGACTTCACGAGATTGAAGAACGGGTCGGGGAGCTCGGTGCTGGGCGAGAGAGGGGCGGGCTCGGAGGTCGGCAGCACGGCGTTCGCCTACTTCGCGCTCTCGAAGTCGGTGAAGGGAAAGAAGAGGGCCGTGGTGAGCGCGCCCACCCCAAACGCAATCAACGTGCCGTTGGTGGCGGTCGCGAGGGTGGTGCCGGTGCGCGCCCGTTCGGAGAGCTCGGCGCCTGAAACCTCGGCCATGCGCGAGAGCTCGCGGTACTTCGCCTGCTCGAGGTTGAAGGCGACGCCGAGCACGCCGGCGGCCACACCGATGGCGACCGACAGCGACAACGACACGAACGTCACCGCAGGGTGAATCGGCTTGAAGGCGCGCGTCTCGACGAAGCCCGGCGTCACCCGCACGGTGCGCGGGGTGAGGTTGGCGCCCACGCTGAGCAGCGGGCCCGAGCCATCGCCCGTCTCGACGAAGTACTCGAGCGGGAAGCCGTCTTTGCTCGCGGTGAAGTCGCTGGGGATGGCGCCGCGCCAGTCACCCTGTTCGCTGCGCTGCAGCGCGAGCGACGAGAACGCCTTCTCACCCGCTCGGCGGTACGCCACCTTCACCGATTCGACCGCGCTGCCCGGGTCGCGCAGCCGCAGCGAGAACACCAGCGGCCTGCCGCCGCGCGCCTCGCTGGGCAATTCGTCGAGCAGCTTGAGGCTCGCCACCACGCGCTCGCGCTCGACCTCGCGCAGCTTGCCCGCGAGGGCCCTCTCTTCGCTCTGCACCTTGCGGAACACCGCGAGGATTTTCGGGGGCGTGTTGTTCGGCAGGTCGTAGTCGGGCCGTGCGCGCAGCAGCAGACGGAAGGGCTTCTCGGCGTCGACCGGGTCTTCCACGATGGCCTTCGCGCTGCCCAGCAGGCGGTACACCTCGAGCTGTTGCGAGAGCTGCAGGTCGGTGCGCTTGAGGCACGCCTCCGCGAAGGGGATGACGCGCTCGTAGTCGAGCCCCTCGTAGAGCCCGTTCAACTGGGTGACGAGCGCGACCGGGCTGGCGGCAGGGTCGAGCTTGAGCTCGCTGGGCGCGGCGGGTGGAGAGGGGGGCGCGGGCGAGTCGACCGGCGCCGCCACCGGTGCCTTCGGCTTCGCTGGCTTCGCGAACGCGGTTGCCGTCACCACCACGCACAGCAGGGTGCTTCGCACGAGGAGCTTCACGAGGGTGAGCCTACTCCGCTCGGCGCGAGCTGAGGTGTACGAGCGTGTGGGTCGCGCTGAATGGTGGTCAGCGCCGGTCGCAACAGGTTTGATGCGCGCCCTCGCCGCGATGAGCAACGACCTGGTCTTCGGGAAGTACGAGATTCAGCACCGCATCGCCATCGGGGGCATGGGCGAGGTGTTCTTCGCCATTCAGCGCGGCGTCTCGGGGTTCGAGCGGCCCGTCATCTTGAAGTCGCTGTTGCCTGACCTCGCGCAGCAACAGGAATTGGTGAACCAGTTCCTCGACGAGGCGCGGGTGGCGGCGACGCTCAACCACCCCAACGTGGTGAGCATCTTCGAGGTCGGGTTGTGGAACGGCACGTTCTACATCGCGATGGAATACATCCGCGGGCGCAACCTCGCGCAGTTGATCCGCCGGGCGCTCGAGCAGCAGGTGCGGCTGCCCCCGGCGGTGAGCGCGCGCATCGTTCGCGAGGCGGCGATGGGGCTGCACCACGCGCACGTCGCCACCGACGCGAGCGGCCATGGGCTCAACATCGTGCATCGCGACATCAGCCCGCAGAACATCATGGTGCGCGAAGACGGCGTGGCGAAGGTGGTGGACTTTGGCATCGCCAGCGCCGCGAATCGCAGCACGCGCACGGCGACCGGCACCATCAAGGGCAAGCTCGCGTACATGGCGCCCGAGCAGGTGCTGGCGCAGTCGATGTCGCCGAAGGTCGATCAATTCGCGCTGGGCGTCGTGTTCTGGGAACTGTTGACCTGCCGTCGGCTCTTCAGGGCCGAGAACGACCTCGCGCTGATGAAGATGTTGCTCGAGGCGCCCATTCCCCGGCCGGAGACCTTCGCGGCTGACGTGCCCGCACCGATGGCGGACGTGGTGATGCGCATGCTCGACCGCGACGCCGCGAGACGCTTCGATTCGCTCCACGACGTGGTCGACGCGCTCGAGGGGTTGCAGGTGACGCCGACCCCCGCGCAATCGCCTGCGGCGTTCATGCGCAAGCTGGGCACGGACGATCTGAAGATTGAGATCAAACCGTCGACGACGAGCGGTGAGAACTTCGTCATCAGCCTCAACGAGCAGAGCACCCCGGCGGCGGCGGCAGAGGTGAAGACGGGTGCGCTGCAGGGGCTCGACGGCGCGACGAAGGGCTCGGCCGAGCTCAAGGCGCCCCGGCGCTCGATGGTGCCCTTCGTGGGCGCTGCGGTGGCACTGCTCGCGCTGGGCGCCGCAGCGTGGTCGTTCACCAGGCCGCCCCCTGACGAGCCGACGCCCCCTCCGCCGACCGTGCAGGTGGTGGCGCCGCCGCCCATCGTCGAGGTGGTGGTCGACGCCGGGCCCAGCACGCCGCCGCCCGTCGCCGAAGCGACGCTCGAGTTGAAGACCGTGCCCGCGGGGGCCCTGCTTCGCGTCGACGGCCGGCCCGTGGGCGCCTCGCCGCAGCGCCTCACCATGAGCTCCGGCGTGACGCACTACGTGCTGGCGGAGCTGAGCGGGTACGAGCGCAACGAGATCGAGCTCACGCTGGCCGCGGCGGAAGAGAGGAGCGTGACCCTGGAGCTCAAGGCGCGCCCGGGGAAGCCGGGCACCCGGCCGACGCCCATCGCGTCACCACCACCGAAGAGCGACCCGGGCTTCCTCACCATCGCCACCACGCCGTGGACGAAGGTGACCATCGACGGAGAGCTCATGGGCTCGACACCCATCTACAAGATTCGCCTCACGCCCGGCGCGCACAAGGTGCAGTTCATCAACGAGGGTGAGGGCATTAACGTCACGCGCTCGGTGTCGGTGGCCAGCGGCGAGACGCAGAAGCTCCAGCTCAAGTTGCCGTGAGGCTCAGCGACAGGTGCCGGCGAAGTGTCCGCTGAACTTCGAACAGGACCGAGGAGGAGCTTCATGGGTGCGTTCCTGAGAGCAGAGGGTGGGTGCTTCGACCTGAAGACACGCCCGGGGCGCACCGTCCCATTTCTTTTTCAGGCGCCGCCGTTCGCGCGGGGGAGCCGGGGTGTCGCCAAAGAACGTCGTGGGTGCGACGAGCCCTTGCGACACCCCTCCCCTGAGTCGAGGGCTCAGTGCATCGTGAAGCTGCCGCTCACCTGACCGCCCGTCGCGAGCGTGAGGGAGAAGCTGCCCGCGAGTGACGGCGAGACGGCGCTCAAGGTGAGCGTGGCCGCCGACGCGCGGCGCTCGGCGAAGAGCCGCAGGTCGACCGTCTGCACGTCCTTCACGTGGCTGGCCGCGACGAGGCCCTGCCCGAGCGACAGCGTGCCCACTGCGCCGGGGCAGACCGCAAGCTCGAGCATCACGCCCTCGTCACCGGTCGTGCCGTCGAACACCACCAGGCGGAGCTGGTCGTCGATGACCGCCACGCCCTGGCTCAGGTTGACCGCACCCGACGGCAGCGCCGCGCACGACGTCGCGCCGCTGATCTGGCCCGCGAACGCGCCATCACCCTGCTGACCTTCGCACTGCGAGGGCGTCGAACCGGGCACGCACTGGCCTCGCGTGCACGACCAGCCGGGCGGGCACTGGGTGCTCGAGGTGCACTGCGGCGGCGTCGAGGCCACGCACACGCCGCGCTGGCACGTCTCACCGCTCGCACAGTCGGAGTCGGCGACGCACTGCGGCGGAGGCGCCGTCGTCACGCACACGCCCGACCGACAGACCTGCCCGCTCGCGCACTGCGCGCTGCTGGTGCACTGCGGGGGTGGCGTGCCCACCACACACAGGCCGGCCTGACACACCTCACCGCGCGCGCAGTCGCTGTCGGCGCGGCACTGCGGAGGCGGGGAGGTGACACAGGAACCGTTGCTGCAGATTTCGCCCGCGGCGCAGTCGGCCGTCGACTGGCAGGCCGGAGCCACCTCTTCGAGCACCCCCGAGAACATGCCGGCGAAGCGCCCGCCCACGCCGCCCGCGGTGGTGAACGCCACCGTGCCAGACGAGGCGAGGTGCGTGGGGTTGGCGGTGGCGGCGTCGAAGAGCCCCGCGAAGAAGTGCACGTTGTCGATGGCGTGCGTGCCGGGCGTGAAGGGCACGTCGGCGATGACGGCGAAGAAGGCCTGCGGGTTGCCGGTGAGGTCTCCGATGATGACGTATTGGAATGCGGGCGACGACGAGGCGTCGATGGCGCCCAGCGCGCTCGGGCCTCCATTCACGTTCGGCGCGAGGAAGTAGCTCCCGGTGCCGAACGCCGGAGCGCTCGATGCGTTGGCGTCGATGACCGGCGCGTCGAACTGCGCCTGCGCCGCCAGAGCCGTACCGCCCAGCGCCTGTCGGGCGCTCTGCGTCTTCACAGCCTGGGTGTTGGGGCGCGCCAGCAGCGGTCCATTGCCACTCGTACAGCCCACGGTGAACAGGGCAGAGACGAGCGCAGACAACACGAGTCCCCACGACGAAGTCGTCTTCATTTTGCAGCCTCTTGGTGAAAAGCGGTGGTGCGAGCCCCCCGGCCTCCCACTGGCGACTCGCGGCCCTTCTGTCGCGTCAGGGCCCTGCGCCATTCATGGAATTTTGAACCGAATTTCAGATGCCGAAGGCGAGGCCCCCGAAGACGCCGCCCACGACGGCGTCACCGAAGCTCTGCACCTTGCCGCCCACGCGCACGTGAATGGGCTCGACGACGGGAATCAGGAAGCCGCCTTCGAGGCCAACGTCGACGGGCGACGCACCGGGGTTGGTCACCACCTGCAGCGTGGGTCGCAGCTCGAGCGCGAATTCGCGCAGGCCGCTGCGCCAGAAGACGTACCGGTGTGGCACCCCAATCTCGACGGCGTTGCGCGTCTGCCCGAGCAGCGACATCGAGCGGTACCCGACGGCGAGGTTGGGCTCGATGATGGCTTTGGGCTTGAAGCGCAGCATCACGTGCCCGGCGAAAGACTGCAGCCCGCCTGCGCTCAGGTCGAATTGAAAGTCGGCGCCGAAGTAGCCGTAGCCGAACTGCAGCCGCCCCATGCCGCCGGGCGCGACGCCGAAGGTGCCGACGTCGAAGCCTCCGTGCGCGTCGAACGAGAAGCTCGGGCAGAAGAAGCGCTGCTCCACCGCAGCGGGCGCGTCGTCGTCGAACACGTAGAGGATGACCGGCAACGCCGCGATGAGCACCACGGCGAGTACCAGCAGCGCCTTCGCGTCACCGAGGCCGCCTCCGCTGCCGCTCCCGCTCGAGCCACCACCCGTGCCGCCCGTCGTCGGCGCGTCGGCCGGCAGCGTCACCGGCGCCGCCGGGTGAAAGCTCGAGAGCGGCGCACGCGACGCGGCGCTGACGGCGCGGAACCGGCCGCTGGGCAACGGCACCCAGACCTGCGCGGGCACGGCGAAGCAGCGCTGCGAGAACGTCGGCTGCTCTTCCGGTTCCAGCAGGGGGTTCGCGGGGGTCACCACCGGCGGCACGTCGGGGATGGGTGCGATGGGAGGGGCGGAGAGCCCGGTCTGGGCCAACACCCGCGTCGCCACCACCAGCATGAGCCACGCCGCGCGAGAATGAGCTCCAGGGTTCATGTGTGGCACTTGAGCAGCTTCGAGACGTCAACGCCCGCGTGAGGCCAGGAAGTTCACGGCGAACGCGGCGAGCTCGAGCAGCACCACCAGCCACCACGCAAAGGAGAGCACCGAGAGCGAGAGCCCGAGCGCAGGGCCGTCTCTCCACGTCGGGAGGAGGCGCAGGGGAAAGCGTGCCGCGTCGCCCAGAGAACGGAGCGCCTGGCCCCCGGTGACTTCTCCCAGTGGCGTGACGCCGAGCAGTCGGTCTGACGCGTCGACCTGCAGACTGCGACGGGCGCCGTCTCGCGACACGACGACGTTCAGCCGGCCGTCACTCAAGGCCACGTGCTGCTTGAGCTGAGCGAAGTCGTCGATGGGCACGCCGTCGACCTCGACGACACGGTCCCCGGTGACGAGCCCCGCCTTCGACGCTGCGAGCCCGTCGATGACCTTCACCTTCGCCACGTTGCGCGAATCGGAGTTCAGCTGGGCCCACCCTGCACCGACGAGGACGAGCCAGGTGACGAACAGTCCTCCGGCACGCACGGCGAGCTGCTGGCGGGCGGGAGTCCCCTCTGCGAAGGGCAACAGCGGGCGAATCGGCGCGGCGACGCGAAGCCACCGGCCCACGGCGCGTTGCCCTGGCAGAGAGAGCGCGAGGAAGGCGAAGGCGAGCGCGACGCTGAGGCCCATCGCGTCAGGGCACGAAGCTGCGGGGCCTCACCACGCGCCGCACCAGCACCGCGAGGCCCGCCAACGCCGGCGCGAGGTGAAAGAGCAGCATGTGCGCGAGGGTGCCGGTGGGGCAGTGGAAGTGCAGCGCGAGTGTGCCTCCCGCAGCGGCCACCAGCGCGTTCTTCACGGCCTTCTCGAGCGCGGGGTCGCGCAGCTGCGGGTTCTGCCTCTGCGTGTCAGGCACCACGCCCTCATCGATGACCGACTCGAACTTCGAGCGCCGGCCGAGGTCGCGCGCGGCGTTGGTGGCCATGGAGCCCGTCATGCGCTGGAGGTACGCGCGCACCGTCGCCGCGTGTCGTGAAAAAAGCGCGTCGAAGGCCACGGCGTCGCCGTCGATGAAGCGCTCCATCAGGTCCTCGTCAGTCGGCTCGCTCACCGGCGCGCGAGGTTAGAGCAGACGCTCGTGGAGGTCATGGCTGCATGACGCCCCAACCCCGGTTCGGGTTACAGCTCGTCAACAACGTGACACAGCGCCCCCGCCTGATCCGCCGTTAGCCGTTTTCGGGGCGAGAATGATCGGCACGACGTTGCTCAGCTACAAAGTCATTCGACAGCTCGGCGCGGGTGGGCTGGGCGTCGTCTTCGAGGGCGAACATTCGCTCATCGGCCGCAAGGTGGCGCTCAAGGTGCTCGACCCGCGCATCGCGCAGGACCAGGGCATGGTCGCCCGCTTCCTCGACGAGGCGCGCTCGGTGAACGCCATTCGCCACCCCAACATCGTCGACGTCACCGACTACGGCGAGACCAACGGCCGGTTCGTCATCGTGATGGAGCTGCTGGAAGGCGAGACCATCGCGCAGCGACTCGAAGCGAAGACGAAGCTCGACGAGGAGCAGGTCATCGCCATGCTCTCGCAGACCGCGTCGGCCGTGGGCGCCGCGCACGAGAAGGGCATCGTTCACCGCGACTTGAAGCCCGAGAACCTCTTCCTCACGAAGTACCCCGACTACCCCGACTTCGTGAAGGTGCTCGACTTCGGCATCGCCAAGCTCCGGCACGGTCAGGGGGCAGGCAAGAAGACGACGCCGGGCCTCATCATCGGCACGCCCGGCTACATGTCGCCTGAGCAATGCCTCGGTGAAGAGACGCTCGACCACCGCAGCGACGTCTATTCGCTGGGCGTCGTGGCGTTTCGCATGCTCACCGGTCGCCTGCCGTACGAGGGCAACGCGATGCAGATGATGCACGGTCATCTGACGGGCACCCTGCCCCCGCTGGCGAACTTCGGCGTCAGCCCCAACGTCGATCGCGTGCTGACGAAGTGTCTGGGTCGGCACCCCACCGAGCGCTTCCAGACGATGAAGGAGCTGCGGCTCGCGCTCTTTGCCCTCGGTGGCCGCCCCCCGCTCGCGTTCAGCGCCGAGGAGGCCGGCAAGCCTGAACCCGTGCCCGCCGCGCCCGCGAAGGTGGGGCAGAGCACGCCCACCGCTGCGTCAAGAGACGCGCCCGCGGTGCAACCGGCCGCACCCCAGCCGGCCACGAGCACCGTGCGAGAGCTCAGCGAGCGAGACCGCATTCAGGCCATCGCGCTCGCGGCCAGGCTCAAGGACATCATCTCGAAGAAGCTGCAGGCCGACACGCTCAAGCTGCCCTCGCTGCCCGAGGTGGCGATGAAGGCCATCGAGCTGGCGCACAACCCCGACGTTCGCTTCGGCGCGCTCGCCGCGCAGCTCGAGAAAGACCCCTTCATCAGCACGCGACTGTTGCGCGTGGCCAACAGCCCGCTCTTCGGCGGCATGGCACGCACCACCACGATGGAAGGGGTGGTCTCGCGGCTGGGCATCAAGCAGCTCCTGGCGCTGTTGCAGGAGCTCGCGGCCGAGCAGGTGTTCGCCTCGCGCGACCCCGTCATCCGCAACGCGTTCCGTGGCATCTGGGAGCACTGCCTCGGCGTCGCCAACCTCTCGCGCGACCTGGCGCAGGAGCTCAGGAGCCTCGACCCCAACACCGCCTACCTGGGCGGGCTGTTTCACGACATCGGCAAGCCGGTGGTGGCCGCGATGCTCCTCGAGGTCGAGCGCACCAGCACCGGCGCGTTCATCAATGGCGGCGTGTGGCAACGAGCGGTCGAGGAATGTCACCGCGACGTGGGGGCGGTCATCGCGTTTCGCTGGTTCCTCCCGCGCGAGGTGGCAGCGGCCATCGCCGAGTTCGAGAGCTACGACCTCAAGCGGGGTCGCGCGTCGTGCG
This sequence comes from Archangium sp., assembly GCA_044371205.1. Taxonomy (GTDB): domain Bacteria; phylum Myxococcota; class Myxococcia; order Myxococcales; family Myxococcaceae; genus Archangium_A. The sequence goes on from JBILUC010000027.1 coordinate 65,165, forward strand.
TGAACGTGGTGCGGCTGGCGAACGCGCTGTGCCAGCGAGAAGGGCTCGACGTGCGCGCGCAGGACCCGGCGGTCACCGCGCGGGTGGTGGTGCAGGGTCGACAGCTCCTGCAGCTCACCGACGAGCAGATTGAGCGCTGCACGGCGGGCATCGTGCAGCGGGTGCAGGCGCTCACGCAGAACGGCGGCGAGGGCGAGAACTCGACGCGGATCTTCGACCGCACGGGCGCTTGAGCGAGCGGCTCGAGGACGGCTCCCCGCCTTCCGCTTCAGTTGGAAGGGGCGCCGCCGGGGGGCCTGCCCTACACTGCGCGCTTGGGTGCGTGTCCTCCTTCTGCTGTCCGTCAGCTTCGTGGGGTGCACGACCGTGTCGGCGAACAGACCGCGCGCGCTCGTCACGCTGCCGCCGACCACGTGGCCGAAGGGCACGCAGATTCTCTGGTACGACATTCAGGGCGACACCGACACCGAGCTCCGCGCGCAGATGGACGCGAAGGGCCCTGAGCTCGATGGCGACCGCCACGACGCGTACACCTCGTGGCACGTGACGTGGAAGTTCCCCTTCGTGAAGAGCGACGAGGGCTGCACCACCGGCCCGGTCACCACCGACGTGCGGGTGGTGGTCACGCTGCCCCGGTGGCTCGGGTACGCCGACGTGAACGACCCGCTGGTGCGCCGATGGATTCGGTACCTCGACGCGCTTCAGGAGCACGAGTCGGGTCACCGCCTCACCGGCATCAACGCAGCGAGCGACATCACCGAGCAGTTGCCGCAGCTCCCGCCGAAGCCGACGTGCCCCGAGGCGGACGAGACGGCCAACGCGCTGGCCCGGAAGATTCTCGAAGAGCACCGCGCGCGTGACGTCGAGTACGACGCCGAGACGAAGCACGGCGCCACGCAGGGCGCGACGTTTCCCTGATTACTCGCCGGTGAGCGCGTCGGTCGCGTTCTCGAAGCCGGCCTGGTTGTCTTTGGCGATCTTCTCGATCTGCTTGAGCTGCTTCTGCTGACGCTCGTTCTTCGCCTTCTCGGCGGCCGACGCGTCCTGCTGCTTCTCGTCGAGCGCGGCTTCCTTCGCGGCGAGCTGCTTCTCTTTCGCGTCGAGCGCGGCGGCCTTCTTGTCGAGCTCGGCCGACCTCGCGTTCTGCTGCGAGTTGTCGGTGACCGCCTGCGGCTGCAGCTCGGGCGTGGGCTTCGACGCAGTGCGGTTCACCTTCTTGCCCTTGATGACCTCGACCTTCTGGCCGAGCACCGTGTTCGACATCGAGAGCGGGGAGAGCGACGCCATCACCAGAACACCGAGTGCGAAGGACATGATTCCAGTGTAGCCGGGGACGATGCTTCGGGTCTCCTCAGCCCTGTTCGTGGTGCTGTTGTGTGCGTGCCCTCCCCCGCCGACGCCGCCGCCACCGTTGCAGCTCACCGGTGACACCTGGTCGCTGACGCTCGAGGGCACCCGCTTCGTCTACGCGCGGGGCAGCACCACGCTCGTCACCCTGCCTTCCGACGCGTTCGTCATCGGCACCGTCAGCCAGCTCGACCCGCTGCAGAGCTACGACCCGTACTGGCTGGTGGTGAACGACGGCGTGTTCACGCCCACCGTGCCGACGGGCTTTTCGTGGCGCGTGCCGACCGGGGCGAGCGCGAGCCGCGAAGGCGACGAGCTGGTGTTGACGCTCACGTACAACCGCATCCTCTCGGCGACGGTGCGCGCCGCGAAGCAGGCCGATGGCCACGTGGTGTTGCGCTTCGTGCCCAGCGGTGAAGCGACCATCGCGATGATGCGCGTGAAGGTGGGCATCGACGCGCAAGAAGGGCTCTACGGCCTGGGCGAGTGGTTCGACTCGGCCAACCACCGCGGCACGTTGCGGCCCATGCAGCTCGAGCCCGACCTGAACGTCGAGAGCGCGGCGACGGAGAACCACGTCAGCGTGCCCTTCCTCACCGGCTCGCGCGGCTGGGGCGTGTTCTTCGAGACGCACCGCCACGGCGTGCTCGACGTGGCGAAGACCGAGGCCACCACGCTCGACGCGATGTTCGGCACGGCCGAGGCGAGCAGCGAGGGCCTGCCGGTGCACCTCTTCAGCGCCGAGTCTCCGCTCGACGTGCCGACGCAGTACTACCGGGTGACGGGCTTCCCGCGTCTGCCTGCGGAGTGGGCGACCGGCCCGTGGATCTGGCGCGACGAGAGCCGCGACCAGGCCGAGGTCGAAGACGACGTGCGACAACTTCGCGCGCTCGACCTGCCCACGAGCGGACTGTGGATTGACCGGCCCTACGCCACCGAGGTGAACACCTTCGACTTTGACGTCGCGAAGTTCCCCGATGCGGGCGCGATGGTGAGCGCGATTCACGCGGCGGGGTTGCGGCTGGCGCTGTGGCACACGCCGTATCTGGCGACAGGCGCGGAGCCGCTGTACTCGCAGGCCACCGCGGCTGGTTACTTCCCGCCGACGCAGGGCACGTGGCTCAACCGGTGGGGCCCCCCGCTCGACACGACGAACCCCACGGCGGTCGCCTTCTGGAAGCAGAACGTGCGCCGCTACACCGACTTTGGCGTCGAGGGCTTCAAGCTCGACTTCGCGGAAGACATCGTCGCGGGCGTGTCAGGCCGTCGCAGCGGGTGGGTGTTTCAGAACGGTGCGACCGACCGCACGATGACCGACCTCTTTCCCCGGCAGTACCACCAGATGTACCGCGACGAACTCGGGGCGAATGACGGCTTCCTCCTGGTGCGTCACGCGCGGTGGGGCGAGCAGACGACCGGCGTCGTCGTGTGGCCAGGCGACATCGACGCAACGCTCACGCAGTTCGGCGAGACGTTCACCGATCGCGGCGGCACCCGGCGCATCGGCGTCGGTGGGTTGCCCTCCGCGATTCGTGCGGGCGTGAGCCTGGCGATGTCGGGCTTCCCGCTCTTCGCGGCAGACACGGGTGGGTATCGGCACTCGCCTCCTGACAAAGAGACGTTCATGCGCTGGGCCGAACAGTCGGCGCTGATGCCGGTGATGCAGACCGGTGACAGCTCGAGCCAGCCGCCGTGGGTCTACACGCCGGAGAACGGTCGCGACGCCGAGGCGCTCGACACGTACCGCACGTTCGCGCGGCTGCACCTGCGCCTGTTTCCGTTCTTCTGGTCGCACTTGAAGCGCGCTGACGGCAAGCCGACGGTGCGGGCGTTCGGGCTGCAGTTCCCGGCGTTGAACGTGCACCCGGAAGATCAATACGTGTTGGGTGACGAGCTGCTGGTGGCGCCGGTGGAGACGAAGGGCGCAGTGTCGAAGACGTTCATCAAGCCGCCGGGGCGCTGGTTCGACTTCGACGAGGGGACGGAGCTCCCCGGGGCGGAGGGCGTGAACGTCACGGTGCTCGCGCCGTTGACGAAGCTGCCGCTCTATCTGCGCGAGGGTGCACTGGTGCCGATGCTCGCGCCTGACGTCGACACCCTGGCGACCGCGAGTGACCCGGGCGTGCGCTCGTTCGCGGATTCGGCGGGCGGGCTGTGGGTGCGCGTGCAGCCGTCAGACACGGCGAGCTCCTTCACGGTGTTCGACGGGGCGCAACTGAGCCAGGGCAATGGAGCGCTCACCGCGAGCGCGGGCAGTCGCTTCACGACCTCCATCACCTGGGAGCTGCGCGGCGTGACCGTGACGTCGCCCACCCATGCGGGGGCGGCGATTCCCGAGGTGGCGAACGAGGCGGCGCTCGAGGGCGCGACGCTCGGTCGCTCCACGAACGGGGTGCGCACGTTGATCAAGACGCCGCTCGACGGGCAGCCGACCCGCTGGCGTTGAGGCACCGTCCTCCTCGTGGTCGCTGTGCCCCGCGGCGCATCTCACTGGGGAGACATCAGTTGGCAGGGATCGGCTTCACTGGCTCAGGCATCGGCTGCGGAACGGCAGGCGCCATCGCGCGCGCCGTGTCCACCGCGTCGAGGTAGTTGCGCTTTCTCTTCAGCGCCGCCGCCTGCTCATACGCGAAGAGGGCCTGCGCCCAATCGCCTTCGGCTTCCCATGCGACGCCAAGGTCGTACCAGGCACCATCGTTCTGCGGTTCGCGCTGGGTGAGCGCCGAGAAGTACTCGATGGCCCCACGCCAGTTGCTCGAGAAGAGCATGTTCACGCCAGGGTCGAGTGAGCCGCCGTCTTCGAGCGGCAGCTCTGCGCTCGCGCGACCCGGCTGCAGCGTGCCCTCAAAACGGTTGAGGATGGTGTCGACCGAGGTGCGCACGAGCGAGCCGGCCTCGCCGATGCTCCCGCTGCGGCGGTCCCAGAAATTGAAGTCGTAGGGCACCTGCCCGTTGCTCTGCGTCAGCCGCATGGTGCACGCGATGCGGCTGTGCGCCCGCGGCCCCTCGCGCGTGAAGTCGTTGCCCACTTCGCTCTGCGTGAGCGTCACCACCATCACGCCCTCCCCACACGGCGCGGCAGGGCACACCGTGTAGCCGAGCGCCGCCAGCCGCTGCTCGAGCCTGGCCTTGAGCTGGGTGTCGACGCGAATCGGCACCGGCACCTCGCCACGCATCAGCCCGCCGACGATCGCGGTTTCCACCGTCTGGCCCACCGCGGTCTTCACCTCGACCGAGAGGGTGCGCACGCCTCCGAAGTCACCCTCGGGCGGAGCGGGACGCGTGAAGCGCAGCACGGTCTGACAGCCGGAAAGCGCCATCACCGCCATCAGCAACTCGAACGTTCGTCGCATGCCGGCAAATCGTACACGCGCTACAAGGCGCGACCATGGCCTTCGATTTCTCCGAGATTCTCCCCCTCTCTCATCAGGACACGCCGTGGCGCCTGCTCACCACAGACGGCGTCAGCACCTTCGACGCGAAGGGCCGCACCTTCCTCGAGGTGGCCCCCGAGGCGCTCACGCTGCTCACGAAGACCGCGATGCGCGACATCTCGCACCTCTTGCGGCCCGGGCACCTGCAGCAGTTGAAGAACATCCTCGGTGACGCCGAGGCGTCGAAGAACGACAAGTTCGTCGCGCTCGATCTGCTCAAGAACGCGAACATCGCGGCGGGCATGGTGCTGCCCATGTGCCAGGACACCGGCACCGCCATCGTGAAGGGCAAGAAAGGGCAGCTCGTCTTCACCGGCGTCAACGACGAGCAGGCCATCGCGAAGGGCATCTACGAGACGTTCAACGAGACCAACCTCCGCTACAGCCAGCTCGCCCCGCTCTCGATGTTCGAAGAGAAGAACACCGGCTCGAACCTGCCCGCGGAGATCAAGATCAGCGCCACCGAGGGCGGCGAGTACAAGTTCCTCTTCATGACCAAGGGCGGTGGCTCGGCGAACAAGAGCTACCTGTTCCAGGAAACGAAGGCGCTGTTGAACCCGGCGTCGCTCCTCAAGTGGCTCGACGAGAAGCTGCGCACGCTCGGCACCGCGGCGTGCCCGCCATACCACCTCGCCGTCGTCATCGGGGGCACCTCGGCCGAGTTCGCCCTCGAGACCGCCAAGCTCGCCTCGGCGCGCTCCCTCGATGGCCTGCCGACGAAGGGCTCGATGCTGGGCCACGGCTTCCGCGATCTCGACTTCGAGGTCGAGGTGCACAAGTTGACGCAGCGCCTCGGCATCGGCGCACAGTTCGGTGGCAAGTACTTCTGTCACGACGTGCGCGTGATTCGCCTGCCGCGGCACGGGGCGAGCTGCCCGGTGGCCATCGCGGTGAGCTGCTCGGCCGATCGACAGGCGCTCGGCAAAATCTCGAAAGACGGCGTGTTCATCGAACAGCTCGAGCACGAGCCCTCGAAGTACCTGCCCGAGGTCGACGAGAAGGCGCTCAGCGGCGACGTGGTGAAGGTCGACCTGAACCAGCCGATGTCCGAGATCCGCGCGCTGCTCTCGAAGTACCCGGTGAAGACGCGGCTCTCGTTGTCGGGCCCGCTCATCGTGGCGCGCGACATCGCGCACGCGAAGCTGAAGGAACGGCTCGACGCCGGCCAGGGCCTGCCGCAGTACTTCAAAGATCACGCGGTCTATTACGCCGGCCCCGCGAAGACGCCGACCGGCATGGCGTCAGGCTCGTTCGGCCCCACCACCGCGGGCCGCATGGACTCGTACGTCGAGCTCTTCCAGAAGCACGGCGGCTCGATGGTGATGCTCGCCAAGGGCAACCGCAGCAAGCAGGTCACCACCGCGTGCAAGGCGTACGGCGGCTTCTACCTCGGCAGCATCGGCGGCCCCGCAGCGCGCCTCGCGCAGGACTGCATCAAGAAGGTCGAGGTGCACGAGTACCCCGAGCTCGGCATGGAAGCGGTGTGGAAGATTGAGGTCGTCGACTTCCCCGCGTTCATCGTCGTCGATGACAAGGGCAACGACTTCTTCTCGGGCCTCATGCCCGACGGCGTGAAGGCCTGAGTCTCGTCCAGCAACGGGCGGTGTGGGCGGCACCGCCGCCGTCTGCGGTCGTGGAACCCTCCGCGTTTCACGCCTGAATCACCAGAGCTGCGCCGGGTCGGGGAGAGGGGTGATGCCTACCTGATGATGCGCCCCGCCATCGTGTAGGACGACGCCGCGCCTTCCTGCCACGACAGACCGATTGACCCGTCGATGAGAGTGAGCCGAGGCCTCGAGGCATTCGCCGTCGTGCCGTTCCACCCCTCGGCGGTGTTGGTCGACGGGAAGACTTGCCGGAGCTGCCCGGTCGAACGTTCGAAGATCCCCAACCGAATGAGCCCGCCCTCGTTCACTGACACGGCCAGGCTTCCATTGCCAAAGGGCATGATCTCGAGGTCAGTCGCCACGCCCAGCGATTGCGAAACTGGAACGGGGCCCTCAACCTCGAGCGCGGGACCCGGCCGCTGCACTGCGTAGGCAGTAAGAACGGTAGAACCATTCCAGATGGAGGCCGTCTTCAGCTCGGTCACCCCGATCAGCGTCATGCTGGACGGGGACTCGCTGATCCACGAGCTGCCATTGGTCCGACGGTATCGGAACACGTTGCCGGTCTGGTCGAAGCCAGTGACGACCTGCCCGCCCACGCCGAGCTCTTCGAAGTTCACTCCCGCGTCGGCGGTCATGACGTCCGAGCCGACCGCCCCCTGGCGCACGAAGGTGGTGCCGTTCCTCGGCGCCGACCACGAGTACAGTTGATTACGCGCCATCGGATCGGTCGTCGTGAACAGCAGCAGCGAGCCGTCAGCTGCGATCCCGAAGGTGCGGAACTGCAACCCCATCGCCCGCACCTCGACGAAGGCGTTGTTTCTCCACTCGAAGACCTCGTTGCCATCGCTGGGCGCGACGACCAGCTGGTTGCCCACGTGCACGACCGCGCGCACGGGCAATCGCGTCGGCACACCCGTTATCCCGTTGCTGTCGAGGGGGGGCTCGTCGCACCGGTTGCTCATGCAACTGAACGGGAGCGCGACGCGCGAAATGAAGCGCTGCGTCGCGTCGGTGCGGCGCCCCACCAGCCACGTCCCATCGGGTTGGCCCTGGCTGCCCGGCAGAAAGACCCACTCCGCGTCGGGCGGCGTGGTGGAGCTGAGGTTGCTGGCGATCACCGGACCGAACTGCAGCGGACCGGACGTCGGGCCACTGAGGCTGGTGTCGTTGCCCGCACGGTCCCGCACCGTCGCCGACCAGGTGCTGGGGGCCCCGGCATCAGGTGAGTCGAAGAGCGCGCGAAGGCCCCGAGGCGCCACAGAGAAGGTGTGCGGTCTGGAGGGGATGCTCAGCCCGGCGTCGACGATGGTCTCGTCGCAGTCGACTCGCAGCGAGAGCTGGCTCACCGAGAACTGACAGCTCGGCGGGCGCTGGTCAGCCAACGGAACCAGGGTCGTGAACGTGCCGCCGTCTTCGACCGACGCGCCACGCCGCAGCGAGACCTGTACGGCGAAGGCGTTGACCTGATTGCCCTGGAGCGGCGGCGTGATGAACTCTGCTTCACCCGCATCGGAGGTGAAGAGCGTGAGCGGACACTGCTGCGGGCACGGCGGCTGCCAGGCGAAGCTGAAGGTCGCCCCCGGCGGCGGGTTCACGACGCGCGGGGTGAGCCGCACGAGGTTTCCGCCGTCGACCCCGTAGACCCCACCGGCGTCAGGGAACACGTCGACCACCACGCTCCACGGTGAGGCGGGCTGCACGGTGAGGCTCACTCTCGTCGAGGTCTCGATGCCCACCGGCGTGATGGCGACGACGTCGAGGCTGACGGGCGCGGCGCTCGTCACCGCTGGCGCCGTCCACACGACCGAGCTGCCACGCGCGAGCGCGAACTCGGGAACGATGGGGCCGGTGCGCTGCCGCCACTCGTAGGTCAACGCCGTGCCGTCGGTGCTGATGCCCATCGCCGTCAACAGCACGGTCTCCCCTGCCCTCACGGTCGCGGGCGCACTCACCGTCAGCTGCGGCGCCGTGCCGACGCGCACCACGGCGCTCGCCGTGCTGGTGCGCAGGTTCGCGTCGACGACCACCAACTCGACGTCGAGCGCCACGCTGGCATCGGGCGCAAGAAAGCTCGGGTCGCGCGCCTGCGCGTCGGGAAGGAATTGAACGCCCGCGTCCTGCCGCGTGCGCCACAGAAAGCGCAGCGGCGCCTCACCACCGCTCGACCGCGCGCCCGTCAGGGTGACCGTCGCGCCGGGCGCCACCACCTGCTCGAGCGGGTCGACGCGCGCGACCGGGAGCCCGACGCCTACGGTACCACCGTCGTCACCGAACAGCGGCGCGCCGCCATCGAGGGAGAGGTTCATCGACGTGCCCGCCACGAGGTCGACCGGCGGCGCCTCGTTGTCGCCCACGCCGACCAGCACGTTGAACAGGCGCGCCGACGTGTAGCCCGGCAGCTCGATGCCGACCTGGTACAGCCCCGAGCGCAGCGCGCTGAAGTCGTAGCGACCATCCGCCGCGGTGACGGCCTGCCGCTCCGAGCCGCCCGCCGCGACGGTGACCTGCGCCCCGCTCACGCCGTTCCCTTCGGCGCGCACCACGCCGGTCAGACGCCCCTCGCCCGGCGGCGCGACCCGCAGCGTGACGGCGGCGAGCTGCGTCTCCTGTCCGCTGAGCAACGTGAGGCTGATGCCTTCGGTCGCGAAGCCATCGCGGAAGAACGAGAGGCTCACCGGCCCCTCGGGCAGGCCCTCGAAGACGAACGAGCCGTCGTCGCCGGTGGTCGTCAGAAATGGAGCGCCCGCGACGAACACCGCCGTGCCCACGTGGCCGGTGAGGCCAGGCCTGTCTTCGCGCAACGCACGCCCCACCACCGTCGCCGTGCGGCCCAGCAGCACCTCGCCCAGCTCGACGTCGCGGCCGAGGCCAGCGCCCATGTCCCCCAGCTCGAGCACGCGCTGCCGCTCGAACGTTCCGTCTGCGTCTTGATCGAACTGAATGAGCAGCTGCCCCTCGCTCGACCGCACCCCGGCGAGCAGGAAGCGACCACTCTCGAGCGCCACGACCTCGACGCTCGAACCCAGCAACGACACCCGCGCCCCGGCCGCAGCTCGACGCTCGGTTCGACCCGGCACCGCGTAGAGCAGCGTGCCCTGGACGGTGCCTGCGCCCGGAGGCGGAGGCGGCGGCTGCAGTGACAAATCGCGACACCCGACCAGCACGACCACGAGCAGCACCCAGAGGCGAATCATCATGCCCCGAGGCTGTTCGCTTCAGGCCTCGCTGTCCATGCTCTGTCAGTCGCGATCCACAGTCCCAAGCATCTCATCGCTCGCTGCGACGCGGTGCTCGGCCTGTCACGAAGCAGGCAGCGACCTCGTGGGTACCGTCTGGAACGGCGTCACGACCGAGGCGGCTGGTCCTGGTGACACGCCCCTTCACGCTCCCCAGTGTTCGGGCGACCTGCAAGGGCACCACCACCACCGGCGCTGCGTACCAGACCGCGTGGAGGTTCCCGCACACCACCCGCTCGATGTCGAACCCCAGCACCTGTTTGACCTGCCACCTGGGTGGCGCGCCCAATTGATGTGCTTTTGCGGTGGTTTCGCAGAACGATGCACGCACCATGGACGTGCGCTCGTATCTCTCGAAGGCCGGCCTCACTGCTGACGTCGGCGCCACCCGCGAAGCCCAGCAGGCGCTGTGGGAAATCCTGGACGAGGCGAAGAAGGCCAGCCTCCCCGCGACGCCCTCGGCGCTCAACGCGCTCTACCAGTTCAAGGTGCCGAAGCTCGCGCCCGATGGCACCTGCGCGCGCTTCGATGATCTCGACCCCGTGCCGTACGACCTCGGCTCGGTGCTCGGAGAGCGCTCCATTCAGAACTCGTTCGCGCTCATCACCCTCGACGCGCTGGTCGAGTCGATTCACGTGAAGCTGAAGTGCGACTGGCTGGGCGTGTACCAGGCGCGCGCCCTCGCGGCGGGGCCGACACTGGTGAAGCTCGCCTACCGCGGCCTCGAGAGCCGCGCTGAGTTCCCCCTCACCGAGGCGTTCGCGAAGACCTCCAACAACTCCACCGTCGGCCTGCGCGGCAAGGCGCTGCTCATCGACGACGTGCGCAAGCACCTCGAGGGCGGCGGCGCGTATTACGAGTGCGACCCGAAGGTGCAGAGCGAGGCGTGCCTGCCCCTCTTCGACCCCAACGGGAAGGTGGTCGGCATCATCGACGCCGAGTCTTCGAAGAGCGGCTTCTTCACGCCCGCCCGGCTCTCGCTGCTCGTCGCGCTCGCCACCGAAGCGGCGAGCCATCTGCCCCGCTGAGCGCCTCTTGAGGGTTGCTTCGCGCCGCCGGGTGCACTTCACCAACGCTGAATGAAGAAGACTCTGTCTGCCGCAGGTGTGGTGCTGGTGGTCGTCGTCGCAGTGCTCGCGTTCGGTGTGGGGTCGTCGCGCCGCGGCTCGCCGTGTTCGAGCTGAACGACGCAGACTTCTCGCGCGACCCGAAGGTCGTGGCGTCGATGGCGAGCGATCCGCTCATCTTCGATGGCAAGGGGCCGGCGCGCACCGCCAGTGAGCTCCTCGGCGCCATCGCGCGCATCCACGAGCTCGGCGGAAAGGTGAACGTGCCCCTGCTCGCGCTGCACGGCACGGTCGACAAGGTGACTCCGCCGGCCGGCTCGGCGTGGTTGGTGGCGAGCGCGACCACCTCCGACAAGAAGGAACAGAAGTTCGAGGGCCTCGCGCACGACCTGTTGCATGAGCCCGAGGCAGCGCAGGTGGTGGAAACCATCATCGCGTGGCTCGACGCGCACACCCCGTAACGCCTTGTCTCCCTCGGCCGTCACCGGGAGAAGTCGAGTCTCACGAGTCGAGAAAAAGCGAGGCGCAGAGGTTCCGGGCCCCCTTTCCGGGCGGGGCCGATGGCGTGGTAAGCGTCGCGAGTGCGTGCCCACCGCCACCCGTTTCTGATCCTCTGGTTGTCCGTCGTCGTCATCGGCTGCGAGTGCCGCCGCAGTGGCGCCAACAGCATCTCCGGCGAAGTGCGCTGGGAATGGGAAACGCCGCTCGGCACCGAGAGCGACTCCTCGGCGCGCGTCGACTTCCCGCCGACCTCCATGGGCGGGCGCCGCGACCAGGTGTTGTACGTGCGCAACGTCGGTCGTGCGCCCTTCACCATGAGCGACTTCGGCCAGCTCGCCGGCGCGCCCACCTCGCTCAACCTGATGCCCGTGCCCAACTCGGCCTTCGAGGTGCGGTGGGACCCGACGGTGGTCCTCAACCCCACCGAACGTACGCAGCTCACCGTGTCCTTCACGCCGCCCATCACCGACGGCAACATCATCGACTACGAGTCGGCGCTGCAGTTGAAGCCCTCGGGCGCCAACCCCTCGCCGCTCACGCTGTCAGGTCGCGCCATCGCCGGCCAGTGTGACGCCCCCCAGACCATCGACTTCGGCTCGGTGCCGCTCCGCTCGACGCTCACCAGCGACCTCGACGTGCGCAACGACGGCCTGGCCCCCGTGCTCGTCACCGCCGGCGGAGTCACCGGCGCGCCGGTCGGCATCTTCGACGTCACCGGCATCATGAACGGCCGCCTCGAGGTGCAGCCCGGCACCGCGCCGAAGCTCACCATCGCCTTCACGCCCTCTGAGCCCGGCGACTTCACCGGCGAGTTCCTCGTGCGCCGCTCCGAGTCGTGCCCGCAGCGCAAGGTCACCTTGAAGGGCCGCGGCGTGAACTCGTGCCTCACCTGGAAGGCCGAGCCGACCGACGATGCGCAGGGTCTGGGCGCACACTTCGGCGCCGTCGCCCCCGGCACCATCAAGCCCGGCAAGGTGACCTGGTCGAACGCCTGCAGCATCCCCGCAGAGCTCTCTGACGGCCTCACCACCGAGCCCGTGTTCGCGCTCACCAGCCCCGCGCTGTTCACCGTGCCCGCAGCGACGCGCGACGCGAGCGGTGCGTGGCTCGACGGCTCGGCGGTCACCACCCTCGAGTTCCGCCCCGTGGTGCTGGGCACGAAGCAGGGCACGCTGCGGGTCACCACCAACTTCTCGGCGCAGCCGCAGCTTGGCGTCTCGCTCAAGGGCTTCGGCGGTGGGCCGCGCATTCAGGTCACGCCCTCGCCCATCTTCGCCGTCGGCCGCATCGGCTTCACGCCGGGCGCGATGCCGGGCACCTCGGTGCAGCGCACGCTCAAGGTCTCGAACGTCGGCAGCCGCCCCAACCCGCCTGACCCGCGCGCCAACCTGATGCTCGGCGTCGACGGCATGGGCGCCACGTACTTCGAGGTGCGCGCCATCAACGGCACCGCGCAGGAAATCTGCGTCGGCCAGTGGGACTCGATGAACGACCGCTGCACCGACACCGTGGTGCCGCCGCTCTACGACCCCGCGCAGGGCATCGAGGCCATCGCGGGGGGCGGGTTGAATCTGCCCATTCGCATCGTGCCCACCACCGCCGGTCTGAAGGAATGGGAAATCACCATCTATTCGAACGACGTCGCCACGCCCGAAGCCCGCGTGCGCGTGACCGCCGAGGCGATGGCTGCCCCGCCGTGCAACTACACCGTCGCGCCCACCACGCTCTCCTATGGGTTGATGAACTTCCCGCAGACGACCGACTTGAGCTTCACCCTCACCAACCTCGGCACCACCGCGACCGAGGTCTGCTACTTCAACGGCATCAGGCTCTCGGCGACCACCGACCCGACCTTCACCCTGCCCAACAACCCCATCGACCTCACGCTCGCGCCTGGCGCGTCGACTGCCGTCACGGTGCGCGGCCAGCCGTTGATGCCCCCCGCCGCGACCCGGCGCGTCACGGGCGAGGTGCAGTTCAACGTGTCGACCCCGGCGGCGCCTCAGGCCGCGGTGCTGCTCGACGCGACGCTGGCCCCGAGCTGTCTCACCATTCAGCCCTCGCCCGTCGACTTCGTCGACACCGAGTTGGAATGCGGCTCTCCTGAGCGCGCGGTGACCGTGAGCAACACCTGCTCGATGTCGGTGACGCTCAACACCGCGACCCTCACCAACGCAGCGCCTGCGCCGGCGGGCACCGGCTCGTGCACCACCGCGGGCGGGTGCCCGCAGTTCGCCATCAGCGCGGGCTTGCCGATGGGCGTGCTGGCGCCCGGCCAGTCGCGCACGATGCTGCTGCGCTTCCGCCCGTACCTCACCGGCATGCACACCGGCGAGCTCACCATCACCGCGCAGCAGGGGGCGATGGCGATTCCGTACACCACGCAGCTCCGCGGCACGGGGCGCGCGCGCACCTCAGCGACGTGTGGCGTGGCGGTGAGCTGCCCGCCTCCGATGACCGTCAACGCGAACTCCACCGTGACGTTGTCGCCGACCATCATGGCGCCCGGTGCGGTGAGCTGCATGTGGGGCATTCAGTCGCGGCCGTCGACGTCGAACGGCAACTTCAGCAACGCGGCGAGCTGCACCAGCACGACGTACTTCGCCGACGTGGTTGGCACGCACCTCGTCACCTTCAACGTCAACGACGGCCTCGGGAGCACCGCGCAGTGCACGACGCCCATCACGGTCACTGCCAACGGCGATTTGTGGATTGAGCTCACGTGGGACCGCAACAACGACATGGACCTGCACCTGCTGCACCCCAACGCAGGCGCGCCGGGCCTTGCTGCCAGCTGGTTCAATACGGTGTGGGACTGCAACTTCATCACCGACCTGCCCAGCTGGAGCGCGAACGCCCAGAACAACCCCAGCCTCGATCGCGACGACATCACCGGCCGTGGGCCCGAGAACATCCGCATCAACACCCCGCAGCCGAACCTCAACTACGCGGTGGGCGTGCACGTGTACTCGTACGTGGCCTCGCCCAACCCCGTGCTCTCGACGCTCAAGGTGTATTGCGGCGGGCAGTTGATGACGACGCAGACCCGCTCGATGTCGCGCAACAAAGACATGTGGGTGGTAGGCACCATCAACTTCGGGTCGACCAACCCCTGCCTGTTCACGCCCACCAACTCCGTCATCAACGTGCCGTAGCAACCCTCTCTTCAGAGGCGCTCCGGAAGCCCTCTCACCGCGGGCATGACGTTGTTTCTTTCGGCCACCTCTGTCGCGAAGCCGCTCGGCCATGCGCTTGCGCCGCGATGAGGTGTTCGCGTCGACGCAAGCCCGTCGGCCATGCGCCTGGTGTTCGGCGCCGACGCCTCCCTCGATGACGGAGCGCAGCGTAGGGTTGTTCCTCGCGGCGATGTCGTCGCGAAGCCGTCGGCCGTGCGCTCGTGGCGTGTTTGGCACCGACGCCTCTGTCGATGAGCGAGCGCAGCGTGGGGTTGTTCATTCCGGCGATTCGTTCGCAAGCGCGGCAGCCATGCGCTCGTGACGCGTGATGGGGTGCCGGCGCCGACGCCTCCTCTCGACGACGGAGCGCGCAGCGTGGGGTTGTTCATCAGGGGCGATGTCGTCGCGAACCGAGTCGGCCGTGCGCTCATGAGGCGTGATGCGGTGCCTGGCGCCGACGCCGCCTTCTCGACGACGGAGCGCGCAGCCTGGGGGTTGTTCATCCCGAGCGATGTCGTCGCGAACCGAGTCGGCCGTGCGCTCGTGACGCGTGATGCGTCATGCGGCGCCTGGGTCGTCGCGAACCGAGTCGGCCGTGCGCTCGTGACGCGTCATGCGGCGCCTGGCGCGCTCAGCGAGAACGACTCCGCCCAGGTTCTGCCCTGCCGCATGGACCACCGGCCAATGGCAGCCGTTCGCTCTTCGCGGGTCGTGTTGCCGCACCGCATGGGGGCCGACGCCTCCCTGCCGACGACGGAGCGCGCAGCGTGGGGGTTCATCCCACGCGATGTCGTCGCGAACTGAGTCGGCCGTGCGCTCGTGATGCGTGATGCGGTGCCTGGCGCCGACCCGCCCCCTCACGACGAAGCGCGCAGCCTGGGCTTCCCGCCTGGGCGGCGACATCCTCCAGCGTCGCGCCGCAGCAAAGCGCCGTCGAGCAAGCCGCTTGTCGGCGAGAGGTCTCGGTCCAGGCGGGAGGTGTGGCGGGAGGTCGTCATCAGCGAACTGACCGGTCTCGATGCCGCAGTGGCTCTCAGCGAGTGTGGCGACATCGAGAGGAGCGGATCTTACTCGACCTGGCGAGCGAAGAGGTGCTCGGCGAGCGGTCCGCCCCCAGACCGGCGGGTGAAATCAGACTCGACCGCTTCCGCGACTTCGCTCTGGCTGCGCCAACACCGAGGTCTGCTTCGGCTCGCGGCACACGAGGCGCTCAAACGAGCGCGCCAATCGCCGCAAACCTCACTCAACGACTGCGTTGCCCTGTCAGCGGAACACAGGCGTGCCGGTCGGCTCGCCCTGCCCCTTGGTCGTCGGAGCCCAACGCAACGTGGAGATGGTCTCGTTGCACGGCGTGCCACACCACAGGAAGTTCGCCGGGCGACCGAAGCAGCTGTAGCGACCGTAGTTGGTCTCGAGCCGCGTGCTGTCGAGGGAGTAGGTGGGCGATGGGCAGAGGAAGGTCGAGAACAGCGTGTCTTCGTTCACACACCCACCCTGATAGGCACCCGTCTTGAAGTTGACCGCCGCGAAGCCGACCTGCCCCGAGACCGCCGCTGCGCGCGGCTGGCAGTTGATGACGGGCTGCAGCGTCTGAGCGCCCGACCCCTGCGTGGTGAAGGTGCCGGCGCAGCCGCCATCGGTGCCGCACGGGCGCGCCACGCACTCGTTGAAGGTGAGGTTGTTGAGGCCCGGCACGAAGCGCGCCTCGAGCGTGTCCCACGCCTTGGAGTTGGCATTCAACGTCGAGACGACGTTCACGCACTTGTACTGGCTGTGGTGGGTCATGCCGCGCCAGCGACCATCGGCAGGCGGCAACCCGTTCAGGTCGCACAAACCGTGCTTGCGCATGAGCACGAAGTTGGGGTCGGACGGCGCGACAATACCCGGGTGCGGAGGCGGCACGATGTTGCAGCCGCCCGAGGGGAAGTCGCAGATGAACTGCGCGAAGTCGTAGCCGGGCGCGCCGCTGGCGAGGTTGAACGACGGCTCACGGCCGCGCGAGCAGGTGCGCCAGTACGGCGCGCCTGCGTCACTGACGTAGGGCTCGGTGCCCGCATCACTCGCATAGCGGAAGGGGAAGGTGGCGTCGCACCGCGAGCGCTCCTTGATGACCAGCGTACGGCCCTCGGTGTACGCGGTGTTGAGTTCCATGAAGTAGGCGAAGTTCTCGAGCCGCGCGCGGTTGGCGGTGACGTTGGGCCGCGTCGGCAGGTTCGTCTGCACCTCGGCGATGTCGTCGACGGCGTTGTCGTTGAAGTCACCGGTGGTGGTGATGCAACCCTTGGTGAGCGAGTTGAGCTCGGCGGGGTTGAGGAAGCGACCACCCGAGCCGTACCGCGGAGAGGCTGCGGAGACCTGGGTGCGACCGACGTCGTTGAACTCGGTCTCGACGAGCTCGAGCGGAACGGCCGCGGGGCACGCCGCACCACCGTCGGGGCCCGGCGCCAGACCGCCGTCACCCAGAATACCCACCCCACCGTTCGGCACGCCCGCGTCGGCCAGCGCAAGCGAGGCCTTCACGAGGCCGGTGGAGCACGACAACACGTCGACCGAGAGGCCGTACTCATCGAACAGCCGCACCCGGTCGACCAACTGAATGTTGCACCGCGAGTTGGCACGCAGCGCAGGGTCGCTGCGCACCGCGAGGGCCTCTTCACGCACCCAGCCATCGTTGTCGGCGTCACACTTCGCGGCCTCGGCGTTGTTGCCCGACCCGAAGTAGTAGCCGTCGAGGGTCTCACACACACAGCTGTCGTCGCCTGCCTTGAAGGGCCAGAGGCGGCCTGACAGCCCCGGGCCAGTGCAGGAGCGGCTGCAGGGAGAGCACATGGTGTTGCTGCCGACCGCGAAGCCAGGCTGGGTGCAGGGCAAGCTGGTGCACGTGGGCGTGCCCGAGCTCGTCTCGCAGTACTGCAGGAGGGAGCAGGTTCGACTGCCGCACGTAGGCACCGCAATGCATGTGCCCTGGCCGCCATCGGTACCCGGGAGTTCGGTGAAGCCGGGGCGACAGGCGCCGCACGTGGCGAGCTGACCCACCTGGTTGCACTCACGGTTCTGCAGCGAGCAGGTCGCAGCGAGACCACCGTCGCCCGAGCAGCTCGGCTCGTTCGCACAGTTGGCCGACTGGCACATCACGCAGGCGGTGCCCGTCCACTTGAAGCCGGCGACGCAGGTGCCTGCGGTGCAGGTGGCGTCCATTCCGTTCATCTCGAGGCATTCCTGGTTGGGCAGGCACATGTTCGCGGCGCGCAGGTTGGCGCAGGTCACGGGCGCGCGGCAGCGCTGGGTCGTCGAATCGCAGGTGGTCGAGCCAGTGCAGGCGCCCGAGACGCAGGGGCAGCCGATGACGTCGTTGCTGCAGGTCTGGCAGCGGGTCGTGCCGTCGCAGTACTGGTCGCCATCACACTTCGGGTCGGTCGAGCGGCAGGGGCAGCTCGACGCGCCGGCCGTGCAGGTGTCGGCCACGCAAGTGCCCGAGGAGCAGGTCAAGCCGGTGCCGCAGGTGTCTCCCGTACCGCACGGGCAGCCCAGCTCGCCTGCGGGGCAGGTCTGGCAGGTCGAGTTGGTGCAGCGCAGGCCCGTATTGCACGTACCGTTCGCGCGACAGGTGCAGGCGGCCTCGCCGCGACGACAGTCGGTACAGGTGCCGTTGAGGCACTCACCCGTGGTGCACGAGCCGCCCGAACACTCGCAACCAATCAACCCGGCGCAGCCAGCGTCCATCATGTCGCCGCCGTCGTTGCTCGCGGGCGGAGGGGGACAGGCCGACAACAGCGCGACGATTCCGCCAGCCAGTGTCAGGCGGTGCAACGGGGCCCGAATGTTCATGACACCTCAGATGATGAGACGACGACGACGAGCCGCCGTGGGGCACACAGCGGCTCAGAAGCAGAACCGAGAATCAGAAGCTGGTGAAGTCGGAATAGTAGACCAGCACCCGAATGTCAGTGAGCGACTGAAGGTCGATGTCCTTGTTCACGGCTTCGTCGCGCTGGTTGATGACGAGCTCCCAGAGCGTGTTGACCAGCGGGCGGTCGCGGAAGCGGTAGTTGCGGTAGACCTCGGGGTCGAACGGCTTGAGGCCGAGGACCGAGGCGTTGATGACCGCGAGGCGCTCGGGGAAGACGTAGTAGTCGATGTCGTCGGCCACGTTGCGCACCACGCCCGTGCCCGACATGCGCAGGTACACGCGGGCGATCTGGTCACCCATCTTCACGCCCTGCATGTCGACCTCGACGTGCCGGACCTTGTGATTGCGCGTCACCGGCGAGAGCTTCTTCAGGTCGGTCGAGAAGGGAATGGTGAGGTAGCCGCGCGAGTCGAGCATCTTCACGTCGCGCAGCTTCTCGCGCATCTTCTCGATGCGGGTGTTCTCGTCGAAGGGCGTGCCGCTCTCGTTGAGGTAGGGGATCTGGAGGATGTCGTCTCGCAGCGAGAGCGCGATGACGCGTACGTCGGGGTTGCCGAACTGTTCCTCGAAGGCGATGAACTCGTTGTCGAGCTCGAGGAGGTAGTTCTCGAGGTTGTACTGACCTGCCGTGATCATCCGAATGAGGAAGAGCTGCTCTTTCTTCGCGTACGACTGGCTCGTGTAGTACTCGAACACGCGGGTCAGCCGGTACGCAGTGGCCAGCGCGTCCTTGAACGAAACGTCGGCGTTGATGATGGCGTCGTTCTGGTAGATGCGAACGTTCGGGTCGTTCTGCGCCTGCTGGATGTCGATGGCGAGCTGCTCGGCCTCTTCCTGCTGGGCCTGCAGCCGCTGCGCATTGCCAAACAGGCGCGTCACATCGGCCATCGAGACCCGCATCGAGTACTCGGCGCGGAGCGCTTCGATCTCGACCTCGAGCGTGTCGTTCAACATCGACGCCACGCGCGCGTTGCTCTCGACGTTGAGGATGCCGAGCTCGCGCGTGCCGCCGTCAGGCAGCAGGCCACCCGCGCACGCGAAGCCAGCCGAGACCTGCACCGTGTCGGCGTCGAACTCAGCGAGCTCCTTCTGCTTGGTCGCCAGCCGCAGCTCGCTGGCGTAGGTCGCGCCGGCCGCCGCGATGCCCACAGCAGCGGAAGTGGCGGCCATGGCCGCCGAGCTGGCGCACTGAATCTCACAGTCGAGGATCTCGAGAGAGCCGAGCACCGCCGCGACGCTGTTGCCGATGAAGCTCATCATCGCGCGCTGCCGGGCCATCTCGTCCTGCACCGCGATGACCTGCGACTGGCGCTCGAACTGATAGTCGACCTGCTGGTTCATCAGCCCGCAGACGTCGGTCACCTTCTGCCGCTCGATGGCCACGTCCTGCAGGATGTTCTCGTGCCGCTGGAGCACGCCCTTGATGCGCAGCGAGCCGTCTTTCACCGCAGCGATGGAGTTGTGAATTTCGCCGTTGCCCATGCGGCCGCACGGGTCGCCCATCATCGTCGCCACCTGGCTCTGGAAGGCGTATTTGCGAATCGCCGGGTACGAACGACCGTCGGCGCCGGTGAAGACACCGCAGATCTGCGACAACTGGTTCTCGTAGTTGTTGCGAATGCTGGTCAGGTCAGACTGGAACTGCGCCGCGTCGACGCGACCCTGCTTGCCGGCTGCCAGCGCGACCTGCTCGCGCGTCTTGGCGAGGTCAAGCCGCTGCTGGGCGAGCGTCGAGAGCGTCTCATACGCACTGGCAGACGAGACCGACGACGAGTCGAGCGGCGGGAAGGGGATGTAGTCGGCCGGGTAGCCGAAGTAGTTCACCTCGTCGGTGATCTGGCCGTACACCTCACGCATGTCGAGCAACGCCATGCGGTAGCTCCGCTGGGCCTTCTCGAGGGTGACCGTCAGCTGGTCCTGGTACGCGTTGCCGGCTGAAGCCGAGATGTCGAGCATCAGCCGCGCGATGAGCGCGCTCTCGAGGTAGGTGCCGACGTACGCACGCTCGATGACGGCGCGGGCAAGGTCGGGGCGGTTGAAGTTCTGGTAGCGCCGCGCAATCTCACCCCACGCCCGCGACTTCTGCGCCGCCGCGCGCACGAGGCGCTCGAGGTAGGTGGTGACGGTCTCGGGCGAGAGGAAGCTGTTCTGGTTGTTGATGTCGTTGTTCGACACCGTCAACGCAGTGCGCATGTTCGGCCCCAGCTTGTAGAGGCGGTCGAGCGCCAGCTGGTAGTACTGCACCGAGAGGTAGAGGTTGAACATCTCGGCCCCCGCCACGCCGGTGAGGTCGATGCCGCCGGCCTCGAAGAGGCTGCCGCGGAAGGTGGCCCCGCCTGCTGCCGCGAGATCGAAGCGTGAAGCGTAGGCCGAGGTCAGCGCCTCGTCGCCCTGCATGATGAGCAGCTCGACGTACAGGCGCTCGAAGCCCTCATTCGAGCGCGAACCCGCGAATGAGCTGAAGTTGGCGCGCAGGAAGGCAGTCAGCTCGGAGCGGGTGGCCGGGTCGCCGCTGAACAGCGCGCCCGTCACCGCGCCGGGCTGCGAGTAGATGCTCACGAGGCAGTCGACGCGCTCGCGGGCTTCTTCCACTTCCTTCGGGTCGTAGCAGTAGGGCACCGCGTCGCTGCCCGGCACACACATGCGGGGGGCGAAGCCGAGCGCGCCACCGGTCGTCGAACGGAAACGCGTCTTGTAGCGGAAGGCCGAGTCGATGAGCGGGCGCAGCGCCGTCAACTTCGGGCGCGGGCTGGCCATGGCGCGAATGAAGAAGGTCTTGCCGGAACGGAGGTCGAGGCGGTTGTCGTCACAGAAGACGTCGTTCACGCCACCATCACCCACGCCCTGCACCGAGTTGGTGCAGCGATAGAACGGTTCGTACTCGGAGATGACGACCCCGCTGTTCCGCCAGCCCTCGAGGGTATCGAAGCAGCTCGCGCGACCGTCGCTCTTGAGGCGCGTCTGGCAGGCCTCGGCGGCCATCTGCGCGTTGTTCTTGTTGGAGCCGGCGTTGAAGAACACGACGCGGCTGCCAACGGGGCACGCGCGCCTGGTGGCGGTGCTGCTGCCGTCGTCCTGCGGGCCGCCGTTGAAGAAGCCCGTGTCTTCGCACCAGTAGTGGATCTGGTTGGTCGACTGGTTGGCCGTGGTGATCGCCGCCATCTGCGACGAGCCGTCGTAGCCGGCCATCAGCACCTTCGCGATGCCGGCCAGCTGCGACGACGAGGGGTTCGCGGGCAGCCCGAACTTGCTGAGCAGCTCAGGCGAGCACGTCGCGCCGCCGTTCTGGCCAGTGCGTGCGACGTTCGCCGTGGGCGCGCCCACGTAGTCCATCTGATCGAGATCGGCGGCCGCGCGCTTGAGGCGCATGTAGCCGTACGCCGTGGTGGGGGCGTCAGGCTGACCCGACTCGGGGGGAATGAAGCTCTGGTAGCTCTCCTCGAAGAGGATGAAGATTTCAGACTGGTTGACGAGCGCGCCGTCGATGAAGCGCAGCGTGCGGCGGCGGGGGTTGCCGTCGGGCACGGGGTTACCGCCAGCCAGCGCCTTGTTGATGGCCGTGTAACGACCGTCGATCTGCGCGTCGAAGGGCAGCCTGGCGTCGCGGCATTCCTGACGCTCGAAGATACCGGGCGCCGCTTCCATCGTGTTGGCGTAGAAGCCGGGCACCAGCCAGGGCACCTTGACGATCTCGAAGTCGCCGGGCGTGCCGGGGCAGGTGCCGTCGGTCGACAGCGTACGACCACCCACCGTCGAGAAGATGCGGTTGGTGTCGCTGGCCACCGCCTGAATGCCCTTCAAGAAGACCATGCAGTCGGTGCCGCCGCCCATGAAGCAGGCGTTGGCGTCGGCGGGGCTGGCCTCAAACTCCATTTTCACCGAGGGGTTGCCCGGGTAGTGCATCGCCATCGAAGACTCGATGCGGCCGGTGAACTTGACCGGGTCGGCGGCGTTGATCTGCAGGTTCATCGCGATGGGCAACTCGGTCACGCCCGAGGGGATGGGGTTGTTGCGCGGGTTGATGGTGTACGTGCGCACGCCGCGGCCCGCCGCCAGGTACGGGTAGCAGCGGGGCACGTCGTTGCCGTTGTTGGCTGCGGAGCAGCGGTTCTTCACCTCGCCGAACTTCCACGACTCGGTGCGGGTCGCGGTGAGCACCGCGAGGAATTCCTGCCAGCCCTCGAGGTTGCCGCGGCGCAGAGTGCCCCAGCGCTGCACGAGCGCGTTCGACACACCGTTGGTGTCGGACTTGGTGGCCCGCGTAATCCACCCTTCCATGCCGGCGCGATCGAAGCTGCCGAAGTAGTACATCGAGCCCGTCCACTGGCCGTCGGGGCGCTGGACGTAGGTCAAGAGCAGCTGCGTGCGGCTGTCACCGGACGTGATTTCGAGCGCACCTTCCCAGCGCACCGCTGAGACGCCGCCGGCGTTGGCGACCTTGATGCGGGGGCAGCGCGTGACCGAGCCGGCATCTTCGACGACCCGGGTGACGTCGTCGACACAGCCGGGCAGCAGCCGGAACGACGTGGTCGGCGTCTGCGTGGGCGCAGTGCCGGTGCTGCCGATGCCGAGCCACCAGAGCGGGCACTCGCTGGGGCCGTTGCAGGTGCGGTACTCACCGGTCGCGGTGCGCGGCGCGTCGACGCGCTCGACGTTGCCGTTGCTGTCGGTGGTCTGGTGCCAGAGCTTGCGCACCGTGATGTCTTGCGAAATCTGGCTCTGCGGCACCACGATGGCCTCGGCCGTCTGGCGCACGTTCGACAGCTCGAGTCGCTCGATGGGCAGCTTGAGACCGCCCGTGGGCGTGACGGGCGTGCTGGCCGCGTTCTGCGAGCGACCGACCGCGAGGCAGTATCCGTTCTGGCCGTCGTCGCTGGTGCAGGCCATGCCCGTGGGGCACGCGCTCTGGTTCTGGCCGAGGCGGCAGGCGGGCCGACAGGCGTGCGCGACGCAGCCCGTGCCCGACTGGCAGTCGGCGTTGACGTTGCAGTTCGAGTAGCAGCCACCCTGCAAGCAGACCTGAAAGAAGGGGCACTCGAGGTCGGAGATGCAGCTGGGCCTGGTGCCGCCAGGGCTCACGCAGCTGCCGCGGTCACACGTCTGCGTCGGCAAGCAGCCGTCGAGCAGGCCCTCAGGGCCACAGACGATGCGCGCACCACCATCGATGACGAGGTCGTTGCTGCACGGCGTGTAGCAGGCGGGGCTGGGCGGAGGCAGCTGGCTGCCCGAGAGGCACACCCCCGCGGTGCAGACCATGCCGGCGTTGCAGCCGTTGTTGGTGGTGCACTGGCAGCCTGCCGTGCCGGGGTCGCAGAACACGCAGCTCCCGGTCGCCGGGTCACAGCGGTTGCCGCGGTAGCAGCCACCCGACGAGAGGCAGCGACCACCTTCGTAACCCGTGCTGTCCGCACACACGGCGCCTTCGAGGCAGATGAGCCCGACGTCGCACGTGCCGGCCACGCAGCCACAGTTCGCACCGCCCGGCGTACAGCCGGCCGCAAGACAGAAGCCCTCGGTACACGAGTCACCCGGCGCGTTGCAGGCCGTGCCGCCGCGACACACGCAGCCGCTCTCACCCGCAGGGCAGCTCATGGTCTCGCAGGTCCCGCCCATGCAAACCAGCTGCTCGCCGCGACCGTTGCGGCCACAGCGATCGGCCACGCACTCGCAGCCCTGGGTGCCGGGCGCACACGAGGCCGACATGCCGCTGTCGCTGCCCATCTCTTCGGGTTTGCACCCCCCCAGACCGGACCCCAGAGAGACCACCGCCATCAGCGACAGCGCGCGCGACCAACGCATGAACGACTCCTGTTTCGAAAACGGTTCTCGAAAAGCTGTTTCGAAAGACCCCCGCCCGGCTGAGCGGCCATCACTTCAGCGAAGAGAGACACTACCGCCAACTCGGGCGCCCTTCACATCAACGCACGAACTCTTCGTCACCGTCACGCCAGTGGCGGGGCCGCCCAGGCCCAACTCGACGTTGTTGCCGATGGCCGTGTCGCCGCCCGAGACGAACGTCACCGCCACCCTGGGAGGCTGGCGGATGAAGGTGCCCTTCACACCATTCTTGAAGTTGGCCGACACCACCGTACTGGTGCCCGACTCGGTCAAGAGCAGCTCGCAGCCTCGCGCGGCAGCGTCGACCTGGAGGCCGGCGGCGACAGGAGGCACACACTTCGAGTCAACACAGGCGAGCCCTTCGTTGCAGACGTCGCCGGTCTTGCAAGCGCAGCTCGCGACGCCTGGCTCGCAGTTGGGCGGGTTGCAGTTGCAGCCCGACAGCGCGAGCACCGAGAGGAGGACGACGGGGAAGAAGAACTTCATTTGGTGCCTCCAGTGGTGCCAGTGGTGCTGTTGGTGCCGGTCGAGCTGCCGCTGCTGCTGGCCTTGGACGGCTGGGTCTGCGAAGAAGCCTTCGGAGGCCCGTTGGGACCCCAGGTGATCTTGCTCTTGCTCGTGGTCTTGGTGTTCGTCTTCTTGGCGGTGCTCTTCGAGCCAGTCTTGACCGTGGTGCCCTGCTGCTTCTTGCCGTTGGTCGCCTTGGTGCCCTTGGGCGCACCCTTCTTCGTTCCCCCGCTCTTCCCACCGCCCGTCGCGCCACCCTTGGGCTGGGAGCCGCTGCCCGACTTGCCGCTCCCCGTACCGGCCCCGAATTCCTGCTTCAGGTCTCTGCCGGCGCCGATGCCCGAACCGAGGGCGCCGAAGCCTGCGCCGACCGCACCCACCGCGCCGTAACGGAACGCCTGCGCGTTGTCCCCGTCGCCGGCCGCGTCGGTCTGACCGATGGCGCTGATGACCGAGAGAACGGCGCTGATGGCAGAGGCTACGATCTGCGCGATGAGGGCCGCGCGCGCGCCGGTGCGGCTGCCGCCCTTCGCCTTGCCCTGAGCGTTCTTCTTGCCCTGCGCGGTGCCCTTCTTGGCGTTGGTGTTGGTCTTCGCCTTGGTGCCGCCCGACTTGGCGGCCTTCTTGCCCCCGCCGCTGCCAGACTTGGTGGTTGTGAGGCCGGTCGGGTCATTCGCATCGACGAACGCATTGCCGACGTAGGCGTACCCAGCGGTGGCTTCACCGAACGAGCGCACGTTGTCTTCATCGAGCTCTTCGAACGACGGGTCGGGCCGATCCCACCGGCCGCTGGTCGCGTCGAGCTCGCGGTACCGGAAGTGAATCATGCCCGTGGCTTCGTCGAAGACCTGACCCGTGAAGCCGGTCTCGTCGACGTAGCCGAGGGTCTCGCGCACTTCGCCCGTCGGGTAGAAGCTCTGCTCGCCGCGGACCGCGCCGTTCGCGTCGGTGGCGAGCACCGTCGACGACAGGTGGTCGTTGTGGAGCCACATGATGTCTTCCATCAAGAGGCGCCGCGCGGCCGAGCTGAGGAGGTAGCCCACCGGAGACGGCGTCGGCCCCCCCGAGAGGGTCTGCACGCCTGCGCTGGCGGCCTGGGCGATCCACGCGTCGGCGATGTCGATGGTGCCATCGCCATTGGGCGTGCTGCCCGTCAGCGGCGCGAGGTCTGAGAGCACGACCGCGGCGAGCGAGTCGGTCTCGAGGCGCGCCACCCGGTCTTCACCGACGCGCGCATACGCGACCGAGATGCCGTCGTGCAGCTCGAAGTCGTCGTCGACGAACATCGTCACGGAATCGCCCTCGACCTTCACGAGGCGATCGAGGTCGTCGTAGAAATACGAGCCCTCGCTCTTGCCGCCGCTCGCGGTCGCGACGCGGTTCATGAAGTCGCGAGTGTACGTGATGCCACCCTTGCCCGTGAGATTGCCCGTGGCGTCGTAGGTGCGCGCGATGCCTGCGGCGTCAGCCACTGCGTTGGGGCGGGTGCTGGCGTAGGTGAGCGCCCCGACGTGAGCGCGGCTGCTGGCGCCCAGCGACGAGGTCTTGCTCGTCATGTTGTCGATGGCGTCGTAGGCGAGATCGAGGGTCTCCGTGCCGCTGCCGTTGGTCAGCACCGCCTTCGTCAGGCGGCCCCACGCGTCGTGCGTGAACGTGCCGTCGTGGCGCACGTGACCGGCGAGCGCGCCGTCGGACAGCGACTGCAGCTCACCCGACTTGTTGCGCGTGAAGCCCAGCTGCAGCAGCGGGCCGGCCGACGAGCTGGTGGTCAGGCTCGCGAGGCGGAGCTTCGCGTCGTAGGTGAGCGCCGTGCTGACCCCGTTCGCGAAGTTGAGCGTGCCGAGCTCGCCGCGGTCGTTGTACGCGATGCTGTTCACCACGCTGGGGATGCTGGTGAGCCGACCCGCGGGGTCGTAGGTGGCGTCGATGGCGAGCCCGCCCGGGTAGTTCACGCCCACTTCACGGTCGGCGCCGTCGTAGCGGCGACGAATGACGAAGTTGACGCCCGCGATGGTGCGCTGGTTGTAGACGAGGTTGCCCTTGGGGTCGTAGCCGAAGCGGTCACCACCGCCCCACGCGCCGGGCCACGAGACAGAGACCGTCTCGGCGCCAGCGTTGGTGCACTCGGTGCAGCCCATGAGGAAGTCGTACGCCCACGTGCGGCGGGTGGCGGCGTCGTCACCCTCGACGTAGTGCGCGGTGATGCGGTTGGCGCCGTCGTACTCGCTCTTGAGAACGACCCCGCGGGCGTCGGTGCGCTTCGTCTCGTTGCCGTTGTTGTCGTACTCCATGCTCGTGCTGCCGGAGTTCGTGTCGTCGAGGCGGGTGAGGCGGCCGAGGCGGTCGTAGGTCTGCGTGCGCACGTTGCCCGACGGGTCGCGGACGGTGCTCATGAAGCCCTGCGCGTCGTAGGTGAACGTCGTGACCGAGGGCGAGCCGCCGCTGCTCAACACGCGAGAGAGCGAGACGATGCGAGCCAGGCCGTCGTAGGTCTCGACGTCAGGCGTGTTCGCGAACGGGCTCGACGAGTCGGTGTCGTCTTCATCGTAGAAGAGGCCCTTGAGCGGCCGGTACTCGACCTTGCGGGTGCTGCCGTCGGCTTCGGTGCTGCTGAGCACGCGGCCCACCGCGTCGTAGGTGAACGAGGTGAAGGGCACGTTGGCCGGCGCCATCGTCTCGCAGGCAGCCGACGTCGAGAGGTACGGCTGGTAGCGGCGAACGACCGCGCCCTTGCCGTCGAACTCGACGAAGCCGTCGACGAGGAAGGAGTTCGAGCTGATCTGCGCGCGCTCCTGGAAGACGCGGCCGCGGCCATCGAGGCAGCGGGCGGTGATGATGTCTTGCGCACCGTTGGCGGTCGAGCGCTCGGCGATGGTGATCTTCGAGGCCGGCGACATCAGCGAGTAGGTGAACTCCTGGCCGGGTGACATGTCGGTGTCGCCCGGCTCGAGGATCTTCGAGACACGGCCGTGCTCGTCGTAGCGGTAGCGGGTCTGCTGCGCCGACGCGAGCGGCATGGTGCCGTTGATCGGGTACCAGTTCGACGACTGGCTCACGACCTCGAAGATGGTGTCGTAGATCTGGTCGCGCTTGATGCCGGTGACGCCCGTGCCGCCGGTGCGAATCTCGACGCTGAGCGTGTTCAAGCCGGCGGCCTCGTACGTGTACAGGCGGCGGTGCTTCGTGGTGTCGCCGATCGAGCCGTTGGCTTCGATGCTCTCGAGCACGTTGCCGTGCGTGTCGCGCTTGAAGCGATCGACGGTGATGAAGTCCGTCGCGCCCGCTCCCGTGCGGCGCTCGACGCGGGTGACCGCGCCCTTCGTGGCCTGACCGAGGGCAAGGCCCTGGAACTCAGCGCCGTCGTAATAGGTGAGCGTCTCTTCAATCATCGAGGTGGCGGTCGGGCCGCTCGCCTCGCGGGTCTCGAAGCCGACGAGCCACGCGTTGCCGGTCGCCGTTCCCGGAGTCAGGAAGTCGGCTTCGGCGAAGTTCTCGTCGCCCAGGCACATCATGCCGCAGGCCTGACCGAAGACGCCCGACGCGGTGCACGCGCCGCAGGCCGTCGGGTTCTCGGGAGTGCCCAGGTTGATGACGCCCAGATCGCGAATGCGCGTCACGTTGCCGTAGCCGTCGTATTCCTTCTCGGTGCGGGTGGTGACGGCGTTGGCAGCGTCGCGCTCGACGAGCACGTCGGTGGTGGCGCGCTCACAGGCGAACGAGATGGCGGGCATGGTCCCCATCGGCACGTCGGCCACCGGGCAGACCTGCCACTCATTGCGCGACTCCCGGAGCAGCACGCGGTTGCCGGCGGGACCTGCATAGATGAGCGTGTTGACGCCCACGCCCGCGAGCGCGGGGTTGGTCTTGCCGACGTCGTACCGTTCGACGGTGAGCGCGGGTTCCTGGGCGTCGCGCGACATGTCGCTGACCAGCTCGCGCTCGACCGCCTCGTAGCCGCGGAACTGCTTCTCGACGCCGTCGTAGTAGCCCGAGTGGTACTGGAAGTTGGTGATGTTGAGCAGGCCCGTCGGGTCGACGGTGCCATTGGTGTCGTTGCCGGTGAGGGTGACGAAGTTCACCACGCGGGTGACGACGGTCATCGGGTTGGGCACGCGGTTGTTCCACGGCATGGTGGCCGCCGCGTCGCGCGCCTGCTCGGCGATGGACGTGCCGTACTTGAAGGTCTGCACCGCGCCGATGCCGTTGTCGATGCGCGAGATGAGGTTCGGCCGCACCGGGAACAGCTCGAGGTACGAGATGGCGCCGTTGGCCTGCAGCCACACGATGTCGTCCGAGCCGTTGCCGTTCATGTCGGCGTACGCGATGACGGTGTCGGTCAGCCGCGTGGGCACCGTGCCCTGCCCGACCGAGGCCTGGTTGATGGTCTGCACCGCGTCGAAGCGGTCGCCGTTGCGGTTGAGCGAGAGCTTGACGGTGTTGCCCACCACCGACACGAGGTCGGCGAGCGTATCGCCGTTGATGTCCTGCACCTCGGCGAGCGAGGCCTGCGTGGCGTCACCGAAGTCGACGCTCAGGTTGCGCCACGGGGCCCACTTGCCGAAGCCGAGGTTGAGGCGGTACTGCACGGTGATGAGGCTGCCGCTGACGAGCAGCTTCACCGGGTCCTGCAGGCCGTCGCCGTTCATGTCGGCCAGCTGCAGGGGCTCGTCGTCGAACACGGCGCCGATGTTGTCGACCAGCACCGACGTGAAGCCAGCCGGCGTGTTGGCGAGCACCTCGGTGCTGCTGGCGCCCGCGGGGGTGCGCAGCCAGTCGATGCGCTTGTCGTTGTCGTAGTCGAAGAAGCGCACGAACTTCGGGTCGGCCTGCGTGGCGTCGCCGGTGTCGTCTTCGGGGCTGAAGCTCGACGGGAGGCCGGGGGCCGAGCCCGAGCAGAAGGTCGCCGGGGCCCAGTCACCCGAGCCGTTGTTGCACAGCAGCGTGGGCACCTTGGCCTGGGTGATGTCGACGAAGCCGTCGCCGTTGACGTCGATGACCTGCACGCGCGGGTCTCCGAGGACGAAGGCCGAGCCGCCGGTGGTGCGGGTGCTGGGGGTGGGCGTCGAGCTGAACGAGACGCGGCCGTCGGCGTCGAGGCGCGCATAGAAGAACGAGTGGGCGCCCTGGGTATCACTCGACAGCACGTCGGGGAGCGCGTCGCCGTTGATGTCGATGAGCGTCGCGCGGCCGGTGCCGAAGTTCACGCCGAGGCTGCCCATGTCTTTCACGAAGGGCTTCTCGCAGGTGGCATCACACGCGCCGCCGAGCGTCTTGGAGTACTGGAAGTTGAAGGTCACCGGGTACTGCACGCCGCCGCGGCCGAAGCGCGCAACGGACGCGAGTCGCGACGCGCCACCGCTGACCATCTCGGCCTCGTAGTTCATGACGTAGCTGCGCATCAGCTCGGTGCCCGAGAAGATGCGGATGTCTTTGAGCCGTGAGTTGAGCTTGAGCTCGAAGCCCGGTCGCGCGTCGCTGAGCTGGTCGTTGCGGGTCTCGTAGGTGAAGCGCACCGAGTGGCGAGCGCTCGCCCCGTCCTGCAGGTAGTCGATGCGCTCGAGCAGCGAGGTGCCGCCCGCGTCCTTCGTCCACGAGAGGCGCATGAAGTGGCCGAAGCGGTCGCTCATCGCCACGAGGTGGTAGCGGAAGGTCCTGGTGCTGGTCGGCACGGTGATGCGCGCGGTCGGCACCTCGACGCCGTTCTCGTCGGCGCCGTAGTAGCCCATGCGCCCGTCGGGGAACTCGGCGAGCCAGTAGCCGCCCTCACCCGTGCCGCGGCTCTTCCACGTGTAGCGGATGAACGAGCCTTCGAAGCGCAGCCGGTACACCGCGTCGGTGCCCGTCGAGACGCGCACCAGCTCGTCGCTGCCGTCGGCGACGAAGCGGTCGTCGACGTCGTACTTCTGCAGCCCCTTCGAGGTCATGCGCTCGATGGAGAAGTTCGACATCGACCAGCCGATGCCGAGGATGTCGGAGCCACCGCCCGACGAGTAGTTCAAGTCGACCATCGGCGTCAGGCCGTCGAACCCATCGGGCACGTCGACCGACACCTTGTAGTTCACGGTGCCCTGGTTGCCTTCGGTCGACGCGTTCTCACCCACGCCGTCGATGGAACCGGGCGCTTCGGGGAGGTTGACGCGCTCATCGGACACGCCGGCGGCGGCCTGCCCCAACGCACTGGAAGACACGGCAACAACACCCATCGCAGCCCAGAGGGCGAGGTGGCGATTCAGGTTCATGGTGAGGGAGCTTTCTGGTGGGGAAAGGCTGAAGGCGCGTACTTCAGGCCCGTGCGGGTCGCAATGTTGAAGTCAGGTTGAAACGCCGTTGTGTTTCTTGCAGTTGGGTTGAATCACCAACACTCGAGGTACATGCCCGAGTTGCCACAGCCGGTGATCACGGTGCAGCTCGTGCCGTTGACGCAGGTGCCCATCCACGAGAAGGCGCCGCCGCAGTTC
>JBILUC010000125.1:0-8699 GCA_044371205.1 Archangium sp.
TCGGGCAGCGGGTAGGTGCCTTCCTGCTCGATGGGGTTCTGGGTGGCGAACACGAGGAAGGGCGGCTCGAGCGGCCAGGTGCGACCGCTGGCCGTCACCCGCTGTTCCTGCATCGCCTGCAGCAGCGCGGCCTGCGTCTTGGGCGGCGTGCGGTTGACCTCGTCGGCGAGCACGATGTTCGCGAACAGCGGCCCCTTCAAGAAGCGCAGCTCGCGGCGACCGGTGGCGCGGTCTTCTTCGAGAATGTCGGTGCCCGTGATGTCCGACGGCATCAGGTCGGGCGTGAACTGAATGCGGTTGAACGAGAGGTTGAGCACCTCGGCCAGCGTGCTGATGAGC
The DNA here is from genome assembly GCA_044371205.1 of Archangium sp. Taxonomy (GTDB): domain Bacteria; phylum Myxococcota; class Myxococcia; order Myxococcales; family Myxococcaceae; genus Archangium_A. The sequence goes on from JBILUC010000125.1 coordinate 340, forward strand.
AGCGTCTTGGCGAGGCCCGGCACGCCGACGAACAGGCAGTGGCCGCGCGAGAAGAGGCTGATCAACAGGTGGTCGACCACGTCGCGCTGACCGACGACGCGCTTCTCGATTTGCTCCACCACCGAGGCGCGGGCCTTCGCGAGGGCCTCCACCGCCTTCAGGTCTTCACCGCTCACGTCGCTCATGCGGGGGTTGTAACCGCGCCCCCCACCGGCGTCACGGGTCGAAGACCACGACGTAGATCGAGTAGGTCGCCAGCACGGTGCCCGACACGGTGCGCGTCAGCGCGACCTGCGTGCCCGCGGGGTTGAAGTCGACCATCGCGTTGAACGCGCCCAGGTCGTCGGCGTCGGGGTTCGGGCTCGGCAGATAGTTCGACTCGCCCCCCGCCTGCCCACCCGGCCCCTGCATCGCGAGGAAGGTGATGGCCCGGTCCTTCGCCACGGCGGTGACGGGCGAGTTGGCGGTGTTCGACGAGTTCGAGAAGTTCACGTCACCCACGGTGACCGCCTGCCCGGGGAAGACGACCCGCTGCACGTTGGCCGCGGTGACGCCGTCGGCAATGCACCCCGCAGGCTGCGTGGTGGAGCCGCGATGGAGCCGAACGTTCATCTGGCTGGTGCCGCGCGCGTTCAACCGGCGCTTGCACATCGCATCGGGCGTCGAGCCGTCGGCGGCGGTGGCCATCACCAGGGGGAACGAGCCTGAAATCGCCGGCGTGGCGATGTCGTAGTTGGTGCTCGTCACCGCGGGGTTGGTGACATGGGTGTGGTTGGTGACCGCCGTCTGCCAGCCCAGCGTCACCACCTGCACGCTGACGGTGCGGTTGGTGGGCGCCGCGGTGGGGCTGACCACGTCGACCGTCGACTGCGAGCCGGTCTGCGAGGGGAAGCGCACCAGCGGGAAGCCCTCGGCGTTGTTCGACGCACCCTCGAGTGTGTTCGAGGCGAGGATGAAGCTCTTCGTGGCTTCGACGGCCGGGCTCAACGTGAGCGACGTCGTCGCCGCGCCCGTGCTCGTGAGCTGGCTGAAGTGCTGCACCGAGATGCCCTGACCCGACGCCGCGTCGCGCCCGAACGACACCACCTGCCAGGTGATGTTGACCGGCTGCACGCCGGCCACACGCGAGCAGAACACGTCGACCGAGGTGCCGGCGTTGGTGTCGAGGTGGCATTCCACGTTCGAGCTGGCGGCGTCGACCGAGTTGCCGCTGAGGGCCCGACCCGTCGAGCTGAACACCAGGAAGCTGCGCGAGATGTCGACGGCGGGGAAGCCGGGGTTGGTCGCGCACCGCCTCGAGAGGTCGGTGTTGGCGAGGTTGCAGGTGCCGCGGCGCACCAGCGGGTAGACGGTGAGGTTGGTGGTGCCGTTGGCCGAGCCCGTGCTGGCGGCCGTGAGCGTGACGGTGGCCGCCGTGGTCGCAGTCGCGGGAGCGGCCGACTTGCCCTTCGCCCACAGCGTCGTCAGCGACGAGGTGCCAGACATGAAGGTGAGCGACGCCGGAGAGGCCACCGGCGCCGTGCACGTGGCGTTGGTGTGCAGCTCGACCGACGACGCCCCCGAGGCCAGCGTGGCGAGCGTGGTGCCCGTCGAGAGGTCGCCCGAGCCGTCTCGGCGCGTCACGGTGATGGCCGTGCAGCCACCCGCCTCGAGGTTCGGCGAGCCCGTCGTCACGACGAGCGAGCCCATCGGCCCGCTGGGCGTGACGGTCACCGGCGCGGGCACCGTCAACGAGGGCGACGAAGACAACGAGACGGTGGCGGGCCCACCCGTGGCGAACATGTACAGGCCAGGCGCCACGTCCTGCCCGCTGGGGATGACGGTGGTGTTCGTGGGTGTGGTGCACGAGGCGTCACTGAAGAACTGCAGGCTCGCGGAGCTGGGCGTGAGCGTCACCGTGGTGTCGCCCGAGACGGTGGTGAGGTTGCCGCTGGTGTCGCTCGACTCGACGACGCCCGCGGGGACACACGCGAAGCGCGCCGGGGCCGCGGTCGGAACCGTGCGCCAGCGCAGCTGCCCCGCAGGGCCGGGGTTGACCGTCCACATCTGGGAACTGGTCAGCGGCCCGGCTCCCGAGACGCTGATGGTGTGCATGCCCGAGGTTGTTGGCAGGAACGAGAAGGTGCCCACCGGCTGCGCGCTGGTGAGCGCCAGGGTCGTCGACGCGGGGGCCAGGCACCCGGTGCGAGGGAAGAAGCTGGCGGTGAGGTTGCTTGCCAGCGTGACGTTGTAGTTCGGCGACGGAGCGACGCGGTTTCCGTGCACGTCGCGCAGCTCGACCGTGAGCGGCGTTCCGCAACCGGGCACCGTCACCGTTCCAGCCGCGTTGGTGAACACCAGCTGCGTCGGGGCGCCCGGCACGATGGCGGAGTTCGCGGTGATGGTCGCCGCCGGGGAACTGCTCGTCGCGGTGACGGTGACGAGTGACGCGGCCACGGTGCCGGTGAGGTACACCGGGTCGGTCGACACCGCGCTGCCCGTGCCGATGATGACGCTGGTCGTGGCCTGCGGGTTCGCGCACGAGGTCGGCGTCGCCGAGAAACCGAAGCCCGACGAGGTGAGGTTCACCGTCAGCGGCGGGTCGGTGGTGATGTCGTTGGTGAACGAGTCCCTCCGGCGCACCACGAGGCCCGGGGTGCTGCAGCCACCCGCGGTGAGCGAGGGCGGCACGTTCTCGAACACCAGCGTCGTAAACGTGTTCGGGCTCACCGAGAGGTTGAGGGTCACCATCTGCCCGTTGAGCGTGATGAGGACGCTCGGCGTACCCACGAGCGTCGAGCGCACGCTGAAGGTCTTCGACGACGTGCCTGGCGTCACCGAGATGCTCCCGGTGACGTTCGGCGCGGTGCAGGTGCCGTTGTCGAACACCGAGATGGCGCCGGTCACGCCAAGGGTGGCGGTGGTGACACCCGCGGGAATCGGTACGGCGTTGCCCTGGGCGTCTTCCCGCTTGATGGTCACCACCACGCAGGTGTTGGCGATGACGTTCGCGGTGCCTCCCACGGGCGCCACGAAGCTGAGCGTCGAGGTGCCCGGGGTGACAGACAGGTTGAGGGTGGCCGACTGCGCCGCGAGCGTCGCGCTCACCGTCCACGCCATCGCCGTCGAGGTGCCCCTCACATAGAAGGTGCGGCGTGCGGCGCCCACCGGCAGGCTGATTTGCGTCAGCGCCGGGGAAGTGCACCCGGCCAGGTCGTGCACCGTGACCGACGGGTCCGACGGGGTGAGCGTCAGCGTCGAAGCGGCCGTCAGCGGCACGTCGTTGAGGAACCCGTCTCTGCGCGCCAGCGTGACGGTGGCGCAACCACCGGCCACGATGCTGGTGCTCGCCATGTTGGTGCCGGTCGCGGGCGTCTCGAAGACGAGGTTGGGAGCGCCGGGGTTGATGGTGACGTTGAGCGTCGTCATCGGGCCCTGCGCGGCGAACGTGAGCTGGTGCGTGCCGGCCTGCCTGGCGCGCACCGAGAAGCCGACCTGGAACGCGGAGTTCATCGGCACCGGCGCGCCCGCCGTGCCGTTGCAGTCCTGCTGCGGGAAGACCTCGAACGCGCCCGCCGGCGCCGTGACGGTCACGGTGGCGTTGCCGGAGGTGGGCGTGTTGTTCAGATACATGTCCTGCCGAACGAGCGTGATGTTTTGACAATCACCTGCGGCGAGCGTGATGTTGCCGGCGGGCGTCGAGGTGAGCAGCGGCGTCGCCGGAGTCACCGTCAGCGAGGCAGGCATCGTCGACGAGGTGCTGAAGGTCGAGACGGTGGCGCCCAGCTGGTACGAGTTGCCCGCCGGCACGCGCGTCGAGGTGGCGTTGAAGGTGGTGTTGCTCGCGCCCGCGTTGAGGGTGACGGTGTTGCCCGCGTTGCAGGCCGGCGCGACGCCGACGAGCACGCCCGTGGGGTTCGAGGTGATGGTCACCGTCTGCTGCCCGGTGAACGACGTGGGGTTGCCGTACTGATCAGACACGTTGACGGTGTACGGGTTGGGGCTGCAGGCGCCCGCCGCTGCCGTCTGCGTCAGGTTGGTCGCCGAGAACGTCAGGTTCGCCGGCACGTTGGCGAGAATGCTGTGGCCGGTCGAAGGCGCGTCGGGGCCGGCCAGCGTGCTGACGGCGCGCACCTCGAAGTTGGTGCGAACCCGGTTGGCGCGGAAATAGAGCTGCGCCTGTGAAGTGTTGGCGGGAATCGTGATCGAGTTGCTCGTCAGCTCGGTCTGGCAGCCCGCCCCCGTGTAGAAACGGAAGCTCGTGTCGACCGGGTTCTGCGGAGGCGTGCCGGTCGTGGCGCTGAGGGTGAAGGTGAGCGGCATCGTCTGGCTGGAGGGATTGCTGGAGGTGTCCTGGAGCTCGAGCGTCAACGGCATCGCGCTGCACACGCCCGCCAACGTGGACTGGGGCATGCCGATCCACGTGAACTTGGACGCGGCGCCGGTGCTGACGTTGAGCGTCTGAGTCGCGGGTGTGAGGGGACTGGGAGGCGCGAGGGCAGAGACCGTCACCATCAGCGGCGCGGTCGCCAGCGAGGCCCGCAAGCGCAGCGACACCCCGCTCATCCCCATGGGAATGGTGAAGGTCGTCAGCGCGACTGAGCAGCCGGTGTCGCTCGCGGCGTAGAAGGCGAGGGGGTAGTTGTTCGAAACGCCGAAGCTCAAGCCGAGCACCTGCGACGTGGACACGGGGTTGCCGAACTGGTCCTGCACCTGGACATCGAGCGTCGCCGAAGAGCACGACACGGTGGTCTGCAAGGCCAACGGCTGGTTGGTGAAGGCGAGCCGCGTCGCCGTGCTCGGCGTCACGGTCAGGGTCTGGGTGTCACCGGTGACGCCCGCGCCCGTGGGTGGCGTGACAGTGAGCGTGAAGGTGCCGGCCCGGCGGGCGAGCAGGTAGACGGTCACGCGGCCCTGGTTGGGCATCAGCGTCGGCTGCGTCGCGCTCGTCGTGCAGTTCGCGTCGCTGAAGAAGATGGGCGCGTTGTTCAAGTCCTGCGGGTTCGAGCCGAGGGTGAGTGTGGTCAGCAGGTCGACGTCGGTGCGGCGCATCTGCGCGTCGAAGAGCTCGAGGGTGACGGGCGTCGCCCCACAGGTGCCGGCGGTGAGCGTCTGCGGAGTCGAGGTGAACTTCACGCTGGTGAAGGGGCGCGGGTACACCTCGATGGTGGCGGTGCCCGGCATCGCCACGCGCTCGGCCGTGGCCCGGAAGGTGTTGACCCCGAACGCGGTCTCGTCGGCCTTCAGGTAGATGGGAGCGGTCGCAGACGCGCCATAGGGCACCGACAGCATGCCCACCGGCGCTTCAGTGCAGGTCGCGCTGGTGTGCACCGTGACGCCCGAGATGGACGACGTGAAGACCACCGGCGTGTCGCGCACGGCGCTTCTCGGGCCGAACGCGTTCTGCAGCTCGACGGTGAGGGGACCCAGGCAGTCCCCTCGCAGCATGGTGTTCCTCGGGGTGGTGACCACCACCTTCGTCGCCTGGTCGGCGCAGAACGGGGCCGACGTGCAGCCCGGGTCGTCACACCCCACGACGCCGTCGCAGTCGGTGTCGTTCTGGCTGTTGCAAATCTGCACCCCGCCCGGAAACACCTGCGCGTCGTTGTCACGGCAGTCGGGGCCACCAAACGAGGCGCCCACGTAGCCGTCGGCGTCAGCGTCGAGGCTGGCACCGGGGGGCTCGAGCTCCATCGCGAAGGGCAACACGCCCGAGGTCGGGAAGGTGGCTTCCAGCACGGGCCCGCGCGCGTTGAGCTGGAGCGCCGTCTCATCGGTGCAGGGCGAGCCGACGAGGCCGCTCACCTGCAGGCTGATGGTCTGCGGCAGGTCCGTCGTCTTGAGGATGCCGAACACGAGGGTGTCGTCCATCGGGCGGGGCACGACGAGCGACCGGGTCTGCTCGCCGTTGACCAGCACTGCGAGCTTGACGCACTCGGCCTTCACGCGCGCGCTGCCGATGCTCTTGATGCTGACGTCGACGCGCAGCGCAGAGTCAGGCGGTCGACACGCCGCCAGCACGCCGAACGAGGCGAGGGTCAGCCAGTGGAGACGTCGCATGGTGCGTTCACCTTGTGCTCCCGGTGGGCCCGACAGCAGGGAGCAGAGGAGTCAGAGTGTACCTCATTCCTCCCCGTTCCCCGCGTCCCTGCACGTGTAGAAGGCCCCCGTGTTCTTCACCCTTTCGAAGCTGCTGGACATCGCCATCGACCCGTTCTGGTGGATGTTCGGGCTCTCGCTCGCAGGGGTGCTGGTGCTGGCGCGGCGACCTCAGCGCCGCCGTCTGGGGTTCGGTTTGATCAGCGCGGGGCTGGGGCTGGGCTTTCTCGCGTCGTTGCCGAGCGTGTCGAATCGGCTGTGGCATTCGCTCGAGGCGGGCGTGCAGTCGACGATGCGGGCCGAGGTCACCTACGACGCGGTGGTGCTGCTGGGCGGCACGGTGTCCCCGTTGGGCAGCGTGCGCGACGAGCCGGCGTGGAACGACAACGTGGAGCGGCTGTTGACCACGCACGCGCTGCTGCAGTCGGGCAAGGCGAAGGTGGTCATCGTCAGCGGGGGCGAGCTGGGGCCGGGGCTGTTGACCGAGGGCGCGTACCTCGCGCGTGAGCTCGAGCGGCTCGGCATCGAGAAGGAGCGCATTCACGTCGAGGCGAAGTCGCGCAACACGCGCGAGAACGCGTCGTTCAGCAAGCCGCTGCTCGAGGCCCTCGGGGCGCAGCGGGTGCTGTTGGTGACCAGCGCGTTCCACATGCCGCGCGCGCAGGGGTGCTTTCGCGCGGTCGACCTCGAGACCGACGTGTTGCCGGTCGACTTCCGCATCCGCGAGCCGTCGATGGACCCGCAGCTCGCGCCGCGCGCGGAATACCTCGGGGGCACGGCGAGGGCCCTGCGGGAATGGCTCGGCCGGCTGGTGTACCGGGTGATGGGCTACACGCGCTGACCTGTTCTTCAGCGCGGCCTGCACGTGCTCGCGTACCTCGGCGACCAGACGTGGATTCAGGCCGACCCGACGCCGATGCGCACCCACGTCGACACGCTCGGCAGCGCGCCGCTGGAAGGCTGGTACCGGGCCGCCATTCGCGTGGTGCGTTGGCGGCTGCTCGAAGAAGGCTGAGTCAGCGCCGCGGGAGGGGCACGGTGGGGTCGACCTGAGGCGCACGTCACCCAGCCCTCAGGGCCCCTTCGGGCCCTCGCCCGCCCGTCAAAGGCGAACGTCGACATCACGCTGCAGCACTCGCCTTGCGCCGAACGCGCGCCCATACCCCTCCGCGCGGCCGCAGCGTGGCGAAGTCATCGGGCGCGATGGTGTGCGTGGGGTCGAGCTCGAAGTCGACCAACTGCAGCAGGCGGGTCAGCACCAGCGGGCCCTCGAGCATCGCGAAGTGGTTGCCAATGCAGACCCGCTGCCCCAACCCGAAGGGCAGCCACGCGGCGCGGTGTCGGCCCGCTTCGCGCTCGGGCAAGAAGCGGTCGGGGTCGAAGCGCTCGGGCTCGGGCCAGACCTCGGGGTTGCGGTGCAGGCTCCACGTGGGCACGAAGAGAATCTGCTTCTTCGGGATGTGCACGCCCGTGATGGTGAAGTCCTCCATCGCCTGACGCACCAGCAGGGTGAGCGGCGGGTACAGGCGCAGCGCTTCCTTGAAGACGCGCACCGCCAGCGGCACCCGCATCACGTCGTGGAAGCCGGGCGCGCGGCCACCGAGCGCGTCGACCTCGGCCTGCAACCGCGCGCGCACCTCGGGGTGGCGGGCGAGCAGCGCAAAGCACCACGACAGCGCGTTGGCGGTCGTCTCGTGGCCCGCGACGAACAGCGTCACCGACTCATCGCGCAGCTGCTCGTCGCTCATGCTCGCGCCGTCAGCGTCGTGCGCCGCGAGGAGGCGGCTCAAGAGGTCATCGCGCGCCACGGGGTTCTTCCGCCGCTCGGAGATGAGCGCGAGCAGGCGGGTATCGAGGGTGGCCTTGGCGGCGCTCAGCCGCGGCGAGAAGGCGTTGGGCACGAGGAAGGGCGTTCGCAACGCGGTGTCGACGCGCGCGCGCATCCCCTGCGGCAGACGGTCGAGCCCGCCGCGAAACCGCTCTGCCAGCTCGAGCACCGTCACCTGCCCCACGAGTGCGGGTGACGCGACGTTGTCGTTCACCCAGTCGAGCACCTCGGTGATGGCGTGCGCGATGTCGGAGGCACCGTCGAACGCTTCCGAGCCGAAGAGCGTGTTGCCGACGATGGCCATGGTGACGCGCGTCATCTCAGCGGCGAGGTCGACGGGCCCATCGGCCCAGCGCGAGGCCGCAGCGTCGGCGGCCTGGGTCATCACCTGCGCGTAGCGGTCGAGGTTCGCCGGTTGAAAGAGCGGCGCCATCAGCCTGCGCTGTCGACGCCA
>JBILUC010000070.1:0-28598 GCA_044371205.1 Archangium sp.
TTCATCCCCATCTCGCGTCGAGTGAGCGAGCTCAGTCAGCGCGGGACGTAGTACCCGACGTCACCGAGCTCTCCGCCGGCTGACTCATTCCGCACCGCGCCCAATGACTTTCATGACTGCCTTCATCGAGGCCATGCAGCCCTCGTCACGAGCGCTCGAGCACGAGCTGCAGCGACAAACCGAACGGCGACCGCGACCACAAGGTCTGCGAACCCAGCAGGTGCGTGCGCGCCACCGAGAGCTCACCTGCGAGCCGCAGCCCCACTCTCAGCTTCTCGAGCTGCACCGCGAACATCAGCCCCAGCGAGCCGAACGCATCGACGCGCAGGTCGGGAGGCCCGCCGTCTTCCCAGAACACATGCAGCTTCGGCCCGACGAGCAGCTCGGGCGTCAGCGAGAACCGCTCGCTCAGCGAAATCGGAACGCGCACCCCGACGGTGAGCGGCACCTCGAACGCGAACAGCCCCGTGCCCGGCGAGAACACCGCGCCGAAGTACACCATCGGCTGCACCGCGAGCCCGGTCATCGCGCCGTGAAACCCAATCGACGGGTCGACCGCCGGAAACCGAAGTGACACGCCCGCGCGCACGCCTGCTCCGACGCGCCACGTGTCATCGGCGTTCGGGGGAGGCGGCTTCATGGGCAGCGGGTCTCCGCTCACCGGCGTCGGCTCGGGCTGAGGCTCCGGCTCCGTGGGCACCGACGGAGTCGCTGCAACCTTCGCGGCCGCTTCGAGCGCCACCGGCTCGGCCTCGTGCGCGAGCATCACCACGCGTTGAGCGAGCTCGAACATCAGCTCCTCTCTCCACTCCGGGCCGGTCGGCGTGAAGTCGCGCTCGAGCACCTCGTCCCCGACGCGGGCGCTCAACCGAAAGTGCCCGTGCCGCTCTTCGACGTGCAGCTTGAGCTTCGCGCCCTTCTCGACGGGAAAACCGTCTTCCGCCAGCCGCTGCTGCATCGACGCCTCGAGGCGCTTCCCGACGCGCTCCAGCGTGGGCCGCGACAGTTCGACCTCGAGCGAGACCGGGGTCGCTCCGACGAGCGCGACGAGGAGTGCGTGCAGCAGCATGGGCGCCTCATATCCGTCTGCGGCTGCGATGGAGAGCGCGCCGCACCGGGTGTCACCCTGCGTCGGGCGTACGCGTCGGGGCTGCCTTCGGGCTGTCTGGCCCGAGGTCGACGTTCGCGAGGTCGCTCGACTGCGCGAAGCGCCTGGCCAGCTCAGGCACCACCGCGTCATCGACCTCGAGCAGCACCTTCATCGCCGTCTTCGCGCGTGACTGGAGTTCGACGTCTTTCAGCTCGACGCCAATCGCATACAGCGCCACGCCGACCTCGGGGTCGAACGGGTTGACCGCGTTGGCGTCGAGGTACGCGCGCTTCGCCTCGTCATACTTCTTCGCGCGCAGGTAGATGCGGCCGAGGTGCACGCTGCTCGGCGCCGAGCCGGGGTGCATCGTCAGGCTCGCCTCGAGCACCTTCGCCGCCTCGTCGAACTTCTGCAGCTCGAGCAACGTGAGCGCGTACTTGTTGGAGATGGACTCGTACTTGTCGCCCACCGTCTTGTGCGCGCGCTCGTACGCCTCGGCCGCGGCCTTCATGTGTTTGCGCTCGCGGAACAGCTCGCCCAGGTGCGCATCGCGGCGCGCGCTGCTCTCGGTCACCTCGGCGAAGTCACCGAAGCTCACCTCACGGCCCTTCTTCTCTTTCTTCTTCTCGCCCTTCGCCTCGGTCAGTTCCTTCTTCTCGAACGACGAGGGCGGAATCAGGTCGCGCGGGAAGGGCTGCTTGCGCAGAAACGCCATCCAGCTCTGCTCGAAGGCAGGCCACTTGCGCTTCATCACCGCCTCGACGGCGGTCTTGTCGCTGCTGCCCTTGCTCATCGCGTCGAGGAGCCGCTCGAGCGCCTGCGGGCCCCCTTCTTGATCGATCAGCTTCAGCGCGAAGAACACCTCGGCGAACGCGGTGGCCGCATCTTCCGCCGTGGGGAGCAGCGCCATCGAGGGGTGCATCTTCTCGAAGGGCACGAGGTTGTTCTTCTTCACACGCGCGCCGAGCAGCGCCAGCGTCGGAGGCGTCATCGCGCCGCCCGCCGGCCCGCGCCACCGCGACTCGAGGTACTTCGCGAGGCCTTCGTGCATCCAGATGGGTACGGTGTTGCGGCTCTTTCGGCTGACGACCAGGTGCACGTACTCGTGCGAGAGCGTGTCGAGCCAGTCGTAGCCCTGCACCAGCGCGCGCGGGCTGGTCACCATCAGCTTGTTGAACTTGCAGATGGCGATGGTGCCGGTGGTCTTGATGGCTTCTTTGGTGAGCGTGCTCACCTTCGCGAGCTCGCCTGCCGAGGTGACGATTTCCACGCGAATCTTGCCCGGCGGCGCGTAGCCCAGGTCCTTCTCGAGCGCGGTGCGCGCGTTCTCGAGCGCCTCCAGCGCCCACGGCACGAGCACCGCGTCGCGGCCCTTCGGGTACAGGAAGACGAAATGCGCGCTCTCGACCTTCTCGTAGTTGCGCACGATGGCGCCGGTGTCCTTGACGAGGCGCACCCAGCTGCCGGGCTTGTCGGTGAGGCCGGCCTTCTCGAGCAGCGTGAGGGCGTCGTCGTAGCGGCCCTCTTCGAAGGCGATGCGGCCCTGGTAGTAGGCGAGCGGCTCGACGTCGGCGGGCGCCAGCTTCTCGAGCGCTTCGAGCTCGGCCTTCGCGGCCTCGAGGTCCCAGTCTTCGAGGTACTGGTCGAGGTTCTGAATGCGGGCCTTCGCCTCGCCTTTCACGCCCGAGAGGTCGGGCTCTTCCTGCGCCCACGCGCCAGCAGAGAGCAGCAACCACAGCCCGACGAGCGCGCGCCTCACTTCACCAGCTCCTCGTAGTACTTCTTGTTCTGGTCCTTGTACCGGTCGGGGGCGCCCTGCTTCATCGCGTCCATCACGTCTTTGCGGAACTCGCGCGGCGCGGCGTTCGGGTCTTCCTCGGGGATCTCGACCTTCTCGGCCTTGTTCCCCCGGCCCATGCCCTGGCGGCGAATCGGCAGCGGAACGCCGCCTTTCTTCCCCTTCTGATTGCCCGACTGCTCGAGCCCCTTCTGCACCGCCTGCAGCTGCTGCAGCGCGCCCTGCTGCTCGCCGTACCCGCGCGAGGCGTCTTTGCCCTGCAGCTTCTCACCGGCGCCCTGCATGCGCTGCCCGGCCTGCTGCATCTGCTGCTGCGCCTCGTCGTCGAAGATGGGCGCGCGCTCGTTGATGCTGTCCATCTGCTGCTGCAGTTGTTGCGACTGCTGCTGCAGCTGCTTCTGCTGCCGCGACATCTCGGCCATCTGCTGCCGGTCTTGCTCGCTCATCTGCTGACCGGGCTGCGGGAACAGGTCACGGAGCTTCTGCGCCACCTCTTCGGCCTTCTTCGCGTCACGCGACAGCTTGTCGGCCGCCTGTCGTGATTCCCGGCGCGACTCGGGCGGGTTGCCGAACTGTTCCTCGAGCAGCCGCTGTTCCTGCGCCTGGTCGGCCATCTGCCGCGCCTTGGCTTCCATCTCGTCGGCCGCCTCGCTCGCGAGGTCGAAGTCGTTCGCCTCGAGTGACTGCTCGACGTTGTTGCGCGCCTGCGCCGCCTCGCGCTGCGTCTCTTCGAAGCGACTGCCCAGCCGCTTCCCGTCGAACTGCTGCCAGCTCTTCTCGAGCTCGTCGAGCCGCTCCTTGAGGTCCTTCTTCAGCGCCTCGCCCTGCTTCGCGATGCGTTCTGCCTGCTGTTGCCGGTACTTGTCTCGCAGCTGCCGCGTCTTGTCGCTGAGCTGTTCCTGCTTCTGAATCGCCTCGTCGAGCGTTTCCTGGAACTCGGTGAACTGCTTTGCCAGCTCGGGGTCGGCCTGCTGGTCGGCCTTGTCGCTCGCGTCATCGAGGCTCTGGAGAAACTCGTCCATCTGCATCGAGAGCTCCTGCATCTTCTTGAGCGCCTCTTCCGACTTCCCTTCGCGAATCAGCTTCTCGACCTCGTCGAGCGAGCTGTCGAGGCCGAGCTCCTCTTCCATCTGCTGGAGCGCGTCGGCGTTCATGAAGTCGTCGTGAATCTGTTTGCCCAGCTCCATCATGCGCTGCTGCAGCTCGAGCATGCGCTGCTTGAGGCTCTGCATCTGGTCGAGCAGCTGCTGCTGCGTCGCCGGGTCCTTCGAGCGGTTGAACTCGTCGAGCAGCCGCGTCAATTCTTTGCGGTCTTCCCGCAGCTGCTGCGCGAGCTCGCGAATGGCGTCGATGCGCACGCGGTCGAGCAGCGCCTCGAGGTACAGCACGTTCTTCTCGGCGTGCTGAATGTCGGTGCCGATGGCGGCCGAGACGCGGCGCAGCAGGTCGTTGGTGTAGCTCTTGTTCGCCGAGTCGACGAACGACGTCTTGCCCGTGGGCCCGGCGATGCGACCGGTGAGGCGCAGCAGGAAGTCGCGGCTGGTCTTCACCTGCGAGACGTCGCTGCGCAGCTCGCCGCCGACGTTGAGCAGCGCGCTCACCAGTTCCTGCGGCGGGTCCTGCTCGTCGTTGAGCGCGTGGGCGAGCTCGGCGAAGTCGGTCGACAACGTGACGCCGCGCTCGTCGATGGACCTGCCCGACACCACCGCGTCGACGCCTTTGGTGGACGGCTCGCTCGCCTTCGCAGAGGGCGCGGCGAAACGGTCGGGGCTTTCCATGCGGTCGGCGAGGTGGTCGATGAGCCGGGTCCACAACACCTCGGCCTTCTGAAGCGCTTCACGGCGGTGCTCGGCCGAGCTGAACACCTTCACGCGCATGACGGCCGACGTGCCCTTCTTCGGCCCCTTCACGGCGTCGTTGTCGGTGGCCTCGAGCTGGTACGTGACGATTTGCCCGGGGGTGAGCTTGAGCGGCGAGAGGTCCCACGCGTAGCTGCCGCGGGTGGTGCGGCCGTCGTCGGGCTTGAGCGACACGCGCTGCGGCTGCCCTCCCTGCGGTGTGTAGACGAGGTCGAGCGCCGAGAGCCCGTAGTCGTCTGACGCCTCGAACTTCAGCGTGAGGTTCTGCTTCTTCGGGTCGAGCTCGAGCCCATCGGCGGGGCTGGTGATGCGCGCCTGCGGCGGTTGATCAGCCTCCACCGTGATGGATTGATCAGGCCCTTCCATCACCACCTTGCCGTCGTCGAGGAAGGCCACGTGGTAGGTGCCGCTGTCCTTGAGCACGAAGCTGCCGGTGAGCTCGCGCTTGTCGATGCGCAGCGGCACGCGGGTGTTGTCGGGCGTGAAGATGAGCGTCGCGCCCTCGATGTCGCGGTCGGCGCGGGTCTTGATGGTGACCTCCGTGCCCGCGGGCGCGCTCACGTCACCGGTGCTGCCGGGAATGGTGCGCGGCTCGAGGCCGGTGTGCGCGGGGTAGCGGTAGGTGAGCTCGATGTCGCCGGTGATGGGCTGGCGACGCGCGACCTCGGCCACCTGCGCAGGCGTGAGAATGGCGGCGAGGCCGGCGCGCAGATGAGCGCCCTTCACCACCAGCAGCGCGAGCAGCACGAAGACGGTCGCGACCAGCGCCATCGCCGTGCGCTGCGTGGGGCGTTGATCAATCAGCTTGCCGACGGTGAGCCGCGAGGCGCGCACGTCGACGTCACGCAAGAACGCGCGCGCGAGGTCGGGTGAGAAGTCTTCGCCTGTGCGGCCGAGCGCCTTCGACAGCTCGACGGCTGCGAGCAGGTCGAGGTTCAGCTCGGGCAACTGCGCGGCCAGCGTCTTCGCGGTGCGCTCGTCATCACCCACCCTGCGGCGAGGGAGCACCACGCCGAACACCACGAGGGTGGCGATGCCCAGCGCGAGCCCGCCAAGCAACACCGCGAGCCCGCCCCTCGGAGCTGCGACGCCGATGGCCGCCGCGCCCACGAGGAAGAGGAGGAAGACGATGACGCCCAGCAGGACGCCCTGCGTCCACAGCGCGCGCTGCTGGGCGGTGCGCACCTCGGACAGCAAGCGCAGCGCACGCCCCTCGGTGGAGACAGGCCGCGGTGTGGGTGTCGGGGCTACCGGTGGAGGAGGAGGGGCTGACGGCTCGAACACTGCAACGGTTCTAACCGGAAAGGCGGCGCAACAGTTCCTCCCCATGTGGCGAGCGCTTGCGCCCGCTCATTCGCCTACTGCCGTGTATCGCGCCCCCTCCTCGCCCGCTTCACGCTGGTGCTCGCATCTCGCGTTCGGCAGGGCCGGGCGAAGCGCCTCGATGGCGTCCTCACTGAGCTGGTTCTGAGAGAGGTCGAGCACCTCGAGGTGGGCGAACGCCTTCGCCTGCCGCAAGACGAGGTCGACGTCCTGGTCTTGCAGCACGCCTCTGGACAGGTCGAGACGCCGAAGCTGTCTCGTGCGCTTCGCCGCACCGAGTACCGACACACAGTCCGCCACCACTTCGCAGTTCACGACGCCCAGCGAGGTCAGCGTCGCGGGTGTGTTCGTCAATAACCGTTCAAGGTGCTCTGGCGCGAAGGTGGCCCCGTATTCAGCCATGCCCGTCCACACCTCGAGGTGCTGCAGGCGAGGCCAGTGTGCGGTGACGATGGCCTCGAGCTCTTCCTCTCGCAGCCCGCCTGACTCGCGAATGAAGTGCGTCAGCACGTCGTGTGAAACGCGCCCGAGCTGCCCTGGTCCACCGCCGCGCACGCGCAGTCGTTCGAGCGCGGGCAGGGCGGCCCACGCGGTGGACAGGTTGCCGTACCCAAGCATCGACATGTCATTCTCTCGGCCGCTCGGCGCGTTCACCTCGAGCCCACGCAACCACGGTGCGACGAAAGAACGCGCGACTGCATCGAACGTGTCGGTGCGGTCGGTGTCACCGGGGTCCGCGTAGCCCACGACCCGCAGGAGCCTGCAGACCGGCAGCGCGAGCACCTTCGACATCACCTCGGAGCTGCTGTTTCGCTGCGTGTACGTGGGTGCGCCGATGCGCAGTTCGTCGAGAAACCCGTGCGCCCAGACGAGGTCCCACTGCGCTTCGGCGTGGCCGGCGAGTTCACCCCAGAGTGCCGCGCTGTCATGGCGCAGGAACCACGCGAGCTCGTCTTGTCGCCCATTCGCCGACAGCGCTGCGAACACGCCGCGTGGGTCTCCCTGCTCCTCGAGCCAGTCGGCATACACCCGCGCCGGCTCTGGCTGGTCGCGACGGTGCCGGACCTCCTGTTCGAGCTGCGGGTGATGGACGGTCGCCTCGACGCCCGCGGCGCCGGCGGGCGGCGGTGCACGGAACGGTGCCCGGGCTGCACCTGAAGCTGTGCGGTGACGGCTTTCTCGAACGCGAGGAGCGCCTCGGCACGCGAGTCGTGACGTCGGACCCGGTCGTCCATCACGACGTCGAGGCCGAAGAGGGACACCGTCGATTCGTCGTCGAACTCCCAGCAGACCTCCGTGCGCCCCGTCTCGTCATCCGGAGCCGACGACGGAACGAGCTCGTTGGCGTCGCCCTGCAGGAACCCGCCATCGCGTGGGCTGAGCGACACCACCCGCACTGCGCCGTTCACCGTGTCGAGCCGCTCGAGGCCGGGCTCAGGGGTGGCCAGACACCAGACCTTGCCGAGCCGAACCTGTTCCTCCGCCCGCACCGAGAAGGTGTGGGTCAGCAGTTCGTCGAGCGCGCCGATGAGCCAGCCAGGCAAGCTCTCGCTGGTTGCCTCGAGGCGGCACACCAACTCGAAGCCCCGGCCGCTCTCCTCCCAGGGGAAGAGGGCCCTGTCGAGTTGGCTGAAGCCCAGCGTGAGCGCCATCAGGTGCGGGCGCGGCGTCGACAGGCGCCACACCGCGATGCCCGCAAGCGTGCGGAACCCTTCGGTCACCACCCACGCTTCGATGCCGTGGAGCGACCTGAAGGCCGCCAACAGGTCGTCCCGCCCCGTGCGCCCGGGCTCGTCTGCGACGAATGACTGGATCGGCTCGGGAGCGAGCACCCGTGGTGATTCAGCTTCCGCGTCTGCCGGCGGCTGCTCTGACACGAGCTTCACCTTGCAGAGCGCACAAAACTTGTCGGCCTCACGAACAGCCGCCCGGCATGTGGGACACCGCCGCTGCACCATGGCCGACGGAGGCAACCGTGAGCGGCGTCGAATTGCAACTCCCGCAACTGCTCACTCCGCGATTGGATATGATGTGGGCTCCCGCGGGAGTGTTCATGGTTTCATTTCGCGCCGTCGTAACGCAGTTCAAAGAAGCGCCCGACGCCGTACGCGCCGAGTTCACCTGTCCCGTGCTGGTGTGGGACGGGGTGATCGACAAGCCGCTGCCCAGAGACATGGACGCGCTCGAGGTGACTGGCGGGCTCGGCATCGCGTCGTCGACGTCTGATCAGAAGACCGTCTTCCGCGTCGCGAAGAACGCCGAGTCCACGCTCGGCGGCGGCGTCACCATCGGCCGCGTCGGTAGCAACGACATCGCCATCGGCGAGCCTTCGGTGAGTCGCTTTCACGCGTACATGCGCCAGGACGAAGACGGCAGCTGGCTGCTCATCGACACCGGCTCGTTCCACGGCACGTTCGTCAACGAGCGCAAGCTCGCGCCCGAAGAGCGCGCCACCTTGACCGACGGCGCGGGGATTCGCTTCGGGGGCGCGGTCGTGCGGTTCCTCACGCCTGCGTCGCTGTGGAGTCTGCTCGAAAAGACGCACTGAGCGCCCAGTGCACCTCAACGTGCTGTTCGATGGGACCGCGCCGGAGGTCGACAGCCGCGTCGTGACCCGTGTCTTCGTTCGCCGTGCGTGACGTGCCCGGCGCCCCTGATGACATTCAATGGAGCGGTGACGTGCTGATGAGCGACTTCAGGTGGGCGAGCTCGTCGGGTGTGACGGTGGCGCGCTGCTCGACGAAGTCGCCGCCGTCGCGGTGGTCTTCGTCAGTCCACTGCAGGGTGCCGGTGGCGAGCTCGAGGCGAATCGAGCCGAAGTGCATGGTGGTGGGCAGCGCCCCGCGCAGCACGACGAGCGCAGGCGTGGTGTGCAGCTCGACGTAGCCGAACTCGGGCCACAGCCCGGGCCGTCGGTACTTCGTGTCGAGTGCCCGCATCGCCTGCTCGAGGGCCTTCATCGTCAGGGTCGGAGCATCGCGAAGGCGTGCGCCCAGTCGTTCTTCAAGAAGCCCGGCGCGCACCACAGCTGGCAGAGCGCCTCGACCGCGTGACCGAGGGCCGCGGGGCCGACGTCTTCGGTGTTCCAGCCGAGCTCGGCGAGCAGCGCGGTGGTGGTGGCCTTGGCCGCCGCGTCGTCACCGCAGATGAACATCGCCGGCTTTCCAACCGGCAGCTTCGGCTTCACCATCAGCCCCGCGCCGACCGAGTTGAACGCCTTCACGAAGCGCGCGGCCGGCACGGCCTGCTGCAGGCGCTGGAGGAGCGATTCGTTGGCCGCCGTGAAGTAGGGCACCAGACCGTTCACCGCGGGGCCGGAGATGGGGTTGGTGGTGTCGAGCACCACCTTGCCTGCGAGCTGAGCAGCGAGGCTCTTCGCGAGCTCGACCGCGATGTCGCCCTTCACGGCGATGACGACCACCTCGGCGAAGGCGGCGACGTCGGTGAAGCGACCCTCGGCGATGCCGGTCTCCTTCGTGAACGCGGCGAGCTTGTTTCCCTCGCGGCTGGCGATGCGCACGTCGTGGCCGGTCTCCTTGAAGCCACGGGCGAGGGCGGTGCCGACGTTTCCTGAACCGAGAACTCCGATTTTCATGTGCGTCTCCAGTGGGGTGGTGCGGCTGGCGCGCATGGTGTCACCCACCGTGCGCGAAGTCTCGGAAAGCGAACCCGAGCTGCGCCGAGCCGCCGACGCGCAGCGGGCCGAGCGCGGTGGCTTCGGCCGCGAGCGCGAGGAAGGCGTGGCTGAGTTGAACGCGCAGGCCGACGCGGCCGCCGAGCGAGAAGGCGCGGCCGACGTACTTCGCGGGGGCGTTGTCGATGACGAGCTGCGTCTCCATGGTCTGGATGTCGCCGAGCACGTCGACGTACGGCGTCACGTGGCGGAAGGGCAGCTCGAAGCCGATACCGGTGCGGAAGTCCCACAACGAGATGGAGCGCACGATGACCTCGTGCGGCGCGTTGCCAATCATCACCGTCTGCGCCGTGTCGCTGGGGCGGAAGTTGAGGAAGGGGAAGCGCACGCCGACGGTGGTGCGAAGGTGTTGGTACACGACGCGCGTCTCGAGCGTCGCGCCGGGCTGTAGCGAGCCGCTGAAGGGCACTCCGAGGAAGGGGTCGGTGATGCTGCCGGCGACGGCCGGGTCGGTGGCGGCGGGCTTGAGCTGGAGCGCGCGGTTGGTCTCGTTGCTCCACTGGCCGAGGTAGCCGAACGAGAGTTCACCGTGAGAACGCTCGTAGAGGCGCTGCGTGCGGCCCTCGTCCAGGTTGGCGGCAGGGTCGAGGTCGCAGCGGTGACAGTCGGGTGAGGCAGCTGCGAGCACGGTGGCGAGGATGAGTGCGTTCATGCGCAGACGGCGGAGCAACCACCCTGCCGACGCAGGGGTGCGTCTCCGTTGGGCCGTGACAGGGTGATGACGTGCGCAGGTTGCGCAGTGTGCCGTGCGTGTCAGACAGGGCGTTGCGCAGCGGGCCTGGTCATCGCCATGTCAGCGCCGCGCAGGGTGCAAGCCGTGTGATTGATCAGCCACGCTGTTCCGACGGGCCCCTGCACTGCCGCGCTCGTGCACTGGTGAGCAACTCCGTGGCCTCGGCAAGCTGGTGCGACGACGCCCGTACGCGTGGCCGCGCCAGAGGCTGAGGGACGGGGTGCGTCAGCCGCTCCGACGCGAATCAGCGGTCTGCATGGCGCGCCTGGATCCGGTAGTTCACCCACACCATGACGCCGTGAAAGACCGTCGCCTGCAGCGCGGCACCTGCGATGTGTTTGCGGTGGTCGTCCATCACCGGGCCGGCCATGCAGCACGTGAAGAAGAACACCGGCACCCCGTAGAGGGCGCGCATCATGAACGCCTCACCCACCTGCTCGGCGCGCAGCGCGGTGCGCCGCTGACGCAGGTACCAGAACTGGGCGACTGCCCAGGCGGTCACGGCGTACCACTCAGAGAAGCCGACCTCGCGCAATCCGCGGACCTCTGCCGAGACGAGGGTCGCGACCAGCGTCGCGAGGCCAAGGCCGCTCCAGATCCACGGTCCTTTTTCGGTCCTCGCCCCGCGCGTGAAGGGCGCCCTGAAGAGCAGCCAGCCTGCCGTGCCCAGGGTCACCGCGAGGAGGAGTGACAGCCAGTGGCCATACGCGAGCGCGAGGACCCAGTCGGGGAGCCGCTGGTGGAACATCGCCACCACGAACATCAGCACTGCGGCGAGGGTCGAGCGAAGCCACGGCGGAAAGAAGCGCTGCAACGCGAGCCGCACCGTGGTGTCGACGAACTCGTCGATGACCTCGAACATCAGCGCACTCTACGACGGCGACGATGCGCGGATCAGGCTCCTGCGCTCGTCGCAGCTCGAGTGCGCGGGGGAGATCAGCCGATGCTCAGGGAATAGATCGCGACCGCCACCAGCGCCGCGCCGCCGAGCGAGACGCCGCGCCACCTTCGCGTCGCGACGCAGGTCGATGCCGAGCACGTTGGCGGCGTCGCAGTACACGCAACGCACCAGCGCCTCCTCGACCTCGGCGACCTGCGCTGAGCACGGCGACGCTCACGAGGCGAACCAGGGCGCACACCCGACGGCGTGCACGCCCCGGCGCCCGTTCTCACCTTACGGCGCGAGGCAGCGAACGCTCCACGCGGCCTGCGTCTGCGGAGGCGTCGAGCCGCTCGCGACGATGCAGAACGCGAGCTGATCGCCCGCCGCGATGGTGACCGGGACCGTCGCCTGGCACGACGTCGAGCCGGCGCCGCCACCACCGAGCGTGGTGTTGAAGTCACACAGGTTGACGCCGCTCACCGTGCCGCCAATGCCAAGGCCCGTCGCGCCCGACAACCGCGCGAGTCGAGCGCTCGCGTTGGTGAAGGCGCCCGGAGCCACGGTCAGCGCGGCCTGAATCGAGATGCTGGAACACGTCGAGCCTGCAGGAACGGAGATGGTCGTGATGGACCCGAAGCCGCTCGCCGACGTGACCGGCGGCGTCGAGCCGGCAAAGACACCGCTGACCGGCCAGCAGCTGCTGGCTCCGCCGATGAAGTTCGCGGTCTGGCTGGCGCCGGTCGATCCCCAGAAGCTGAAGACCAGCGGGCCAGCAGGGCCGACAGCGCCAGTAGGGCCAACGGCTCCAGCCACGCCAGGAAGCCCGGTAGGACCGGCGGCACCAGTAGGACCGGTAGCACCCGTAGGACCGGTAGGACCGGTAGGACCGACCGGACCAGCAGCACCAGCAGCACCCGCGGGACCGGCAGCACCCGTGGGACCAGCAACGCCGTTGCACACGAAGAAGGTACCGCCGTCAGTCGCTCGCACCGTCAAGCCGCCAGTCGGGCAGTTCGTCCCAGCGTCTGGGGTCACCGTCAGACCGGCTCCAGCGGGGCCAGCAGGTCCTGCAGGGCCAGCAGCGCCAGCCGGTCCGGCAGCGCCAGCCGGTCCGGCAGCGCCAGCAGGTCCGGCAGCGCCGGCAGGTCCCTCACCGCCAGCAGGTCCAACAGCGCCAGCAACTCCCTCAGCACCAGCAGCTCCCTCGGCACCAGCGGGCCCCGCAGGCCCCGCCGGTCCAACGGGGCCTGTAGACCCGACCGCACCTGCCGGTCCCGCGGGGCCAGCCGGTCCTGCCGGGCCCTCCTGCGGTTGCGTACACGCCACACCAACCAGGGCCAGAAGCGCCACGAACAGTACTCTCACGATCTTCCTTTTTGGGGTGCTCGGAATGAGCGCCGAGACGCCACCGAGACGGAATCTTCCGCCCAAGCCCGAAGGAAACGTGGACCAGGCGAACCCCGGCAGCGGCTGTCTGAAGGCGTGGATACTTCTTGCTTTCACACCGACTCTCGTCGTTCCTGTTTCCGGCATGAGTGGAGGGAGCAGCGCGACGAGCCGCCCACGAGCGCTCCGTGCCCGGTTGGCATGCCGCGCCCCGAGGCGTCATAACGAGCCATGACGAAGCGCCTCACGCTGGTCGAGCAGCTCCGCGGCGCCTCGAAGCTCGCCATCGACGCCACCCGCAACGTCACCTCCCTCGTCGAAGAGATGCACCACACCATCGGTGGAGGCCCCGAGCTCCTCGGGCGCCCGCTCCTCGAGGTGACGAAGCTCCTCACCGCCCCGACGTACGGCGCCATTCGCGGAGTCACCACCGTCGTCGGCGCCGGCATCGACCTCGCGCTCAACGCCCTGCAGCCGATGCTCGACCGCGCGGGCGCTGACCAGGGCGCCGTGCTCGCCGCCCTCAACGGCGTGCTCGGCGACTCCCTCGCCGAAACGAACAACCCGCTCGCCATCCCCCGTCAGCTGCGAGTCGACGGCCGCGCGCTCGACCTCTCGAAGCCGGCGCTCGCCGCACAGTTCCCCGTGGGTGAGCGCCTCCTCGTCCTCGTGCACGGCTCGTCGATGGAAGACCTGCAGTGGCTGCGCAAAGGCCACGACCACGGCGCCGCGCTGGCCCGCGAACTCGGCTTCGTGCCGCTCTACCTCCGCTACAACAGCGGCCTCCACGTCTCGGAGAACGGCCTCGGGCTCTCCTCACTCCTCGAAGAGGCCGTGACGAACTGGCCGCGACCCGTGAGTGAAGTCGTCCTCCTCGGCCACAGCATGGGCGGCCTCGTGGCCCGCAGCGCCTGCCTCGACGCGGAAGCGAAGCAGGCGACGTGGCGACCGAAGCTCCGCGCCCTCATCACGCTCGGCACGCCGCACCACGGCTCGCCGCTCGAGCGCGGAGGGAACTGGATTGACGTGCTCCTCGACGCCAACCGCTACAGCGCGCCGCTCGCGAAGCTGGGGCACCTCCGCAGCGCGGGTGTCACCGACCTCCGCTACGGCAACGTGGTCGACGAACACTGGGCAGGGCGAGACCGCTTCGCGAAGGAAGGCGACCCGCGCGGCCCCCTCTCGCTCCCGCAGGGCGTGAAGTGCTTCGCCGTCGCCGGCACCACCTCGCCCGCAGGCACTGCGTCACCAAACTCAGACGGCCTCGTCCCCGTCGACAGCGCGCTGGGCAAACACGAGACACCTGAGCGCACGCTGCACTTCGACGCCACGCACCTCGCGTACGGCACCGCGCACCTCGACCTGCTCGACCGTGCGGAAGTCTTCGACCGACTCCGCGCCTGGCTCGCGTCGAGTTGAGCACCTCAACCGCGAGCACCTCTTCGCGCGAAGAAACGGTGGTTGAGACGGCTCGAGGGGACGAAAGGTCATGAGGGGAGGGGAGGGCGGGTCGCTCCGCGCGCCCTGACATCGAAGACTACAAATCGGTACTCTTTGAGGTCAGGCGCAGAGAAGTGAACCGGGGCTCCCCGAAGGTCGCCGCCATCGGCCGGGAATCAGGCGGCCGCGTGGCCTCGACGACTTCGTCCTGCACTCGCTCGAGGAAGCGGATCACGCCGTCGCGATTCTCGCGGCCGCCAAAGAAGCGCTCTTCCAGCCGGTGGTATTCCTCGGTGATGCGTTTCCATTCGGTCGAGCCTTCCTCGGTGACTCGCCACCCGATGACGCGGTCGAGGTCGTCGTGAACATTCGGAGCCACCAGCCCACGTCGCTGCAGCCGATGCAGCGCGCGCTGCGTGTTCTGCCGAGAGCGCCCCGACTTGCTGGCGAGCTCTGCGCCTCCCAGTCCGGAGTCCGCAACCAACCAGGCCATGAGCACCATGTCCTGCGTCGTCATGCGGTGCCGACGTGCGAGGGGTCGGAGCCTGCGCTCGATGAGCGCGAGGAGTCGCTGCATGTTGAGGAAGATCTTCATGCCCCCTTCTCTCATGAGGCACTGACATCCTCCGGGCGGGCGGCACTCGATGTCCCCACGCTCCGCGAACGTGACCGAGCGTGAAGCCGATGGAGATGCGGCTCTTTCCCGTGCGCAAGGTCACGACTGAATGAGCGCCGTCTCAGTCGCCCCCATCGCCTCCCTGATGCGCGTCAGGGGTTCTTGCCGTCGAACAGCGCCGCGCTCCTCGCCCACGCCACGTCGGCGACCTGCCGCCCGAGCGTGAGGCCCGCGAGGTTGTCGGACTGAATGTGGTACCCGCCGAGCACGCGGCTCCAGCCCGCCAGCTCGGCCGTCGCGGTGAACGTCGGCAGCGCGAGCGTCACGTCACACGCCTTCTCGTCGGCGCTCGCCCTCTCGCCGTCGACGGCCATCATCACCGCGTGCGAGGCGCCCTTCTCGGTGAGCGAGCCCGCCCGGCGCGCGTCTTCGTCTTCGAAGCGGTCGCTCCCCGTGAAGAGCCTCAACGTCTTCGCTGCCGCGCCGCTCACCGTGGAATGCCCGCTCACGTAGCCGGGGAAGGGCGGCGTCACGAACGAGGCAGGCGAGTAGGGAGCCCACTTCTCGGCAGGAAGCTCCCCCACGCCCTGGCCGGGCCCGAGCCAGCCGCGCACCTTCTTGCCCGCGTAGTACAGCCGCACCAGCGTCCACGGGCGCGAGGAGTCGTACGCGCGCTTGGTGTCCCACGCGGCGATGAAGGCGTCGAAGCACGCCGCCGCCACGGCGAAGAACAGCTTCACGTCTCGCTCCAGGCCGTGCGTGTCGCGTCGAGACACCGCCTGCGCAAAGCGAAGCCAGTGCCCCGACTGCCCGGTGGAGCGCGGCCCATCGCGCATGAACTCCACGGTCGCCTTCTGCTCGGGGGTCAGGTTCGCGTTGAGCGCGAGCACCTCGTCGACTTCTTGTTTCAGCTGCGCCGAGCCGTACTTCGGCGGAGGCCCCGGGCGGAACTGTTCGGCGCTCTTCAACGCGTAGGGCTGCACCCGGTACCAGTGCGGCGTGAGAAAGCCGGGGCGAGCCACCTTCCCGTCGTCGAGCGTGAAGGGAATGGGCTGCCACCGGTCGGGGTCGCGCACGGTGTCGGGGCCGTTGACCGGTGCGTAGAAGGTGTAGTCGCCGTACGCCGCGCCTTCCTTCGCGCCGCGCTCGTCTCCGAGTTGGTTGGCGCCGTCGTGGTGGTGCGCGTCGACGATGCGCTGTCCGGCCTTCGCTCCGAGCAACTCGGCCGCGCCCTGGGCTGAGAAGCCCCGCTTCGTGCATTCCGCCTCGATGAAGTCTCGTTGCGCCGGGTACAGGTCGAGCAGCACGGTGCGCAGCGCCGCCAGCATCGCCCTCTGTCGGTGCCCGTCGGTGCGTTGGGCAGGCGGCGCGCGCCCGAGCGCTGGCGTCGCGTGCGAAGGCAGCGCCTTCGCGTCGTAGAGCGACCACGCGTCATACAGCGCGGCCGAGGCGAGGAAGAGTTCGCGCGAGTTGATGGTGGGGCGCGCGCCGACGCGCTCGATGTCGCGGGCCGTGGCCTCGAGCGCGAAGTCGATGAGCTCGTACGCGACGGACGGCTTCCAGACGGGCGGCGGTGGCCTCGTTTGACCAAACACCGCGGTGGAGAGGACCGCACAGCTCAACGCGAGAGCACGCATGGCCCTCGCAGTATGCGTGATGGGAACGGCCCGGCCCACCTTCGCGGGTGAACGTGACGCGTGTCGCGACTCGCCAGCGCCTCGCGCCATAGACTCGAGGCATGGCTGCGGCGAAGCAGAGACTGTCCGTCGACGAATACCTCGCGCAGGAGCTGCGCTCTCAGGAGCGTCACGAGTACGTCGCCGGCGAAGTCTCCGCGATGGTTGGCACCACGCCCCTGCACAATCTGATCAGCGGCAACGTGTTCTCGGTGCTGCGCGCGGCGCTGAAGGGCCGCCCGTGCCGCGTGTTCATCAGCGACGTGAAGCTGCGGGTGACGTAGGGCCCGATCGACGAGCGCGTCACCACCACCGTGCCGGCGTCTTGTGACTCGCCTCCTGAGGAGCGCGAGAGGGCGGTCGGGCTGCAGCCGAAGAGCGGGCTCGCCGAGGCCTGGCGCGCGCACGCGAACACCGTGGTCGCCGAATACGTCGGTACGGTGGTGCGGTTGAGCTCGGTGAAGAGCTCGTCGGTGCCCAGCTTCAGCGTCGGCACCGAGGGCAGCGGCAACAACCAGCCGAAGTTCTGCGCCTGCCCCGCGTACTGAATCTGCACGTGCGCGATGACGGTGCCGTTGCGCACCGCGAAGAGAATGCGCTCACCCGCCTGCACCACGTTCTCGAGCGTGCTCGGCGGCGCGAAGCAGCCACACGCGCGCGCGGGCCGGGCCAGCGACACGACGCTCGCGAGCGCGAGCGCACCACAACCTTCATCGAGGGGGAGGGCATGCTGTGTCGAGCGGCGCGGCCCGCCCGTCCTTGCGAGCGGCACCCTGCTCCTCGACTGCTGTCAGCGCACCCCCGCCACCGTCAGCGTCTCTGCGGGAGCACGGGCCACTGCGCGAGGTGCTGCCGGGTGAGCGGCGCGAGGCACAGCGCAATGCTGAGCCAGACCGCGACGGAGAAGTAGAGCGTCATCCACGGCATCTCGGTCTGCCAGTCGGCCGGGTCGTGCGTCACCACCCAGCGCGAGAGGAGGTCGCGCACCCCCTCGCCGACGCTCAGGTACACGCGGCCGCTCTGCGCGTCTTCCATCAACCGGCCCACGTACATCGGCACGTCGGTGGTCACCATGAACGAGACATACAGCAGCGCGCCGATGCCAGAGGCGATGCACAGCCCTCGCAGCGCCCCGCTCGCGCGCCGCGACATCACCAGCAGCGCGAGGCCCACCAGCGAGTAGCTCAGCGTCCACAACGATTCTTCGACGGCGTTCCCGAGGTAGTGGGTGGTGAGCACCGCGTACCAGCTGAAGCACTCCGCGATGACGATGAGCGGCACGATGGCCCGCGCCACCGCACGGCCCAGCGACGACTCGAGGTACGTGGCCAGAAAGAAGAGCACCAGCGCCCCCTCGAGCACGAAGCTGAGCTCTGCGACCGTCGCGACACTGCGGCCGACGAAGACGTTCGACCACCAGGTGTCCCACAGGCAGATGCGTTGCACGTCGGCCCGCGGCAGCACCGAGCGGAAGGCGCAGCCCACGGTGTACACCCCGCAGAGCGCCACGACCTGATGGAAGCGGCGCAGCTCGTCGGCAGAAGGCGCGCGCAGACGACGCGCTGCGCGACGACGCACCACCACGAAGGCGACTAGGTTGACGGCGCTGATGCTCACCAACCACACCCACCACCGCGCCACCGGGTTCGACCACTGGAGCCAGTCCACGATGCGACGGCTAGCCCATCTCTTTGTCCTGGGCCTCATTGTCTGCGGGTGCGCCCCGAAGATTGAGCTCGCCCCCGACGCCATCGACGCCAACGTGAAGTGGTTCTGGGTGAATGGCGATTCAGCCGACGACGCCACGCTGCTCGACGCGGCGAAGAAGCTGCAAACCAGCGGGCGGGCCGACACGCGCACCCAGCCGCTCAAGGCGCAGCACCGCGAGCGCCTCACCCCTGACGACTTGAAGCCCTTCGGCATCGACGCGCAGAACGACCCGTCGAAGGCGCGCGGCCTGCTGGTGCTCAACGTCTTCGACTGCACGCTGCCCCGCCTCGAGGCGATTCTCAGCGACCCCGACCAGAGCGCCCTCTACCCCAGGGTTTGGGAATCGTTTCGGCGCGACACCCGTTCGGACCGGGACGCCTTCCTCGCGGGGACCTCGGCCACCCTCAGCTGGTCGCAACAGGTGGACCTCAAGTTCCCCGTCGATGACCTCTACACCGCCACCCTCGAGGGCTCGCTGCGGCGCGTGAAGGCGGCCGACGGCTTCCCTTCCGACTTTCTCGTCGCGCGGCTCTACCTGCCGAAGCCGGCCACCTTCGCGACCACCAGCACCAGCTCGCTCACCCAGAACTACGAGATTGAGGTGTTCTGGGAACAGTCGCCCGGTCGCGTCTTTCACGCCTACGGCATGTGGCGCGAAGTCACCGTCGGGGGCTTCAACCTCACCATCGAAGACGACGGCTTCTTCAACCTGATGCTCACCAACCTCATCGACTGGGACACGAAGACCAGCGCGCTCTGCGCGAAGTGAGGCTCAGCCGCGCAGCGCCGCCTCGAACACCTTCGCCAGCGGGCCCACCAGCTTCGCCACCTTCTCTTCGCTGATGGGCGACACGCCGAAGGGCACGAAGGGGTCGGCCACCAGCCCGCGGTTCAATTCCACACACAGCACCTGGTCGGGGTACGCCACCGCCCACTGCATGCCCATGGTGACGGAGTGCAGGTGGTACGTGCCGTTCTCCTGCGCGTCGATGCCGGCCGCGCGGTACGCGTCGAGCGTGGCCGCGACCAGCTTCGGGGCTGCCTTGAAGCTCTTGTCTTTCGTGGCGCAGATGAGGTCGACCGGCGGCCGCTCGGGCCACTTCGCGTAGACGTCGGGCTCGTACGCCGCGTGCAGCGCCTTCACGATGCTCGCGTCGACCTTCTCGATGCCCACCGAGCGCGGCGAGTACGAGTGGAGCTGCAACGCGAGCCCCTCCGCCCCGCGACACACCTCCTGGTACAGCTCACCCGCCACCGCGGAATACGTCGCGTGCTGCTCGTGCAACCACGCCAGGTCGTCGGCGTGCGTGATGTACGTCGCCGTGGCGGGCGTCATGCCTTCGGTCACCGAGCCGGGCTTCTGCGCGCCCACCACGCGGTTGGGGTCGATGAAGGTGCGCGGCACGAGGCACCGCGCCACCACCACGTGAATGCCTTTGGCCGACAACGTGCGGCCCAGCCACTGCGCCCCTTCTGGCGCGCCGATGTCGGTGTTGACGAAGAAGAAGTGCTCGAGCTGCTCAGGCAGCGGGCTCTTCAGCTTCGCGGCCACCGCGTCGTAGTCGGCCTTGCGCGTCGCGCCGTGCGGCACCTCGATGAACAACCAGTGCTTCGAGGGGCTCGCGGAGGAGAACAGCTCGACCTCCACCACTCCCGCAATCGACGCAGGCAGCTTCATCACGCGTACTCGATTCGAATGGTCTCGATGAGTGTCTTCACCGCCGCCTTCACCACGTCGGTGTCGGGGTGGCGCACGATGACGTAGCCCTCCCCCTCGTAGTGGTCGGTCTTCGGCTGGCCGATTTTCGGGAGCTTCGACTTCATCACCAGCGAGCCCACCTTCGCGTTGGCCTCGGCCACGCCCGTCACGCGCTGCACGCGCCCGCGCCCCATGCCGCGCAGGTAGGCGCAGCCCACCGCGTACTTGCGCTGGTAGGGCCCATCGAAGGCGTTGTCGGTGATGGCGCGCGCCCACGCCTTGTACATGTCGGCGTCGTGCCCGAAGCCCATCATCTCGACGAAGTTCGCCCCCGGCGGCCGCGCGGCGATTTCACCGATGGCCAGCGAGCCGTCGTCGCGGCGGAACCATTCCATGTGCGTGAAGCCCGTCGCGAGCCCGAGCGCCGAAATCGCCTTGCGGCCCAGCGCGCGCGCGTCGTCGAGGTCGGGCGTCAGCTTCTGGGGCTGCACCACGGCCCACTGAATCCACGGGTTCTCGATGACCTCGAGGGGACCCGGGTAGTACCGGCTCACGTTCTCGAAGAGCACCTTGCCCTTCACGGTGAGGGTGTCGAAGCAGTACTCGCGGCCTTTCAAGAATTCTTCGGCCAGCGTCGGGTTGTCGGGGCGCGGGTGAATCGCGGCGATGACGCCCTGCAACTCTTCGAGGTTCTTCACGCGCCACGTCGCCTTGGTGCCGGCGCCTGCGGGCGGCTTGATGACGATGGGGAAGCCGACCTGCTTCACGAAGGCGAGGGCGTCGGCGAGCGAGGTGATGAGCTTGTGCCGCGCGCAGGGCAGGCCGGCGGCGCGCAGCGCGTCTTTCATGCGCGCCTTGTCGCGGAAGAGGTCGGCGGTGCGCGGGTCGGTGCCGGGAATCTTGAAGTACGCGCGCGCCTGGGCGAGCGGCACCTGCAGGGGCTCGAGCACGCCGACAATCTGGTGCAGCCCGCCGTACTTCTTGCGCACCTTCTCGCAGCCCTCGATGACCTGCTTGAGGTCGAACGCGTCGGCCACGCGCACGAAGTTGGAGAACGGCTTCGCGGCCGCGCCGGTGGGCTGCTTCTGCACGAGGCCGATGAGCCGCACGCCCTTCAGCTCGGAATACGCGCGCGCGAAACGAATGGAAGCTTCAGCGGGGTAGGGCACGACGAAGACGACGGTGCGCATGGGCCCTGCTTACAACCCTTCGCGGGCTCCGTCGTCGAAGTTCCCCGTTCGTCCTCGCCCACAGAGGTCGCTTGAAGCCGCTGGCGCTGCTCGTGGTGCGCGTGGTGGTGGGTACCGCAGCGCTCACTTCGGCAGCAGGGTCTTCAGCCGCTCGGTGATGAGCTCGAACTTCGTGTCCTGCGCGAGCTCGCAGGTCTCGGGTTGCTTCACCGAGGTGCCGGCCTTCGTGTCTTCGAAGAAGAGCTGCTCGCAGTCGCAGCGCAGCTTGAAGACCGGCTTCTTCGGGGCCTTCTTCTCGGCGACGAAGGCGGTCCAGCAGAGGTCGGCGCAGCCGCACGAGCGGTAGGTCACCACGAAGCGCTTCGAGTCGAACTCGAGCTTCTGTTCAGGCCCGCTGGCGAACGCGGCACTGCTGAGCACGAGACAGAACCCGAGAAATCGCGGAGCCATGTGTCGAGAAGAGCACGGCCCTCGGGGAGTGTCGTCCACGTACCTGCACAGGTGAAGTAGTCCATCTTCGTGGACGTGATGACGGAAGATTGCAGCACGAGTGAAACGGCCTTCATCTGACACGTCTTCCCTGATCCACCGTCCCGCCTCCGCACCAGTGCCTTCGAGCGGCACAGCGGATTTGGTGACTGATGTCAGCGAGTTCGTCGAGAGGCGCGTCAGGGCTGTCAACGCGCCTTGACGCTTCTGAATGTCCACTATACTTTACGATCGTGATCCAAGGACCTTGAATCACGAGCGCCGCGCCTTGAAGCGCGGTTTCACCAATCACATCAACAGGAGGCAATTCATGGCAGAAAATGAGAAGGGCGAACGGGTTTGGCCCAGTGGCTTGACGATGGGCGAGGCCGAAGAGCTTCACAAGTACATCATCGATGGCACGCGAGTGTTCTTCTTCATCTCGGTGTTCGCTCATTTGCTTGCGTATATGTATTCACCCTGGCTGCACTGAGGAGACATTCATGAACCAAGGCAAAATGTGGCTGGTTGTGAAGCCGTCCTTCGGAATCCCGTTTTTCTTGTCGGTGGTGGCAATCGTCTCGTTGATCGTCCACTTCTCGATCCTGACCCACACCACGTGGTTCCCGGGATTCTTGCAGGGCGGGAAGAAGACGGCTGTCGTCGCGACGCCCTGACGGGTCCAACAGGTCAGCGGGAGTGTCGGGGTCCGCAGTTGCAGTTGGAGTTGGATGCCGACGCTCTCCGCTTACCGACATCCCCACTTCGCATCTGAAGGTTGACCATGAATCGCTACACCGAGCGACTGATGCGGGTCTGGGTGGGCCAGGGCACTCGACTTCTGCCTTTTTCCGACGTGGCGACGGCAGATCTTCCCCTGAGCCGGTTGTTGCGTTTGTCTTTGTTTCAACTGTCGGTGGGCATGGCCATGGTGTTGATGATGGGCACGCTCAACCGGGTGATGATTGTCGAGCTGTCGGTTCCGGCTGGGCTGGTCGGGGTCATGGTGTCGCTCCCCATCCTCTTCGCGCCGTTCCGTGCGCTCATCGGTTTCCAGTCTGACGTCCACCAGTCGAAGCTGGGGTGGAGACGGGTGCCCTTCATCTGGAAGGGAACCCTCATTCAGTTCGGCGGCCTGGCCATCATGCCGTTTGCGTTGCTGGTCCTCTCCGGGGGCGGCGAAGCAGCTCACGCGCCCAGGTGGGTGGGGCTCTTCGGGGCGGCCGTCGCGTTCTTGTTGGTGGGCGCAGGCCTCCACATGACGCAGACGGTGGGGCTGGCGCTCGCGACCGACCTCGTTCCGCCTGCCTCTCAACCCAAAGTGGTGGGGTTGATGTACGTGATGCTCCTGGGCGGCATGGTCTTCAGCGCGGTGCTCTTCGGCATGACGCTCGAAGACTTCAGCCCACGGAGCCTGATTGGGGTCATTCAGGGTGCCGCCGTGGCGACCCTGGTGCTCAACGTGGTCTCGATGTGGAAGCAGGAACCCCGGCGTTCCCGCGCCGAGATTGCGGCCGCCCCGAAGACGCAGCCGACCTTCCGCGAGTCGTGGTCCATCTTTGCCGAGGGGGAAGGGGCCACGCGCCGCCTCCTGATTCTGGGCCTGGGCACGATGTCGTTCAGCATGGCTGACATTTTGCTCGAGCCCTACGGCGGTCAAATCTTGCACATGGGCGTGGCTGCGACGACCCGCCTCACCGCAACCCTGGCCGTGGGCACCTTGATTGGTTTCTGGGTCGCCGCCCTCGTGCTCGGTCGAGGCGCTGACGCGTTTCGCATTGCCATCATCGGCAGCGGCATCGGCATCCCCGGCTTCCTCTGCGTCATCGTGGCGGCCCCGCTCGAGTCGGGCGTCCTGTTCTCGCTGGGCACGCTCACCATCGGCATGGCGACGGGGTTGTTCGGCCATGGGACCCTGACCGCGACCATGAACGCCGCCCCGGAAAACCAGCGTGGCCTGGCGCTCGGGGCATGGGGCGCGGTGCAGGCCACTGCAGCGGGCATCGCCGTGGCCTCGAGTGGAATCATGCGCGACGTCGTCTCGACCACGGCCGGCGACAGCGTGGTCGCCGGAGTGCCGGGCGCGGCCATCGGGTACATGTCGGTCTACGGCATCGAAATCGTGCTGCTGGTGGTGACCATCGGGGCGGCTGCGTCGCTCGTTCGCCGCGCCGTGGTCGCAGACACCGGGCTGCCGTTCACGAGCATCGTCTCGTCCAAACCGGGGTAGCGCGCGAATGGCCCTGCTCCCCATCCTCAAGTACCCGGACCCGCGCCTGCGCGCCGTGGCGAGGCCCGTCGAGCAGTTCGGCGCCCCGCTGTTTCAACTCATCGATGACCTGTTCGAGACCATGCTCGCCTCGCGGGCCATTGGTCTGTCGGCCCCTCAGGTCAACGTCAGCCAGCGCGTGGTGACCATCGACGTCTCGGGGAAGGGCGATGACCCGCAGCTGTTCATCAACCCCGAAATCGTCTGGAAGCGGGGCCTGGGGCTGGTTGAAGAGAGCTGTCTGTCAGTCCCCGGGGTGGTCGCCAACGT
This sequence comes from Archangium sp., assembly GCA_044371205.1. GTDB lineage: Bacteria > Myxococcota > Myxococcia > Myxococcales > Myxococcaceae > Archangium_A. The sequence continues at coordinate 24,105 of JBILUC010000070.1, forward strand.
GAAGCGAGCCCCGGAACTGCTGGTGCGGGCCGTCGACCGCTCGGGGCAGCCCTTCGAGCGCGAGCTCAGCGGAATGCTCGCCGTGTGCGTGCAACATGAGGTCGACCACCTCGAGGGGAAGCTGTTCGTCGACCGGCTGGCCTTCCTTCAACGGTTCTTTTTGCGCGGGAAGCTCGCTGAGGCGAGCCAGGCCCCCGCCTGACCTGCGTGCGATTGCGAATGGGTCAGTCGACGTATAGCGTTGCAGTTCAACTGAAGTCGTTCACTCCAGGAGGTTTCTCATGAGCAGCCAGGTCGTCAGCACGATGGAGAAGTTGACGGGTTCCGCCCTTTTGTCGGAGGTCTTCGCGATTCCGCTGATCATCCGCGGCAAGTCGGACACGCGGTTGTTGAAGGGCACCTTCCTCACCCGAAAGCTCTCCTCGGGGCTGATCGTCGGGCGAATGATGCCCACCGTCTTCCGCAGCAAGCCCATGGCCAAGCTCTTCAGCGGCACCATCTTCGGCCGCATCGGCGTGAAGGAAATCATCAAGAGCAAGAAGAAGTAACGAGCCGTCGCTGACGTCTTCGGCTCACTGTCCCGCGGCCGCAGACTTCACGCGTTGCTCTTCGTCCACGCGCACGACACACGTCGCGCGCCCCAGCGACCAGGGGTGCTCGAACACCCAACGCTGGTTCTTCAGTTCGGTGACGGTGTAGCCATCGCGCTCCGCGCGCTCTTCGAGTTCGCTGAGCGGAGTGCCGACGGTGACGCTGCTGCAGAAGGTCTTCGCGCCTGCGGTCGCGATGACGGCGGGCACGAAGCTCACCAGCACGATGCCGCCCATGCTGCCGACCATTCCGATGAGGCCAATCCTGCGGGACCTCTGACTGAGGGCGAACCTGTTGCGCCTGGGTGCCGGGGTGCCCGGCCACCGTCGGTCCCTCTTCAACGCGAGGCGAAGCTCGTCGAGTTGAGGCACCGCCATCGCGTCAATCTCTGCCAGGCGCTCCGGCGACAGCGAGACCCCGAAGCTCTCACAGAGGTCGAGAATGCCGAGGCGGAGCGCCCCCCGCTGACCGGCGTCGTGCCCCTCTGCCCGAACGGCGTCGAGCGCAGGTGCGGTTGAGGGGACCGGTGGTTGAGCAGGGTTGTCCTTGGGAGCGTCCACGTTGGGTGGCTACCATTCTTGACCTTCGTCTTCCAAGGCTGTCGCACCCTCACACCACGTCGGCAGCCTGCGCTCATCGATGAACGCAAGCATGTCTGCGCTGCGGGCGAGGTCGGCTCACTTCTTCTCTTCGAACGCCTGGTACCGCTCGATGACCGCGTCGAACGCGCTCGCGGCGGCCTCGCTCAACACCTCGGTCTCGTTCTCGACGAGGTCGGCGCCCATGGTGGTGCGCAGGCCGGTCGACGCGACCTTGCCCTTCGCGGCGAAGTCTTCCCAGATGACCTGGCCGTTGGTGTCGACGACGGTGAGGTGCGCGGTCGCGACGGGGTAGCGCGTGGTCGAGCCCATGCCCGCCACCGCGAAGCCGCCCGTCTTGCCGACGGTGTAGGTGAGGTTGACGGTGGCCACCGCGTCGACGCCGAGCGCCTTCGCGAGCTCACCCAGTTCCTGCTTCTTCATCGACATCAGCTCGCCGGGCGTCAGCACGCCAGGGACCGTCTGCGTGCCCATGCGCGTCAGCTTCGACGGCCTGGCGAGGCGGTCCTGGTAGACGGGCACGGTGGCCAGCGCTTCGCGCGGCGCGACTTCCCACTGGAAGGTGGTCTGCAGGCGCTTCGTCAGCTCGGTGTAGCCCGCTTCCCCCTGCTGGGCGCGGCGCTCGCCCATGCGGCCGCTCATCAGGTCGGCCGCGGCCTTGCTCGCCCCGATGGCGCCCGCGATGCCGTTCTTCTGGTTGTTGCCGTTCTGGTCTTCGAGCTGCAGCACGCCCTGGTAGCCGACGACCGCGACCTTCTTCGCCGCGGTGACCTGGCTCTTGTTGACCTGCATTCCGGCACAGCCCGACAGCGCGACGAGGACGAGCAACGTGAGCTTCTTCATGGACGACTCCGTGAGTGACGCGGCGGTCGTGAGTGACCGTCGGTGCCCGTCTGTCGTTCGACCTCGAAAACGTGGGTAGAGGTGCGACGCCTTTTTCCAGGGGAGCCGAATCACGTGCCGTCTTGTGGCCGAGCTGCTGGCGGCGTGGGCGGCGGGCCTCGAGCTCTGCTCGCTGGGCTGGCTCGCCGATGGCGCGAGCACCAGCCACCCGGCAACGCCGCCTGCCCGATGCAGACGGGCGGCCCCGGCTGTGGTGGGGCAGGCGTGAATCCGTCTGGCAACCAGGGGGTGAACAACCTTTTTGGCGCGTGGTGCTGCAAGTGACGCGGGCCGCCTGCGCGCGGTGGAATTCCGCTTGGCACGGCGGGGTCGCTCGTAGGATGCCTCACCCATGAACGTCGTCTTCCTTGCGCCCAGCTACCCCCCTGAAATGCAGCAATACACGCGCGGCCTGGCCGAGGTCGGCGCCAACGTCTTCGGGGTCGGCGACACGGCCCGGCGGGCGCTCCCTGCGTCGTTGAAGCCGCACCTCGCCAACTACCTGCAGGTGCCGCGCATCATGGACGAGAACGACGTCATCAAGCGCGTCTCGGCCTGGCTGCGGGGCCGCCAAATCGACCGCGTGCTCTCGAACTGGGAACCGCTGGTCATCCTCGCGGCGCGGCTGCGTGAGCGCTTCGGCCTGCCGGGCATGACCGTCGACCAGGTGACGGGCTTCCGCGACAAGATGCTGATGAAAGACCGCGTCGCGGCGGCGGGGTTGCGCGTGCCGCACGCGTTCAAGGTGCGCACCGAGCGCGAGATTCGCGAGGCGGCCGAGCGCATCGGCTTCCCCCTCATCTTGAAGCCCATCGCGGGTGCGGGCAGCGCCGACACCTACAAGGTCAACAGCAAGGCCGAGCTCGAGAACGCCATCGGCGCGATGCGGCACGTCGAGGTCGTCAGCTGCGAGGAATACATCGACGGCGAGGAATTCACGTACGACACCGTGTCCATCGGCGGGAAGCCTGCGTACGAGAACGTGGCGGCGTACCTGCCCAAGCCGCTCATCGCGCGCAGCGAAGAGTGGATTTCGCCGGTCATCATCACCGTGCGCGACATGGATCAGCCCAGGCTCAAGCCCGGCATCGCGCTGGGCCGGAAGGTCTTGACGGCGCTCGGCATGGGCGACGGCTTCACGCACATGGAGTGGTACCTCACGAAGAAGGGCGAGGCCGTGTTCGGTGAAATCGGGTGCCGGCCGGGCGGGGCGCACCTCGTCGACCAGATGAACTACACGGGCGACATCGACCTGTTCCGCGAGTGGGCGCGGGTGGCGTGCTGGCGCTCGTTCGAGGCGCCGACGCGGCGCAAGTACAACGCGGGCATCGTGTTCAAGCGCGCGCTGGGGCAGGGCCGCATCACGCGCATCACCGGGCTGCGGGAATACCTGCGCAGGTACGGCGACTGGGTGGTCGAGGAAAAGCTGCTCCGCCCGGGCACCATGCGCCGCAACTGGAAGCAGACGTTGCTCAGCGACGGGCACCTGCTCGTGCGTCACCCGAACTGGGACGAGGCGTACAAGATGAGCTTCGCGGCGGCGACCGACGTGACGCTCCATGCAGGTGGCTGAGCGGGTCGCCCCGGGCGACCGCCCGTGGGTGGCGGTCTGCGCGGTGCTGATGCTGCTGGGCGTGGTGCTGCGGGTCGCGTTCGTCGAATTCCCCGCGCGCATCGTCTACGACGAGAGTCACTTCGTGGAGAACGCGCGGAACTATCTCGCGCATCGGGCCGACTGGAATGATCACCCGCCGCTGGGGAAGTTGATCATCGCGGCGTCGATGACGGTGTTCGGAGATCGACCGCTCGGCTGGCGCTTCCCCGCGCTGGTGTACGGGTTCACGTCGCTGCTGCTGGGCGCGTGGCTCGCGGCGCGGCTCTTCAAGTCATGGCAGGCGGGGGCGGTGGCGGCGGCGCTGCTGTCGGCCGATGGCTTTCTCATCTCGTTCTCGCGTGTGGCCACCCTCGATGGGGCGCTCGTTGTCGGCGTGTTGAGCACGTTGCTGCTCTGCACCGCGAAGTGGAGGTGGTCGGTCGCCATCGCAGTCGGGCTGGTGGTCGGCGCGACGACGACGGTGAAGTTCAGCGGCGTGTGTCTCGGGTTGCCGGTGCTGACGTCGCTGCTGCTGTCCGAGGTGCCGTGGAAGAGGCGGGTGCTCTGGCTCGCGGTCGTGGGTGCGGTCGCTGCGGTCGCGTACCTCGCCGTGTACGCACTCGGGCTCTCGCTCGCGGGGCAACCGACCGGGGTGGCGGAGGTGGTGCGCGACAGCGAACGGTTGCTCGAGCACCACGCGCGGTTGACGGCGGGGCAGAACCCCTGGGTCTCGCAGTGGTTCACGTGGTTCCTGCCGAAGCGGCCCATCCTGATGGTGCGGGAAGAGACGCTCGGCGAGGTGCGGGTGCTGACGATGCTGGGCAACCT
>JBILUC010000071.1:0-28523 GCA_044371205.1 Archangium sp.
TCATCACCCGTCGCGCGTATGGCTTTCACTCAGCTCAAGCCCTCATCGCGATGATCTTCCTCTGCTGCGGCGGCATCACGCTCTCGCCTCCGCTCCCGTCACCCACAGGAAGTCCATGAGGTCCAGAAAAGAGACTCCACCTGTGCGGTCTGGTCTGAGACTGCGAGTCCCCTCGCCTGGCCGCAGCAGTCGGAGCGAAGAGTGGACGTGGTAGACTGGGCCTTGATGAACGCTCCACCGCTCACGCCCGAGGAAAAGCTACAGCTCGCCTTCGAGATGCATGAGCTGGGGTGCGCAATGATGCGGCAGAACCTCTTGCGTCGGTTCCCTTCAGACTCTGAGGAAGATCACGAACGCCGCTTCGTCGAGTGGCTGCAGGCCCGTCCCGGTGCGGAACACGGCGACGCACTCGGGCGTTCGCGTCCGCTGCCATGACCCCGCTTCAGCTTGCCGTTCGCCGTGTGCTCGAGGACCTGGCGACCCAGCGGCTCGCGCTGGTTGGCGGTCTTGCGGTGTCTGCTCGCGCCGAACCGAGGTTCACGCGTGACGTGGATCTCGCCGTGGCGGTTCACAGCGATCACGAAGCCGAGCGGCTCGTCAGCGAGCTCGTGACGCGTGGCTACCGAGTCTCAGCGCAGGTCGAACAGGACGTGACGGGCCGGTTGGCGACCGTACGCACCGTGCCACCCGGCGGCAGCGTTTTGTGCGATCTGCTGTTCGCCTCATCGGGCATCGAGCCTGAGATCGTCGCGCAGGCGACACCCTTGACGCTGTTCGCAGGCTGTCAGGCGCCTGTTGCCTCCGTCAGTCATCTCATCGCGGTCAAGCTGCTCGCCCGGTCACCTCGACGTCTCCAGGACGACCTCGATCTCGACGCACTGGCGAAGGTCGCGTCGGAGGACGACTTCGGGGTGGCGCGTGAGGCACTCAGGTTGATCACTGCGCGCGGCTTCGCGAGAGACAAAGATCTGGAAGCCGAGTTCATGAGCTGGCGCGCGCGAACCGCCCCGTAACAGTCACAACTGCGACGGCGCAGCGTTCCTGCCGGGTCACGGCGAGCGCGTCTTCGATGAAGCCGAGCCGCGGCCACGCCGCTTCGCAAGCCACGTCGACGTATTCAGGTGCCTGCACGAGCAGTGCGTCGCGTACCCGAATGGCAGTCGCCGCCGGCCATCGCCGCAGTTGCGCCTTCCGCCGCAGGGGCAGCGCAGCACGTCGGTGCCGAAGGTGCGCTGATGAAGCTGGGCCCAGTCGAGGCGGGGCCGCTTCGGTTTCGCTGGCGCTGAAACCTTCGTCGCCGGTGTCGCGCCGGGCATCGGCGTTGGCTGCGATGGCGAGAGCGGTTGGGTGATGAGGGGCCGCAGGCTGGCGTTGGGGGCGTAGCCGCCGTGGAACGAGGTGAGGTGAAGCCTCTCGGGCGGGAGCAGCGCGACGAGCCGGCGCACCCATGCTGAGGCGGTGACGGTGAAGGTGGTGCCTTCGGCGAATACTCGTACCGGCCACCCTCAAGGCGCCGGAGCCGCGACTCAGCCACCGCGCCCCTGGCCCCAGAGCGACACAGCCGCTCGAGCCCCTGCCTGTCATGGCCATGCACGGCCGTGTCGGCATGCAGTGAGAAGCCATCGCGCACTGCGGCTCGTCGAGGGTGGTGACGACGCTGCGGCGGCTCCGCCACCTGGAGGAGGCCTCAGTTTCGCGGTTTGAAATTCCTCTGCTTGAGCACCTCGGGGCTCGCCATGTCAGCGACGCCGAGCATTGGCCCCGTCCACTCAATCATCTCGGCCAGGGAGACCTCGCGCACCGCTTCGTCACCCTTTGTTCTGAACTGAGCACGTACGGCTCGTCACCGTGCCAGGTGAGCATGGCGATGTGGACGACTTTCCCCGAATGCGGGAGCTGATGCGCAAGTACCGAGACCTGCCTCTGGATCTCGCAGATGCGGCCCTGGTGAGGGTGGCAGAACGTGAGAAGGTCCGGACCATCTTCACGATCGACCGCAAGGACTTCAGCGTCTACCGCCCCCATCGATTGGGTCGCTTTACGTTGCTTCCGTAGCTTCTGGCCTGCCTCTTCCTCCGCTCGCACCGATCGCCTGAGGAGACCGAAGGGCTCGCACGCACGGTGCGAGAGCGCGGCCGCCCGCGATCTGCTCGCTGCGCCGCGCGACCCGCTTGCCGCCGAGCGCGAACACGGCGCCGGTGGCGTCGAGCGCGACGCCATAGGTCTCGCTGCTCAAGCCGTCAGCGAGCACCTCCAGCGTCTGCCCGTCGAGGCGCACCCGCACCACGCGGCCCATCGTGGGTTGCGCACCGTACAGCCAGCCATCGGCACCGAAGCGCATGCCGTTCAACGAGCAGCCGATGCCCACGTCGGCGAACACCATCTGGGCATCGGGCACTGCAGCCACGGGTGGAACGATGACCGGCGCCGGCGGCTTCGGCTCGGGACAACCGCACACCAGCACCACCAGCATCAAAGAATGAACACGCCCCTGAGGGCATCGAGGGAGACTTTCGCACGGCGGCTGGTAGACCGTGTCCATGCTGCTCGACGCCGCTACCCTCTCTCGCCTCACGGGTCTGAAGCTGCGCGCTCGGGCAGTGGTCGAAGGGGTGCTCAGCGGCCTGCACAAGTCACCGCACCAGGGCCAGAGCGTCGAGTTCGCCGAGCACAAGGAATATGCGCCGGGCGACGAACTGCGTCACCTCGACTGGAAGGCGTTCGGCAAGTTCGACAAGTACTACGTCAAACGCTTCGAGCACGAGACCAACCTCCGCGCGGTGATGGTGGTCGACACCTCGGGCTCGATGGGCTTTGGCACCACCGGCCTCTCCAAGCTCGACGTGAGCCGGGTGATGGCTGCGACGCTGTCTCATCTGCTGGTGCGTCAGCAAGACGCAGCCGGCGTGGCGCTCATCGCGCAGGGTCGCTTCGCCGAGGTGCCCCCGCGCGCGGCGGCGACGCACTTGAACGTGGTGCTCGACGCGCTCGAGACCGCGACGCCCGCGGGCCTCACCGACCTGTCTGCGGCGGCCGACGCGCTCGCCGAGAAGCTGCCGCGGCGCTCGCTGGTCTGCGTGTTCTCGGACTTCTTCGACGAGAAGCAGGACGCGCTCAAGCGCCTGCTCGCCCTGCGCGCGCGCAAGCACGACGTGGCGGTCTTCCACGTGGTCGACCCTGCCGAGCTCACCTTCCCCTACGAAGACCCGACGCTCTTCCTCTCGATGGAAGACGAGCGGCGCCTCGAGGTGAACCCGCGCGAGATTCGCGACAGCTACCTCGAGGAATTCAACCGCTTCCTCGCCGCCACGAAGGACGCGTGCCGCGCCGCTGACTGCGACTACCAGTTGGTGCGCACTGACGAGCCGCTCGACCAGGCGTTGCTGCAGTTCATCGCGCGTCGCGGAGGCCGGCTGTGAATTTCGCGCAGCCGTTGTTCCTCCTCGGGGCGCTCGCCGCGCTCATTCCCCTGCTGGTGCACCTCTTCGACCGCCGTCGGCCACGGCAGGTGCCCTTCGCGGCGCTCGACTTCGTGCTGCGCAGCCAGAAGCGCACGGCCTCGCGGCTGCGGCTCAAGCGGCTGCTCCTCTATCTCCTGCGCACGCTCATCCTCCTCGCCGTACCGCTCGCGCTGGCGCGCCCCTCGTGCGCGTCGAGCGACGTCATCGACACGCGGCGCGGGCTCGCGGCGACGACGGTGGTGCTCGACACGTCGCTGGCGATGCGATGGAGCGAAGGCACGCGGCTGTTCGACGTAGCGAAGGACGAAGCGAAGGCCGCGCTGAAGGACCTGTCGGCTGAAGAGCCCGCCACCGTCGTCATCTGCAACCGGGCCCCCACCACCGCCGCCCCGCTGGGCTTCGAGCGCGCGCGGCTGATGGCGGCCATCGACGACGCGCAACCCGGCTTCGAGGCCATCGACCTGAACCAGTGTCTCGAGATGGCGGCGCGCGCGCTCGACGATTCACCCTTGCCCAACCGCCGCCTCGTGCTGGTCAGCGCGCTGACGCAGAGCTCGCTGCACCTCGAGGCGCCACCGCCCATCGGCACCGGCATCAAGGGGGAGAAGCTCAAGCCCGAGGTGGTGGTGCGCGACGTGGCGAAGGGCAGGACGCTGGGCAACCGCGCGGTGGTCGACGTGCGCGCCGAGGCGGCCCCGCAGCTCGGCCCGCGCGCGTGGCAGTTCACCTTCGCGGTGCGCAACTTCAGCGCCGAGGCGGTGCGCGACGTGGAACTGAAGCTCGAGGTCGACGGTGAGGTCGTGCAGAAGGGCTTCGTCGACATCTCGGCCGACGGCACGACGCAGAAGACCCTCGCGTGGCGCTTCGAGAAGGGCGGCGTGGCGACGGTGACGGGCCGGCTCGAGGCCGACGCGCTGCCCGAAGACGACGCGCGCAGCGTGGTGCTCTCGGTGCCGCGCGCGTTGACGGCGCTGGTGGTGAACGGCGCGCCGAGCCCTCAGAAGTACAAAGACGAAGCGTTCTTCACCGAGGCGGCGCTCTCGGCGACGGGCAGCCCGGTGCGCGCGGTGGTGCGCGACGCCGACGCCGCGTGGCGCGAGAAGCTCTCTGACTACGACGTGGTGGCGCTGCTCAACGTCACGGCACCCCCGGTCGAGGCAGTGCGCGCGTTGAGCGAGTTCGTCGAGGCGGGCGGTGGGGTGTTCCTCAGCATCGGTGACCGCGTCGACCCCGATGCGTGGAACGCGGTGATGGGCCCGGTGTTGCCGCGCAAGCTGCGCGTGGTGAAGACGGCGGTCGAGCCCAACGCCCCCGACGCGGCGACCCGGGCGGGGCGGCTGTCGCAAATCTCGCTCAACCACCCGGTGATGACGCCCTTCACCGGCCGCGCGCGCGAGGGCCTGCTGTCGACGCGCTTCTACCGCTACGCGCTCTTCGAGGGCGACGCACAGGGCGTCGAGACCGAGGTGCTGGGCACGATGGACGATGGGGCCCCGGTCTTCCTCGCGTCGCGCCGCGGCCAGGGGCGCGTGTTCGTCTTCGCGTCGACCGTCGACCGCGACTGGAGCGACCTGCCGATTCGCACCTCGTTCCTCCCGCTCATGCAGCGCATCGCCGCGTGGCTCACCGGCACGCTCGACGAACGGGAAGAGGTGCGCGCGAAGGTGGGAGGCAACGTCACGCTCACCCCCGAGGCCACGCAGTCGCCCGCGTGGGCGCGCTCGCCGTCGGGCGCAGAGGTGGCGCTCACCGCGCTGCCCGCGTCGACGCCGATTCAATTCACGGGTGGCCCGCTGCCAGAGCCGGGGCCCTACGTGGTGGTCGACGCGAAGGGCACCCCGCTCGAGCGGCTGGGCTTCGCGGCCGCCATCGACGCCGACGCGAGCAACCTCGCGCGGCACTCCGTCGAGGCGCTGGGTGAGTGGCTCGGGGAAGATTCGGTGCGCCTCGCCGGCGGGAGCGGCCCGGAGAACGCGACCCCGCTGTGGACGTGGCTGCTCTCGGTTGCCGTGCTGGCCTTCTTCTTCGAAGGCGTGCTGCTGCGTCGGTAGCCGGCCTCAGTTCGCCGAGCGCGAAGGACTCGTCGGTGTCGTCACGCACGCGGTCGCGAGCGTCACGGTCAAGAGGAGGAGCTGGAGGAGGCGACGTTTCGTGTGCGTGAGAAGGGTCTCACCTCCCACCTGCTTCGACCACGAGGGCGTCAACGTCTTGGCGCTGCGGCGAGGCGCTGTGAGATGCTCCACAGCGTCATGAGTGAAGTGGTCGACGAAGTGGCAGCGCGCCCGCGGGTTCTGGTGGTCGACGACGAAGACGCGATTCGTCGAATGATGCGCCTGACGCTGAGCCGCTGCTTCGAGGTCTTCGAGGCGCACGACGCCCGCGGCGCCATCGAGCAGGTCGCCGCCCACGACTTCGAGGTGGTGGTGACTGACGTGATGATGCCCGGGATGAGCGGCATCGAGGCGTGCCCGCTGATACGCGCGAAGGCGAGGGGGCCGATTCACATTCTGCTGCTCACGGCGCTGGACGATCAGGAGCACCGCAACCAGGGCCTCGAAGCCGGCGCCGACGACTACCTCGGCAAACCCGTCGACCGGAAAGAGCTCCTGCTGCGGGTGCAACACTTCGTGCGCCTCGGCCGGCAGGAGCGTGTCATTCGCCAACAGCTCGAGGCGTTGAGCCAGCTGCAGGCACTCAAAGACGACCTCACGGCGCTGCTGGTGCACGACCTGCGCAACCCGCTCACCGCAGTGAAGAGCGCTTTGCAGCTGCTCGAGCCCGTGGTGCCTCCCGCAGACCGCGACCTCATTCTGCTCGGCAAGAACGCGCTCAACCGCGTGCTCGAGGGGGTCGGCGACCTGCTCAAGGTGCGCATGCTCGAGCAGGGCGAACTGCAGCTCGAGCGCTCGACGCTCGACCCGGCGGCGCTGGCGCGTGAGGTCGCCGAGACACTGCGCGCGGCCGCGCTCGACGGCAACGTCGAGGTGACAGTCATTGCGCCCGGGGGGCTCACGGTGCAGGCCGACGCGAAGCTGCTCAAACGCGCGCTCGAGAACCTGCTGATCAACGCCTTCCGCCACACGAAGAAGACGGTCGACATCGAGCTGAGCCGGCGCGGGGAACAGCTGGTCATCGCGGTGAGCGACCGCGGCTCGGGCGTGCCCGACTTCTTGAAGGGCGAGCTGTTCGACATGTTCGGCTCGGTGAAGCTGAAGAACTCCGGCGGCCGCCGCGGTCACGGCCTGGGGCTCTACCTGGTCCGGCTGGTGGCGCAGGCGCACGGGGGCGACGTGAAGGTGACCGACCGCGAGGGCGGCGGCGCGTCGTTCGTGATGTCGCTGGCGGCGGGCTGATGACCTCGAGCCCGGTCGGTGCCGAACAGCACGTCCCACATGGGGAAGGTGCCCGCGAAGTGGCGATCGAAGTCGCGTGCGTCAGCGCTGTGGTGCACGCGATGAAACTCGGGCGACGCGAGCACCCGGCCGAACACCCCGAACGAGACCCGCACGTTTGCGTGCAGGAACGTGGTGAACGCCTTGCGCAGCAACACCACGCTCATCACCTCGCTCAGCGACGCCCCCAGCAGCGCACCGGGAAGGCCGACCGCGATGCCGTGCAGCACGAAGTCGACCGGGTGCTGCCGCCACGCGTCGAGCCAGCTCAGCTCGTGCGCCTCGTGGTGCAGCGAGTGAAAGCGCCACAGCAGCGGAACGCGGTGCATCGCCCGGTGAATCCAGTACCCGACCAGGTCTGACGCGAAGAACACGAACACCACCACCACCACCGACGCCTTCACCTCACGCCCGACGGCTGCGTTCAGCATCGCGAGCACCGGCCAGCCGAGCGCGTCCATCAGCAACGTGTTGAGCACCAACAACCCCGCCCCCATCGCCATCGCGCGCGGGGTCGGCTTCGCGGCGTGCGCCGGAAAGAAGCTCTCCAGCGGCACGAACAGCGCCGCCATCAACGCGAGGAAGACGACGCAGCCGAGCAGGAGCTCGACCACGGCTCAGTACCCCTCGAACGCACCGAAGTTGACGCGCGCCCTCTTGCCCTTGCCGCGCTTGAAGATGCCCGACGCCGCCTTCTGCGCCTCCTCCGAGTCACCGAAGGGGTCCATCAGCTGCAGCTCGGGCTCCACCGCGACGCGGGTCGGCGTCATCTTCACCAGCGGCACCTCGGGCAGCTCGTCGGACAACGTCGACAGGTCGCTCGACTCGCGCGCCTCCGCGATGTCGGAGACGACGATGACGCCCATCGTGGTGAGCGACGCGGCGATGGCGAAACAACCGGCGATGACTGCGGGCAAGCGGGAGGGAGCGGTCATGAAGGGCTTCAACGCCCCGCGCGTTCGGTCGATCTACCGCTCAAGACACCCAACGAGACCGAGCCCTTAGAGCGTGCCCGCATGTGCGAGGCGGTAGTGAAAGTGCTGCAAGGCGCGCTCGGCCGAGGGCCGGTCGCCCCCAAGGCGCTCCATCACCCAGTCGAGCAACACCGCTTTCCCCTGTGGCGCCGTGAAGGAACGCGCGAGGTGCGCCTCGGCCGCCAACGCCTCGAGGTCGTCCCGCACGAGGAAGGTGAAGACCAGCCCCGCCGCCGGCTCGACCCGCATGCCGTGGCGCAGCTGGCGGCTGCCCCGGACCCGCTCGCCCCCCACACGCACCGGGCGGGCGTGCCCGAGGTCATGCACCCACCACGCGCCCTCCGAGAACGCCACCAGGTGGTTGCGGGTGCCACCCCACCCGCGCTCGTACAGCGCGCTCGAGCCCTTGACGAAGATGGTGTCCTCCGGGCGACGGGAGCAGATGGTCTCCACCTTCGGGTCGAGCACCAGCCGCGAGCCGACGCCCATCGAGCACTCGAACCCGGGAAAGTCCGGCACGCCGGTGAGCTCGTACTCTGCGAAGGGCGCTGTCATTTGAGCACAAACAACACGCCAGCCACGCCGAGACAGCCGGTGATGAAGCCCACCAGGAACGCGATGAGCCGCGAGCGACCGCCCGACGCGGAATGCCCGGCCACCAGCCGGTCGGCGACCGGTTTGGTCAAGGCGTAGCCGATGAAGCCGCAGCTCAGGCCTGCGACCGAAAAACACTGCATGCCTTCCATCGCGCCGACCGCGACCATGAGGAGCAGGGCGCTGGCGAGGGCAGCGATGCTGAGCACCCCCACCACGAAGCCGCCGGGGGCCTTCCGCACCTTGCCGCGAAGCGCCCCCGCGCGCGTGAGCGTGAGCAGCGCGTCGAACACCTGCGGGAGCTCGCCGCGCAAATCCACAGGGCTGTGCTTCGTCGAGCCGGTGACCCCGTCGGCGTCGACCTGGAGGAACTCGAAGCCCCGCGAAATCAACCACCGCGCTGCGCGCCGCGCCTCAGGGCGCGACAGATACCGCCGCACCTCGTGCTCGGCGGCCGTGGAGTCGACGTACACCTCGAGGTCGAAGTCGGGGTCTCCGAGCTGCACCTCGACCGAGATGAGCTGCGCCTTGTCTGCGAGGTCAGCCGCCGTCTCGGCTCGCAGCAAGAGCGTCGGCCCCGTACCGGAGGGCCCCTCGAAGAAAGCGCGGAACTCACTGCCCGCCACGCTGCCGCTGTCGAGCTTCAACGCGACCGAGCACCGCGTGCCGTCGACCTTGAAGGTGGTCTTCAGCCCCGGCTGCGCCTCGAAGCCCATGGCCTCGCCGACAGCCTCGAGCTCGGCGTACTTCGAGCCGGAGGTCTCGAGATGCTCGACGCGCTGCCGCCGCTCACGCATGCCCGTACACCGTCACAGAACCTGCTCGAGCGATCATGGGCGGGAGGCTACTTCACGCGCCGCGAATCATCTCGATGTGGGGAATGCCGTCTTCGCCGTAGGGCTCGCCCGTCGGCACGAAGCCCAGCGAGCCGTAGAACGCCTCGAGGTACCGCTGCGCCCCAATGCGAATGGGCTGACCGGGCCACAGGCGCTTCACCTGCGCGATGGCGCTCACCATCAACGCCCGCCCCGCACCCGTACGCCGCACCTCGGGCGCCGACACCACGCGGCCAATCGCCGGCTCGACGTACTTGAGGCCCGGAGGCACCAGCCGCGCCGTCGCCACCAGCAGCCCCTCCGCGTCGCGCATCAGCCCATGCCAGCACTTCGGGTCGGCGCCGTCAGCGTCGAGGTACGCGCAGGTCTGCTCGACCACGAAGACGCGCGAGCGCAACTGCAGCACGTCGTGCACGTCTCGCCCGGTGAGGGAATCGAAGGGGAGCCAGTCACAGGGCAGCGTCGTCACGCGCACGCGTGTATCAAAGCCCGGCGATGACGGGCGCGCTGGTCGTTCTGCTGGCCGCGAGCGCGGTGCTGGTGCGCTCCACTGAGACGTCGTCCTGGTGACGCTCGCCGCGCGCCTGGTACCGCTTGCGGGGTCCGAGGCTCGACCTGCTAGACGGGAAGAATGTTCGCGCTCCTGCTCAGCCTCGCTCTCGCCGCCTCGGGCCCCACCTTCATCGAAGATGACTTCGCGAAGGCGCTGAAGACGGCAAAGAAGGACAAGAAGCTGCTCTTCGTCGACGCGTGGGCGCCGTGGTGCCACACCTGCGTGGCGATGCGCGAGCAGGTCTTCCCGCGCGAGAGCTTCAAGGCCTTCGAGAAAGACGTCGTCTTCGCCGCCATCGACACCGAGAAGACGAAGAGCGCCGCCTTCCTCGAGCAGTACCCCATCGAGGTGTGGCCCACGCTGCTCTTCATCGACCCGGTGAAGGAAACGGTGGTGCTCAAGTGGCTCGGCAGCGCCGACGAAGCGCAGATGCAGGCCCTGCTCGAAGCCGCGCGCGGGGGAGGCGCCGTTCGCGAAGCCGACGACGCGCTGGGCGCCGGCAACACCGAGCTTGCGGTGCAGAAGTACCAGGCCAGCGGAGACCTCAAGGCGCGCACGGTGCTCTCGATGCTCTCGGCGATGGCGCTCTCGAAGCAGCACGAGGCGTGCGCGCGCACCCTCATCGAGCAACTGCCCGTCTTCACCGCCGCCGCTGACAAGGTGGCCGCGCTCACCTGGGGCCTCGGCTGCGCGGTGGCGCTGCCCGAAGGGAAGAACAAGTCGAGCTCGCTCGACGCGCTGGTGACGGTCGCCACGAAGGCGCTGGCGCTGCCGGGCGTGCTGCCCGACGACACGTCTGGTCTGTACGAGGTGCTGGTGAGCGAGCGCGAGGCCGCGAAAGACGCCGACGGCACGAAGGCGCTCGCCGCGCAGTGGCTCACCTTCCTCGAGGGCGAAGCAGCGAAGACGAAGTCACCCCCCGAGCGCGCGGTGTTCGACCCGCACCGCGTCAACGCCGCGCTGATGAGCGGGCAGGCCGAGAAGATGGTGGCGCCGCTGCTGCAGTCCGAGAAAGACCTCCCGAAGGACTACAACCCGCCCGCGCGGCTGGCCGTCATCTACCGCGAGTTGGGGAAGTACGACGAGGGCCTCAAGGCCATCGAGCGCGCGTTGCCGAAGTGCAAGGAAGGCCCGCGTCGCCTGCGCCTGCTCGACACCAGGGCGTCTCTGTTCGACAAGCTGGGCAACAAGGCCGCGCGCGTGAAGACGCTCGAAGAGGCCGTGGCGTACGCGAAGAAGCTCCCCAAAGCGCAGGTCAGCGAGAAGCGCATCGCCGCGCTCGAGGCCTCGCTCGCCAAAGCGAAAGAATGAAGCGTGCTGCGCCGCGGGCTGCTCGGTCGTGCTGCTGCTGGACCTCGGTGCCTGACGCCTCGAGGGCGCTGCCCTCCTGCAGCTCGAGCCGGTCCTCGACTTCGGAAAGTTCCCGACTGGCCACATGGCCGGGCGGCAGATCATCGCCATCAACAGTCGCCGCGGCGACTCTTCGTCAGCGCCTGACGGTCTGCTGAACGCGCTGCTCGAGTGTCTCCATCACCTCGGCGACGCGACGCGTGGTCCGGTTGGCGATGGCGCCGTAGAGGAGCCGCGCGAGCCCCCACGCGCCCGCCACCACCGCGCCGAAAGCACCGACGCCCGCGTACCAGGGCAGGTGCCCCACGGTGGGGAGGAGCCACAGCAGGTTCACCCCGAGCCCTCCGCCGAGGCCGCCCATCAGGCCGCCGAAGAGGCCACCGGCGACCTGCCCGAAGTTCACCTCGAGGCGAATGACGGTCTTCCCCTCTCGGGGGAAAATCGACAGCTCGGCGCCACCGCCCTTTCGCGCGACGGCAGTCCACGTGAGGGCGCGGCCCACCGCTGACACCTGGCCCAGCATCGCGCGGTCACCGAGCGCGGCCTTGAGGTCGCTGGCGAGCTGCTCGTGCATCGCGGCGGTGACCTCGCCGTCGACCTCTCGCTCGAACACCTGACGCAGGGGTGCACCGACGAAGCGGGAACTCGCGCTCTTCTCGCCGGACTTCTGCTCGAACTCCTGCGCGGCGCGGCGCACCAGGGCAGGGTCGAGCCCCGCTTCTCGCGCGATGGTCTCGATCTCGTCGAGGCTCAGGGTGGGCCGCTCGAGCTGCTTCTTTCGCTCGAGGCTCGCGGTGCGCTGGAGGATTTCCTGCACCTCCTCTGCGCCGTACTGCCGCGGCTGCTGCGTTCGCTGCTGAGCCATGTGCGGGCACTGTACCCGCTCCGTGAATCAAGGCACCGGCGTGGTGCTCAGCAGCATCAACGCGATGGCCACGCAGTAGCAGGCGAAGCCCGTCACGAAGAGCACCAGCGCAGCCGACAAGAAGCGCGACTTCGCGTCGCGAATCGAGAGCATGCGCACCAGCGTCTCTTCGGAGTCGTCGGTCAGCTCCTGCGTCAGCCAGCGCAGGCGCAGCACTCCGCCGATGGCAGTGCCCGCGGCGCTGAGCACGATGAGAATTCCAGCCGCCACCAATGCGCGCGCCAGCTCACTGGTCTGCGCGATGGCGCGCCCCGAGAAGCCGGTGACGGTGATGACGATGCCCGAGAGCGAGAGCATGACCTGCGTGCGCAGCACGAGCACCGAGAGCTGGCTCTGCACCAGCTCGTAGGCCTTCGCCGCGTCACCCTTCGTGAGCATGAGAATCCGTTTCACCTCGTCGGGCACAGCCATGGTGCTGGCCATACCACCGGGCGTGTGGGCATGGTCGTCGCGTGCTGCGCCTCGCCTTCGCCCTCGTCCCCGTCGTTCTCCTCACTGCGTGTGAGCCGCCGTACGTCGAGCGCGCCACGCAGGTCACCTTCGCGCCGGGCGGTGACTTCTGGTCGGTGCCGCTGCCGAGCGAACTGCGCAAGCAGGACGACGGCACGCTGAACCTCGAGCGTTGGCCGGGCGCTCGCCCCAACCTGGTGAAGATGTGGCTCGAGACCATCGACGCGCGGCTGGGCTCCGGCTGGGGCGTGAACGCCGGCGCGTTCTTCACCATCGGCGGCGCGGGCATCGACCCGGCGACGTTGCCGACCGCAGCGCAGACGCTCACCGCCAACGCCGCGGTGCAATTCATCGACATCGACCCGACCTCGCCTGAATACGGCCGGCGCTTTCCCCTCGACGTCAACTTCACCACTGAGGCCATCACGTACCGGCCTCCATCGCTGTTGGCTGTGACGCCGGTGCAAGGGTTTCCGCGCAGAAACAACACGCTCTACGCGGTGGTGCTCTTCGACCTCTTGAAGGACCCGAGCGGCCAGCCCCTCGGCGCGAGCCGCGTGTTCCACGACGCGTTGGAGCAGACGAAGGACGCCGACCCCGCGGTGAAGGCGACGCTCGCGCCGCTGCGCAGCTTCCTCGACGGCAACAAGCTCAGCCGCGCGAAGGTGGTGGGGGCGACGGTGTTCCGCACCATCGACTCCGACTCGATTCTCACCCGGCTCGCGGCGTGGATTGAGACGCAGCCCGCGCCGACGCTCGAGTCGCCGTGGACGATGCTCGACGACTCGCCCGACTACGTCCTCTACACGGCGCGGTACCGGGTGCCGCAGGTGCAGAACGGGCCGCGCCCGGGCAAGGGCCGCGTGGTGTGGGCCGCCGATGGCGTGACGCCGGTGCAGCAGGGCACGCAGTCGGTGCGGCTCTCACTCGCCATGCCCAGGCGCGCTGCGCCGCCAACGGGAATGCCGCTCACGATTTACTTCCACGGCAGCGGCGGCGAGTACCGCGAGCTGATGGATCGCGGGGCGCTGGCGCCGACCGGCCCGCGCAACACGCAGGGAGACCCGCCGCTCAACTCAGGCCCCTCCCGCTGGCTCGCGCGGCGCGGCATCGCGACGGTGGGCTTCGACTTTCCGCTGCACGGAGACCGCGACACGCCCCCCGACACCACGGGCCTCAAGCTGTACGACCTCTTTGGCGACATCGACTCGACCATCGACAACATGAACGTCGCAGCGATGGAGGCGGTGTACCTCTCGCGCCTCATCTCCACCGTCGGGTTGCCCGTGCCCACTGGGGGCGTCACGCGCATCGACCCGACGCGCCTGAGCGCGATGGGCCACTCGATGGGCTCGACCATCGGCATCCCCGTGGCGACGGTGGACCCGCGCATTCAGGGCTACGTGTTCTCAGGGGCGGGCGGCTTGCTGCTCGAGGTCGCGACCGAGACGACGTACCCGGTCGAGCTGTCGACGACGCTCGAGCTGCTGCTGGGCTTCAAGACGGGCGAGAAGCTCGAGCGCACGCACCCGCTGTTGCATGCGTTCCAATCGCTGTGGGACTTCACGGACCCCGTTGCGCGCGCGCGCCACGTCGCGAAGGAGCCGCGTGAGGGTCTGCAGCCGAGGCCGTACTTCCTGCCGCAAGGGCTGGTCGACGGCTACTTCCACCCTGGCGCGCAGGCCGCGGTGGGAGGCGCGTTGGGCACGACGTTGCTCGGAGACGAGGTCGACGCGACGCTGCCGCGCACGCTGCGACTCGACGGGCGCGGCACGACGACGGGCTTCCCGCTGCGCAACAACTTGAATGGGGTGACCGCAGCGACGGTGCAATTGCAGACACCGTTCGAGCTGGGTCACTTCGTGATGTTCGACCTCGACGGCATTGGCTCGCAGGTGGGCTGCTTCCTCGAGAAGGTGGGCAGCGTCGAGGGGCCGGCCATCGTGACGGCGCGAGCGCTCGACGCGACGTGTGACTGAAGAGGCAGCCTTGAGGGAGGCGGGGGCGGGGATCTCGGCATTGCCCTGAGCGAAGAGCCCCTCGACCTCGAGCCAGGGTCCGCAGAGGGCGGACTCGCAATTCAGGTCCGGTTGTCGTTACGACTCGAAGAGTGTATAATTCGACACTCTTCGCCACGCAACGACAACCGGCCCGGAAAAATGAGCCGTGGCCCTGAGGCGCCGCCTCGAAGCTGGAGGGGCACGAACGAGTCGACTGCGGCGTCCGTCACCCAGCCCTCAGTGCCCCTTCAGGCCCAGCCCCCGCCCGTCAGAAGCGAACATCGAGCGAGAAGACTCCGCCCTGAAGCGTCGGCATCACCGACACCTGCACCGGTGCCTTCGGCGCATCGAGCACCAGACACAGAATCGCGCCCACCAGCCCGACCCCCGCGGTGACGAAGCCCGCCACCATCACCGGCACGGCGTCGGCCATGCGCTTCTCGATGAGCCGGTAGCTCGCCACGTCATCGCCCTGAAGCGGCTTCGTGAAGCCGTTGAGCAACCGCACGGAATCGACGCTCATCGCGACGCCCCCCACGCCCAGGCCCGCACCACCGAGCCCGACCACCAGCAGCCCGAGGCCCAGCCCCGTGAGGAGCCCGCGCGGCCGGGGAGCCACCTCGCCCTCCGCGCGCGCCAGCGACGGCACCAGCGCCAGCACCACGATGAGCGACACCCACCTCGTCCACATGGGCAGGCGTTATTCCAGAACTCCCCCAGCGCCGACAGTTCCCCGTGCGCGCCCCGCAGCCCACGGGTAAGCACCGCGCCATGACCGCCGTGCTCGAAGTCGAGGCGCTGACCAAGTCGTACGGCGCCACGCGGGCGCTCGACCAGGTCTCGCTGCGCATCGAGGCGGGCGAAATCTTCGCGCTGCTGGGCCCCAACGGCGCAGGCAAGACGACGCTCATCGGCGCCGTCTGCGGGCTGGTGCGCAAGACCAGCGGCCGCATCGCGCTCTTCGGGCAAGACCTCGACGTCGACCCGCGCACCCCGCGGTACCGCGTCGGACTCGTGCCGCAGGAAATCAACTTCGACCCCTTCTTCACCGTGCGCGAGTCGCTGCGCATTCAGCAGGGCTACTTCGGGCAGGAACCCGACGAGGCGCGCATCGACGAGCTGCTCACCGCGCTCTCGCTCACCGCCAAGGCCAACGCCCAGACGCGCGCGCTCTCGGGCGGCATGAAGCGGCGGCTCCTCATTGCCAAGGCGCTGGTGCATCGCCCGAAGCTGGTTTTCCTCGACGAGCCCACCGCCGGGGTCGACGTCGAGCTGCGCCGCGACCTGTGGACGTACGTGCGGAAGCTGAAGGCCGAGGGAACCACGGTCGTCCTCACCACGCACTACCTCGAAGAGGCCGAAGAGCTCGCCGACCGCGTGGGCGTCATCGACGGTGGCAAGCTGCTGCTGGTCGAAGAGAAGGTCGCGCTGATGCGCCGCCTGGGTGAGCGCAGCCTCACGGTGCAGTTCACCGCGCCCGTCGCCGCGCTGCCCGAGGGAGTGCAAGGCACGCTCTCGAGCAACAACAGCACCTTCCACTTCATCGAACGCACCGGCACCGCCCGCGCCTCTGACGTGATGGGCTCGCTGTTCAAAGCCGGGCTCCCCGTGGGCGATGTGGCGATGCAGCCCGCGAAGCTCGAAGACATTCTCCTGCGCGTGCTGAGGCAGCCGTCGTGAACACCATCGGCGCGAAGACGCTGTTTCAGAAAGAGGTGCGCCGCTTTCTGCGCGTGCCGGGGCAGACCGTGCTGCAGCCGCTCATCAGCACCTCGCTCTACTTCGTAGTGTTTGCGTACACGCTCGGGGGGCGGCAGAGCGAAATCGAGGGCGTGCCCTACGTGCACTACATCGTACCGGGCCTGGTCTTCCTCGGCATCGCGAACAACGCGTTCCTCAACGCCTCGAGCAGCTTCTTCATCTGCAAGATGCAGAACACGCTGGTCGACTTGCTGGTCGCCCCACTCGGGCCGCTCGAGCTGCTGCTGGGCTTCATCTCGGGCGCGATGACGCGCGGTCTGCTGGTCGGGCTGCTCACGTGGGCGGTGGCCTTGCTCTTCACGGGCGCCCACCTGGTGCACCTCGCGACCACGCTGCTCTTCTTGCTGCTGGCGGCCTACGTGTTCTCGATGCTCGGCCTCATCGCGGGCATCTGGGCGGAGAAGTTCGAGCAGATCAACTTCTTCCCCACCTTCTTGATGATGCCGCTCACCTTCCTCGGCGGCGTCTTCTACTCGGTGCGCCACCTGCCCGAGCCGTTCCGCACCATCTCGCTCTTCAACCCGGTGGTGCACATGGTCGAAGGCCTGCGCGCAGGCATGCTGGGGCTCGAAGAAGGTTCGACCCCCGGCCTCGTGTTGCTGGTGGGCCTCGCCGTCACGTCGACCGCCATCGCCTGGCGCATGCTCGACGTCGGCTACAAGTTGAAGACCTGAAACAGGGGCCACCGCCGCAGGGCCCGTGAAGACGTTGGCCTGGGGACGCCATGGCAACCTTTGCGAGTCGCACGCAGGCGACTCGAGCCCACATCCCCGGTTGCCGAAAGGTGAAGGCGGAGGTGAGTGGTGCCGCTAGAGTCGGACGGTCGATGGGCATTCCGTTCGGGCGCTACCAACTGCTGAAGAAGATTGCCTCGGGCGGCATGGGGCAGGTGCTGCTCGCCAAGAAGGGGCAGGACGACTTCGAGAAGATGGTCGTCATCAAGCGCATCCTCCCGCATCTGGTCGAAGACGAAGAGTTCTTCACCATGTTCCGCGACGAGGCGAAAATCACGATGCGCCTCGACCACCCGAACATCGCGCGCATCAACGAGTTCGGCGTCGAGAACGGCGTGCACTTCATCGAGATGGAATACGTCGCCGGTGAAGACATGCGGCGCATCGAGAAGCGCGCCGCCGCGGTGGGCAGGGGCATCCCCATCGGGGTCATTCTCCGCATCATCGCCGACGCCGCCGCCGGCCTCGACTTCGCCCACAAGGCGCGCGACGCGAAGGGCACCCCGCTCAACCTCGTGCACCGCGACGTCAGCCCGCAGAACGTGCTCGTCGGCTTCGACGGCTCGGTGAAGCTCATCGACTTCGGCGTCGCCAAGGCTGCCGGCCGCGCCCAGCACACCGCCACCGGCATCTTGAAGGGCAAGTTCCCGTACATGTCGCCCGAGCAGGCGACCGGCGAAGACCTCGACGCGCGCAGCGACGTCTTCGCGCTGGGCATCGTGCTGTGGGAACAGCTCACCGGCCGCCGCCTCTTCAAAGGCGAGAACGACATGGCCACGCAGCGCCTGGTGCGTGCCTGCCAGGTGCCCGACCCCTCGTCGGTCGAGCCCTCGGTGCCGCCCGGCCTCGACCCCATCGCCCTGAAGGCGCTCGCCAAAGACCGGGAGGCGCGTTTCAAAGACGCCGCCGAGTTCCGCAACGCGCTCGAAGACTTCGCGTTGCAGAACGCCATCCCCACCTCGTCGGCCACCCTCTCGACGTTCATGCAGGAGCTGTACGCCGACCGCATCGCCAGGGAAGCCGACCCGCGTTTTTTCGAAGAAGACTCCGGCCTCACCGACCTCGACGTCGGCGGGTTGAGCAGACCGGGGCCGGGCGCCACCGTCGTCGAGGGCGGCCGCGAGGCCTCACAGGCGGTCACCGGGGCGCAGAACCGCACCGTCGCCAACAACGCGACGACGCAGGTGCTCCCACCGCCGGGCAGCACGAGCCCGGTGCCGAAGCTCCTCGGCGCCGTGGTGGTGCTCGCCCTGCTCGCCGTCGGGGGCTGGTTCTTCACGCGGCCGCCGCCCGAGGTGGTGGTGACGCCTCCGCCTCCGAACACGGGCGCGGGGCCGGGCACGACGACGCCGACGCCTGCGCCGCTGGTGGTGCGCATCGAGACCGAGCCTGCAGGTGCCACGGTCGAGCTCGCCGGCGTGAACGTCGGCAAGACGCCCTTCGAAGCGCGCATCGAGAAGGTCAAGCTGCCGGTCGCCGTGCGCCTGACGAACGACGGCTACGAGGCGAGCGAGGCGATGCTCACCGACATGACGGGCAGCGTGCTCTCGGTGCCGCTCAAGAAGAAGCCGGCGCTGGTGAAGCCGCCAGCCGGTGGCGGGCCCGGCAAGAATCCCGACATCAAGACGACCCGGTGAGCTCTGCCCCCACGCAGCCGCAGCCCCTGCAGTGTGAGGCGCACGGGGCCGTGGCGGGCTGGGAATGTGCCAACTGCCATCGCCCCCTGTGCCCCGACTGCGCGGCCACGAAGGTGATGTACCCCGCCACGGTGGTGGCCTGCGTGCCGTGCGGGGGGCTCGCCGAGGAGCTCGTGCGCGCGAAGAGCGAAACCGCCTCGCTCGCGCAGCGGCTGCCCGGCGCCTTCACCTTCTTCCTCACCGTCGAAGGCGTGGCGGCCTGGCTCGGCGTCGCCCTGTGGGTGTGGCTCACCTCGTTCGCCGGGCTCGGGGGCCTCTTCTTCGGCTGGGGCGGTGCCATCGCGGCCCTCTTCGGCCTGACCCGCAGCACGGCGAACGGCAAAGACCACCTCGAGCTGAGCGACTTTCAAGACCCGTTGAGCTCGGTGGGGTTGCCGCTCATTCGCTTCGCGGTGGCGATGCTGCCCGCGTGGGGCGGCGCGCTGTTGGCGCTGGAGACCCAGCGCCCGTGGCTGCTGTGGCTCTCGCTCGCCCTCACCATCGTGTGGAGCCCGACCGCCTTCATCGGCGCCGCCACCAACGCCAGCTTCGTCGACATGCTCAACCCGTTGCGCGTGTTGAAAGCGTCGGCCGCGCTGGGGAAGGACTTCGCGGTCTACGTCGGCTCGCTCTTCGCGGTGGGCGTGGTGCTCGCGGTGTCGGTACCGCTCTCGCGGGCCATCTCGCACTTCCTGTGGGTGCCGGTGCTCTCGGGCGTGCTCTCGCAGATGGCGCTCCTCTACGCGCCTCTGGTCGGCGCGCGCATCGCGGGGCTGGTGTTGTTTCTCCACGGGCCGGTGTTCGGCTGGGGCGACAGCAACGAGCGGTACGAGCCGATTCTGAAGGGCGTCGAGCCGCGGGGCGTGTTGCCCGAAACGCGGGTCGAGCAGCGCAGCCACGCGCCCCTCGAGCTCGAGCCTGAGCCGGTGGTGCTGAAGCCTGCCGGCCTCAGTGAGCGCTTCGGCGCGCTGGAGGTCGACCGCGCCGCCGAAGCCCCGCCGCAGGGGGCGGTGCTCGACGTGTCGCTGCTGCCCTCGCACGCCGAGCAGAACGCTCAGCTGATTCGCGAGGCGATTCGTGCGGGGAACCACGGCGCAGCGCTCGACGGCTTTCGCGCCACCGGGCTCACCGCGAAGAGCGCGCTCACCTTCGAAGAGCTGGTGTGGCTGGGCCAGACGGCGAGCTCGCACATCGACTACGAGTCGGCCGAGCTGGCCTTTCGTGCGGCGCTCGAGCGGGGTGGCGCGCCCGAGCCCACCAACCGCACCCGGGTGATGCTCGCGCGGCTGCTTGGAGAGCGCCTGTCACGACGCGACGAAGGGCGCGCGCTGATGGAAGTGGTGTGTCGTGAGGCGCCGGGCACCTCGGCGGCCACCTTCGCGACGCAGTGGCTCGCGAGCCACTGAAGGGCGTTGACGCAGGCACGGATGCCGCCACCGACGGGGGGCTGAGCCACCGCGTCCGGACGTGAGGGAGAACGAGCCTCACCGCTGAGCCTGACGAGGTCAGGGGCAGTTCACGACATCCACCGTGTACGAGATGGGAGTGGTGAGCGACGGGCCGGTGACGGTGACGGCGTAGCTCTTGCCCGCGGTGCTCGCCCAGCCCGTCGGTACGAAGCGCACGCCGAAGCGGCTGCCGTAGTTCGCGCCGAGGTTGCTCACGGTGACGGGCAACGAGGTGCCGTTCTCCGTCACGGTCACGGTGGCGTTGGTGAGGTTGTCGGCGTTGGCGTAGGTCTGCACCGTCCACCCCGTGCGGTCGACGGAGTTGGTCGCGCCCACGGTGGGGATGTTGATGGCCCCGAGCGGCACCGGGCCCGGCGGAGGCCACGCCATGAAGCGTTTGCCGGCAGCGCCCGAGCCGTTGATGACCCAGTGGCAGCTCCCGCCGGGAGTGCCGCCGATGCCGACCGGGCCGAGCTGGTTCGAGAGGAACCACCGACGGTGGCCCATGGTGAGCGCGTTGCTGGCGCCGTAGTCAGACATGTACATGTCGATGGAGCGCACCGCGGCGGCCGACGAGATGTTGCTGACACCCGCCGCCATTGCGCCGGTGCTCGTGAAGCAGGGCGCGCCGGCATCGGGCGTGTGGCTGAGCATGTTCGCGGCGTCTTGCATCAGCGCGCAGTCTTGCGCCGACGAGTCGCGCATCGGCGAGGTCGTCACGGCAGGGAGGTCGGCGATGAAGCGGTAGAGGTTCAAAATCTTGAGCGCGTTCGCGCGCCCGGCGGGGGTGAGGTCGCCCTTCGTGCAACTCGCGACGGCCCCGTTCCAGGAGCCCTCGCTCATGTCGGCGCGGTCGCAGGTCCAGCGCAGGCAGACCTGGGTTTGACGGTCGCCGGTGATGTTGCTGCAGGACGAGACGCCACTGCCGCCGCCCGTCGCAGTTCCGCCGCCAGCTGCCACACCGCCTCCCGTCGCGCTGCCTCCACCTGCGGGGGCGCCGCCTCCCTGCGGAGCGCCGCCTCCGGTCGCGGCACCACCACCGATGGGCGTTCCTCCGCCAGAGGCCGTTCCTCCGCCAGAGGCAGAGCCACCACCAGTCGCCGTGCCACCGCCCGTGCCGACGGGATTCGTACAGACGCCGAACGAGCACAGCTGGCTGCCCACGCAGGTGGTGCACAGCCCACCCGCGCTGCCGCAGGCGTCGGGCACGGTGCCCTGCTGGCATTCGCCGGTCTCGTCACAGCACCCGCTGCAGGTGGTCAAGTCACAGGTCTTCTGCGGTGTGCCACACGAGAGGACGATGAGGGTTGAGCTGATCAGGGCGAAGCGGTGGAGCATCCTCGCATCGTACCCTGACTGTCGGTTCCACGCGGAGCGCTGGACTCGCCACACGAGACGGCGCTCCACCTGCTCGACACCAGCGGTGGGGGTCGACGTGGTCGAGCCGGGCCTTCAACCTCGCGGGCTTCGTCGACGACGCCCACTGGCCTGAGGGAACACAGGGACCGACTGTGAACGCGCCGTGCGTGTCGCGGATGTGCCTCTCGACCTCGAGCCCCGGGTGCCAGGCGGGCGAGCTCGTTGCGCCGAAGAGGTGCCAGGTCGTGAGGTGAGCCCACTTCCCTCGAGGTCGCGGGGTACGCTCGGCTCGGCACTGCGCGAAACCTGTCCCCACTTCCTCCATGAAGGCAGCCTCGAGCGGCTCCCCCATGTGCTTCATGTCCGCAGGACCGGCGCAGAGAGGCCGACTCCCTCGCCGCCGCGCCACTTGCAGAAATGCAGGTCACCATTCTCTGACCTTCACTTCTGCAAGGGGCGCGTAGAGCAGGCCGGCCGCCTCGCCACGAACGGAGGCGACGTATGACCACCTCGCGCGATGCGAGGCGCGTCCGATGCGAAGGCGAACGACGCGCTCGAGTTCGTTCACGCCAGTTGAGCGTCGAGTGGAGCCGCCGCGAGCTCGACGACCCGGCGCTCTCGGTGCGCTTCGACGCAAACACTGCGGTGTTCGGCTTCGAGTCGAACAAAGACGACGCGCGAGGGCGCCGGGCGAGGCGAAGAAAAGGTGTGTACTCAAAGGTGACAACCGACTTGTCGAGGTCGCTCTCGAGCGCCAGAGCGACCTGCGACGGACCTGGGCTCACCGCGGGGCTCGGGTTCGTCTTTCGCTCGCCGGGTGATGAAAAAACGGACCGGGCGCGCGCGACGGGGCGCGGCAAGGCACGGAACGTACTGAAGTCCTCGGCCGGGCAGCGCAGTGGTCCCGATCGTCGATGCGCGCGACGGGAGTTCTTCACCAACGGCAACTTCTCTTGCTTTGCGTTGTCGCCTTGAGGAGCGAACTCGTGATTCGTTTCCTTCCTCTGTTCATCCTCGCGGGCTGCGCATCACCGACGAGCGCCACCGACGCCGGCCCCACGCGCGAATGGACCAGCCGCGACAGGCGCTCAGAAGCCCGAGGCGCGGAAGAGGAAGGGGTAGCTCACCGGCACGCTGCCCCCGCGCGGCTGTGGAAACTTCCACTGCTTGATGGAACTCGACACGCACGACGCGACCGACGTGCCGGGCATCGAGCCTTCCTTCAGCTTCACCGCGCTCACCGTGCCCGAAGGCGAAATCACCCACTCGAACTTCAACTTCCCGCTCAGGTCGGGGTGCAAGAGCAGCGCCGACTCGTAGCAACGGGACACCTCCGCGAGGTGCGAGTTGATGACGGCGGCCACCGCGTCGCGGTCGATGGTGCCCACCGGCGCGCTCACCTTCGTGCGGTCGATGGGCGCGGCGAGCAACCCGCCGACCTTGCCCTTGCCCGTGCGCCCGGCGCGCATCTCACCGCGGCCCTGGAGCCCTTTGACGCCGATACCCGTCACACCATCCACGCCGAGCGCGAGGCCCCCGTTCGGTGCACCGCCCCGAGGGAGGGAATCGAGCCCCGCACCGAGCACGCCCGGGCGCTTCGTGCCGACGCCGGTGGTGGACTGCTCGAGCTTCTTCATCGCGCGGTTGGTCAGCTCGAGCGCCTTGTCGAGCCCGGCCAACCCCTTGAGGTGCGGCGGCATCGCCTTCGTGGGCGGCGCGCTCGGGCGAGGGTGCGACGGCTTCGGCTCGGCACGGGGCGCGTCGCTCGTCACCTCCGTCTTCCGCGTGAGCGGCGCGGGTACCTGCTTCGGAGACGGCGGCACCAGGTGCACCGACAGCTTCGGTGTGGTGCGGGCCGCGAAGGCATCGTCTTCTTCGACGGTCGAGGCTGCGACGCCAAACACCACCAGCGCGAGGAGGAAGAACGAGGCGAGCGGAACGAAGCCGCCCTCGAGCCGGGACGCCCACTTCTGCGCGGGCACGACGTCGGGCGAGGCGTCGAGTCTCACCTCGAGGCGGAGCGCACCCTCGACCGCGCGAACGCGAAGCCCCGGCGTCAGCGTCACCTCGTCACCGACGGCCTGCCACCGCCCTTCTCGTTGCGCCTCGAGCTGCGCGCCTGGAAGCGAGAGGCGCATTCCCTCGGGCGTGTTCCGCAGCGACGGCTCCCTGCCGGGCGTGAACGGCGGGAAGTAGCTGGCCGTGGCGTCACCCTTCAGCAACTCCGCGGCCTGGAGCGTGTCGCCCCAGAAGAGCTCGACGCGAACGGCGGTCTGCCTTTCCTCGAGCAGAGGAGCCGAGACGACCGTCGGCTGCGCGGGCGACGGCAGGGCGCGAATGCGACGGGTCTTGAGCTCGATGACGCCGGGGCTGGGTGCCGGCTCGGCCCAGCGCTCCCGAATCACGCGGGTGCGCACCACGAAGGGCCCGACGATGAGCTCGTCGACCGACCGCAGCGCGCTCTTCTGCACGTGGTACCCGTTGACCATCACCGGGCCGCCGAGGCGCTCGACGCTGACGTCCCCGTCGCGGAACGACAGCCGCGCGTGCTCGGCCGCCACGCCCGTCGCCTGCAGGTGCAGCTGCGCGCGCGGCGCGCTGCCGACCAGCCACGCGCCCGAGGTGAACACCTCGGTGCCGATGAGCAGCCCATCGCGCAGCAACACCACCTCGAGCACCCCGCATGCGTCGACCGAGGCCAGCGTGGTGACTTCGGTCGTCGCCTCGAGCGGCGGCTCGTCGGTCACCTCGGGCATCTCGGCGTGCCCGTAGAGCGAGCGCAGCGACTGCATGCGCGCCAGGCACTGGCTGCACCACGCGAGGTGGCGCTCGAGCGCCCTGCCCTCGTTGGAGTCGGCCGTCTCGCCGAGCAGAAACCGGTCCATCGTGAGGTCTGACAGGCAGCGCTCGTCGCGCCGCGAGAGGAGCGCGCTCACGACATCACCTTCTTCTGCTGCTTCGTCAGTTCATCCGCCGCGGCGTGAAACTCGACGAGCCGGTTGCCCACCGTGCGGCGCGAGACGTTGAGCAGCTTCGCAATCTCCTCGTGGCTGAGCTGGTCGAGATAGAAATACGTCGCGATTTCGCGCAGCGTCGCGGGCGGCCTGCTCGTCACCCAGCAGCGCGCGCGCGCGGCGCAGCACCATGCCGCCGTACTGACTGAACAGCACCTGCGTCGGGGGCAGCCGGGGCATGCAGCGTTAGACAACTCGCCGCGAGTTTCGGGCAGCCCCGTAAGTCGTTGGATCCAGAAGGTCGATCGGCCAAATTCGCGTCGAACTTCCCCAGAAATTCGCCCCCGAGGTCACATGTCCACCGCGCCCCACTTCAAGCCGAATCTCCGCGACATTCAGTTCAACCTCTTCGAGTTCTTGCGCATTCAAGCGCTCTCGTTGGGGAAGAAGCCGTTCGGCGACATCGACGAGGCGACCGCGCGGCAGACGCTCGACACCATGGTGCCGCTGGCGACCGGCGTGCTGGCCGAGGGCTTCACCGAAGGCGACCGCATTCCTCTGGGCTTCGACCCGAAGACGGGCACGGTGACGCTGAGCCCCGCGATGAAGAAGTCGTACCACGCGTACTTCGAGGCAGGCGTCCACCTCCTCGCGCTGCCCACGCACCTGGGCGGCATCGGCGCGCCACCGTCATTCGACTGGGGCTCGTTCGAGCTGGTGCTGGGGAGCAACCCGTCCATCGCGTTCGCGTACCTGGGCAACGTGCTCGCGCGCATCATCGACGCGCTGGCGACCGACGCGCAGAAGAAGCGCTTCGTGGGGCCGATGATTGAGCGGCACTGGGGCGGCACCATGGTGCTCACCGAGCCCGACGCCGGCAGCGACGTGGGCGCGAGCCGCAGCAAGGCGAAGCAGGTGAAAGACGACGTCTACCACCTCGAGGGCGTCAAGCGCTTCATCACCAACGGCGACCTCGGCGACGCGACCGAGAACACGATTCACCTCGTGCTCGCCCGGCCGGAAGGTGCGGGCAGCGGCACGAAGGGCCTGTCGATGTTCATCGTGCCCAAGTTCCTCGTGAACGACGACGGCACGCTCGGCGAGCGCAACGGCATCTTCTGTACGAACCTCGAGAAGAAGATGGGGCTCAAAGCCTCGGCCACCTGCGAGATGACGATGGGTGACTCGAAGCCGTGCGTCGGCTGGCTGGTGGGCAACGTGCACGACGGCATGAAGCAGATGTTCCACGTCATCGAGCACGCGCGCATGGCGGTGGGCCTCAAGTCGGCGGCGACGCTCTCGACCGCGTACTTGAACGCGCTCGCCTTCACGAAGGAGCGCAAGCAGGGCGCCGACCTGATGAACGCGCGCGACAAGAATGCGCCGCGGGTGACCGTCATCCACCACCCTGACGTGCGGCGCATGTTGATGCTGCAGAAGAGCCACGCCGAGGGCATGCGCGCGCTGATTCTGTTCAACGCGTCGCTGCAGGATCAGGTCGAGATGAAGGGCGGCCACACCTCGGCCGAGGCGGCGAAGCTGACGGCGCTCAACGACCTCATCCTCCCGCTCATCAAGGGGTACTGCAGTGAGAAGGTGTACGAGCTGCTGCACCTCTCGCTGCAGTGCTTCGGCGGCTCAGGGTACCTGACCGACTACCCGATGGAGCAATACATCCGCGATCAGAAGATCGACACGCTCTACGAGGGCACCACCGGCATTCAGGCGCTCGACCTGTTGATGCGCAAAATCGCGAAGGACGGCGGGGCCACGTTGCAGGGCCTGATGGGCCTCGTGCAGGAAACGCTCGACGGAAACGAGGGCGGTGACGCGCTGAAGAAGGAACGGGCGGCGCTCGCCGAGGCGCTGTCGGCGCTGCAGGCGGGCTTCGGCGCGCTGATGGAGAAGCTCGGTGAGTCGCTCTACCACGTGGGTCTGCAGGGCAACCGCATGCTCTTCGCGCTCGCGGAGGTGGTCATCGGGTGGCTGTTGATTCGCCACGCGGCGGTGTCGCTCGAGAAGAAGAAGACCGCCGTCGGCCCCGACGTGGCGTTCTACGAGGGGAAGATTGCGTCGGCGAAGTTCTTCGCGCACGAGGTGCTGCCGCGCGTGGTGAGCGAGATGCAGTTCGTGCCGAAGAGCGACCTGCTCATCATGGAGCTGAGCGAAGACGCGTTCTGAGCCTCGAGCGCGGCGGCGCGTGCGTGCGGGCGACAGTTGACACCCATGCCGGGCGGAGCGCGGCCTTGAAGGCGCTCGGTCGCGCGCTGGCGCTGCAGCCCACCAACGCCGCGGCGCTGCGATAGCTCTCGGCGTTGCTCACTGCGGAAGTCTCCCCGCTCAGGGTCGGGGAGGTCGAGGAGACCCTGCCGCGCGTTCGCTGGTGACTCGTGCGAGCGCTGCATCGTCCCTGCGGTCCTGCCGGGAAGAGAGCGCGCGGCTCAGCCACCTGCGGGCGGCTCGGTCGCAGCGCCCACCCCGAGCCGCGTGTTTCGTTCTGCATTGAGCCGCGTGAGGGTCGCGAAGCCGTCTCGCGGCAACAGCACGTGCTTGATGACGTCGTGCGTCTGGAGCTCGCCCTTCGAGTTCGGCTTCGCCTCGATGATGGACAAGGTGGCCGTCTCGCTACAGCCGCAGCGCCACGCAGTCGTGGTCAGCGAGACCGCCGTCGAAGGTGCGGGCAGCGCGGCGAGTTGATCGAGCCTCCCCGCGCCGAGCCAATCGAGCAGCTGTTTCTTGTCGACGGCCTCGGTGAGGAAGAAGGACTGCTTGTCTTCACACCACGCTTCGCACTTCTCGCAGAACGGGTCCGACACGGTGTTGCCCGCGAGCCACGTCGGCATGCCGACGAGAATGAGCGCCTCGCAGCCCCAGATGGCCCAGAGCACGCCGCCGGTCGGGGTCGTGCCCTTGAACGACCACGCGCCGGTCTCGTTCACCAGCTCGACCAGCTGCCACACCGCCGGAGGCCACGTCGCGAGCCCGAGCAACGTCACCTCGCTCGCGCCATCGCCCCCGCTGCGCTGGATGAGCCCGTACAGCCACACGACCCACATCGCGTAGAGCGCGACGAGGCCGACCGCGAAGCCAACGAGTGAGGCGACGAGCGGGCTGCGCACCTTGCGTGCGTGCATCGGGCTCCCCACCGCGACGCCGAGCAGGAGCCCGAACCCACCGGTGAGGATGAACGTCACGATGCCGATGATGGGGATGTAGAGAATCGCGTACGAATAGACGAACGCGAGCGGCACGGCGGCGGCGATGCCCACCCCGAGCCCCAACGCGATGCCGTCACCCGGCGCCCTGCCCGACGGTGTGTAGAACATGGCCGCGCATCATGGCGGTGAACCCGATGACGGCCGAGCGGTTGTTTCGCAGGGGTGCCGCCCGACCGCACCCCACCGACGGTGGTCTCCGCCCCGCCTCGTGAGAGCGGCAGTGGTGAAACCGCTCAGCTCGGCTTG
The DNA here is from genome assembly GCA_044371205.1 of Archangium sp. GTDB lineage: Bacteria > Myxococcota > Myxococcia > Myxococcales > Myxococcaceae > Archangium_A. The sequence continues at coordinate 27,932 of JBILUC010000071.1, forward strand.
ACCCGCTCGAGGATGGTGTCGATGAGCTTCGTGCTGGTGAGCCCTTCGCTCTCGGCGGTGAAGTTCGGCAACACGCGGTGGCGCAGCACCGGCCTCGCCAGCGCGCGCACGTCGTCGACGGTCGCCGCGAAGCGCCCCGCCAGCACCGCCCGCGCCTTCGCGCCGACCACCAGGTACTGGCTGGCACGCGGGCCGGCACCCCAGCTCACGTTCTTCGCTACGAAATCCATCGCGCCGGGCTCTTTGGGGCGCGTGGCGCGCGCGAGGTCGACGGCGTACTTCACGACGTGGTCGGGCACCGGCACGCGGCGCACGAGGTCTTGCAGCGCCAGAATCTGCTCGGGCGAGAGTACCTTGCTCAGCGCCGCCGAGGGGCCGCCGGTCGTCTGCTTGACGATCTGCACTTCTTCTTCCGCGCTCGGGTACCCGACGTCGACGAGGAACATGAAGCGGTCGAGCTGCGCCTCGGGCAGCGGGTAGGTGCCTTCCTGCTCGATGGGGTTCTGGGTGGCGAACACGAGGAAGGGCGGCTCGAGCGGCCAGGTGCGACCGCTGGCCGTCACCCGCTGTTCCTGCATCGCCTGCAGCAGCG
>JBILUC010000126.1:0-8620 GCA_044371205.1 Archangium sp.
CCGACTGCGTGCCGTCGCTGCCGCGTTGCACGTACATCGGGTTCGGCATCGACCGATCCATCTGCAGTCCCTGAGCCGCGCGCATGGGTGACATCGAGAAGCGCACGCTCCAGTCGCTCGACGCCGCTGAGCGCGACGAAATCGAGAGCGCGATGCGCGCGAAGTCAGCGCTCTTTGACGCGGCCGAAGCAGGTGCGCTCGGCACGCCCGAGCAACTGCGCGCGCAGGTGCTGCGCATGCTCGACGACCCCAGGGCGCGGCGGTCCATCGACGACTTTCACACGCAGTGGCTCGAGCTCGAGCGCGTGCGCACCATCGCGCGCGACCCGGCGCTCTTCCCGGAATTCACCGCCACCCTTCCCGCCTCGATGCAGGAAGAGTCGCTGCGCTTCATTCGCTCGGTGATGCTGGAAGACAAGACCAACTTCGTCTCGCTCTACGCGGCCAACCACACCTTCGTGAACCAGGAGCTGGCGCGCGTGTACGGCCTGCAGGGCGTCACCGGCCCCGGCTTCACCCGCGTGCAGCTCGACCCCACCCGGCGGCGCGGGCTCCTCACGCAGCCGGGCATTCTCGCGTCGCACAGCTACCAGCGCACGAGCTCGCCGATTCACCGCGGCGTCTTCGTGGTGCGCCGCGTGCTCGGCCAGCCGCAGGCCGACCCGCCGCCCGGCATCGACTTCACGCTGCCGCCGCTCGACATGAGCACCATTCGCACCACGCGCGACCAGGTCACCGTGAAGACGTCGGCGCGCGACTGCGCCGGCTGCCACGTCACCATCAACGGCCCCGGCTTCGCGTTCGAACACTACGACGCGCTGGGCCGCTACCGCACCACCGAGAACGCCGTGCCCATCGACGCGACGGGGAGCATCCTGTTGTCCGACGCACCCACTACCTTCACCAACGCGCTCGGGCTGGTCGACGCCATCAGCCAGAGCCGGCAGGCGCGCGAGAGCTACGCGAAGAACTGGTTCCGCTACGCCAACCAGCGCGGCACCACCAACGACGACGCCTGCGACGTGACGACGTTGACCAACCACCTCACCGACGACTCGCGTGCGTTGCGCGAGCTGCTGGTCGACCTCGCCGTGCTCCCCTCGTTCACGCTTCGCCCGGAGGCGCCATGAGTTCCCGCCTGAGCCGCCGCTTCTTCCTGCGGGGGGCCAGCGGCGTGCTCCTCGGTCTGCCCTTCCTCGAGTCGCTGGCCAGCAAGACGGCGCGGGCGCAGACGATGAACCCGCGGCGCTTCGTGGTGTTCTTCGAGTGCAACGGCGTGAACATGGACCGCTTCTTCCCGGCGACTCCGTACGGCGCGCTGACGCCCGCGTCGTTCACCAACACCTCGCTCGCGCCGCTGGCCGGCCTCGAGAACAAGCTGCTCATTCCGCGCGGCATCCACAAGGTGCCCAAGGGCTTCAACTTCGACGGGCAGACGCCGGTCGGTTGTGACCACCAGAACGGCATGGGCGGCAAGCTGACGGCGCAGCAGCTGGCCGGCGCCGACCACTACGCAGCGGGCATCTCGGTCGACCAGTTCATCGCCTCGCGCATCAACCCCATGGGCCGCCGCTCGCTCACCCTCAAGGTGGGGCCGCGCGGGAGCGGCGTGCTGTCGGTCATCAGCTACCTCGGCAACGGTCAGCCCGTGCAGGGCGAGAACAACCCGTGGGTCGCGTTTCAGGACTTCATGAGCGCGGGCATGCCCACCAACACCAACGCCGCGCAGCTGGCGTACGACCGGCGGGTGAGCGTGCTCGACCTGGTCAAGACCGACATGGACGCGCTCAAGGCGAAGCGGCTGTCGGCGGGGGACCGCGCCAGGCTCGACCTCCACTACACGTCGATTCGCGAAGTCGAGATGGCGATGCAGCAGACCGGGTTGCCGGCCTGCCAGTTGCCCGACGCCACGCGCACCGAGTTGATGGCGCTCAACGCGAGCACCGTGGGCAGCGACGCCAACTACCGCGCGGTAGGCCGGCTGCAGATGGACGTGCTGGCCCTCGCGCTGGCCTGCGACCACACGCGCGTCGCGACGCTGCAGTGGAACAACGGCTCGAGCGGCCCGACCTTCCGGTGGGACGGCCTCAACCACCCGTACCACCACCACGCCATCAGCCATAACGCGACGACCGATGCGGGCTCGAACACGGGCGTGGGCGGCGCTGACTACAAGCAACTGCTGTACGAAATCGACCGTTGGTACATGACGCAGTACCGCTACCTGCTCGACAAGTTGAACTCGTACCAGGAAGCGGGCGGCACCACGGTGCTCGACAACAGCGCGGTGCTCTACGCCAACGAGCTGTCCGACGGCCTCGAGCACAACTTCATGGACATGCCCTTCCTCATCGCCGGCAGCGCGGGCGGTGCGTTGCGACAGGGGCAGTACCTGAAGGTGACCCGGCAGCAGAACACCGGCAGTCGACCGACGCCCCGCACAACAAGCTGCTCACCACGCTCATCAACGCGGTGGGCGTGCGCGACACGAACGGAGCGCCGCTGAGCAACTTCGGCGCGTTCGGCGAGGCCGGCGAGTTCACCGAGCTCAAGGCCAGCTGAGCTTCGCGCCAGAACTGATCCCGAGGCTCGGGGCGTGGGAGACTCACGCCATGACTCGCCCCGGATGGTGCCGATGAGTGTGGTCGCGTTGCTCGATGCGCTCGACGCGCGCGTTCGAGGCGGAGCCCGGCCGAAGCTGAACCTCCGGCCGCCCGCGCCAGACAAGCTCGCAGCCCTGAAGGCCGAGATTGGCGACCTCGCGACGGCAGGCTGGGGCGCGCACGATGGACAGGATCGGCCGGTGAAGAAGCGGCCAACCATTCAAGGAGAGCCCGCGAAGCCGGCGATGCACTGGCTGCCGGGCGACTTCCGCTGGCTCTCCATCGACGAGGCGCTCGATTTCGCGACTTCCCGCTTCCAGCAGTTTGCCGACTCGAAGGGCACGTTGGGGCGCGATGCGCGTGGCCGACTGGTGCGTGTGCCGTGGGCGTCCACCAACTCGTTTGGGGCCGGTCTGTGGATCGAGCTGGCTGACGGGCGCCTCGTGTTTCGCGATCGCGAAGACTACGGGCCGGGCCGCACCGTGGCACGCAGCCTCGAGCACTTCTTTGAACAGTATCTCCGCTCGCTCGAGAAGGATCGCCTGCGGTGGGACGCGAAGTCGAAGCGCGTGACCTTCGGCCGAAAGGCGTTGGTCTACGCGTTCAGCGCTGACTGATTCCTTGGCCAAAACCAAGCATGCTGCGAGCACGCCGGCCGCGTGAGAGGCTCCCAGACATGTCGGCTTCGCTCAGAGCCCTCGTCGTCGCGACCCTCTGTCTCAGCAACGCGGCGTGTTTTCCAGACAAGGAGCCGGGACCAGGAAAGTGCGACTTCGCCGGGTCTCGAGTGTGTCGCCCAACCCTGGTGTGTCGCTTCGACAACGAATGCGTCGCACCGTGCCAGGAGCCGACCACGATGGACTGCGAGCTCGCCGACGCCGGCCCGGGGAGGTCCTCATGCTCGCTGGAGCGCGGGTGGGCCGCGTGTTCGCCAGCCCTCTGCACCACCGACCGTGAGTGCGTCATCGACGGGGGCGCGGTCGGGTACGTTGGCTCACAGGCGTGTCTGAGCGACGGTGGCTACGACGTGTGTCGTGAAGCTTCGAATTGCGCACCGGCACCCGGCGTGTGCAACCAGGCGCGAAGAGTGGTCGGCGACGTGGTGGGGTGCTCGATGCTGTCGTACCAGCAACTTGCCGATTGGCGCGCACGGGAGAGCTGCGCTGAAGACGACGGCAAGGACAACGACTGCGATGGCTATGTCGATGAGCTCTTCGACGACGACGGTGGTACCGAGCTCGCGTGTGGGCTGGGCCTCTGCCGGAGCCGCAGCGAGGGGCGTTTGCTCGCCTATCGGACGTGCTCAGCGCCGACGTGCTCGCAGGCCCTGCTCAGCAGCGCGCTGGCCGATGCGGGCTACGCGCCGCTCGATCTCTGCGACGGTGTCGATCGCGACTGCAGTGGCGTCGCCGGGGTCGGGCCGGTGCGCGATCTGCTCGATGGCACCGAGGTCGCAGTGCAGGGCGACGAAAGCGGCGATGAGGAGGTGTACCGCGTGGTTGCCTCGCGCGTCGTCGATGGGGGGCTTGAGCTTGTCTATTTCCGCCTCTCCTCAGATGGTGGTCTCTCAACGCTGGTGTCCCTTGCCAACGGTCCGGGCCCGTTCTGGCCGCAACTGGCGCGGTCGAACGAGGGGAATCGGGTGGTGAGTGTCGCGACCTGGCGCATTGATGGTGGCTTCGCCGTCACTGCCGCCGACAACGCAACCGTGCGCCGGCCTGCGAAGCAGGTGATTTACACACCAGCGTTCCAACCGCTGCAGCAGCCCCATCGCGCCGCCGTCATCGACTTTGACCGCAAGGCGCTCGTCACCGCACGACGACCCGATGGCGGGGTCATTGCCAACGTCATCTCGCTTCTCTCGGCAAACACCATCATCACCATCGCTGCCGCCGACCATGTGTTGCCACTCAGCTCACTGCTCCTCTCAGGCAACGGGAGCAGTCGGGCCGTTTTGGTAGGCCATTCCTCCCTGGACATTGTCTTGCCGGGGCTCTGCACGACCGATTCGAACGATCTTGGAAGACAGCGAGATGGGGGCGTCTCAGATGCCGGAAACCGTTTCGTGCCGCTGGTCGATGTACTTCCCATGCCCTCCACTGCCGACTTCTCCAGTCTGGGGTTCGCCGAGGTGAACCAGTCTCTGGTGCGCCTTTCGTCGGTCGACGGCGTCGCGATGGACGCGGTGGGTTCGTGGCAGGTGCTCGGCACCTTCGCTCCCACCATCAATCTGGTCACGCTCGCCTCGTTCGGGCCTCTCGATGAGCTGTTCACGGAGAGGACTTCCCCGCAGCTCTTTCCCAATCAGGGGCTCGCCGGGTCCGTGCTCGCGGCCGTCGCCCTTGATGGCGGCGTGACCGCTGTCTATGGCGCGAGAACGGACTTGAACGAGTTTCACCTTCACACGATGGGCAAGTTGATTGACCGCGTCGAAGACACCCCGTCGATGGCGTGGTCGAGCAAACAGCCGCGTCATGTGCTGGTGGCGTCGCCCGAGCTGCGTGATGGGGGCTCGCCCGTGATTCGGACGCGGCTGGTCTGCGCCCCGACCACTCCGTTCTAGGGTCTGCCGATCCGCCCGCTCTGCGACAGGGCGTGCCACACCACGCAAGGCGTTGCGCAGCGCTTCGGCTGGAGCGCCTCGTACTCGTCGTCAGCCCACGCCGCGTCGAAAGAACAAGAAGAAGAACCCGGAGAACCGGACGCCAGGCCCGCCGCCCGAGGCGGGATGGGTGGTGTCGAGGCGGCAACGGCCTCATCGACCTCATGCTCGCCGCCGAGAACGGGGACATCGACCAGGTGGTGGTGCACCGGGTCGACCGGCTCTCCCGCAATCTCGGCGCCTTCGTCCACCTGCTCGACTACTTCACGCAGCTCAACGTCGGCATCTCCTTCGTCGACGGGGCGCTCGCGTCTGGCGGTGGCGCTCTCGACAGGCTCCAACTCAGCATGCTCTCCACGTTCGCCGAGTTCGAGCACTCGATGATTTCCGAGCGACTGCGAGACGCGCACGCTGCACGGCGAGCTCAGGGCCTCCGCTCGGCGGGCCGGTTGCCCTTCGGCTACACCTCGTCAGCCGAGACGAAGCAGCTGGTGCCCCACCCGGAACAAGCCGCCTTCGTGAGGTCGTGCTTCACGCGCGCGGCAGCCGGAACACTTCCCGCTGAGATTGCAGCCGAAGGGAAGCGGCGGGGCGGAGCGCTCGCCCGGTGGTCTGCCCGCGCCGTGACGCGGATGCTCCGAAACCCCGTGTACATGGGCCGGCACCCAGACGGCGCTCCGAGCGACCACGAGCCCCTCGTCTCCGCAGACCTCTTCGAACGCGCAGGAGCAGCCATCGCCGGGCGCCGAACGGCGCGCGCTCGGGTGGAGCGCCTCTCGACGGAGGAGGACCCGTTCATCCTTCGCAAGACGCTCAAGTGCGCGCGTTGCGAGAGGGCGATGATTCCTGCCGCGAACGTGCCGATGCGCGCCCTCAAAGCAGCGACGCCGCGCTACTACCGCTGCCGAACCCTCGGCTGTGACGGCGAGGCGCTCAACGCGGCCGACGTGGAGCAGCGCTTCAGCGTCTTGCTCGCCCAGCTGCCGGAGACCTTCACCGAGGCGCAGCGAGAAGAGGGCGTCATTCGCTCCTCGCTGTGGGCCTACCTCACCCCGCTCAACCGCCGCCGCAGCGCCTCGCTGCTGTTCTCCTTCCTTGCCTGGGACGTCGCTGCAGGCACCTTCATCACCGCGCCCTCCGACTTCGACTGGTCGTCCAAGCTGGGCGTCGCGCTCTCGATGCGCCACGTCCTCTCGGAGCTGACGCGCCCGCCCGTTGTGCCGCGGACGCCGCGTCCCCGCGCACCGCGGCGACCGAGAAGACCGCCGAGCGAAGCACAGCCACTCGAACCTCGCGTACGGGCGTTGATTGAGTGGCTCGAGCGCTTCCGCGTGACGACCGACGAGTAGGTCCGTTCTTGCCAGCGATCTGCCGGCGCTCGCGTTCGTAGGCGCGCTTGAACCGGTCGTCCGCCAGTTGGGCCTCGAGGTACTTGTCGAAGCCGGTCTTCCGACGTCGATGCATGCTGGGTCCTCCTCGAGGCGAAGGGGTCGCTACGCCGGCTGAGAGCCCACGACGGCGAGTGGCTGCTTCCCCTGAAGCCGACCAAGCCAGCGAGAGGCAGCCTCTCCTCGATTGGTCGTGGTGAGGGTGAAGGTCCCGTCTCGACGAACTTCGAGGTCGGTCTTCATGCAACGCCCGCGGACATAGTCAGCGGAGAAGTGCAGCTCGCCCCGAACGAAGCGAATTCGGCGCAGCGCATCGACCGCGGTCCACTCGTCATCGTCGTTGAAGTGCATGTCAGAGACCCCGCGAGGGCGGGCATCGGCGAACGAGAAAGCGCTCACCGCGAAGATGAACCCGGTCGCAGCCCACTCGACATCGTCTTCGTCCTCGTCGCCGAGCCGGCCGTCGATTCGAAGCCAGGTGTCTTCAGCCGAGGTCGGCTTCTTCTCGGTCTTCGTCACCTTCACGTCTGTCGCGATCGCGTGGCGGATCAGCTCGAGTTCGAAGGGCTCTTCGGTGGTCATGGTGTGGGTGTACCAGCGAGCGGGGCTCAGGCAAGCGCTGCAGCCCGGTCGCGGAGCTGCGCGACGGTGCGAGGGCGTCGCGGCGGTGGTCCCTCCGCTTTGAGGAAGTCGGAGAGCAGTTCGGCGCCGACTGAGTGTGAGGGGTTCTGCATGGCGCGGAGGAGCAGCCGGTCCTTCGTCGCTGCGGACTGCTCGCTGAGCCAATGACGGGCGGCCTTCATGTTGAATGTGTGACGAGGACTCGCCTCGGCGGCTGCCGCGATGAGCGAATCGTCGATGCCGAGGAGGTCGGCCAGCGCGCGAAGGGGGCCGTCGAGACTGTCGAGGCCAGGCGGCACGCGGGGCTCTCGTGCTGCATCGTCAGCGCCACGGTCCACACCGGCCAGCCACCCGAGGTAGGCGGCGCGAAGGTCACCCTGGAGCAGTTGCTGGCGGAGTGGGGTGAACTCGGCGAGGCCGGAGCCGAGCGCAAAGTCATCGAAGTCGGGCTCCTCGTCATCGGCCCAGAACTCCAAGACGACGTGCTTGCCCGCGTTCTCCATGCGTGCGCCGAAACCAGAGAAGTACGGCTTCAGCGCGGTGCGGTCGATGCCGCTCGCAGGCACCCGCAGCATCACGACCCGCGAGCCCCAGTTCGCAGCGTAGAAGAACAAGAAGAAGAACCCGGAGAACCGGACGCCAGGCCCGCCGCCCGAGGCGGGATGGGTGGTGTCGAGGCGGCAGAACGAGCGCCAGCGGACGCCGCTTCTTCGCGACGTGAGCGGATGAGAAGGGTGGCGCGCACACCGGTGGCGGGACGGCCCTCGTCGGCATGAAGCGGGAGGTGTGCTTCACATCGCGAGGAGCAACTGCGGCGGGGCGGTGGCGGGAGGTAGCAGCCGGGAGAGGAGCCAGACGCCGAGCTCGGTGAGGCGCGCCTCGGCCTGCTTGCGGGTGGAGTGGAGGCGTCTGATGAAGCGGCGGCCACCACAAGGGCAGCGCAGCACGTCGGTACCGAAGGTGCGCTGATGAAGCTGGGCCCAGTGCAGGCGGGGCCGCTTCGGTTTCGGTGCCGGAGCCTGCTTCGGTGGAGCGCCGGGAGCGGGCGCGGGTGGGTGCGGGGGCGGTTGGGTGACGAGCGGGCGCAAGCTGGCGTTGGGGGGGCGTAGGCGCCGTGGAAGGAAGTGAGGTGAAGCCTGGCGGGAGGAAGGAGGGCGACGAGGCGACGCACAAGGGCGCTCGCGGTGAGGGTGAAGGAGGTGCCCTTCTTCGGCGAGTACTCGTAGCGGGCGTCGTCGAGGCGACGGAGTCGGGACTCGGCTACCGGGCCCCTCGCTCCGTACCTGCACAACCGCTCGAGGCCCTGCCTGTCGTGGCCGTGCACCGCGGTGTCCGCGTGCAGGGAGAAGCCCTGCAGCACCGCGACGCGCCGCGCGCGAGGGCGAGGAGTCGGAGCCTCGACGAAG
>JBILUC010000028.1:0-93374 GCA_044371205.1 Archangium sp.
GCGACCGTCCGAGAATCCACCGGTAAGCCGTATGCGGGAAACCCGCACGTACGGTTTGAACGGGGGTGGTGCTTCCGGAACTGGCAGTTCAACTCGCAGTAAAGGAAGCACCATCTACCAATGAGCTTCGAGCGACAGAGTGCAGCGGCGTTGCGGATTCTCGACGGGCTGGAGAGCGGCTCGATGAGCACGGCCGATTCGGTGGCTGCACTCGAAGAAGCAGACCCTGCGCTGGTGTACCTGATCTTCACGTGGATCCGCCGCCGCTACTCGGATCACCCGAGCGGTGACGCGATCATCGCGCGTCTGGTCGCCGTCGCCGACAAGAGCCCCGCCATCGGACGACTGATGAAAGAAGGGCAGGCCGACCCGGTCGTCGAGTGGTTCGAAGACGAGCACCAGTACAAGGCGCTCGATGCCCGCGAGTTCATCGACCTCGTGGTCGACAAGCTCGAGAGCTGATCAGCACGTCGCGCAAGGTGCCCTCATCCGCAGCCCGAAGTGGGTGGTTCGGGCCGCTGCTCCCGACGCGTGTGGGTGCTCACGCGAAGGAAGCGGGGCCGCTCAGGGTTGCACGGTCGCCATGGCGGTGCGCATCTCGGGCGCATGGGCGCTCCTGAAGCTGGATGGGGCGGAGTGGGGACCGGCCCGCCGGTGGTGACCGTCGCGAACGGAAGGTACCCGTATGCGCTTTCGCGACAACGGCAGCGCAGCCTTCTGCGCAGCAGGGCCCGCGAACGACCGTTGAGACAACGAGTTCGACCGCCTGGTTCCCCGAGCGCGCCCGACCAAAAAGGCGGAAGACCGCTCGCGCTCGCGGGTTAGGCTTTGCAGCACATGGCCGCCGGAGAGGAACGACGAAAACAAGCGGTCCTCGCGCGCATCAGCCGCGTGCGACGCCATCTCAACCTCGAGATCTTCGTGCGCGCCGCCGTGGGCCCCTTGTGGGCGGCGGTCACGTTCTTCGTGGTGTGGCGCTTCTTCGTGCAGAAGGGCCTGTGGGCCTTCGGCGCGGTCGCGCTGGTGCTCGCTGGCGTCGTGACGTGGCTCATGAGCCGGAGCCGTGCGGTCTCGAAAGAACGCGCCGCGGTCATCGCCGATCGCCAGGCCGGCACCGGTGGCCTGCTGCTGACGCGCCTCGAGATGCCCGTCGGCGAGTGGGAGCTCGGTCTCAATCAGCAGATTCGTGAGTTCCCGCTGCCCGACATCAACATGCGACGCCCGGCCTCGTTGCTCGCGCTCGCGCTGGTGTTCCTGACTGTCGCCCTGCTCGTCCCCCAGCCGAACTTCATTCGTCCGCCCACCAACGCCGCGGCCTCGACGCGGGTCGAAGAACTGGTTGAGAAGATGCAAGCCGTGTCGAAGGAGGAACCGGCTGATCAGGCTGCGCTCGAAGAACTTCAGCGCCTTCAAGAAGAGGTCGCTGACAACACCTTCGATGCGACCGATTGGGAAGCCGCTGACGCACTCGACAAGCAGCTCGACAAACAGGCGGCTGAGGCGTCTCGTGAACTCGAGCGCGCCGAGCAGGCGGCGAGGAACCTCGAAGACGCGCTGGCGAATGCGCAGTCGAAAGAGGGCTCACAACGAGAGAAGGACGAACTCGAACGCGCGCTGATGGACCTGTCCGACGGCCAGGCTCAAGACGGCGAGCAGGCCATGCAGCAGGCGATGGGCAAGGGCGAGAACGGAGAGCAGGGCGAGAACGGGGAGCAGGGCGAGAACGGGGAGCAGGGCGAGAACGGGGAGCAGGGCGAGAACGGGGAGCAGGGCGAGAACGGTGAGCAGGGCGAGAACGGGGAGAACGGCAAAGAAGGTCAGCAGGGCAAAGAAGGCCAGCAGGGCAAAGAAGGCCAGCAGGGCAAGGAAGGTCAGCAGGGCAAGGAAGGTCAGCAGGGCAAGCAAGGTCAGCAGGGCAAGCAAGGTCAGCAGGGCAAGAGCGGGCCCTCGAAGCAGTCGGTGAGCGATCTCCGCAAGGCGCTGCAGCAGCGGCAGGACCAGCTCTCGAAGCAGTTCTCCAACGGCCAGCAGCAACAGCAGCAGGCCAGCCGCGGGAAGCAGGGCCAGAGCCAGCAGGGGAAGCAGGGGCAGAGTGAAGGCCAGGGGCAGGGTGAAGGTGAAGGCGAGGGGCAGGGCAAGAGCCAGCAGGGGCAGGGCGACGAGGGCCACGCCTCGCGCAACGTCGAAGAGGGCGCGGGCGTCGGTCGCGGCGGTGAGTCGAAGGAGCTCGTGTTCGGCGGTGAAGCGGAGATGGACCCCGAGCGCCTGAGCTACGAGGCGTTGCCTGAGGGAAACGGCGGCGAGGCCGACCAGCTCTTCGGCATGCGCGCGGCGAACCCGAAAGCAGGCCCCCGCGATTTCGTCAGCCCCGCCTCGGGCAACGGCGCCGCGGGTGATCAGGCAGCAGGCTATGACGAAGGGGCGATGCGGCCCCGCAACCGCTCGCTGGTGCAGCGCTACTTCGATTCCAAAAAGTAAACGCAGGAGGGGAGTCCATCGTGTCGGAACAACTGCTGACGCCGCTCGAGGTGCAGGCCGCGGGTGAGGCCATCGCGAAGTTGAAGAAGGGCCTCAACTCGGTGCTGCTCGACCAGACGGGGGTCGTCGATCGCGTGACCACCGCCATCCTCGCGCGAGGTCACGTGCTGCTCGAAGGCCTGCCTGGCCTCGGGAAGACCGAGCTCTGCAAGGGGCTCGCGCGGCTGCTGGGGCTGCCCTTCAAGCGCGTGCAGTTCACGCCCGACCTCCTGCCGGGCGACATCACCGGCACCTACGTCATCGACCCCGACACGAAGGCGTTCACCTTTCGTCAGGGGCCCCTCTTCGCCTCGGTGGTGCTCGCCGACGAGATCAACCGCAGCTCTCCCAAGACGCAGAGCGCGCTGCTCGAGGCGATGCAGGAGCGCAGCGTCACCGTGCTCGGCACCACCCACCCGCTGCCGCAGCCGTTCTTCGTGCTCGCCACCCAGAACCCCATCGAGCTCGAGGGCACCTACCCGCTGCCCGAGGCGCAGCTCGACCGCTTCATGTTCCGCGTGCTGGTGCCGCCCGTCGGCGCGAAGACGATGGCGAGCATCCTCACCTCGCGTGTTCGCGGTCAGCCTCCGGTGCTCGAGCCCGTCACCGACGGGCCCGGCCTCGCGACGTTGTTTGCGCTCGTCGATCGCGTGCACCTCCCGTTGCCTGTCGCCGAGTTCATCGGCCGACTCGTCGAAGGCACGCACCCCTCGGCTGGCGGCGCGCCCGATTCGGTGCGTCGCTTCGTGCGCTACGGCGCTTCACCTCGCGCAGCGCTGGCGCTCGCGGCGTCGGCCCGTGCGTGGGCGCTGGCGAAGGGCAAGCCCAACGTCGGCTTCGACGAGGTGAAAGACATGGCGAGCGCGGTGCTCAACCACCGCCTGGTGCTCAGCTACGAGGCCGGGCTCGAGCGCGTCTCCGCTGAGATGGTGGCCGAACAGATCCTCAGCGCGGTGCCGGAGGTGGCGCGTGGTTGATGCGCTGCTCGTCGCGGTGATGCTCACCGCGGCCCAGGCCGACGACGAGGCGCTCGACGCGCCGGTCGCGGTGCCGCCCCCTTCCGAAGAGGAAGAGGCGCCGCCTTCGGGCCTCGTCTCGCTCACCGAGTACCAGATCGCTCAGGTCAACCGCATGGACGTGGCGGGCGGTCGCACGCGCGTCAGCGTCGAGTCGAACGCGCCATCGCCGCGCCTCGGCAGCTTCCCGGTGCGCTTCTTCGTCGACAACACCGGCGGCCCCCGCCAGACCATCAACCTCGCCATTCGCGGCACCATCGCCGGCTCGATGCACGTGGTGCAGCGCTCGGTCGAGGTGAACGCCGGCGAACGCCGCGTGGTGAACGTGCCCGTCTCGTCTGAGATGCGGTACGGCACGGTGGTCGCGACCGGCCCGGGCATCAGCGAGCAGAGCAACGCGTCGATGTACTTTCAGAGCACCTACGATCCGCAGCGCGTGGTGCTGTCGATCTCCCGCCCCGAGAACTTCGAGAAGTTCGCCGGCAAGGCGCCCCGCTACTCGGGCGCGAACGTGCTGGTGCACGCCATTCCCCCCGACGAGGCGCCCGCCGAGCTGGCCAGCTACCTCGGGTACGACCTCATCGTGGTGCCCGATGGCGCAACGCTCGATTCGCTCGAAGAGGGTCAACGCCGCGCGCTCGAGGGCTTCGTCGCCACCGGCGGCCACCTGCTCGTCGGAGGCACCATTCGCAGCACCGCGATGTTCCCGCTCGCAGGAGACCTGAAGGGCGGCACCGCCAACATGCGCTACGGGTTCGGTCGGCTCATGACCGCGTCGGCCGGCACGCAGGCAGGCAACCTGCGCCTGTTTCGTGAGACGTACCCGGTGAGCCCGCACGGTCCGCTCCCCGAGTACGAGCGTCGCTACAACTCGGCGAGCGTCGTGAAAGATCTGCTCTTGCCGCAGGCCACTGCTCCGCTGGGTCGCTTTCTGTTGATCATCGCGCTCTTCACGCTCGCCATCGGGCCGGGGAGCGTCTGGGTCGCGCGTCGGCGCGGGCCGGCCGCGTTGCTCGTCACCATCCCCGGCACCGCGATCGTCACCTGCGCGATGATCATCACCTACTCGTTGATCGCCGACGGCTTCGTCGTTCATTCCTCGACGTATGGCTTCACCGTGCTCGACAAGCGCGAACACCGCGCCATCACCCACGGCATCACCGCGTACTACGCGAACCTCGCGCCATCGAAGGCGACCTTCGGGCCGTCGACGATGATCATCGCGCCCTTCGAAGATCGTCGCGAAAAGTACATCGCCGACATGGCGTGGCGTGACGGCCTGACGCTCAGCGGCGACTTCGTGCCCTCGCGCACGTACCGCGAGTGGGGCTTCACCTCGATCGAGCCGACCCGCGCGCGCATCGTGGTGAAACAACAAGGCGGCGACGTGGTCGTGCAGAACGCGCTCGGCTTCAAGGTGGCGCGCATCGTCGTCAACGTGAACGGCAAGTACTTCACCGGCGGCCCGATTCGAGATGGTGGTGAAGAGACGCTCGCAGCGGGCAACACCCTCGAGTGGGCAGGTTCGATCACCGGCGCGCGCTTCTCAGCCGACGTCACCCAGACCGTGGCCTCGCGGGTCCTCGACAAGGGCTCCTTCCTCGCGCGGGCCGAGGGCGAAGGCTTCGTCCCGACCGGCGGCATCGGCAGCTCGCTCAACAGCAGCGAACAGTGGATTCGTGGGGAGTTCGAAGAATGAGCGCGCTGCTCGAGGTGAAGGGCCTGACCCGGTACTACGGCTCGCTCAAGGCCGTCGACGACATCAACTTTTCGCTCTCGGCGGGCACCATTCTCGGCTTCATCGGGCCCAATGGCGCCGGCAAGTCGACGACGATGCGCATCATCGCCACGCTCGACGTACCCACCAGCGGCGAGGTGCTGCTCGACGGTAAGTCGCTCGTGGCCCGCCCAGATCAAGCGCGCCCGCTGCTCGGGTACATGCCCGATCGCTACGGCACCTACGACGACATGACGGTCTTCGAGTTCCTCGACTTCTTCGCGCGCGCGTATCGGCTGCGGGGCGACGAACGAAAGGCCCGCGTGGACTCGGTGATGGACTTCACGGGGTTGCTGCCGCTCAAGGACAAGCTCACCAGTGAGCTGTCGAAGGGCATGAAGCAGCGCGTGGCGCTGGGGCGCACGTTGCTGCACGACCCGAAGCTCCTCATCCTCGATGAGCCGGCCGACGGCCTCGATCCCCGCGCCCGCATCGAGCTGCGTGAGCTGCTGCGCGCGCTCGCCTCACAGGGCAAGGCGGTGCTCATCTCGAGCCACATCCTCACCGAGCTGTCGGAGATCTGTGACACCTGCGCGATCATCGAGCAGGGCAAGCTGCTCGCGACCGGCACCGTGCAGGAAGTGTTGTCGCGCACCAGCAACGCTGCGGCGTTCAGCGAGGTCGAGCTCACGTTGTTCGTGCCGCAGTCGGGCTCGCTCGAAGAGGCGGGCAAGAAGGCCGAACGATTGCTGCTGGAGCAACCGCTGGTCACCAACGTGTCGGTGATGAACAACGCGGTGCGGTTTCGCCTCGAGCTCGCTGCGGGCGAGACGCCGCCCACCCAGTGGGTCGAAGAGGCGAGCGTGCGCGTGCTCAAGGCGCTGGTCTCGGCTGAGATTCCGGTCGCCAGCTTCCGCACCCGCGAGCACGACCTCGAAGACGCGTTCATGTCGGTCACCAAGGGGAGGGTGGCATGAGCGCCGTCGCGCCCCCCGCACCACTGGTGCCCGTGCCCGATGCGTTCGACCGCTTCGGTGAGCGCCTCGCCGATCGCGTCAACCCCATCATCGTGAAGGAAGTTCGCCAGGGCCTGCGCACCCGCGTGTTCTGGATCTTCTTCTCGCTGATGCTGATCGCCTGTCTCTTCATCTCGCTCATCTTCTTTGCCGGGAACGACGGCATCGGTGAGCGCTCGGGCCAGGCCGCCTTCATCGCCTACTTCGTCTGCCTCGCGTTGGTGCAGTTCTTCGTCATCCCCTACTCGGCGTACCGCTCGATGGCGCGCGAAGCCGAAGACGAGACCTGGGTGTTGTTGACGCTCACCGGCCTGGGGCCCAGGAAGATCTTGAGCGGCAAGCTCGGCAGCTCGGTGTTGCAGGGCTCGCTCTACGCCAGCGCGGCGACCCCGTTTCTCCTCTTCAGCTACTTCCTCAACGGCATCGACCTGCCGACCATCATCGTCGGCGTCTGCGTGTCGATCGCCTACCAGGTGTTCCTCGTCGCAGTGGCGGTCAGCCTCGCCACGCTCGCCGAGTCGCGCATCGTGCGCGCGCTGTTGCACTTCGTGTTGCTCGGGGTGCTCCTGCAGGGCCTTGGCTTCGGCATCGCCGGCTCGGTGGCCATCGGTGAGTTCGCGCAGAAGGTCTCGACGAGCGCTGCGTTCTGGATCGCGGCCCTCTCGGTCTTCTTCGGCATGCTCACCACCGGTCTCCTGCTCTTCGAGTCGGCGGCGGCGCGGCTCTCGTTGCCCACCGAAGACTACGCGCGCGGCCCGCGGCTCGTGTACCTCGTGCAGTTCGTCGGCGGCGTGTTGCTCTTCATCTGGGGCTGGGCCTCGAGCGGTCAAGAGGAGGTGCTCACTGCGGCCAGCGTGACGGTGTCGATCTACGCCACCCTCGTCGGGCTCTTCGTGGCGAGCGACCGCGATGGCATGGCGAAGATCCACTGGGCCAGCGGCGGCCGCTTCTCGTTCCTCAAGCCCGGGGGCTTCCGTGGCTTCGTGCTGGTCGTCGGCCTGTTGCTCGCGGCGACCGCAGCCTTCGCCATGCTCGCGGTGACGCAGGGCTCGCTCGGCATGGGCCCGATGCTGGTGCTCCTTGCAGCGCCAGCGTTCGCCCTGCTGATGCTCTCGCTCCCCGTGGTGGTCGCGCGGTGGATCCCGCATCCCCCCTGGCAGACGCCGGCGATGATCCGCCTCGTCTTCCTCGGGCTCATCGTGCTCATGACGGGCGTGCCGCCGCTGGTGGGCGAGATCATCTCTGACGCGGACGATCTCTTCTTGAACGCGCTCAACCCGGTGGTGGGCCTCATCAACATCGAGCGCCAGTCGCACGACGGCGTGCCGCTGACTCTGCTGGTGTGGGGTGTGGCGCTCGGCGTTGCGGCATCAGCGCTCTTCACGCTGCGCTCACGAGACACGGAGTGGTTGGCGTGACCACGTTGAGCGTCAGCGAGCGGGTCGCCGATTCGGTGGGCCCCATCGTGGTGAAGGAGGTGCGCCAGGGCCTGCGGGCTCGGGTGTTCGCCATCTTCTTCGGGACGCTCCTCGTGGTGTCGTTGGCGATGGCGTTCATCGCGCTCGCCGACGCCCAGGACCGGGCAGGCACCGGTATCGGGCGCGAGTTCTTCGGCGCGTACCTGACCGCGCTGGGTGGCATCTGCTTCTTCGTGATTCCCTTCGTGGCGTTTCGCTCGATGGCCCGCGAGCTGGAAGAAGAGACCTGGGTGCTGCTCACGCTGACGGGGCTCGGCGCGAAGAGCATTACCCGCGGCAAGTGGACGAGCGCGATGTCACAGGCGCTGCTGTTCGCCTCGGCCCTCGCGCCGTTCGTGCTGTTCACCTACTTCCTCAACGGCATCGACCTCGTGCAGATCGTCGCGGCCCTCGCGTTGTCGGCAGTCTGGTCGGCGCTGCTGACCGCCATCGGCATCGCCATCGCCACGCAGCCCCGCTCGAAGCTGGGGCGCACGCTCGCGACCTTCAGCGTGCTCATCGTGCTGGGCGGCGCCACAGCCATCGGCGTCGGAGTGGCGTGGGAACTCGCGCGCCATGGCCACCGCATCTCGTCGAGTGACGGCCCGCGCAACGCGATCCTCGGGGGCGTGCTCCTCGCGTCGCTGTTGACCTGGCTGGTGCTGGAAGGCGCGGCGGCGGGCCTGGCGCTCTCGTCGGAGGCGGCCTCGGTGGGCCCGCGCCTCGCGCTGACGGTGGTGACCCTGGTGGCGCTTGGGTTCGGCTTCGCCGTCTTCACGACGTCGTCAGGCAAGCCCATCGACGCCATGATGGGGCAGCTCTTCACCGCGTTCTTCCTCACCGTCGTCGGTCCGTTCTGCATCTCGGAGGCCGACGGGTGGCCACCGCGCGCCGGGGCCTCGTCGTTCTACGCGCGCCCGGGTGCCTTGCGCAGCTTTCTCCTCATCATGGGCCTGCTGATCCTCACCACCTTGATGTGGGGCTTCTTGCAGACGTCTTCGCGCAGCGTGGGCTCGATGTCGGAAAAGGAGGCCCGCGCCCTCTTCGGTGCGCTGGTGTACCCGGTGATGTACCTCTCGCTGGGGGTGCTGGTCGGCCGCCTCACGCCGCTGCGTCGCTTCGGTGAGCCCGTCGCCACCCGCGTGGGCTTCGTGCTCGCGGTGGTGCTCGGTGTGGGCCTCTCGATGATGGCGGGCCTGCTCGTCGATGGGCGGGCGTCGTCGAAGCTGATGAACGCGCTCAACCCCATCGTCGGGCTGGTCAACTTCATCGACCGTTCGGGCAGCGACCTCGGCTCGGCGTTGCTCCTCGCATCGGCCGTCGCCCTGTTGGCGGGCCTCCTCGCGACCCTCACGTTGTCAGCGCGCGATCTGGAGCGGCGATGAGCGTGAAGCTCGATCACGCCATGGTCGAACGAGCGGCCGTCGGCTGTGTGCTGCGCCTGCCGCGGGTGCCGCATCGCGGAAAGCTGGGCGAGGTGCGCGCGTCGTCGGTGGGCAGCAGCCTCGAGCTGCACGACTTTCGGCAGTACTCGCCTGGCGATGACCTGCGCCACATCGACTGGAACGCAGTGGCGCGCACCGGCGAGCTCTACCTGCGCGTGCGGCAGGACGAGGTGAGCCCGCGGGTCGAGGTGTTGATCGATGGCTCGGCGTCGATGGCGGTGAGTGACGCCAAGGCGGCGCGCGCGCGCGAGGTCGCAGCGTGGGTGTGCACGCTGGCCAGACGCGGCGGCCTCGACCCGGTGCTCATCGCGACGGGCGTCAACGTGCAGAAGGGCGCGGGGCCGGTCATTCGCGCGTTGCTCGACAACCTCTCGTTCGATGGCAGGGAACCCTTCGACCTCGCGCTGCGCCGCGCGCCGCCGCTGGCGACCTGCGGGCTGCGGGTGGTCATCAGCGACTTCTTGTTCGAGTCGCCCCCCGAGCCCTTCGCCGAGCGGCTCGCGCGTGGCGCGGCGGGGTTGATGCTGGTGCAGGTGCTCGACGAAGAAGACCTCGACCCGAGCGGCGGGGCTGGCGCGAGGCTGACCGACTCCGAGTCGGGTGACGTGCTCGAACGCATCCTCACGCCGGGGGTCATCGACGGCTATCTCGAGCGGCTCAAGGCCCACGTGAACCTGTGGCAGGGCGCCGCCCGGCGCGTGCGGGGCACGTGGGCGCAGGCGAATGCGGCGTACCAGCTCGATGCGCTCGCGCGTCGCGAGCTCAACGCGCTCGTGGAGGTCGCATGAACGCCCACGTTCTCCCTCTCCCCTCGCGGGGGAGAGGGTCGGGGAGAGGGGTGTCTGTTTCTCCTCGCAAGATGGTGACGGCATGACGCTCGCCGCGCCGCTCGGCCTGCTTGCACTGCTGGCGATGCCCGCCCTCGTCGCGGCGTACTTCCTGCGCCGTCGCCAGCCCCCGCGCACGGTGTCGGCGCTCTTCCTCTGGCGAACGCCCGATCAACGCGCCGAGGCCGGGCCGCGACTCAACCGCTTCTCGCGAGAAGCGTCGCTCGCCATCGAGCTGCTCGCGGTGCTCTTCGCCGCGCTCTTCCTCGCCGACCTCCGCTGTGGCGAGAACGCACCGAAGCAACACGTGGTCATCGTGCTCGACGGCAGCCTCTCGATGAACGCGCTCACCAGCGCCACGAGCGCGGCCGATCGCGCGCGCACCCTCGTGGCCAGCATCGCCCGCGCCGAGAACGCCGGCGTGCTCACCCTCATCGAGTCAGGCGTGAAGCCTGTCGTCCTCGCCGGCCCTCAACAGGAACGCGACCGCGCGCTGTCTACCCTCGAGAAGTGGACGCCCGCTCAGCCCGCGCACGACCCCTCGACGGCGTTCACGCTCGCGCGAGAGCTCTCGGGCGGCGGCGAGCACCGCATCTTCTTTCTCACCGACGGCCCGCTGCCCGAGGCGATTCCCCTGCCTCCGAACTTCGAGGCGCGCTCGGTCGGCACCTCGGCCGACAACGTCGCGTTTCTCTCGGCCCAGCGCCGCGACGAGAACGGCTTCGCGCAGGTGACGGTGCGCGTCGGTAACTTCTCCGACAAGGCGACCGAGGTGAAGGTGCAGTTCACTGCGCCCGATGACAAGCCGCAGAGCCACTTCGTGAAGCTGGCCGCCTCGGGCACGGCGGTGCTCCGGGTGGGCTTCAAGTCGAAGGAGCCCATCGAGGCGCAATTGCCCGACGACGCGCTCCCGCAAGACGGCCACCTCACACTGCTGCCCGCGCCGCTCGCCGACGTCTCGGTCTCGCTCCTCGATGGCCTCGACGCGAACGCCCAGCAGGCCTTGCGGCGCTTCCTCTCGGTCGCGGTCGGCGTGAAGGTGACTTCGCCCTCGCTGCTGACCATCGGCCCACCAGGCACGCAGGCCAACTTGCAGCTCGGCGCAAAGCCGCCGCTCAAGTCGTTCGTCGGCCCCTTCTTCGCGCAGAAGGGCAACACGCTGCTCGACGACGTGCAGCTGGGTGGCGTGGTGTGGACGGCAGGCGAGAACCCTCAGGGTCGTGCCCTGATGACGGCGGGCGACGTGGTGCTGGTGAGCGAAGCCGACGACGGCGCGCTGCACTTCAACCTCGACGTCGGGCGCAGCAACGTGCAGCGCACCGTCGCGTGGCCGGTGTTGTTGAGCAACGTCGTTCGCCAGGTACGGCTCGGCGCGCCAGGCTTTCCGCGCAAGCACCTGATGCTCGGCGAAGACACGCCGCTGGTGGCCAGCGCCGGCTCGACGTGGGAGCTGCGCGGGCCGAACGGAGAGAAGCGGCCGGTGATGGGCTCGGGGATTCTGACCTTGCCGCCGCTGTCGGCCTCGGGTCGGTGGTCGTTGAGCAAAGACGGTGACGAGTTCGATTCGCTCGTCGTGTTGCCCCTCGACCCGCGCGAGTCGGATCTGCGCGATCGCGGGGCGTACGAGATCGTCCCCCCACAGGCGCAGGCCTTCGCGTCGCTGGCGAGCACGCACCCGCGGCCGTGGTGGCCGTTGCTGGTGGTGTTGTTGCTGGTGCTCGCTGACTTCTGGCTAACGGCCGCTCCAAGGAAGAAGGAGGCCGCGGCATGAGCCTCATGTGTTCGCCTCCTCTCCTCCGACAGCGTTTCGACCGAGTCCGTGAGGTGTCGCGATGACGCTCGTGGCGCCACAGGCTCTGCTGCTGCTGTTCCCACTCGGGCTGTTCCTCTTCCTCACCGCGCGCATCTCGGGCCCGCCGATGTGGCTGCGCGTCGCCATCGTGAGCCTTCTGACGCTCGCCCTCGCGCGGCCTGAGTTTCGTCTGCGCAGCGCCGGCAGCGACGTGGTGGTCATCGTCGACCGCTCGCGCTCGATGCCGCCGCGCAACGAAGCGCAGGCCGAAGAGCTCATTCGTCTGCTCGAGCCGCAGCGCCGACCGGGAGATCGCCTCGGCGTGGTCAGCTTTGGTCGCTTCCCCCGCGTCGAGATGCCGCTGAGCAGCGATGGGCGCTTCAGCGGCTTCACCGCCTCCATCGACGGCGAGGCGTCGAACCTCTCGGCGGCCCTCGACGCGGCGGGGGAGATCATCCCCCTCGAGCGCAGCGGCCGGGTGATCGTCCTGTCCGACGGGCGCGCCACCGGCCTCGATGCCCGCGCCGCCGCCCGCCGCCTCACCGCGCGCGGCATCCCCGTCGACGTGCGCTACTTCGGCCGGGAGGACGCAGCAAAGGACGTGGCGGTCAGCGCACTCGTCGTGCCGCCCAGCGTCGCCGCGCAGGAACCCTTTCTCCTCACCGCCACGCTCAAGGCCACCGCGCCAGCGAAGACCACGCTCACGCTCTTGCGCAACGGCAAACCCATCGCCCGCACCATGCGCGAACTCGCGGTCGGCCCCACGGTGCTCACCTTCCGCGACCTCAACGAGGCGCCCGGGCTCGCGGCGTACGAGCTGCGCGCCGAGACGCCCGATGACGGCGTGGTCGAGAACGACTTCGGCCGCGCCGTGGTGCGCGTCGAGGGCCCTCCGCGCGTGCTGCTGTTCACCGACAAGCCCAACGGCACGCTCGCCACGGCCCTGCGCGACGCGAAGCTGGCCCTCGAGGTGCGCGCTCCGGGGCCGCTCACCATGCAGCAGCTCGAGGGCGTGGGTGCGGTGGTGCTCGAAGACGTCGAGGCCGGGCGGCTCAGCGAGAACGGGCTCCACGTGCTCGCGCAGTTCGTGAAGGAAGCGGGCGGCGGGCTGGTGATGACCGGCGGCAAGCACAGCTTCGGCGAAGGTGGCTACCGCAAGTCACCGGTCGAAGACCTGCTCCCCGTCTCGCTGGAGATGCGTGAAGAGCAGCGCAAGGCCGCCATCGCGATGGCCGTCATCATGGACTGCAGCTGCTCGATGGGCGTTCGCGTGCCCGACGGTCGCACCAAGATGGAGCTCGCCGCCGAAGGCGTGGTCGGCGCGCTGCAGCTGCTCAACCCGCGCGACGAAGCGTCGGTCGACATGGTCGACACCGAGACGCACCAGATTTTTCCCATGAGCCCGGTGGCTGCAGGGCTGCCCCTCGACAAGGTGGCGAAGGGCTTCTCGGGCGGCGGCGGCATCTACGTTGGCGTCGGTTTGCGCGTGGCGAAGAAGCAGATCCTCTCGTCCGACAAGGAAACGCGACACGTCATCCTCTTCTCCGACGCGGCCGACTCCGAGGAGCCCGACGACTACATCCGCACCATCGACGAGCTGGTCTCGCAGAAGGTCACCATCTCGGTCATCGGCATGGGCTCACGCGCCGATTCCGACGCGAAGCTGCTCGAAGAAGTCGCCCGCCGGGGCAACGGCCGCATCTACTTCGCCGAAGACGTCACCAGTCTCCCGCGAATCTTCAGCCAGGAAACCATCGCCGTGGCCCGCTCGACCTTCGTCGAAGACGCCACCATGACGAAGCTCGGGCCCGATCTCGCGCAGCTCGGCAAGCTCCCCACCGCCGACGTGCCCGGCGTCGGTGGCTACAACCTCACGTACTTGAAGCCGCAGGCCAGCGTCGGGCTGCGCACCGGGGACGAGAACGAGGCGCCCATCGCCGCCTTCTGGCCGCGCGGGGCAGGGCGCGTGGTGGCCCTCACCGCCGAGGCCGACGGCAGCTTCACCGGTGGTTTTCGCCAGTGGGCCGGTCAACGCGCGCTGCTGACCCAGATGGTGCGGTGGACGATGCCGCCCCTCTCGCTGCAGGTCGACGCGGTCGCGCGCGCCACGCTCACCGGCAACGATCTCCACGTCACGCTCGACTTCGACCCCAACGCCCCGCCACCTGCAGGCACGCCCACGCTCGTGCTGCTCGCCGGTGACGGCAAGAGTAAGCCGCTCGAGCTGCCGATGCGGTGGGAAGACGAAGATCGCGTCGGCGCCCACTTCGTGCTGCCCGGCAGCGGCACCTGGCACCCCGTGGTGAGGCTGGGCGATCGCCTCTTCCGCGCGCCGCCCGTCACGCTGCCATGGGCGCCCGAGTTCGAGCCGGCCCCCGCCAGCGAAGGCAAGTCGTTCCTCTCCGCTGTGGCGAAGGCAGGCGGAGGTCAGGAACGCATCGCCATGGTCGGCCTGTTCAAGGACGCGGTCGAATCAGAGGCCGCCGTTGCCCTCGCGCCGGGGCTGCTCGCGTTGGTCGTTCTGCTGCTGGTCGCCGAGGTCTTCGTGCGCCGCTTCTTGTCGGGCCCGCGGTTGCGCAAGCGAAAGCCCGTCGTCGAGAAGCCCCTCGTGCGCCCCAGCGCACCGAAGTTCGCGCCCGGCAGCACCGCTGCGAGGCCCGTGGCGCTCGTGGCAGCACCGCCATCATCGGCCGCCGCGCCGATCGAGCCGCCCCCGCCAGAGCCGAAGCCGAGCGCGCCAACCGTGCAGGATGCCCTCGCCGCTGCACGCGACCGCGCGAAGAAGCGCACCGGGCGTTGACCTCAACTGCGCAACGATTGGGGTCTGTGCGGTGAAGGCTTTGCGAGCAGAGCGAAAGTGCGGCTGAAGCCCCCGTGAACGGGGCGCTCGTCATGCAACAGAACTGACGCCGGCGTCGGCGATGGCCGCGAGCGCCGCGTCGATTTCGCTCACGCCGCGCGCCAGCCCCGCCTTCTCGTACGTCACGCGCAGCTCCGCGCGTCGCTTCGCCGGGTCGAGCCCCGTGGCGCGCATCAACTTCGCGAGACAATGCGGGCACGAGCAGGGGCTCGAGCTGGTCGAACACGGCGCGGCTCCCGGTCGACAGCTCCCCCACGGGCACGAGGTAGAGCACGCGGTCGGGCCCGGGCACGCAGTCGACGCGGTGCTGCGCGAGCGACTGGCCGTCTTCGGGGTGCTCCGCGAGCCAGTCACCCTCGCGCGGAGCCACCTTCGGCACGGCGATCGAGCGCAGCGGCTCGAGCTCGGCGGGCAGCGTTTCCTGGCGCAGGTGTTCGTCGCGGGGCAAGCGTTTGGCGATGACGCGCGCGGGGTCGACCGGCGCGCGCTTC
This sequence comes from Archangium sp., assembly GCA_044371205.1. Classification (GTDB taxonomy): domain Bacteria; phylum Myxococcota; class Myxococcia; order Myxococcales; family Myxococcaceae; genus Archangium_A. Next base: position 15,139 of record JBILUC010000028.1, read on the forward strand.
TTCGGGGGCGGAGTCGGCGCGCGGGCGACCAGCAGCACGAACCCGAGGCCCGCGATCACCACCAGCGTGACTGCGATGAGCCTGGCCACGGGGGTCCTGACATCGTCAGCGAGGGTGACGTTCCCGGCGGTTCCAGAGCAGCGCCGCGAGCAGCACCAGCTCGCCGCCCACGCTCGCACAGCCGAGGTTCTTCACCCGGGTGGGGGTGCAGCGCCCGTCGGTGCACGCGAAGCCGCGGTCGCACTCGCTGGTCGTCACGCAGGGTCCGCCCACGTCGTTCTCTTCGTTGGTCTGGTCGGCGCCGCCCATGCCCACTGAGGCATCGGGCAGGCCCGAGTCGGGCAGTTCCTGCGCGACTGCAGGCGCACCGACCAGCAGTGACACGAGAAGGAAGATCGTCTGCGCGTCTGGGAGTAGGGTGGAAGCCCGCATGACGCCCACCATACTCGTGGTCGATGACAACAAGGAGCTGGTGGCTCTGCTGACATCTCTGTTCGAAGACGCCGGTTACGCGGTGGTCAGCGCGAACAAGGGGAAGCAGGCTGTCGAGCTGGCGAAGACCGCTGACTTCTCGCTCGCCGTCATCGACCTGCTGCTCCCCGACATGATGGGGTACCACGTGGCCGAGGGCGTGCGCGCGGCGAAGCCCGGGGTGCCGCTGTTCTTCATGAGCGGCGTGTTCAAGGGCGCCAAACATTCCACCGAGGCGATGACCCGCTTCCCCATGGCCCACTACTTCGAGAAGCCGTTCGACGCGAAGGCGTTGCTGGCGACGGTGAAGACGCTGGTGACCGTCGGCCCGCAGCAGGAATCCGAAGACCTCGACATCGAGCTCGACGTCGACGTCGTAGACGAAGTCGGCGAAGAGACGATGGAACTGACGGGGAAGATCCGCGTCACGGGCGCAGGCAACATCACCGCCGAGCTCTCGGGCGCGGCGCTCACCGCGCAACGCCACGTAGGCCCCGGTTCAGGCGGGCGACCCCTGTCGAGTTCGCCCTCACGCCCCGCGTTGTCGGGCGACGTCTCGGCGCCGCGCGCGTCGCGTCAGGGTGAGCTCCGCGACAACCTGCCGGGGCTGATCAGCGCCTTCTACCTGTCGCACGAGACGGGCGAGCTCTACTGCCAGCGCGGCAAGGTGAAGAAGGTCGTTTACTTCGAGGGTGGTCAGCCCGTGTTCGCGCTGTCGAACCTCGCGGCCGATCGCTTCGGCCAGTTCCTCGTGCGCGTGGGGAAGATCAAGGCCGACCAGCTGCAAGACGCCGCGGTGGTGGCGCAGCAGAGCAACCGCCGCACCGGCGACGTGCTCGTCGAGCGCGGTCTGCTCAAAGACACCGAGCGGCTCTATTACGTGGGGCAGCAGGTGAAGGCGATCATCTACAGCCTCTTCGGCTGGGAAGAGGGCCAGTTCACCGTCACCTTCCGTGAGAAGGCGCGCGCCGAGAGCATCAAGCTCGATCTCTTCCCCGGCAACCTGTCGATTCGTGGCGTGAAGAAGCTCTACAAGCCCGAGCGGCTCGATCGCATCGTGCGGCCCGAGATTCGCCTCATGCCGAGCCAGCACTGCGCCTACCAGCTGCACGAGCTCGAGCTCGAGAAGTGGGAAGCGCTGCTCCTCTCGCGCATCGACGGCACGCGCACCAACGCCGAGATCGTCGCGATGGCCCAGAGGCCCGAGCTGCAGGTGAAGGCCTTCCTCGCGGCGATGCTGGGCGTGCAGATTCTCGAAGCACGCGAGACCTGATCAGGCCGCCTTCTCCGTCAGGAACCCCTTGAGCGCTTCTCGATCACTCAGCTGGGTATCGACGCCCTCGAAGCTGACGCCCAACCCGCGCGCCAACCCGCGGCTGTCGCGCTCGACCCGCGCCACGTGACCCACCAGCGTGCAGTAGCGGGGGCCGTCGGCAAAAGGCAGCGCGAGCGCCACCCGCACCGGGGTGCCGGGCCGCGCCGGTTCCTTCGTCTTCAGAAACAACCCGCCTTCCGACAGGTCGGCCACGGCGTCGCGAATGAACCGATTCCCGATGCGGCAATGCGCCGTCAAAGCGACGGGAATCCGAGGGAAGTTCCGCTTTTCGCTACCCATGCGACCTCCGGCCACTGTCTGCGAGTACAGGCCGAAACGTGCGCGAGTTGCCTACCTCTTGTCAATCCACCCCCCCGAGGAGAGCTGCGAATTCCTTCAGGAATCGACGGCGACCGATTGAACGGCGTGCCGGAAGATGAAGATGCGCTCCGTGTTGGTGCGGTTGTCCGCAGGCACCACGAAGAAGCCGGCAGACGCACTCTGGTGATCGGCCGAGAAGCCGGCGACCTGGCGACCGTCTTTGAACGTCACACGAACCTTCGAGCCCGCGGTCGCGGCGGGTCGCGCGCCTGGGGCCAGCATGAAGAAGAGGGCCTTCACCCGTTCCTTCGGGAGCACCTCGTTGCCTCCGCTGGCGAGCTGCAGGTGCAGCTGCGGCTCACCGAGCTTCGCGTTGACGATGGCGCCACGCTTCACCTGGCCCTCGACGGTGTGGAGGATGATGCGGTGCTCGCCCGGAACGGGCACGACGGTGCCTCCCGCTTGCGCCGGCGCGACCGGTGGCGGAGGAGGAGGGGCCGCCGCGAGCGGGGCCGGGCGGACGACCGGCGCTGCAGGCAGGGGGGGCACGCGAATCGCCAGAGGCTGGGGCGCCATCGGTACGGGCGAGGGCGGTGAGACGGCAGTGCCCCAGCTGTCGCCCTGTTCTGCGGGCAGGTCTTCCTCGAGCATGATGCCCTGAATGACCTCGTCTTCGTCTGTCGCAAGCGGGATGGACGCCCTGTCGTCAGACCACGATTCCCCCGTGCCGGTGAGCTGGGAGTTGTCGAGGAAGTCGAAGTTGTTCGCCAGCTCGAGCTTCTCTTCGGCCGACGGGGGGGCGTTGCCGGCTCGCACATTGGTGGCCAGCTCGGCTGCCGACGCCGACTCGACGACGAACTCGCCTTCGTCGGTGTCGATGCTCACGTCATCGCCGGGCCCCGCCGTCGGGCTCGGCGCCACGAAGTCGAAGTTGCTCGCCAGCTCGACCTTGTCGTCTGCGCCGTCAGCGAACTCGTCTGGAGGGGCGGTGAACGAGCTGGCGAAGAGCGATGGGTCGGCCTTCACGTCAGGCTCAGCTTCCGCGTTTTCCCAGCTCTTGGCGAAGAGTGGCGCTGCCGCCGCCGTCTGGATGGGAATTCGAGGTGCCGCCTCGGGCGCCATCGCGAGGAGGTCGAACGACGACCCGGACGGCGGCGAGACCGGCGGCTCGGGCACGTCGTCCCATGGAGGCGCTTGAAGCGGTGGCTCGCTCGGTACGGGCGAGGGCACGTCACTCCAGGCGGGCACGGGCACCAGCTCGGCAGCAGGTCCCGCGGGGGCCGGCGTCGAAGGTTCGAGGAAGACCTCAGCCTCGGGCTCGACCGTCGCCTCGAGCAGGGGCTCGACAGTGGCCTCCAGCAGGGGCTCGACGGTGGCATCGAGCAGGGGCTCAACGGTGGCATCGAGCAGGGGCTCGACCGTGGCGTCGAGCAGGGGCTCTGACGAGACCTCTGCCTCGATCATCGGCTCGACGGTGGCGTCGAACATCGGCTCCTCGCCGACGATGAAGTCAGCAGACGCACTCGCCGACGCAGGCGGCATCGGCACCAGCTCGGGTTGAGACAGCGCCATCGGCATGGGCAGCGGCGCGGGAGGCGCGGGAGGCGCGGTGGCCGGCATCAGCGAGACGGGCGGCGAGAGTGCCGGGGGGGCGAGCCGAATCGGCAGCAGCGGCACCTCGGTCGAGCCATCGGGCAGCACCCGCGCCAACCTGGGCTGCGTCGGCGGGACCTCGTCGTCGCCCAGCGCGGGCGGTTCGGGCGCAGGCTCCGGCATCAGGCGTACTTCGGGCAGCACTGGCGTGTGCGACGGCTCGGCCAGCTCAGTCGGCAGCACCACCGGCGGCAGTTCCTGCGTGATGTCGGTGCGAGCGATGGGCCCTTCTTCGCCCTCGGCCATCAAGTCGGCAGACACCGAAATGCCTGGCTCGTCGATCGCCATCGGCGTCGGCGCGACGACGTGCGTCGAGAACGAGGTTGCCGTGGGTTGCGGCTGGTCGTCCATCAGCCCGGCAGACACCGAGATGCTCGGCTCTTCGAGGATGACGGGGCTGGGGGTGACCGCGCCGACGACCTGCGCGCTCAACGGTGCCTCGACCTGCGCGAGCTCGGGGCCGTCGCTCATCAGGTCGGGTGCAACCGAGACCGACTGCTCCTCGAACGAGAGGGGCGAGGGCTCACCGGCCGCTTCCCCGAACTGCTGGTCAGGCTCTTCGACCGAAGATGAAAGGGCGAGGGGCGCCGACGACCACGGGGCGGCAGGTGCCTCGACGAGCGGGGCAGGCTGTTGGAATCCCTCAGCAGGCTCCTCGACGACGTCGAGGGGGGGGTCCTCCGGGGGCGTCCGGTCAACCGAGAGGGCGAACGAGGGGAGCGGTTCTTCGACGGCGTCGAGCGAGGCCGCCTCGACCTGGGCGGGCACGTCGACGGTCGCCGGGAGGTCGGTTGTGGCGTGCACCGGCGCATCCACGCCGATGTCGGCAAGGTCGAGGGCCGACTGCGTCGGCGACGCGTGCGGAACAGCGCCGTCGGGCTGAGACTCGAGGGCGACCTCTTCGAGCGGCGTGGTCTCGATCGAAACGGACTCGGCCGTCTCGGTCAGCGGCTCGAATGTCGAGGTGATGGGCGTGGCGAACGACTCGGCGAGGGGCGCGTGGCCCGTCAGCGCGTCGACCGAGGGGAAGAACTCGTCGCTCGAATCGGCCAGCGCAGCCGGGGCCAGTTCGGTGGAGAACTCAGGGACTGCTGAGGCCTGCGGCCCGGGCTCCTCTGCGAGCATCTGCGCGGGGGCTTCGTCGTGCTTGGTGATGCTGGTGTTCGAGGTGAGGCCCGTGAGGGACGTGGTCACCATCGGCGGTTCGGCGACGGGAAGTTCTTCAACCTCCTCGTCTCCGATCTCCATCACCTCGTCGTGCTCGATCTCCAGAGGCTCTTCCGCCGCGACCGGTGCAGGTGCGGGCCTGGGTGCAGGCGCCTGTTCAACCGGCGGAGGGGCGGGCACCGAGGGCTTCGGCTTGATGGTGAAGGTCGGCGGAATGAAGACAGGCGCCCGGGGGACCGACGGTTTCGGCGCCGGGGCTGGCTCCGCGGCGAAGCTGGGCGCGAAGGCGGAGGGCGCAGCCGGCGCGGGCCAGGCGGGGGTCGACGGCGCAGGCGGGTTCCACGAGGGCGCGGGAGGCGGCGCGGGCGGCTGCCCCCACTGCGGCGCTGGAGGCTGGGGGGCGGCCCAGGGTTGCGGCGCTGGCTCAGGCCACTGTTGCTGCTGCGGGTACCAGGTTCCGGTGTTGGGGTCGTAATAGGCCTGATGGGTCGGGTCCCACTGGTACCAGACGCCCGTGTTTTGATCGTAGAAGCCCTGGGGCTCGGCCTGTCGCTCGTAGCCCTGCTGCGCGTAGGGCTGCTGGGCGTACTGCGACTGCGCGTAGGGCTGCTGGCCATACGGCTGTTGCGTGTACGGCCGTTGCGCGTACTGCTGGTTGGGGTCCCACTGCTGCTGGGGCTGCCATGCAGCGTTGGGGTCGTACCCGGGTGGGTACGCGTACCAGAGCCCATCGGCGCCGTAGTAGCCCTGCGGCTGCATCGAGGCGGAGAGGTCGACCCCCAGCGCCATGCCGAGCTCCTGCCAGCGCTGCTCTGCCTCTGGCGTGAGACCCGTCATCTTCCGCTGCTCATCGAGCGCGCGGAATTCCTGCATGGCTGATTCAGTATCCGACATAGGGGGCAGTCGGAGACTAGCCCGCCCCTGCGCCGGCTGAAAAATTCTCCGCTCTCAAACTACTCGCGCTTCAGCGAGGCCATGAGCTCTTCATCGAGGCGCTCGACCGTCGTGCCGAAGCGACGTTCGAGCACCTGCGCGAAGGGGGCTCCGCGGCCGCATTCCTTCATCAGCTCGACCAGCTCGGGCAGGCCGCGCCGTTCGATGAGCAGGCGCACCCCGAGCGCCGAGACCAGGTAGCTCAGGCCCGGGTTGCGCGTGGCGATGAGCGTGCCGCCCTGCAGCTCGGTCAGGTGAGGCACCTGCTCTTTGAGCGCGAGCTGCCGCACCTGCTTGAGCACCGCGGGTGGGGGGCCTTCCTGCCCCTGCGCTCTCCACTCGACGTACTCGGCGGTGCCCTCGTGAATCCACGTCGGGAGCGCGCTGTGGTTGAACGAATCGAGTTCGTCCATCACGGCATGCACGTACTCGTGCACCAGCACGGCGCGGTTGCCGTCGTTGATCTCCGCCGAGTCGTTCATGCGAATCGCGTCGGCCGAATAGAACCCCGCGACCGACTGCGCAAACTGCGGCCCGTGGTGGAGTCTGAATTCTTCTTTGGAATACAGGATCACGTCGAGCGGCTTCTCGCGCACCTCGCCCAGAATGCGCTTCACCTGCGTGCGCGCGTCTTCGAGCGCCGCCTGCACGGTGCCCTCGTATTCGGCACGCTGGCCGAAATCGCGCTTCGCGTTGAAGTACCGAAATCGGAAGTAGCGGTTCTGGCGAATGCGGCGCCCCTCGCCGTCTTCGCTCGACTCGTAGGAGAGTGAGCCGACCGGCAGGCGCCCCATGCCTCCCCCCCCCGAGCCGCCGCCGCCTTCGGTGATGCTCACTTTTTCACCGCCGACCGAGGGCGCGCTCCTGGCGATCAGCATGAGGAGCTTGCTGGCCTCGGCCCATTCCTTCTGCTTCTTGCCGATCTTCCCCAGTGCCGCAGCGGCTTCACCCGCTTGCCCGTCTTCGTGCAGCAGGCGGCCCAGTTCGAGCGGAAAGCGCCCGTCGTTCTGGTACGTGCTTGCCCCTGCGCGCAGCGCGTCTTCGGCGGCGCCCCGCTGCTCGGCGCGTTTGCCGGCGATGGCGGTGCAGAACAACCCGTCGGCCGACTTCTCGAACTCGACGCTCTTGTCACCCAGCGAGAAGGCCATCACCGGGTCTTCGCCCTCGAGCGCGAGGCAGCCCTGGGCGAGGGCTCTGGCGATCTTCGCGCGGTCACCCTTGCTCGCCCCGTCGGCCTTCGCGGCAGCGAACGCGAGGTAGAGCTCTTCCCACTGCTTCTTCTGGGCGAACGCCACCGCCTGTGCCGCCGACGGAGGTGCCGCCAGCGCGAGCCCCACAATCGCCGAGAGCATCAGAACTGCCAGGTGGTGAGGATGCGGCCGAAGTCAGCGAGTTCCTCTCGCTTCTTGCTGCCGCCGCCCGACGCGGCGACGAGGCGCTCGTTGATGGCGGCCAGCCGCCTGCTCATCACCTGCGCCAGGTTGGCGACGACCTTCAGCGCCGCGACGTGGTCTTGCTTGAGCATCTTCTGCACGCGCTTGCTGGGCACCCGCAGCACCTTGACGTCGGTGAGCGCGGAGGCCGTCGCCGAGCGCACCTCGCCCTCACCGACGAGGCTCATCTCGCCCAGCACGTGGTGCTTGCCCAGCTTCGCCAGCTCGATGCCCTTGCGGGTGACGGTCACCTCGCCCTCGAGGATGACGAGCAACGCGTCGCCGTCGTCGCCTTCGCGGAAGAGGGTGGCACCCGTGCCGATGGAATCTTCGAGCGCGACCTCGAAGAATTCGGCGGCCTCGGAAACGGTCAGGCCACCGAAGATGGGGATCTGCACCAGCTTCTTCACCAGCGGCGTCGAGATGCTCATGTCGGGTCCTTGCGGTGAGTCGGTTCAGGAGGAACGTCAGATTCCGCGCAACACGGTCGCCTTGCCCACGCGGCCGATGGCGAGCACGTACGCGCTGGTGCGCAGCGGCAGCTTTCGCGAGCGGCTGATCTGCCCGACCTTCTCGTAGGCCTCGGTCATGATCCGCGTCAGCTCGCTGTTGATGCGCTCCTCGTCCCACGTCACGTGCTGGAGGTTCTGCACCCACTCGAAGTAGCTGACGGTGACCCCGCCCGCGTTGGCGAGGATGTCGGGCACCACCAGCACACCGCGCTCTTCGAAGATCGAATCGGCCTCGGGCGTGCACGGCGCGTTGGCGCCTTCGAGCACGATGCGGGCGCGCACCTCTTTGGCGAGCTCAGGGGTGATGACGCCGCCCATCGCGGCCGGCACCACCACGTCGCAGTCGGCGAGCAGCACCTCTTCGGCGGTGCAGTTGGTGCCGCCCGAGAAGCCCTGCACGTAGCCGTACTTCTTCACGTGCTCGAAGAGCGCCGGCACGTCGATGCCCTTCGGGTTGGTCACGCCGCCGTTGATGTCGCTGACGGCCACCAGCACGCCGCCCGCATCGTGGAAGAGCCGCGCCACGTGGCTGCCGACGTTGCCGAAACCCTGCACCACGTAGCGCATGCCCTTGAGCGGCAGGCCCACGTCCTGGAGGATCTGCTTGCACACCACCAGCAGCCCGCGCGCGGTGGCGGAGTCACGACCCCGGCTGCCGTAGAGCTCGACGGGTTTGCCGGTGACCACCGCGGGTGAGTGCCCATGGTACTTCGAGTACTGGTCCATCACCCACGCCATCACCTGCGGGTTGGTGTTCACGTCGGGCCCGGGAATGTCGCGGGTCGGGCCGATGACGTCGTGCACCTGGTCGACGAACTTGCGGGTGAGGCGCTCGAGTTCCTTCAAGCTCAGTTGGTGCGGGTCGACCGCGATGCCGCCCTTCGACCCGCCGAACGGCAGGTTCACCACCGCCGTCTTCCACGTCATCAGCGACGCGAGGCCCTGCATCTCGTCGGCGTCGACGCTGGGGTGGTACCTCAGGCCGCCCTTCATCGGGCCGCGCGCGTTGTCGTGCTGGCAGCGGTACCCGGCGAAGGTGCGAATTTCCCCGTTGTCCAGCTCGATGGAGACCTGAAAACGAAGGTCGCGCGTCGGGGTCATCAGCAGCGTTTCGATGCGCTCGCCCACGTCCATGATGCGGGCGGCCTTCTTGAAGTAGGTGGAGGCGCTGTCGGCCGAAGTCATGGTGCGTGGAAGATAGGGCTGCGTGTAGCGTGACGTCCATGATTCGCGTGATCACACTGGCCCTCGGGTTCCTCTTGCTCGCGGCCTGTGGCACCCAGACGTCGGTGAAGTGCACGGCGGCCAACTGCTCGGGGTGCTGCACCGAGATGGGCGAATGTCTGGGCAGCACGAAGCAGAACCGGAACGCGTGCGGCACCATGGGCGCCGAGTGTCGTGTCTGCCTGCCGGATCAACTCTGTGGCGCGGGCCGCTGTCAGAAAGACCCCGACGCCAGCGTGGTGCTCGACGACGGCGGCATCGCCGTCACCGACGCGGGCGTGCCCGACGCCGGGCCGCCTCCGTGTGGTCAGCAGGGCCAGTCGTGCTGCTCCAACATGGGCTGCTTTCTCGGCCTCGCCTGTCAGCGCGGTCTGTGTGACGTGATGCAGGCCGCCGACGCGGGCCCGTGCGGCTCTCAGGGGCAGGCGTGCTGCGCGAACCAGATGTGCACGCAGGCCAACACCGTCTGCTCGTCAGGCAGCTGCACGCTGGTGAGCGCGCCCGACGGAGGCACCGACGCTGGCGCGCTGCGGCCGACCGGCTCGACGTGCACGCTCGACTCGCAGTGCCTCGACGGCGCGTGCCTTCAGATTGGCTACTCAGGGGGGTACTGCACGAAGGCATGCACCACGTCGGCCAACTGCATCGCGGGGAGCCAGTGCGGCACCAACTCGTCGGGCGTCGGGCCGCCGAAGGTCTGCCTCACCCAGTGCACGATGCCGGGTCAGGCCCCGGGCGGGTGTCGCACCGACTACGTGTGCGAGCGCAACGTCGGCACTTCCGGTGTGCCGGTGTGCTTCCCGAAGTGCACCTCGAACACCACCTGCGCGGCGCCCACCTGCGACTCTCGCGGCTTCTGCTGCGGCACCCCGGGCTCCGTCTGTTGCGAAGGCACGATGTGTGAGCCGGGCAACACCTGCACCTCGGGCCAATGCGTCGCGGGCGGCACGGGTGGTGGTGGTGGCGCGACGGGCGGTGGGGGCGCGACGGGCGGTGGCGGGGCGACGGGCGGCGGCGGCGGCTCGACCGGCGGCGGTGGTGCCACGGGCGGTGGCACAGGGGGTGGTGCCACGGGTGGGGGCTCCGCGTCAGGCGGCGGTGGCGGTGGCTTTGGTCAGAATCTGCCCACGGGCTCTGCGTGCACCGACTGGCTTCAGTGTGAAGGCGACAGCTGTCTGGTGGGTGGCTGGCCCGGTGGCTACTGCACGAACCTCTGCAACGCGTCGTCGTGTCCCGCGGGCAGCAGCTGCGCGCGGTATTCGGGTGGCTTCCCAACCGGCAACATCTACTGCCTGAAGAACTGCGCGTGGGACGGCGGCCGCGGTGACTGCCGCCCGGGCTACATCTGCGAGCGCTACCTCGTGGACGGCAACGACACGGCGACGTGCACGCTGCCGTGCCCCACCTTGTCGTGCGCGACGAACACCACGTGTCAGAACGGCTTCTGCTGCGGCAAGCGCTACTTCCGCTGCTGCGCGGGCGGAGCGTGCCCGGGCGGCGGCACCTGCCAGGCCAACGGATACTGCCTGTGAGCGATGGGTGGGCCGAAGAATCGTCGCTCCTCGCCCTGGGGCGGCGGGTGCGGCGCTTGAGGGAAGGCCTGCGCCTGACGCAGGAAGAGTTCTCCCGCCGCTGCGACATCTCAGTGAGCTTCGCGTCGCTGCTCGAGCGCGGCGAGCGCAGCCCCAGCTACGAGACGCTGCTCACCATCGCGCGGGCGCTCGAGGTGCCGGTGGCCGAGCTCTTTCGCGACGAGTCGAACGTCGACGCGGCTGAACCTTCGCACGCGCGGCTGCTCGACTTCGCGCGCCGGGCGCACCTCTCGCGGCAGCAGCTCGATCGGTGGATCGCCGTGGGCCACGCGATGTTCGGCCTCGAGCCCGCACGCTCGGGCGACGAGCGGGAACAGCACTGCGCCGTCGAAGGGTGTGAGCGGCAGGTGCTGGCGCGTGGCTTGTGCGCGCCGCACTACCACCGCGATCGCCGTGCGCGGCTGCAGCAAGAGGGCTGATCAGCTCTGAAGTGACTTGATCAGCCTCGCGAGCTTCGTCCGGGTGGCGAGCTCGGGTGAAAACTCCAGGCCCATGCCCGCGTGATCTCCGGCCAGCCGCACCCACGCGACGTGCGAGGGGATCTCCATCGAGAGCAGTGAGAGCCGTGGGCGAAGCAGCAGGTTCACCGCTGCCCCGACTGGCAAGGGGTTCCACGTGCGGACGAAGGCGCCGCGCGTCGAGAGATCGGCCAACCATTCCTTCCGCTGAAGGCCGTCGTGCACGAGCCGCACCTGAAGGTGAACCTGCAGTCGATCTTCGATGCGCGTGAACTTCGCTGGAATCTCGGCGCGGGCGAAGGCGAGCATGCGCTGGCGGGCAGGCTCGTCTTCAGGGCTGAAGTCGAAGCCAAAGCCTGCAGGTTGGTGCGGCCCGGGTTTGTGTCGCACCCAGGCGATCTGCCCGAGGAGCTGAAAGTGCCGCCCCGGTGAGCGCGTCTTCACGTGCAGGGTGAGGCGTTCGCCGAGCGCGCCGGGAGGAGCGCCGGGCACGGTGAGGCCCCCGCTGCGCCCGTTCGGGTAGAAGAGTTCCGCGAGGGCTTCGCGATCTTCGACCTCGAGGGTGGCTTCCACGAGCTCAGTTACCGGGCAGCGTCTCGAGGATGAGGGAGTTGTCGACCTGCGGCTCGCTCTGCACCAGCCGTGCGCGAAGGCGGGCGTGGCTCGCGAAGAGCTTGCCGTCGGTGAGCACGGCGTCGGCAAAGAAGCCGACGGCGCCCTCGGTGCGGGGGCTGGGCTGGGTGGCCCACGAGGCGGTGCGCTTCGAGAGCTTCAAGTCGCCGCGGGTCGCGTCCTGGTACAGGGCCCACACCGCGCCGCCGGTGCCGAAGACGATGGCGCTGTCGGTGCCCACCCAGCTCTGGTCGCCCGGCATCGACGCGGTGGCGCCGGTGTCGATGGTCTCGAGCGTCACGCCTGCCTGCAGCTGGGGCGAGAAGTAGAACTTGAACGCCTTGCTCGAGAAGTCGTGGAAGCCGATGCCGACGCTCTTCGTCGACGGCTCGATCTTCACGTCGGGGAAGTAGCCCGTGTCTCCGCTGGTATCGATGACCACCGGCGTGCCCACGGTGCCGGCCGCGTTGACGGTGACGGCGAGGAGGTCGCCGTCGGCGCCGCCCATCGTCGGCACGGTGCGGCGCATGTAGGCGATGACCGCGTCCTTGTCTTTGAAGGCGAGCGAGGTGAAGAGGCCGACGCCGGGCAACACCTGCTGCAGCACAGGCGGGGTGAAGTTGTCGGCGCACACGTTCGAGCCGTTCACGTTCACACACGACTGCGAGCTTCCCGTGCAGCTCGTGCAGCCCGTGCCGGCGGTGAGACAGGCGGGCGTGCCGTTGGGCGGCGTGGCGCAGATGCCGGTGCAGCCGTCGCAAATCGGCGGCGGGCGCGACTGGCAGGAGATGGTCTTGATCGTCCAGTCGCTCGCGCTGGTGGGGTTGGCGGAGGTCGCGCGCGCGAACTTGAGCGCGGTGATGAACTTCGTAGCCCCCATCGGGCGGGGGGTCGGGCAGTCCATGACGTTGAACGACACGTCGCCGCCCTTCTGGAAGTACGAGACGCCGGGCACGCCGTCGGTGTCGACCGCGATGGAGGTGTAGAGGCCGAGGTCGGCCTGCGCGCCGTCGACGCGGTGTTTGGACCACGTGCCGGTCGAGCTGCGCACCGCCACCTTCAGGTCGCCACCGGTGACGTCGTAGTAGCTGACGAAGACCTTGCCCTGGTGCGCCGCCACGTCGGAGTAGCGGCCGACATCGGTGCCGGGCTCGACGATGCCGCCGCGCGCGCCGGAGGGCCCGAAGCGCACGTTGCCCATGGGCACGCCATCGACGTACTCCGTGGCGACCTTCTTGCCGGTGAGGTCGTACTTCACGACCACGAGATCGCCGTACTGGCCGTCGTAGGCCGACACGTAGACCGCGTTGCCCGGGTCGGCGGCGATGGCCGAGAAGCGGCCGAGGTCGTTGCTGCGCAGACCGGGCAGCTCGGCGCACACGCAGCCAACGGTGGGGAGCGTGCACTGGTCCCAGATGTTGCGGGGCTCCTTGAACGTCGCGAGGAAGCCGGGCGCGCAGGTCATCGGGCACGCCGCCATCGGGCGCTCGGTGGGCATCGAGTAGTCCTGGCAGCGGTCGATGGACGGCACGCACGCCTTGCCCGGGTCACAGGTGCCGTTGCAGGGGAGGTCGGCCATGCACTCGCCCTGGAAGCACGACTGGCCGTCTGGGCACTCGCCGAGCGCGCCACATTCCTTGAAGCGGCAGCGCTGCGAGGTGCCGTAGGTGTCGGTGTACGCCTCGCAGAAGCGATCGCCCTTGTCGCCGCAGTCGCTGTCGCGCTGGCAGCCGATGAACTTGTCGAAGCACTTCTTGCGATCGGCCGGGCACGTCTGGCCGGGGCAACAGTCAGCCTCGGTGGTGCACGGGCGGTCGAGGAACACGCAGCACGTGAGGGCTTCGTTGTCCTTCGTGGGTTTGCAGGCGAAGTGATCAGAACAGTCGGAGTTCGTCTCGCACTTGTTGGTGCGATCGACCTGCGCGCCGGGCACCCCGAGGCACGGGTCTTTCTGAACGACGGGAGGCTGGGTGCACTGGCAGCCGACAAACACCACCGAGCCCACCACGAAAGCGAGCCACGACGAGCGAACGTGAGACATGGAAGTCACCCTACACCGGACATGGCCGTCAGGGATCTCTGCCTGCGTCATTTGATGCGGCGTTGCCCGAACGAATCAAATGGTGTTGGCGCACCCCCGGCGCGGAGGGGTTCGCGGGGGCCTGACAGCCATCACCCACGGCAGCGGTGTCATGGCTCTCGAGCCAGAGGCCTCCGTCACACGACAGCACCCGGGTGGGGAAGCGCACTTCGCAGAGCCGACCGGTGGGGTGGCGGAAGGTGGCCAGCGTTTTGCCCACGAAGCCTGCGTCGGTGCGTTGCAGCAGCACGCTGGGGCTGGGCAGGGAACTGACGATTTCCTCGCCGGCGTCGACCACTCCAGCGTCGAGGGTGACGCCTGCATCGCGGCGGAAGGTGCGCGGTGAAAAGCCCGCATCGCGCACGACCACGTGGAGCGAGCGCAACGTGAGCTGACCGCCGTCGTCTTCGGCGTCGTACGTCCACGTCGCGTCATTGGCGTGCACCCACGCGCCGGTCTGCAGCTCGAGGCAACCCTCAGGCACGTCGAACCGCGGCGCTGGTGGCGGGGTGGGCGGCGTGGAGGGGATGGTGGTGCGCACACACCGCGTCAGCACCACGCCCAGGCCCACGCTGATCAGGAACACCACCCACGGCGCACGGCGCATCGGCGCGCAAGGTACACCCGTCGACCGGCCTCGCCAGAGATTCGCCGCGTGCTACCCTCCCGTTCCATGATCAAGCGCGCGTGCATTGCGCTGTTGGTGGTCGGCCTCTCGGGCTCGGCCTTCGCGCAGGACGACGAAGACCTCGTGCCGCTCTCTCCGATGCCGGGGAAGGCGAAGCCCGGGGCCAGGCCGAAGCCAGCGAAGCCGAAGCCGGCGAAACCCAAACCGGCGAAACCCAAGCCGGGCCCGGTGTCCAACCCCGACGACGATCTCGTGCCCATCGCGCCCATCGCCGCCAGGGGCGACCTGGTGGTGAAGCTCTCGAGCAACGTGACCAACGCCGTGCTGCTCGTCGACGGCAAGGAACTGGGGACCTTCCCGCTGGGCCCGCAGAGCGTGGCGAGCGGCGAGCACACCATCACCGTCAAGCGCCCCGGCTATGCGGCGTTCGTGAAGAAGGTGCTGGTGACGGGCGGCAAGAGCATCGAGGTCGAGGCCAAGCTGACGGCGACCGCCGCGGTGCTCTCGGTGACCAGCGACAGAGACGGCGCGCAGGTGCTGCTCAATGGCAAGTCGATCGGCTTTGCGCCCCTCAATGACGTCGAAGTGCCGGCCGGACCCGCCGAGGTCGCGGTGATCAAAGACGGCTACAAAGAAGAGTCACAGAAGATCAACTTCGTGGTCGGCAAGGACTACCCGGTGGTCGTGAAGTTCAGCCCCATCGTGTCTGACAAGCCTGTGGCCACCAATCTCACGCCCTCGGGTACGGGGTCGGGGGTTCCGCTCACGGGCGTCGCCGCGACCGCCGAGCCCGTCACCAGCAAGTGGTACTTCTGGGTCGGCATTGCGGCGGGGGTGGCCGCCGTCGCGGCAGGTACCGCCATCGGCGTGAGCGCCGCAGCCTCGCAACAGCCGCCGTACGATCAGTTCCGCGTCTGCGGCGCCGAAGGCTGCGACGGGTGGATCGGCCCGATGACCGCGAAGTTCTGATCAGCGCTCTTTGAGATCGTCGCTCGCGGCGCTCGAGCGCGGCGTGACGACCAGAAACACGTCGCTCACGGCACCGACGCCGCCGATGTCGAGCGCCGTCGCCCGCACCTTGAAGCGGCCCTTCTCGGGCAACAGCGTGGCGAGGCTCACCTCGTTCGCTTCGAACTTGAACGCGCGGCGGCCGAGGAGATCGATCTGTTCCTTTCCCTCCGACAGGCCGTTCAAGTAGCCCACCGCAGCGCGACCCAGTCGCTTGCCGTCTTCTGAGAGCACCTCGAGCAGGATGCAGTTGTCGACCGCGAAGCCTTGCAGCCCCGCCTCGTCGCCCGAGAGAAAGACGTCGGCCCCGTCGGCCTGCAAGAGCGGGCTCTCTCCGGTGGCGACCACGTGCGGCGTGCGCTCTTGATCGGTGTCGGCCTCGAGCTGGGTGGCGACCTGTTCAATCGCAGTGGTCTCGCGTTCCGGGGTCGAGGCGAGCAGCCGCACCACCTTGCGCTCGACGGGCTTCACCTCGACGTTCTTTGGGCACGCGGTGAGCGAGAGGGCAGCGAGCAGCGCCAGGCTTTGCTTCGTCACGTCAGGCCTCCAGGTCGATGCGGGTGAGGGCCGCATCATGCCGTGCGCCTTCGAAGACGTGCCATGCCGTCAGCAGATCGAGGTGCGCAGGCCCGAGGCTCGCGAAGACGGTAAGCTGCTCGTCGTGCTCGCGGCCCGGCTTCACACCCGAGAGCACCTCGCCCAGCTCGGCGTCGAACCGGGCCCAGGGCAGCGACGGTTCGCTGACGTCGGCGAAGCGGCGCGCCTTCGAGAGCAGGTCGGTCGACAGCGGCGGCTCGGTGAACTGCTCGGCGTTGAGCACGGTGACGTGGGTGCCGGGCCGCAGCGGAAGGTCGCCCAGCGCGACGTCGCCGGTGAGCACCACGAGATCCGCGTACTCGACCGCCTCGCGCACGGTGTCAGCGGCGTGGATGGCCATCGAGAGCGTCTTGCCGAGCCGGTGCGCGAGCTCGAAGTTCTCGGCCACGTTCTTCTCGTGAAACCAGACGTGCTGAAGGCTGCGCACCAGGCGCAGGGCCTTGAGCGCGCCGCTGGCAGCGAGCCCCGAGCCCAGCACCGCGACGTTCCTGGCGTCGGGGCGGGCGAGCACGTCGGCGGCGAGCGCGCTGACGAGGTTGGCGCGCAGCGAGGTGAGGTGCGACGCATCCATCAGCGCGAGCAGCTTGCCGGTCTCGGCGTCGTGCAGCTCGAGCACCGCCCGGGTGCCCTTCGGCTCGCGCGTGCGCACGGTGAGCGACCACGCAGGCAGCCCCTCGAGCGTCGCCTGGCGCACCAAAATCGACGAGGGCGCCGGCTCGAACTCGAGCGTGCGCACCGAGGGCGAAGTACGGCGGGCGGTGAAGGCGTCCCGCAGCTCACGGAGCAGGTGCAGGGCCTGGAGGTGGCGCGAGACGTCGGCGCGGGAGAGCAGGGCCGTCAACATCGGGCGCTGCGCGTAGCATCACGCCTTGCGTCGGTACATCACGTCGCTGCGCACCGCGTACTTGAGGCCCTGCGTCACCACCGCGCCCTCGTGCAGGAGGTGGTGGTTGAAGAGCAGCGCGCGGCCGGGCTTCGGGGTCACCGTGCGCTCGAGACCCAGGAAGTTCGTCGCGCCTCCGCCGGGGCATTCGTTCAAGTAGACGATCAGCGTCAGCAGGCTCACCTCGTCGCGTGAGCGCCGGAACGCGCCGTCGAAGTGAGGGGCGAAGTACTGGCCGGCCTCGTAGCGGTAGCAGCGCAGCCGCTCATTCGCGCCGCAGACCAACCAGTGACCCTCGAGCCGCTCGGGGATGGCGGCTCTCAGGCGCTCGAACAAGAGCCCTGCGAGCGCCACGTCGTCGAACATCACCCGCGTGTTGTTGCGGATGTCGGGTCGCATCTCGAAGCCCCGGTGCGTGGTGATGGGCGCCGCGGTGGGCCCCTCGGCCTCGATGCGCGAGATGAGCGCTGCGCATTCGTCTCGCGACAGCACGTCGTCGACGGTCAGCACCAGCGGGTTGCGGCCGTCGAGCTCGAGGTCGGGGTCTGGCAATAGTCGGTTTGTATCCATTAAGGGTTACGATAACTCTTAATGGCGTCTGAAGACAATGGGCGACAGGCTGACCCCCCAGAGCATCGAGGTGAAGAGCGAGAAGATGATGGCGCCCACTGCAATGCCGACGTTTCCGACCGGGGGCGTGGCCTTCGAGTTGACGCGGGTGAGCGAGAAGACCGCGAGCCCCAGCGCGACGAGGCTGAGTCCGGGAATGAAGAGCGACCCGAGGGCGAGGCGCGACGAGGCGACGGCCAGAGGGTTGTTGCCGTAGCGATCGAAGTGCTTGCGGAGGTCAGGGCGAGGCACCGGCACCCGGTAGAAGAGCTTCGAGCGGAGGTCGGTGAGGGCGGAGAAGCCGACGAGGCTCAGGAGGATGCCTCCCAGAATCGAGGTGATCAGGAGTTCGCCGGACGCGGCTCCGAAGCAGCCGGCCGCGGGCAGCGCGACGGCGAGCGGGGCGAAGCGACCGAAGGGGCGGCCCGAGAAGAAGGCGAGCCCGGCGCCGGCCAACAGCACGAGCCCGAGCGCGACGAGCACGCGTCTGGAGTCGATCGTCCCCGCGAAGAGCGAGGCGACGCCGAGGATGCCGAGGAGCAGGCCGAGCAAGCCGAAGCTCCACGCGAGGCCCGAGCGCTTGCCCTCGTATTGGCGGAAGTGGATGCCCAGCCAGTCGACGTCAGGGCGCACCGCGCAGGTGCCGCAGTATACCCGAGCGTCGAGCTCCACCCGCTCTGCCGCGCAATAGAACTGTCCGCAGCGGGCGCAGGTGCCGACGGCCTCGACCTCTGGGTGCGTGGCGCAGCTTGCCATGGGTCACTGGGCCTGAACGAAGAAGCTCTGCGACGCGACGAGGGGCAGGCCCACGGCGTCGGCGATGCCAGGGCTCAGCTCGTTGGGCACGCGCCACGTCTGGCCGGTCTGTTGAATGACGGTGATGGCGTAGCGGCCGACGGGCACCGACCTGAGCGGCTGCGGCGCGAGCGGGTTCGAGACGTCGAGGGCGCGCGCGCGAATCACCAGCTTGAGGCGTGGCACCGGCGTCGCGGTCTGCTTCACGCGGCCCATCGCGTCGACCAGCTGTGCGGCGTACTCGGTCGGGTCGAAGCCGGCGGCGAGCACCACCACGTCGGGTTTGCCGTCGAGCGTTCCGTCGGCGTGCTCGTAGTCGGTGCCCTCGGCGTCGACGACCCCGTTCTTGTCGAGGTCGTTCTCGTCGAGCAGCGGGCTGCGGTCGGGCGCCAGCTTGCGCACCACCACCCGCGGCCACGTCTCGGGCACGCCGTCACCATTGGCGTCGTCGGGCACGCCGTCGCCGTTGTCGTCGACGAAGCGCAAGAGGAAGCCCGGCGCGGGCTGGTTCATCACGCCTTCGACTACGGGCGTGGCCTGCAGGTCGAGCACGGTGGCGGGGCCGGCGAGGGTGATGAACTCCGCGCCTCCAACGACCGAGAAGATGGGGCGATCGAGCGGCAGCCGCGTGCTGTCGGAGAAGCTGACCGGCACGTCGAGTGCGGGCAGGGGCGCGCCGTCTTCGGTCGCGCCCACCTCGATGACGCGGGTGGCGCGGGTGAGAGGGTCGACCGCCGCGCCTCCCACGTCGCCCGCGGTGGTGTCGGCCGTCACGCCGTACCAGGGGATGAAGTCGTCGTTGGCGTCGATGAAGCCGCGGATCAGGTAGCGGCCGGGCTGCACGAGGCTGAAGGCGTAGGGCGCGGTGAAGGGGCCGGCGCTGTCGTCGGGCGCGGTGCCGAACACGGCTTCTCTCGACACGACGGTGAAGGTGAGGGGGCGCCCCGTTCCCACGGGTGGGGGCGGCCGCGCTGCGTCGTACAGGAAGAGGACAATCTTCCCCCGCGCGAGCGAGGTGACGATCACGTTGCCCTCGATGCGCGCGCTCGAGCTGTTCTGCCGTTTGTCGGAGCCGGGCACGACGGGGGGCGCCTCGCACGCGCACAACGCGATCGCGGTCACGACGAAGAAGAGCCGGTTCATGGGGCCACCGTGAGCTGCGCGAAGACGCGCCGGTTGATGGAGTTGCCGAACGGGTGTTCCTGGTGGTTCGGCCCCAGCTGCGAGCCGACCACCGCGATGGTGACGCGGTCGTTGAAGAGCCGGTAGGCGACGCGCGCGTTGATGACCGCGTAGGCGCCCAGCGGGTTCTGCAGGTTGACGATCTGCGTGGGGTCGGCGGCCGAAGGCTCGCGCTCAACCCACACGCTCGAGCTCACGACGCTCAAGTCGGCCGAGACGTCGAGGTTGACCGGCGTGCGGTACACGAAGCCGGCGTTCACCTTCACCGTCGGGGCCTGCGCGCAGGGGCCGCACACCATCGCTCCGGAGTTGGCCACCACCGACTGCACCGCTGCCGAGGCGCGCAGATCGAGCCCGCGAATCGCGTTCCACGTCACGCCGAGCTCGCCGCCGCGCGCGGTGTACGTCTCTCCGTCGTTCGAGAAGAGCGAACGGCCGAGCAGGAAGCTCTGCGTCACCGGGTCGAACGCGTCGCCTGGCGCGACGGGGTTCACAGCCGACAGCCCGATGAGGTCGCTCACGATGTTCCAGTAGCCGGCGAGGTCGACGGTGAGGCCCAGCTGCGGCAGCTCTCCGCGGTAGCCCAGCTCGAACGAGAAGAGCCGCTCGGGCTTGAGCGCGCGGTTGCCCTGCGTGAGCACCGACGCGCCGTTGATGCCCGGCACGGGGGTGCGAATGTCCATGTAGCTCTCGAGGAAGGTCGGCTGGCGAAAGGCGGTCGCGAAGCTGCCGCGGAAGGCGTGGCTCTCGAAGGGCCGGAAGACGAGCGAGACGCGCGGTGACTGGGCGTAGCCGGGGTTGCCGTTGTCGAGCAGCGGGTGGCGATCGATTCGGTAGCTGGCGACGAGCGTCAGCGGCTTGATGATGCGCCACTCGTCTTGAACGAAGGCGGCAGCGTGCAGCTCTTCACGCAGCGCGCCGATGTAGCCCCACGCCACGCGCTTGAGCCGCGCCGAGATGCCGATGGCGACGACGTGCGTGCCGACGAACTCGAATTCCTGCTGGAAGAGGGCCTCGCTGTCGAAGACGTTGGTCTCGAGGGTGGTGGCCAGCGAGCGCTGCCCGGTGGGCTCGTACTGGGGCCCCGCGTTGAAGTTGGAGTGGTTCCAGAAGAAGCGCACCTTCACCGGCCCGCCCGTGAAGTCGAGCTTCGCGTAGCCGCCGAGCCCGTCGAGGTAGAAGTTGCGCAACAGGCCCAGCGCGTAGAGCTCGGTGAAGAGCCGGTTTACGCCGCCTGAGAGGGCGACCGAGAAGTCCTTGTTGAAGGCGTAGAAGGCGGTGACGTTGGCGCGCACCGAGCGCATGCCGAGGTTGGGATCATCGACGCGCGACACGATGTCGGGGCGGCCCCCGGCGTAATCGCGGCTGTACTTGTCGCCCTGCTGGTAGCCGGCCGAGGCACGAAACTTCACGCGCTCGCCTCCGCTGGCGACGAGGCTGCCGCCGACGAGGTTGGCGTTGCCCCCGAAGCCGTTGGCCTCGACGGTGGGTCCGGTGCCGGGCGAGCGGGTGATGATGTTGACCACGCCCAACATCGCGTTGGCGCCGTACAGCGCGCTGCCCGGGCCGCGGATGACCTCGACGCGCTCGATCTCTTCGATGCCCACCGGGAGCACCGGCCACAGCGTCACGCCGAGGAAGTCCTGGTACTCCGGCCGGCCGTCGACGAGCACCAGCACCTTGTTGGCGATGCGCTGGTTGAAGCCGCGGAAGCTGACGTTGGCCGAGGTGAGGCCCATCACCATCACCTCGGCGCCGGGCACGCGGCGCAGAATCTCGGGCAGGGTCAGCAGGCCCGAGGCGCGGATCTCGTCGCCGGTGATGACGGTGATGGCGTTCGGAGCGTCGAGGGTGGCCTGTGCGCGGCGGCTCGCGGCGACGACGGTCTCTTCGTAGGGCACACCGAAGTCTTCGGTGGCGGCGGGCTCGTTCGGTTTCGTTTGCGCAGGCTCGACAGGCTCGGTCTTCGCGGCCTCGGCCTTCGCCACCGCCTTCTCGAGGCGATCGGCCAGCTCGTTCAGCCGCTGCACGGTGCGCTCGTCGACCTGCGGGCTAAGCTTCTCGGGCGGCTTCTTCGTGGGGGGCGGCTCGTCGATGGGCGGCGGCTCGACCTTCTTCGGGTACTGCGCCTCGAGCTTGGTCACCGTGGCGCGCACGGGGTCTGAATCGGGCGGGTTGGTGTCGAGGTAGCGCCGGTAGAACGTGAGCGCGTCGGCGGGCCGGCCTGCGCTCTCGTAGGCCCGCGCGATGTTGAAGAGCACGTTGGGGTGCGGCCGAATGCTGTACGCCTCGAGCAGCTCACCGATGCCGTCGTCGAGCTTGCCGTCGGCGATGAGCGCCATGCCGCGCTTGAAGTGCCGGCGCGCTTCGGTACGGGTATCGGCGAGGACGGCAGCGGGGATCAGCGCAGCGATGAGCACCACTGCGCGAAGTCGAGCGGAGCGCCACATGAGCGCTAAATGCTACCCCAGGTGGGTCGTCAGACCTTCACTTCCACCAGCGACACGTCGTCGCTTTGGTCGACGCCGAAGCCCCGAACGGCTTCGAGCAGCCGTGCGAAGCGCGCTTCCGGCGCAACGCGATCGAGGACCTCGAGCACCCGCGTCGCGCCGAAGAGCTCGCCCGCAGCGTTCGTCGCCTCGATGATTCCATCAGACATCGCGTAGACGCGGTCGCTTGGGCCGACGGTCGCATGCTCGACGGTGGGCACCCACTGTCGGTCGATGCCCAGCGGGACATTCTTCGACGCGAACCTCGTGCGCCCCGGCACGATGAGCTCGGGCATGCCGGCGTTCACGACCGACAGGCGATCCCGGGTGGCGTTCAGCTCGAAGATCACCGCCGTGCAGAAGAGCTGAGCGGGCAGGAGGCTCTTGAGCTCGAGGTTGAGGCGGGTCGCGGTCTGCGCGAGGGCATCACCCCCGAGGGTCGAGCCGTGGAAGATCGCCCCCAGCGGCAACGTGCCGAGCGCCGCGGCCAGCCCGTGCCCGGTGCCGTCACCCAGCAGGAGCCGGAAGTCGCCCGACGGGGTCACGTTGGCCATCACCGTGTCGCCGTTGAAGATGCTCAGCGGTGACAGCGCGACGCAGACGCGGGGATCCGACAAGCCACCGCGGGTCATCATGCGCTCGAAGACCTGCGTGGCGATGGTGTGCTCGGCCTGGGTCTCGCGTCGGTACGCCTCGAGCTCGGTGTTCTGCTGCACCAGCTTCTGCTGCATGTCCTGCAGGCGCAGGAAGACGTCGAGCTTGGGCCGAAAGACCGACGCGTTGAAGGGCTTGGGCAGGAAGTCATCGGCGCCGGCCGACAGCCCGCGAATCAGGGTCGCCTGCTCTTCGAGGCCGCTGATCAAGAAGATGGGCACGAAGCGGGTGCCGGCGAGGCGCTTGAGCTCACGCGCCGTGTCGACGCCATCGAGCCGGGGCATGTCGACGTCGAGCAGCACCGCGTCGGGGTGAAATTGGGTGAAGGCCTGCACCGCGGCCTCGCCGTCGGTGGCCTCGTGCAGCTCGAATTCCTTCGAGAGGGCCGCGGTGATCAACCGTCGGCTCAGGGGCTCGTCGTCAGCGACCAGCACCTTCAGCCGGCGGCTCATTTGAAGATCCTCGCGACCACGCGGTTGCCGTTGCCTTCCCACTGCAGCGAGTCGAACGACGCGCGCGCGACGGCGATGCCGCGACCCCGCAGATCTGCGCTCGAGACAGCCGCCGCGGGGGGCTGGGTGAAGCCGCTGCCCTGGTCTTCGATGCTCAGCCGCCAGCCTTCGGCCTCGGTCGAGAGCGTCACGGTGACGGTGCGTTCGCGCCACGGGCTGGTGGCAAGGCGGCGTTCGATCTCGGCGCGCCACTGGCCACGCTCGAGCAACGCCTGCTTCTCCGCCGAGGACAACTCGAGGTTGCCGTGTTCCACCGCGTTGACGAGCAGCTCGACGATGCCGGCCAACCGGCGCTGGGCGTCGGGCAAGGCAAACGACACCACCAGGGCGACGTGTTCGACATCGTCGATGGACCGGAAGGTGAGCGAGAGCCGCGGCTGAAGAGACAACGCGTGGCGCACCCGCGCTTCGACGTTGGGCCCGTGCTGCCGCTCGATGCGGTCGAAGATGCCCGCCAACTCGCGTGGTGTGGCCCCGTCGCGCACGACGCACCAGGCGCCGGCGGCGTGCCAGGCGTGGGTGACGAACGCGTCGGGCGCGGTCGCGAAGCACGCCACCACAGGGGCCTTGCGAGCCGAGAGCCACGAGCTGACCGCCCACAGGTTCGGTGGCGGGTCGAGCGCGATCAGCGACGCCTCGGGCACGTCGTCGATGCGCGCGACCGTGAGGAAGCCCTCGACGCCTTCCGGGGGGCGACCGACCCAGACGCGTGGCGGGTGGGCGCTCACGTCAGTTCAGAGTGAAGAGCGTGCCGAAGTTGGCGAGCCGGAGGATCTCGGCGGGCTGCCCCGCCCCCGCGATGATGGTGACGCGGTGCCGGTCGTCTTTCACGCGCTCGCGCAGCAGCAGCAGCATGCCCAGCGCAGCGCTGTCGAGGTACTGCACGTCAGTCAGATCGACCGTGTACGAGGCGCGCGCTTCGCGGCCGACGACGCGGTGGAATTCGTCGTAGCAGGCGAAGTTGAACTTCCCGTGAATGGTGATGGTGGTGCTGCCGGACTCGGAGTGGATGACTTCGATCATGGTGCCTCGGGGGTGTAGGTCAGAGCAGGGCGGCGTCAGGGCGCGCCGGCCGTGCGGTCGGGTCGAACAGCGCGCGGTTCTTCTCGAGCGCCGCTTCCATGGAAGGCGCGTTCATCAGCTCGAGCCACGCCGCCCGCAGCCGGGTGGTGCGCTCGAGCACGCTGGTGTGCAGTTGGGTGAGCGCTGCCTCGAAGGTGAGCGCCTGCAGGGCGCTCGCGACGGCCCCTTCGAGGATCTTGAGGTTCACGATCAGGCTCTCGTTGGCGCGGCGAAGCCCGTCGACGGTCTCGAGGAGACGGCTCTGCGCCGCGAGGGCCCCGTTGACATCGTGCGAGGCGAGCGTGGCGACCAGGACCTGCGTCTCGTCGAGGCGAGTCTGAAAGCGCTCGACGGCCGAATGAATCTGCCCGCTGAAGTTGTGGGCGTCACCGGCGAGGTGCTTGACCTCTTCGGCCACCACCCGAAACGCCGTGCCAGCCACGCCGCTGCGATGGGCCTCGATGTGGGCGTTGAGCGCGATGAAGCGGGTGGTGCTCGCCATCTCTTCGATGTTGGCGACGTTGCCCATCACCTGGTTGATGTCGCCTGACATCAAGGTCACGCGCTCGACGATGCGCGAGCTCTGCGAGTTGATGGTGACGAGGTCTTTCACGAATGAGTCAACGACACCCCGCATGGTGCTGAGGAACCCACTCTGGCCTTCCTCGCCCAGTTGCCGGCTCAGCTCCATGAGCTGGCTGAACTGATTCTGAACTTGCGACTGCACGTGGCTGAAGGCCTTGGTGATCGAGGGGATGGCCTCGCGCACCACGGCTTGCGCACGTTCGACCTCGAGGATCAGCTCGTCGAACTGACGCGCGACGAGGTCCTTCATCAAGGAGTGAGGATCGGCGGCGTTCATGCCGTCCCTCGCTCTTCACGGACGGTGCCAGCGCGATCTCGTCAACGATCTGACTGGTCTGCAGCGCTCAGTACGGGTCGTCTTTGTACCCAGGGGGGTGATCGCGCGGTTGCTTCGGGGTGCCCTTCGGCGGCTTCGGGCGCTTCACCGGCGTGGGCTCGGCGCGGCGGTTGAGGGTGCGGCTCACCGTCACCACGCCATCGAGCCCTTGCGCGACGATGCTCTCGGGCTCGTAGCCATCGAGCGCGTACGCGAGCTCCAGCTGCACCGGGTTGGCGCTGGTGCGGGGCAGGGTGAGCGTAAACGGAGTGACCCCCAGCGCCCGACCGGCCTGCGTCACCGTCGCTCCGCGCGGCTCACTGTCGATCTCGAAGCGCACCTCGATGGGTTCGACCTTCGGGGTGACGACCACCACCTGCTCGGGCGCCTTCGGCACCGCGATGGGCGGCTCGACCTTCACCGACTCTTTGTTCATCGCCTTCCACGCCACCACGCCGCCGATGGCCGCCCCGAGCACGATGACCGACACCACGCCAAGAATGAGCGGCTGCTTGCTGGGCGGCTTCGCGTTCGCCTCGGAGAGGATGACCTCGAGGCTCTTCACCGACTCTTCGCTGGTGAAGCTGGGCGTGGCCTGACCCGAGGCGCCCACCACGGGGTGCTTCGGGTCGGTCTGCCGGGGAATCATGCCCGAGGTGGTGCGTGGGTCTGCGAACGCGCCCGAGAGGCCCTGGCCCGCCGTCGCCAGCCGCATCGCGTCGAGCAGCTCGTCCATCGACTGGAAGCGGGCGGCGGGCTCTTTCTCGAGGCACTTCATCACCAGCGCGTTCACCTCGAGCGGCAGCTCGGGCACCAGCGAGCGCAGCTCGGGCGGCTTCTCGCGAATGTGCTTCACGATGACGTCGATGCTCTCTTTGCTCACGAACGGCGGGCGGCCCGCCATGGTTTGAAAGAGCAGCACGCCCAGGGCGTAGATGTCGGTGCGGGGGTCGGCCTCGCCGCGCGCCTGCTCGGGCGCCATGTAGAGGGGTGAGCCGAGCAGCACGCCGGCCTGCGTGAGCCCGGTGCGATCGTTCTCGTCGCCCTCGGCCTTCGGCGGTTCGGGCGTGAACGACTTCACGAGGCCGAAGTCGAGCACCTTGACAGTGTCGCCGCCGGTGCCCTCGGTCATGAGCATCACGTTGGCGGGCTTGAGGTCGCGGTGCACGAGGCCCAGCTTGTGCGCCTCCCGCAGGGAGCGGGCCACCTGCCCGGCGATGAAGAGCGTGCGTGGCCAGGGCAGCCGGTCGTTCTCGCTGAGCACCTTCTGGAGCGTGTCGCCCTCGAGGTACTCCATGGCGATGAAGTAGATGCCGTCGTCGGTGCGGCCGTAGTCGTGCACCGTGATGGTGTTGGGGTGCTTCAACTTCGCGGTCATCGACGCTTCGAGGAAGAAGCGGCGCTCGAAGCCCGGGTCTTTGGTGCCGTCGTAGCGGGGGTTGAGCACCTTGAGCGCGACCTCGCGGCCCAGCGGCTGCTGCACCGCCTTGTACACGCGCCCCATGCCCCCGATGCCGATGGGGGCGACGATCTCGAAGCGGCCGCTCAAGACCTGCCCTACGAGCGGATCAACTTCAGACTCGGACATCGTGCCCCCAGCAAGGACCCCGTCAGGTGTCGTTGGATCTACCACGTCTGAAGGCGTGTCCGTGTGCGCAAGCGCCCGGAATCAACAGGGTTCCTCCAAAGGGCTGGGCGCGTTTGCCGGTTGGGGTATGAGCCGCCGAATGTCTGGTTCGAACGAGCCTGCCGCGCCCGCGCCCGCGCCTGCAGAGGCTGCGGCCTCCCCTGCGGAGCCTCCGAGTTCGGGCCCCGAGCCCGCGCCCGAAGGCCACTCGCAGGGGCACGGGAAGCTGATTCCCCTCGCGCTGGGGGCACTGGGTATCGTGTACGGCGACATCGGTACCAGCCCGCTCTACGCCGTGAAGGAGTGTTTCGCGCGCGAGCTCGACGGGAAGACCACTGCAGCGCACGCGATGGACGTCACCAACCCCAACGTGCTGGGGATTCTGTCGCTCATCTTCTGGGCGCTGAGCCTGGTGGTGGCCTTCAAGTACCTGGCGTTCATCACGCGGGCCGACAACAAAGGCGAGGGGGGCATGTTCGCGCTGCTCGCGCTGTTGCCGGATCGCAAGCGCACCAGCACCGCGGTGGTGGTGCTCGCAGGTCTCTTTGGGGCCTCGCTGCTCTACGGGGAAGGCATCATCACGCCGGGCATCTCAGTGTTGTCGGCGGTCGAAGGGCTGCACGTGGCGACGACCCGCTTCGATTCCTTCATCTTGCCCATCACCCTCGGCATTCTGCTCGCGCTCTTCCTCGTGCAGAGCCGTGGCACCGGCGGCATTGGCAAGGTGTTCGGTCCGGTGATGCTGGTGTGGTTCTTCTGCATCGGCGGGCTCGGCATTCGCTCGATGCTCGACGCGCCCGAGGTGCTGCAGGCCATCAACCCGCTGTGGGGCGTGCAGCTTTTTCAGACCAACCCCTGGCACGCATTCGTGGTGCTCGGCAGCGTGGTGCTGTGCATCACGGGCGGCGAGGCGCTCTACGCAGACATGGGTCACTTCGGCGCGAAGTCGATTCGGCTCTCGTGGTTCGTGCTGGTGTTCCCGGCGTTGTTGCTCAACTACTTCGGTCAGGGCGCGTTTCTCTTGAAGCACGGCTGGGTCGAGAACCCGTTCTTCGAGATTGTTCCGCGCGTGATGCTGTACCCGATGGTGGCGCTGGCCACCGCAGCGACGGTCATCGCGTCTCAGGCGCTCATCTCGGGCGCGTTCTCGCTGACCCGTCAGGCCGTGCAGCTGGGGTTCATGCCGCGCGTGACTGTGGTGCACACCAGCGCCGAAAACGCCGGGCAGATCTACGTGCCGGAGGTGAACTGGGCGCTGATGGTGGCGTGCCTCGCGCTGGTGCTCATCTTCCAGAAGTCGAGCGCGCTGACGGCGGCGTACGGCATCGCGGTGACGGGCACGATGACCATCACCTCGTTGGTCTTCTTCTTCGTCGCGACGCGCACCTGGAAGTGGGCGTGGTGGAAGGCGCTCCCGCTGCTGCTGCTCTTCCTCTCGCTCGACGTGCCCTTCTTCCTCGCGAACACGCTCAAGTTCTTCCAGGGCGGCTGGGTGCCGTCGGTGATCGGCGTCTCGATGTTCGCGCTGATGACCACCTGGAAGCGTGGCCGTGCCGAGCTGGGGGCGCGCTTCAACCAGTCGGTGATGCCGCTCTCGGCGCTCCTCGAAGACATCGAGGCGACCAAGCCGCACCGTGTGCGGGGCACGGCGGTGTTCATGTCGGGCAACCCCGATGGCACGCCACCGGTACTGCTGCACCACCTGAAGCACAACCAGGTGCTGCACCGGCAGGTGGTGCTGCTGTCGATCATTCCGCAAGACGTGCCGACCATCGCGGTTGAAGACCAGCTGCAGGTCGAGACGCTCGGTAACGGCTTCTTTCGGGTGCTCTGGCAGACCGGCTTCATGGAAACGCCCAACGTGCCCGCGATTCTGGTGCGGGCACGAGAGAAGTCCCTGGTGTGCGAACCCTCGACCACCAGCTTCTTCCTTGGCCGTGAGACGCTGCTGACCAGCGGCAAGTCGCCAATGATGCTGTGGCGCAAGCTGCTCTTCGTCTTCGTGTCGCGCAACGCGCTGTCGGCGACGAGCTACTTCGGGCTGCCGCCGGGCCGGGTCGTCGAGCTGGGCATGCAGGTCGACCTCTGACGCCGCCACGAAGCTGACGGCCCCGGTCCTCGGGGCTGCCTTCGTTATCGTCGAGGATGCGGCCAGATTGGGAAACGCACGCGCTCGACGAGCAATCCGTTCGGGCGTTTCGAATGGCAGCGCGGCTGCGTCTGGGGGCCGTCGCGTTGTTCGTGCCGGTGGTGGCCTTCGCCGCTGCGCGAGGGGAAGCCGGCTGGGTCGAACACCTCGACCTCTTGCTTCCGTACGCCGCGGTGGTCGCGGCTGTCTTTGCGCTCAGGGCGCGCGCGTGGGTGCAGCACCTCGGCTCGTACACCTTCGCAGTCGATGCGCTGGTCGTCTTCGGGCTGCAATGGCGCAGCATGCCCAGCAGCCCCTTCCCGGCGGGCGTGGCGGGCTTCAGCCTCGGCCTCTTCGTGATGCTGGTGCTGCTGGCGGGCGCGTCGATGCGGTGGCGCGCCACCGTCGTGACGGCGCTGCTGAGCGTGCCGCTGCAGGTGCTGCTGATGCAGCGTGCGGGCGTGGGCGGGGGCGCACAGGCCGCGGCGGTGGTCGTGCTGCTGTCGAGCGCGCTCACCCAGTCGCTCTTCGTGCGGCGTTTCAGGGCGATGGTGAGCACCTCGGCGACGCGGGAGGTGGCCTGGCGCATGGAGAACGAGCGCGCCGAGCGGCTCGAGTCGGCCAACGCCACCATCGCGAAGCTCTACGCCACCTCGGTCGAACAGAAGGCGAAGCTCGAGCAGCTGCAGCAGGAAAAGGAAGTGCTCACCTCGTTGCTGGTGCACGATCTCCGCGCGCCGCTGGGCGCGGTGAAGGCCAACCTCTCGTTCTTGAAGGGTGAGGTGGGGCCGCTCGAGGACGACGACGTCACCGAGGCCGTCACGGAGTCGCTGCAGGTGACGGATCGCCTGTCGGGCATGATCGGCGACCTGCTCAACATCACGAAGCTCGAATCGGGCGCCTTCCAGGTGCAGTTCGACGACGTGCTGGCGAACACGACGTTGCAGGCCCTGGGCAAGCAGTTGGCGCCCCAGGCGAAGTCGCGCAACCTGAAGATCAGCGTGCACACCGAAGACTTCGTGTTCGAGGGTGACGCGGCGCTGCTGATGCGCACGCTCGAGAACCTGTCGAGCAACGCGCTGCGCTACACGCCCGCGGGGGGCCGGGTGCACCTCGAGGCCCGCCGGGAAGGGGACGAGGTGGTGCTCGCGGTGCGCAACGACGGCACCCCCATTCCCACGTCGGCGCGCGCGACGTTGTTCGACAAGTTCACGCAGGGCGACGATCCCAAAGCGAACCGCCGCGCGGGGTGGGGGCTGGGGCTCTACTTCTGCAAGCTGTGCGTCGAGGCGCACCACGGCACCATCGGCATCGAAGACGCGCCAGGGTGGCCGACGAGCTTCGTGCTGCGCCTCCCCGCGAAGAGGTCGGTGCGTCAGGCCGCGTGACCGGGCCCTTCAGTCTCGTGCTGGGGTTGCGGGCCGGCCTCAAGCCCGTCGCTCGGGCCGGCGTACCTGACCGAGGTGCTCGAGCCATCGCTCGTCACGCTCGAAGCCCGACTCCAACGCCACGCGGCGCGCGGCGAGCTTCGCCACGAGAACGCGCGACTGGCCGCGTTGCAGTTGCTGTCGCCGGTGTTGCTTGCCGTCTTGCATCAGCGCGAGCTTGGTGGCGCGCAGTGTCGCCCGCTTGATCTGTCGACGTTCATCGAGCCGCACGTCGACGCGTTCGTTCGTGCGTGGTCGCCTGACGCACCTCGCGATTCGCCGCTCATCAGCCGCCGCCGTCGCCCGCAGCGCCAGCATTGACCACCGGTCGGGCCTGCGTGTGCGCGAGACGCACAAAGCGATCACTCGCGCGCATCATGAATTCCTGCGCGCCTCGCTGCCACGAGTGGGCATGGCGCGACGAATTCTGGTGGGTGCGGTGGTGTCGCTGCTCGGGTGTCAGGGCGACAGGCTGGTGCCTGCGTATTCAGTGACCGACGAGCTGACGGTCGAGTGCAGCGAAGGCGACTTCACGCTCGACGCCGCGACGCCCGAGGTGATGCTGGTGCTCGATCGCTCAGGCTCGATGTCGAGCGCCTTCGGCAGCGGTTCTCGCTGGTCGACGCTCGTCTCGGCGCTCGAAGTCGCGCTGCCACCGGTGAACGAGCAGATGGCGCTCGGGCTCACGCTGTATCCGTCGCCGGGCGGCGGCGGTCAGGAATGCACCGTGCCCGAGAGCCCCGAGTTCTGGCCTGCGACGGGGCAGGTGGGCGCGCTGCTCGCCTCGGTGCGCTCGAGCACGCTGGTCGGCGGCACGCCCATCGCGCTGGCGCTCGACGTCGCCGCGGCGGCGCTCACCTCGACGAGACCGCGCGCCATGGTGCTCGCGACCGATGGGCTGCCCAACTGCAACGCGACCCCTTCGACCGCCAGCTGCTCGTGCCCGTCGGGCGGATGCACCAGCGCGGTGCGCTGCATCGATGACGCGCGCACGCTCGACGCGCTCAACCGCCACGCCGAAGCGGGCATCCCCACGTGGATCATCGGCATCGGCGGCGACGTCACCGGCACCACGCTGCTCGACGCGATGGCGGTGGCGGGAGGTCGACCGGCGAGCGGCGCACACCGTTCTCTCTCCGCGTCGTCGCCAGTCGAGCTGCAGGCCGCGTTCGTTCAGCTTCGCGACGAGCTCTCGTCGTGCGTCTTCACGTCACCCTCGGTGCCCGACGCCAACGGCAGCCTGGTGGTGATGCTCGACGGAGTCATCGTGCCCAACGACGCGAGCGGCATCGACGGCTGGGTGTGGAGCAGTCAAGCGCGCGGCGAGTTGACGCTGCGTGGCTCATGGTGCGCGAAGGCGATTGCGGCGCGGTCACCCGTGGTGCGCATCAGCGTGACCTGCGGCGTCGATCAGGTCGACGAGGAGTCGATTTCCACGTTGGGCTCCTGACCAGTTGCAAGAGGTTCATTTTCAGCTGGGCCTTGCGCCAGCTCACCCGTGCTGGCTTTCTGTGACGACGCTCCAACCGGGGGAACTGTGTGATCCGCGCGCTCTGTGTCGTTGCTTTGGCCTGCCTCGTCGTTTCGTGCGGACCCACACCCTGCAAGGTGGACGCGGATTGCCCCGTGGCGAATCGCTGCAGCAACGAAGTCTGTACGCCGAATGGTTCTGGCGGTGGCGGCGGGGCGACGGGCGGCGGACGCGCGACGGGCGGTGGAAGCGCGACGGGCGGCGGCACCGCGACCGGTGGTGGCACCGCGACCGGCGGCGGCACCGCGACGGGCGGCGGCACCGCGACGGGCGGCGGCACCGCGACGGGCGGCGGCACCGCGACGGGCGGCGGCGGCACCGCGACGGGCGGCGGCACTGCGACGGGCGGCGGCACTGCGACGGGCGGCGGCAGTGCGATGGGCGGCGGCACCGCGACAGGTGGCGGCACTGCGACGGGCGGCGGCACTGCGACCGGAGGCGGCACTGCGACGGGCGGCGGCACTGCGACGGGCGGCGGCACTCCGACGGGCGGCGGCACCGCGACAGGTGGTGGCACCGCGACAGGTGGTGGCACCGCGACAGGTGGTGGCACCGCAACGGGCGGGGGCGGAGGTGCGCTGCCTGCTGCCCCGACCAACGTGGCGGTGAGTTACCCGGCAGCCGATCGCCTTCGTTTGACGTGGACGAACAACGTCACCGCGACGTCCATCGTCGTCGAGCGCGCGACCGCTGCGGGCGGCCCGTTCACGGTCCACCTCACCCTCACCGGGAGCCCCACGACCACGGACGACACGACGAACGTCGTGCAGTCGACGCAGTACCACTACCGCCTGCGCGCCGTCGTCGCTGCCCAGCAGAGCAACCCGTCAGCCGTTGCGACCGCGACTCCACCCGCGGTCCCGACAGCGCCCATCGCGCCAGGCAGCGTCACCACGAGCAACGTCACCGCTACGTCGATGCGCGTGGCCTGGACTCACCCTGGCACGGGCGTCGACGGCTTCACGGTCGAGCGGCTCATCAACTACACGGGGCCGAGCTTCGTGTACCAGCGCATCGCCGACGTCGGCCCGGCAGTGCGTTTCTTCAACGACACCTGCCTGCTGCCCTCGAGCGGCGCGGGCACCACGCCGTACCTGTACCGGGTGACGGCCTACAACGCCGCGGGGCGCACCTCGGCGACCACGCCCAACAACACCTTCACCCTCGCGCCCACTGCGGCCCCCACCCAGGTGCCCACCAACCTGCGCGCGACGGCGGTGAGCGCCAACTCCTTCCGCGTCGAGTGGAACGCGGTTTGCGCCGGCCAGGACCGCATCCTCATCGAGCGGTCGATCAACGGAGGCGCCTTCACCAACCTGCTCAACAACACCTTCTTCCAGGGAGACGCCACGTGGTTTCTCTACACCGAGGTGCCGACGGGCCAGACCCACGTCTTCCGCGCCCGGGCGGGCAACTCGGTGGGGTTCTCGGCAGCCAGCGCGACCACGACCATCGGGCCTCTGCCAGCCCCGGTGGGCTCGGCCCAGTCGATTGGCGTCTACGCCGATTACGACAACACGAAGGTGTATTCCGATCTCCTGCCCAACGTGACCAACTCGGTCTTGTCGACGGGCAACCTCACGGCGGGCTGCTTCTGGCTCTACAACTCGTTCCTCGGCATTCAGAACTTCAATTGCTACGCGGCGGCGATCCACTTCCCTCTCTCGGGCACGACCACGACCAACACCAGCTTCAACCTCACGGGCCGTGCCATCGACCGCGCGGTGCTCGTGCTGTCGACCTCAGATGTGGCCATCAACCCCACGCAGCTCAGCGTCTCGGCCATCGCCACCCCGTGGAACACCACGACGCTCAACGGGGCCACCTCGCTCAACCTCTTCGCCGCAGGTGCCAGCAACACCCCGGCCCCCGGCATTTATGGACCGTGGGCGGTTGACGTCACCACCATCGTGCGCAACTGGGTCAGCGGCTCAGCGAACAACGGCGTGTTGATCGAAGACGCAAACTTCGTCTTCCCCAGCGCCAGTCTCATTCGCACTTCGTTCTTCAACAGCACCGACTCGTTTGCCGGTGATGCCCGGCGCCGACCCACGTTGTGGATCGACTTCCGCTGACGTTCACAGCCGCTTGGCAAGAATGATCAGGTCCTCGCCCGGCTTGTAGAAGTCGCGGAAGCGGGACTCTTCCTTGTACTGCATCGCCGCATAGAAGCCGCGCGTCGGGCCGTACGCTTCCATCGCCGAGGTCTCGACGCGAATGAGGCGGCCCTTGCGGCGGCGAATGTCGCCTTCCATCGCGCTGACGAGCGCAGCGCCGACGCCCTGGCCGCGCACCAGCGGGTCCGACGCGATCCAATAGAGATCGTAGGTGCCGTCGGTCATCGGCGTGGGGCCGTAACAGACGTAGCCGACGACGCGGTTGTCCCGCATCGCGCAGCGCACTTGATAATCAAGGTTGTTGGGCGTGAGCGCGACGTCGATGACTTCGAGCGCGCACGAGACCTCTTCCGGCGTGAAGGTCTCGATGCGGCTCAGCAGCTCGGCGAGCGGTTGGCGGTCTGCCGAGGCCAGGGGCCTGATTTCCATGACGACGTTCCCAAGCGAGATCCACCAGGTGCAGGGCCAGGTCGGCGTAGCTGAGACCGGCGGCCTCTGCTGCCCTGGCGAACCCCGCCTGCGGGTGGAGATCGCAGTTGGGGTTGATGTCGATGACCCACGGTTGACCCTGCGCATCGACGCGCAGATCGACCCGACCATAGTCACGGCACTCGAGCGCCTCGAAGGCCGCCTCGGCCACGTCGACGCAGCGCCGCTCGAGCTCACGCGGCAACACCGCAGTCTCAGACGGGCTCTCGATGCACTCGGCCGACTCGGTGTCCCACTTCGCGCGGTACGAGACGATGTTCGGCTTGCCTGCGAACGCGTTGCCGAAGCGAATCTCGCTCAAGGGCAGCGCACGGCGCGGCGAGTTTCCAAGCAGGGGCACGTAGACCTCGCGCCCTTCGATGAAACGCTCGACCAGTGCGGGCTGCTTGAACGTGCGCAGCACCTTCGCCACCGCGCGCCCGAACTGCTGCCGCGTGTTCACCACGCAGTCGAAGTCGATGCCCATCGAGGCGTCTTCGCGCGAGGGCTTCACGATGAGCGGGAAGGGGAGGTCGACGCTGGTCAGCTCTTCGACGTGGCCGACGATGCAGAAGTCGGGCGTCGGCACGCCGCGCGCCTTGAGGATCTCCTTGGCCTTGTTCTTGTGCAGCGCCAGCGCAAGTGAGAGCGCTGAGTTGCCGGTGTACGGCACCTGCAACAGCTCGAGCATGCCGGGCACGAGCATCTCGCCCCGCGCGTCGGCCGCGAGTGACTCACAGAGGTTCACCACCACGTCGGGGCGCTCACCGCTGACGGCCTCGTGCAACCCGAGCAGGTCTTGCCCGACGGGGATCAGCGAGACGACGTTCTTCGGCTTGCTCAGCGCGGTGCGCATCGCGCTCGCCACGCGCAACACGTCTTCTCGCGCCTCGCGCCCCGGGTCTTCCTCGAGGAGCGCATGGTCGTGGTTGTGGAGGATCGCGATGCGCATGCGAAGAAGTGGTTCATCTAGTACCACGTGATCTCGCGATGCGCATACGAGATCCCATTCACGGCAGCATCACCGCGTCGAACGAAGAAGCGCGCGTCATCGACAGCCGCACGTTTCAACGCCTGCGCCACGTTCGTCAGCTTGGCTTCGGTGATCTCGCGTTCCCTGGGGCGACCCACACGCGACACGCGCATTCCCTTGGTGCGATGCACGTCGCCTCGCGCCTCTTCGATGCCATCACTGCGCGCTCGTCGCTCGAACCGCGCGCCCGCGAACGACTGCGCGCCGCGGTGCGCCTCGCGGTGCTCTGTCACGACATCGGTCACATGCCGATGTCGCACGCGAGCGAGAGCATCGCCCCGCAGCGCGTCAAGCTGCGCCTGCCCGCCTGGCTCGAGCCTGCGACCGGTCAGGCCACGCACGAAGACTTCACCGCGATGCTGCTCGTCGATTCCGAGCTCACCCGCATCATCGACGACGCATATCGGCCGCACGGCATCGACGGCGCGCTCGTCGCCTCGCTGGTGATGGGCGTCACGCCGCCCGGCAGCGTGAACTTCGTCGAGAACGGCCTCGACTGGACGCCCGTGCTTCGCGCCATCGTGTCGGGGGAACTCGACGCCGACCGCATGGACTACCTGTTGCGCGACTCGTTCTACACGGGCGTCAACTACGGCCGGTACGACCTGGAATGGATTCTCCAGAACCTGAGCGCGGTCGAGCGTGACGGGAAGGCAGTGCTCGGGCTGTCGAAGGCGGCGGTCTTCGCGTTCGAAGACTTTCTGCTCAGCCGCTACCACATGTTCCTGTCGGTCTACTTCCATCACACCTCGGTCAGCTTCGACTGGATGCTCAAGCGCTACTACGAGGCCGCGCCGGGCGAGTTCGAGATCCCCGCTGACCCCGAGGCCTTCCTCGACTGCGACGACATGGCGCTGCACCTCACGCTGCGCCGCTCGAAGAACGAATGGGCCCAGCGCATCGCGCAGCGCCGCGGCTACAAGCGCGTCGCGCAGTTCACCGAACGAGACGAGGCGTACGATCTCGCCGCCCTGAGCCAGGCGCTCGACGGTGCGAGCATCGCCCACTTCACGCTCGAGTCGCGCGGAGTGCTGAGCAAGTACTTCGATGAGGGCGAGAGCCCGTCGCTGTTCGTGCTCGATCGCTCGACGGGCCGGCTCACCGAGATCAGCGCGTACACACCGCTCTATCAGCGCTTCGCCGGGGCGGTGCGGCTCTCGCGGGTCTACGTGCGGCCTGATCAAGCGAGAGAAGGCGCCGAGGTGGTGTCTCGGCTGATCAACGTGTCGCAGCGGGGCGACGATGAGTGAGGCGCTGCCGGGCGTCCCTGCGCCGCCTCCGCACGCCCCGCCGCGCGACGCCTCGGCCGTCATCCTCTTTCGACGTGCAGCGACCGGCGTCGAGGTGTTCTGGCTCGAGCGCGAAGCGAAGCTGCAGTTCGCCGGCGGGTTCTTCGCGTTTCCCGGCGGCAAGGTCGACACCGCCGATGCCGCCATCGCCGTCGAGGGTGCCGCGGTCGAGCTGGCGCGCTTCCTCGTCGCCGCTGCGCGCGAGGTGTTCGAAGAGACGGGCGTGCTGCTGGCGCACGGCCCCGCGCTCACACAGGAACGTCGCGATGCGCTGCGGCGCGAGCTGCTCGACGAGAAGGTGGGCTTTGCGCAGGTGTTGAGCGCGCATCAGCTCACGCTGCGCGCGAGTGACTTTCACGCCGCCGGCCGGTGGATCACGCCGTCCTATCTCCCGCGCGGCTTCGACGCGCGCTTCTTCCTCGTCGAGGCGCCGACCGACCAGAGAGCCGAAGTGTGGAAGGGCGAGCTCACTGACGGCGAGTGGATCACTCCGGCCGAGGCCTTGAAGCGGTGGGAAGCGGGCAGCGCGCTCCTGCACCCGCCGAACCTGCACGCGATGCAGGTGATGGCGCGCTTCACCACGCTCGAGCGCGCGGCCCTCGAGCTCTCGCAGCCGCCCCACTGCACGGACTTCATCGCCGAGCGCATCGAGTTTCAGCGCGGCGTGATGCTCTACCCGATGCTCACGCCCACGTTGCCGCCGGCGACGCACACCGCGACCTACGTGCTGGGCACCGGTGACTGCGTGCTGGTGGACCCGGGCTCGCCCGACGAGGCGCTCATCGACGGTCTGGTGCGGTTTCTGGGCACCATCCCCGAGCTGAAGCCGAAGGCCATCGTGCTCACGCACCACCACGGAGATCATCTCGGTGGGCTCGAGCACCTCGTGAAGCGCACGGGCCTGCCGGTGTGGGCCCACGCCAGGACGGCCGATCGTTCGCCGGTGCCAGTCGCTCGCGTCCTCGCGGAAGGAGACGTCATCGAGCTGAGCGGCGGGTGGCCGATGAAATGGCACGTCTTGCACACGCCCGGTCACGCGCGGGGCCACGTCACGCTCGTCGACGAGGGCAGCCGCGCGGCGGTGGTGGGCGACATGGTGGCGGGCGTGGGCACCATCGTCATCGACCCGCCCGAGGGCGACATGGCCGAGTACCTGCGTCAGCTCGAGCGGCTCGAGGCCTTGCCTGTTCGCACCATCTACCCGGCGCACGGGCCGGTGCAGCCCGACGGGCCCGCGAAGCTGCGCGAGTACCTGCTTCACCGCGCGTGGCGTGAGGCGAAGGTGCTCGACGCGCTCGCGACGTTCGGCGACGCCGGGGCCACGCTGAGTGAGCTGGTGGAGCGCGCCTACGACGACGTCGCGGCGTTCATCTGGCCCATCGCCGAACGCAACACGCAGGCCATTCTCGAGAAGCTGGTCGCCGAGTCGCGGGCCCGTCGCGACGGTGAAAGCGTGATGCTCACCGCGAGGTGATCACTGCTTCGCGTCGAGCGCCTTGAGTTCTTCGAAGCCCGGGAGCTGAGACAGGTTGGGCGCGATGATGTGCTCGATGTGCCGGTTCTGGCCCTTCGTCTCACGTGACTCGTTGCTGGCGATGGGGCGTGCAGCTTGTCGATGCGCAGCGTCAGGTCGCGCACCCTCTCTCGTTCTTCCTCGAGCGCGGCGCGGAGCTCGGCGTGCTTCGCGCTCAGTCTGGTGTGCTTCGCGCGTGAGTCCGTAAAGCCCTCGCCGTCCTTTCAGCCGGGGGGAAGCGGGCGCGGTGGCCCCGACGGCTGCAATACACACTGGTTGGCGCGACACACCGCGCGCAGCGGGGGCGGCGGCGGGCACGGGCTGCACTGCGGGCGGGGTGGCCCTTCCGGGCGCCCGTCACCCGTCGACAGCCCGAAGATCGGCTTGCCGGGCGGGGCAGGACTCTGGGGCGCGGGCCCGGGTCGCACCGGGCGCGGTCGCTCTTCTTCGACCGACACGGCGCGGGGGTACGGGCAACACCCGCACGGGCTCGACGTACACGCCGCGCCAGGCGCGGGCGAGAAGCTCACTGCACACTCGGTGTCACTGCGGCACTGCAGGGGTGGTTGACCCTTCGGTTCTGCGACGCACTGGCCCGAACGGCACACCGCCTCGAACTCGGACACCGGGCGAGGGCGTGCGCATTTCACCGCCGCGCAGTCGGGGAGCGCGCAGTCGACCGTGGCGCAGATCTGCCCTTCCTTCGTGCCTTTCGGAATGGCGTGCGGATCGCTCGAGCAGCAACTGCCGCAGCACCCCTGAAAGGTGCTCAGCACACACTGGTCATTGCTGCTGCACTGGGCGGGAGGGGGCGCCCGCTTCGGCGGCGGTGCCCACGGCGTTGGCGCGATGTCGGCGAGCAGCGTGAGCGTCAGCAGCGTGAGCGTCATGCCCGCCAGTCTCTCACTTCGCCACGCGTCGGTCGCCCTCGAGCCCTCGCCAGGGAGGCTGGCCCACGTCGAGCACCCGCTCGAAGTTCATCATCAACGCCGCGCTGCTCAGGGCGAAGGCCGCCGAGACCACATTGGGCGCGCTCGCTGCCGCCCACGCGGCCCCTGCCCCGATGACCCAGGGGCGAATCAAGGTGAAGGGGCCGAGCACCAGCACCGAGGCCAACACGCCGAAGTCGAAGCTTCCGACGAGGTAGAGGCCCAGCGCGGCGAGCGTCACCGTGGCGTAGGCGCCGTACACGAGGACGAGTCGATCCGCGGTGGCGATGAGCGCGCTCCACTGCGCGTCTCCACCGGTGAGCCGCACCACCAGCGCCAGCATTGAGAAGACGACGAGGCTGGCGAGCGAGACCAGCGCGCCCCGCCGCATCGACGCGCGGTAGTACGGCCAGAGGTGAATGCGCGGGTTGCGCCCGGCCGCCGCCCGAAAGCCACACAGCGTGCCGTCGACGAAGGCGAGCGTGGCGAGGAGCACCGGCGTCACGAGAAGGCCTCCAGCCGCGGCGCGAGCGGGCCGAGCCCCGTTCGCAGCAGCCGACTCAGCTCAGGCCGCACGCCCACCACGGTCTGCAGGGTGCGCAGCAGCGGCAGCAGGCTGGGGCGGCCGTCGAACATCGTCCACGCCAGCTCGGGCGCCCCTTCCTTCGCCGACGACAGGAGCACCTCGCGCGGGTGGGCGCGCACGGCCGAGAGCACGCCGTCGTGTCGGGCCAGAGGCTCGCGCATGCGCGCCTGGTGAAAGAGCCAGGAACCGAGCGGCGCGGCCCACGACGCCTTGATGTCGCAGTGGAGCAGGCCCCACGGCTTCACCGAGGCCTGCATTCGGAAGAACTCGGTCAGTGACGGCCCGCGAAAGTGGTGGATGAGGCCGGTGGAGAGAAAGACGTGCGCGGGGCGCTCGAGCGTGAAGGCGTTGGCGACGCGAAACTCGCAGCGCAGCCGCTCTTCTCTGGCGAGCGCCTGCGCGTTGCGAATGAGCGTGGGGTTGAAGTCGCAGCCGAGCAATTCGACGTCGTCTTCGAGTTGGCCGAACGCGGCCAGCCACCGCAACACGAAGCCCATGCCGCAGCCGATGTCGACGACGCGCAAGGGGCGCTGGTCGGAGGCGGCCCGAATCGCGTCGAGCAGCGGGTGCAGCATCTGGAGCAGCCGCTGCCCGTTGCGGAACTCGAACGACAGGCGCTGCAGTTCGCAATGCGAGCGCACGAGAATGCCGTCGACCACGTCCGGGTCGAGCACCTCACCGCCGGGAATGGCAGCGACGATGCGCTCCGCGGTGCGCATGCCGTGGCTGCGGAGCCGGGCGAGCACGTCGGCGCGGCGCACGGGTTTTCGCTCGAGGCTGACGGGGTCGGTCTCGAGGAGGAGGTCGCTCAGCTCAGGCCAGTCGGCGCGCACGTGGCGCAGGTTGGCACTGCTTCACTTCGTCTTGAACTGTGCACTCAACGTCTGCAGCACCGGCCGCGTGTCGGCCTGAACCATCTGGAAGTGGGTGCGCGTCAGCCCCAGCGAGCTGAGCGCCGCGTCGGTCGCGTCCATCTGAGAAGTCTCGTTGACCGAGCTCATCGCGGGCTCGTTGGTTCCATCGACGGTCGGCCGCACGCCCCAGCCTGCCTCCATGGCGATCTGCTCTGCGACGATCAACACCGCCACCTGCGGTTGGGGCCGGCCCTGCAGCTTGAGCTCGTGGTGGTGGCCCAGCACCAGCGTGAGCGCCGGCGGCAGCCCCCAGGTGCGCAGGACCTGTTCGGTGTACCGCTCATGCACCGACTCGGCGGCGAGCCACGAGACGGTGTCGAGCCTCGGGGGCTGCTTCTTGGCGCGTTGAAAGTCGGCCACGCCCATCAACGCGATGGACAAGCCGATGTCGTGCAGCAGCCCGAGCAGGAATGCGTTCTCGGCGTCGATGCTGGTGTTGCGCGCCACGAAGCGGCTGACCCACGCCACGGCGCTGCTGTGACGGCGAATCGACTCGAGCGTCGCGTTGAGGCCCTCGGCGTGAATCACCGTGAGGTGCATCGCCGCTTCCATCACCACATCGCGCACGATGGCCAGGCCCATGCGAATCAGCGCCTGCTTCAACGTCACGACCTTCACGTTGCCGCCGTACAGGGCCGAGTTGGCCAGCTTGAGCACCCGGCCCGCCAGCAACGGCTCGCGCTCGAGCACCTTCGCGATGTCTTCGATGCACGCGGTCGGCTTGCGCGACAACTCCAGCACCTCGAGGGCGACGGTGGGTGGGCGCGGCAGCTCGAGGTTCGGTCTCGAGAGGAAGCCGTCGAGCCACGTGCGAAGTTCGTTTTGACGTTGCTGGAGATCGGCCGTGTCGCTGGGCAGCGTGTACTCACCCCGGCCGTAGTTGGGAGCAGTTTTGGCAACCATGCGCCGGAAGGCTGCAAAGGTTGTGCTGTCGTGCAGCCCGGCGGGAAGCTTTGGAGCGGGGTGGGTCACTCGAAAGCGCGTGGGTGTGAATGACCCCTGTGTCACGCTGCCAGTCCTTCGATGACGCGCATCGCAGTCACCGTGGTGCTCAGCGCCTTCCTGCTCTTCCTCGTGCAGCCCCTGGTGGGGAAAGTGGTGTTGCCGTGGTTCGGTGGCGCCCCCGCGGTGTGGACGACGTCGCTCCTCTTCTTTCAGGTCGTGCTGCTCGGCGGCTACGCATGGTCGCACCTCGTCATTCGCCGCCTCGAGGGCGCGACGCAGCGGCGGGTGCACCTGGGTCTGCTCGCGGTCTCGGCGGTCTGGTTGCTGGCGTGCGCGGCGTGGTGGGGAACGCCGTTGGTGCCGTCGAGCACGCTGCGCCCCGAAGACAGCTCGGCGCCCACGCGCTCGTTGTTGATGCTGCTGACGCTCAGCGTCGGTCTGCCGTACTTTACGCTCTCGTCCACCGGGCCGCTGTTGCAGGCCTGGGTCTCGCAGAAGCTGCCCGCCGCGACCGCGATGCGGCTCTATGCGGCGTCGAACATCGGCTCGCTGATGGGGCTCCTCGCGTTCCCCACGGTGCTCGAGCCGGCGTTGCCGCTCAAGACGCTCGCGTGGGCGTGGAGCGCCGCGTTCCTGCTCTTCATCGGGCTCTGCGCGTCGGTGGCGTGGAGCGCGCCGGTGATTCCTCGCGACGTGGAGGCTGACGCTCGTCTCTCACCAGGCACGCTCGTCCGCTGGGTGGTGCTGGCGGCGTTGCCGTCGGCGCTCCTGCTGGCGATGACCAACCACCTCACCCAGGACGTCGCGCCCATCCCCTTCCTCTGGGTGCTGCCGTTGGTGCTCTACCTCGCGAGCTTCGTCATCACCTTCGACAGCGAGCGCTGGTACCGCCGGGCGTGGGCCCTGCCGGCGTTGACGCTCTTCGGGGGCTTCGTGGCGGTGCTGTTGCTCTACCCGACCGAGCCATCTGCGCTCGTCGCGCTGGTCGGCTACCTGGGCTTTCTGGCCGTCGGGTGTGTCACCGGCCACGGCGAGCTGATTCGCCTGCGCCCCGCCAGGGAGCACCTCACCGCGTTCTACCTGGCGGTCTCGGTGGGCGGTGCGCTGGGAGGCGCCTTCGTTGCGCTGCTCGCGCCCAACCTGCTGCGCGACTTCTACGAGCTGCAGGTGGTCTGTGGCGCCTTGCTGGTATGGGTCGCCATCGAGGTGGCGCGTTCGAACCCCGACGCCCGCGGGCCTCGGGTCTTCTTCGCGGCGGCCGTGCTGCTCGCCGTCTTCTTCGGTTGGAGCATCAAGACCCGCGGGCTCGACGTCATCGAGCGTCGGCGCGACTTCTTCGGCGTGGTGCGCGTCGAGAAGGATCCGCGGGGCTTCGCGCTGATGCACGGGCGCGTGCTGCACGGCTCGCAGCTGTCCGACCCGGCGAAGGTGCGAACCCCGACGACGTATTACGCACCCGGCAGCGGGGTGGGGCGGCTGCTCTCGTCACGCCCGGGGCCCGTGCACGTGGGCGCCGTCGGTCTCGGGGTGGGTACGCTCGCGGCGTACGTCAGGCCGGGCGACACGTACCGCTTCTATGAGATCAGCCCCACCGTGGTGGCGTTCGCCGAGGGGGCGGGCGGGTACTTCACGTGGCTGTCGGGTGCTCCCGGGAAGATCGAGGTGGTGCTCGGCGACGCGCGCACCTCGCTCGAGCGCGAGCCGCCCAACGCGTACGACGTGCTGGTCATCGACGCGTTCAGCGGCGACTCGGTGCCGACGCACCTGCTGACGCTCGAGGCGTTTCGTCTCTATCGGTCGCACGTCAAGCCCGGCGGCGTGCTCGCGCTGCACGTGAGCAACCGGTACCTCGATTTGTTGCCTGTGGTGGCGAAGCTCGCGCAGGCGCTGCAATGGCAGTCGCTGGTCGTCGACGCCGATCGACGTGGCGACTGGTCGGCCGCGTCGTTGTGGGTGCTGCTCTCGGCAGACGCCAACGCCCTGCGCATCGACACGGTGGGCGTGAAGACCTCTCCGTTCGCGACCGAGCAGACCGGGCCGTTGTGGACCGACGAGTTCACCTCGCTCTGGGGTCTGGTCGAGTGGTGACCGGCTTTTTTGGCCTGACACGCAACTCGAAATCTCATTCGTCGAGAATGTTCCCACTGGTTGCGCTGCATCGGTCCTTCCGGGCCGGCGCTCCTTCCACGGTCCCCGAAGCGCAATCCACGAAGTTCACCGGAGAAATCACCATGGTCGCGTCGACTGGCAGCACTCGCAGCAGCAGCAGCAGCCGCAACTCATCGATGGCGGCCGGCCGTGCAGCCGACCGGGGCAGCGTCGCGGGGTACAGCGGCAAGTCCTCTTCGGCGGCGAGCAAGAGCGTCAGCTCGATGGCGGCGGGGCGCGCAGCCGATCGCAACAGCGTCAGCGGCTACACGAGCAGGAGTTCGTTCGCCTCGAGCATGGCGGCAGGGCGGGCGGCCGATCGCAACAGCGTGGCGGGCTACACGAAGGCGAGCCCCAACAGCTCGATGGCGGCGGCGCGGGCGGCTGATCGCCACAGCGTCGCCGGCTACAGCGACCGGAGCTCGTTCGCCTCGAGCATGGCGGCGGCGCGCGCGGCCGACCGCAACAGCGTGCCTGGCTACGCCAACAACCAGAGCTCGTTTGCCTCGAGCATGGCGGCGGCGCGCACGGCCGATCGCAACAGCGTGATGGGCTACACCCACGGCTCGTTGACGAAGGGCATGCAGGGTGACGCGGTGAAGTCGCTGCAGCAGCGCCTCTCGAACTCCGGGTACGACGTCGGCGCGATCGACGGCAAGTTCGGCAACCGCACCGCCCAGGCGCTGCGCAGCTACCAGCGCTCGCTGGGGCTCGGCGCCGATGGCGTCGCCGGCCGCAAGACGTTCGAGGCGATGAACGGCCTCAAGGGCGTCAACTCGTCGGTCGGCAAGCCCGTCGGCGGCACGGTGTCGACGCAGCTCGATGACCGCGGCATCGGCTTCACCACCTACGGCCCGCGCTCGATGCAGTACGGCACGCCGCAGACCGTGCAGAACCTGAAGGACATCGCGGCGCGGTACCACGCGCGCACCGGCCGCACGCTCGAGATCGGTGACCTGTCGAAGGTCAACGGCGGCAAGACCCGCCGGCACAGCACCCACTTGAACGGCACCGACGTCGACATCCGCCCGCCCTC
Organism: Archangium sp.; assembly: GCA_044371205.1. Lineage (GTDB taxonomy): Bacteria > Myxococcota > Myxococcia > Myxococcales > Myxococcaceae > Archangium_A. The sequence goes on from JBILUC010000028.1 coordinate 59,921, forward strand.
GACGACGGGTGGCCCGACGACGTGGGGCAGCGCGAACTACGATCGCAACGCGACGCGCGCGCTCATCGAGGAAGTGAAGCGCGCCAACCCGGACGCGAGGGTGTTGTTCAACGATCCCGTGCTCCGCAACGAGGGCCTGACCCACTACGCGAAGGGCCACAACGACCACCTGCACGTCAGCTTCCGCTGACGCTGGGCCTCAGCTGAGGAAGGCGGCGCGCAGCTCCTCATCGGCATCTCGCGGTTTGCCCTGGAGTTCCAGGAACTCCTGAAAGCCCGGAACCTTGATGCCGGCGGTCTTCGCGTCTCGTTCGAGCGCTGCCCAGGAGCGTGCAATCTCCGGGTCGTTCATCCACTTCACCCGAGGCGGTCTTCACGAACGGCTCGAGCTCTTCGTCGGCGAGTGAAGCAACGCCCTGCTTGACGTGGTCCCGGAGCGCCGTTCGCACGTGAAGGGTGGCATCACTCCAGTCCATGGCCCTGCTTCATCGCCGAGGCCGTGGCGGCTGCAAGCACGCGCCGCTGCTCGAACCACTTCCACGCGAACGGCGCCAGCGCGAGGGCCACCTGTGGCAGCAGCGAGATCGCGTCGGGGAAGATGCCGAACAGGTCGAGCTGAATGAAGGGAAGGGGCCGCAGCGGCAACACGCCGAGTTCCTGCAATCCGTGCAGGCCCTTGCCGAGCAGCATCACCGCCGTCGCGACCAGCATCACCGTCGACGCGGTGAAGAGCGTCTTCATCGGCAGCTTGAAGCCCACCGTGCGCACCATCACCACCAGACCGAGGAGGCCCACCAGCCCTGCGCCTGCGCCCCACGCCACGCCTTCACGCGAGTCGATGGCGAGCCCCTGGAGGAAGAGCGCCGTCTCGAGGCTCTCGCGGCCCACCGACGAGAACGAGATGAAGAAGAGCCCGAAGGTGCTGCCCGCACCGATGGCGGCCGTCATCTTGCCGCGCAGCTCGCCCATGAACTTGCTCATGTTCGCGCGCGCGTTGAGCCAGAGCGCCGCGTACAGCAGGAAGCCGACGGCGACGAGGGAGACGACGCTCTCCATCCATTCCCGGTTGGCACCCGCGAAGAAGGCCTGACCAAAGAGGAACGCCATCGCCCCGGCGATGAGCGCGCTGACCCAGCCCGCGTTCACGACGCGCGTCAGCTCGGGCGCCTGCATCTTCTTGAGCACCGCGAGCAGCGCGCCGACCACCACCACCGCCTCGAAGCCCTCGCGGAGGAGGATCAGCAGCGCCGCGATGAACACCGACCAGAACGTCGACGCGCTCGAGCCCTCGGCGGCCTTCGCGAGCAGCGCGCGCGTCTGCAGCACCTCGGCCTCGAAGAACTTCTGATCCTGCGCCGCGAGGCGGGTGCGCGTGAACGCCGTCTCGAGCTCAGCGACGAGGCGCGGGTCGCGGGCGCGGAGCAGCGGCTCCATGGGCTCGAGGCCCACGAGGTAGGCGTCGACCACCGCCTGCCGCGCGCCATCGAAGTCACCCTTGCCGTACTTCGTCAGCGCGTCGTCGAGCCCGCTCTGGGCGAGCGCCAGCGTGTCGGTGCGCGGCTTCGGCATCACGCGCCGCAGACAGGCGACCTCGGCGGCCCCGTACTTCTCGGCGAGCTGCACGTCGGTCGAGGTGGCGAGCTCCACGAGGCCCACGGTCGGCGGGGTGTGGTCGCACTTCGCCTGCCGCAGCGTGAAGACGTGAAACGCCTGCGCCCACCGCACCTCTTCGGGCGTGGATGAGAAGCCCGCCATCGCCGTGCCGGGAATGCCGAACGAGGTGGTGTTGAAGACCTTGTACGGCGTGAGCGTGCTCATGCGCGCCGCGTCGTGGAAGTTGGCCGGGGGCGGATCGAGCTGCTTCGCCACGTCGGTGTCGGCCTTGCCCTCGACGCCGTGGCAGCTCGCGCACGCCTTCTCGAACTCAGCCTTGCCCACCTCGAGCGAGGGCACCTGCTTCGGCGCGCGCACCAGCGCTTGATCGAGCACGATCGCCCGCGCCAGCGAGCCGCACTGCGTCGTCACCTCGGGCGCCGCCTTGCTCGCCGAGATGTCGGCCTGAATCTGCTTCGCGCGCGCGACGTACGGCTCTCCCTCGGGGCCAGCTGCGGCGAGCTGCTTCAACACCTCATCGGCGAAGCCGCGTTGCTCCTCGAGCTCGCCCTGGTCACCCGTCGACAACGCGTTGGCGTAGTCGCCTTCGAGGTACTCGAGCAGACCGACGACACGGTGCCAGCGCTCCGGCTCCGCGTGCGCCAGCGTGGCCATCGTGAGAAGAAGCACCGCCGCGAATCGCATGACAGAGACATCGCCCATTTTGAGAATGAATGTCAAAATCGGCCAATGAGTGGGAGTAATGCGTGTCTGAAGCCTCGTACCTGCACTTATTGAAAGAGGTCTTCGAGAAGGGCCGCGAGCGCAAAGACCGGACGGGTGTCGGCACGCGCGGGCTCTTCGGGGGCCAGCTGCGCTTCGACCTGCGCGAGTCGTTCCCGCTGCTGACGACCAAGAAGGTGCACCTCAAGTCGATCATCCACGAGCTGTTGTGGTTCGTGCGTGGCGAGACCCACGTCGCGTCGCTCAAGGCCGCCGGCGTCAGCATCTGGGACGAGTGGGCCACCGCCGAGCAGACCGCGCGCTTCGGCCGCAAGGAGGGCGATCTCGGCCCCGTGTACGGCCACCAGTGGCGCAACTTCGGCGCGAGCACGAACGCCGATGGCAGCTTCGCGAAAGACGGCGTCGATCAACTCGCGCGCCTCATGCACGACCTGAAGGAAAAGCCGCAGAGCCGCCGCCTCATCGTGACGGGCTGGAACCCCGAAGAGGCCGATCAGGTCGCGCTGCCCCCCTGCCACACGCTCTTTCAGTTCCACGTGCAGGACGGCGAGCTGAGCTGTCATCTCTACCAGCGCAGCGCCGACCTCTTCCTCGGTGTGCCGTTCAACATCGGCAGCTACGCGCTGCTCACCTTGATGGTCGCGCAGGCCAGCGGCAACACGCCTGGCGACTTCGTGCACAGCTTCGGCGACGTGCACCTTTATTCGAACCACCTCGAGCAGGCGAAGGAGCAGCTCTCTCGCACCCCGCGTGCGTTCCCGAAGATGAAGCTCAACCCGGCGCGCACGAGCCTCTTCGACTTTCAGTTCGAAGACTTCACGCTCGAAGACTACGACCCCCATCCGGCGATCAAGGCGCCCGTCGCGGTGTGACGTGAGGTCGCTCGCGTTGATCGTCGCGATGGCGAAGGCGAACCGCGCCATCGGCTTCGAGGGCAGGTTGCCGTGGCACGTGCCGGAAGATCTGAAGCGCTTCAAGGCGCTCACCACCGGCCACGCCATTCTCATGGGCCGCAAGACGCACGAGTCGATCGGCCGCGCGCTGCCCAACCGCCGCAACATCGTCATCAGCCGCTCGCCGCGCACGTTCGCAGGTTGTGAATGCGTCACCTCGCTCGACGCCGCGCTCTCGCTGGTGCACGACGACGCGCTCCCCTTCATCATCGGAGGCGCGCAGCTGTACGAGCTCGCGCTGCCGCTCGTGACCCACCTCTTCCTCACCGAGGTCGACCAGCAGGTGCAGGCCGACACGTATTTCCCTGCACTCGACCCCGGTCGGTGGAAAGAGGTGGCGCGAACGCCTGCGAAAGAATCTGCAGGCGTTAGCTTCATCGACCTCGAACGCATCGGAGCAACGACGTGAAGATCTATACGAAGACCGGAGATGGCGGAGAGACGGGCCTCTTCGGTGGTGGCCGGGTAGGCAAAGACGACGCGCGGGTCGACGCTTATGGCCAGATCGACGAGCTCAACTCGGTGCTTGGCGTCGCGCGCGCCGAAGGCCTCGGCAAGCTCGACCCGCTCGCGCAGTCGCTGCAAGACCAGTTGTTCACGATTGGCTCCATTCTCGCGACGCCGCGCGAGGCGAAGGCCGCAGCGCAGATCCCCCGCGTGCAGGCGTCGTGGGTCACCGCGATGGAGCAGGCCATCGACTCGTATGATCTCGAGCTGCCCCCGCTGACGGCGTTCATTCTGCCCGGCGGGTCGAAGGCCGCGGCCGCGTTGCACCATGCGCGCACCGTGTGTCGTCGCGCCGAGCGCTGCGTGGTGCCGATGCATCGCCAGGGCCTCATCGACCCCGACGTCGAGGTGTACCTCAACCGCTTGTCCGACCTGCTCTTCGCGATGGCGCGGTACGCCAACTTCCTCGCGGGCGTGAAGGACGTGCCCTGGGTCGCCCCGAAGCCGTGAAGCTCTCCGCGTCGCGCGTCGCAACGCTCGCAGCGAAGGCTGGCTTCGAGCTCTGCGGTTTCTCCCGCGCGGATCCGATTCCGAAAGAGACGCTGCTCGACTGGCTCGCCGCCGGTCACCACGCCGACCTCGACTGGATGGCGGAGCGTGTCGACGAGCGGCTCGACGTCGCGAAGTTGCTCCCCGGCGCGAAGACGGTCATCTCGCTGGTCTGCAACTACTGGCAGACCGACGCCGCTTCGCCCATCGCCCGCTATGCCCGCGGCCGCGACTACCACGCGACGATGCGAGATCGGCTGCGCGCACTGCGTCGCGCCGTGCGTGACGAGTTCCCCGGCGTGAACGACTACGGCGCCGTCGACGCCAACCCGGTGATGGAGAAGGTCTGGGCCGTGCGCGCGGGCCTCGGCACCGTCACCAGGAACGGCTGCTTCACCACGCGGGAGTTCGGCTCGTGGGTGGTGCTCTCGACGATGATCCTCGACGTCGAGGTCGACGCGTATGCGAAGCCGCTCGACGAAGATCCGTGTGGCCGCTGTCGCATCTGCATCGACGCGTGCCCGACCTCAGCCATCGTGAGTGAGCGCGTGGTCGACGCCGGGGCCTGCTTGAGCTTTCAGACCATCGAGAACGACGCCGCGGTGCCCGAGTCGCTGCGGCCCGCGCTGCAGGGCTTCGTCTTCGGCTGCGACATCTGCCAGGACGTGTGCCCGCTCAACATGACGCCGGTGAAGGCGGGCGCGCGCTTCGAGCCCCGCTCGGTCTCGCGTGAGACGATTCGGTCGCTGGCCGCAATGACGAAGGCCGAGTTCGACGCGTGGGTACCGGGAACGGCGCTCGCCCGTGCCGGCTACGACGGGCTTCGTCGCAACGCGGCGTACGCACTCGGTGCGGTGAAGGAGCAGGGCGCCCAGGAGGTGTTGACGCGGTTGTCGCTCGACCCCAACCCGCACGTCGCCGAAGCCGCGCGCTGGGCGCTGAGTCAGCTCGGTGGTTGAACCCGCCCATGCGAATCGCGCTGCTGACCCTGCTGGTGCTCACCTCCTCGTGCGCGGCGTTCATGAACGCGCCCATCCCGATGACCTCGGTGAAGCACGACTTCCCCAGTGGCAAGGCGAAGTGTCTGGTCGTCTTTCTGCCTGGCGCGGGTGACACCGGGTCGCACTTCGAGAAGTACGGCTTCGTCGACGCGATGAAGCAGAAGGGGCTCTCGGTCGACATGGTCGCGACCGACGCCACCCTCGGCTACTACCTGAAGGGCATCATGCCCGAGCGCCTCGAGGCCGACGTGATGGCCGCCGCGCGCGCGAAGAACTACGAGCAGACGTGGGTCATCGGCATGTCGATGGGTGGCATGGGCACGCTGATGTATTCGCATGAACACGTCGACACGGTGACCGGCGCGCTGGTGCTGGCGCCCTTCCTCGGTGACCGCGCCATCGCTGCAGAGATCAAAGCCGCCGGTGGGCTCAATCAGTGGAAGGGGCCCGCGAAGGTCGAGCGCATCACCAGCGACACCTACCAGCGGGAGATCTGGCGCTGGCTGCAGGGCGTCACCAACGGCACGGAGAAGGGCCCGAATGTGTACATCGGCTGGGGCACCGAAGACTCGCTCGGAGGGCCCGCCTCGGTGCTCGCCGCCGCGTTGCCCGAGGGGCACGTCTTCACCGTGCCGGGCGCGCACAAGTGGGTTTCGTGGAAGGCGATCCTCGACAAGTTCCTCGAAGACTCCGACTTCACGCGGGCCTGCCAGCCCTGAGAGAGCCGTCTGTCTGCTACGAATGCGCTCGTGCGAATTCGTCTGCTGGCGTTGACGGTGCTGCTGGGCGCATGTGGTCCCCTCTCTCCTCCCACGAGTGATGGTGGTCAGGGCGGTGGCGCCGCGACCGGCGGTGGTGGCGCAGCGGGCGGCGGTGGCGGCGCAACGGGCGGCGGTGGCAACTCCATCGTCGGCGGTGGCGGCGCGACGGGCGGCGGTGGCAACTCCATCGTCGGCGGTGGCACCGCGACGGGCGGAGGGAGCGCAACGGGTGGTGGGAGCGCAACGGGTGGTGGGAGCGCAACGGGTGGGGGCGGGACGCCTCAGCTCGCGTGGGCGAACGTCGGCATCTCGGGTGTGACGGGCAGCGGGCCGATCGTCGCCATCGACGGCACCCCGACCGATCTCTACGCGCTGCAGGACAACGGCAATCTGTACCACTCGACCGGCGCGGGGTTTTCACTCCAGGCGCAGTTCCCCGGCGGCGTGAAGTCGCTCGCGGTGTTCGGCAACCTGGTGGTGGTCGTCCGCTACCGCGCGATCCTCTTCTGCACGATGGGCACGGCCTGCACGTCTGAGTCGATGTTCACTTCCATCGATCTCGTGCCGCTCGGCCTCGATGGAGAGGCCGCCTGCGCGCGGAACGCCTCGACGCTTGCGGTCGTCGTGAGCGACACCGGCTCGATGGGTCAGCTCTACGAGTGGAACGGCACGACCTTCACCCGCACCCAGACGAGCCTCGGCGTTCGGTACCCGCGCTCGTGTTGGTACGACACGGCCGGTCGCCTGCACGTCGCGGGTGAGAACAAGATTGTCGTGTACGAGCAGAGCGCGGCGTTGCCCGAGACGCTCGTCAACTCCGGCTCGGTGACGTTCTCCGGTGGCTTCAGCGACCAGACCGCGAGCTGGGCGGTCGGCACGTCGGGCAACGTGCATCGCCGCGTTGGCTCCGCGTGGGCCCCACTGGTCACCAACACGACGAACACCATGTCGGCCGTCGGTGGGCCGACCCCCGATGAGATCTACGTCTTCGGCTTCTGGGGCCCGGCCTACGGAAACGGCTTCAAGTGGAACGGCTCGACCCTCACCGGCACCGGCAACCTGCTCCCCTCTGCGACGAGCCAGTCCTCGATGCGCGTCATCCGCGTCACGGGCCCCAACGAGCTCTACGTTGGAGGGGGCACCCCTTCGGGTCCCCTCATTTTTCGAGGTCGACGATGACGCGCGCGCTTGCACTGCTCGCGGTGTTCTCGAGCTGCGGGCCGCTCACGCCTCCTTCGGTGGACGCGGGTTCCGGCGGCGGAGGCGGCGCTGCTGCGACTGGCGGTGGCACCGCCACGGGAGGTGGCACGTCGGCGGGCGGCGGCGCTGCGACGGGTGGCGGCGCTGCGATGGGTGGCGGTGCGGCGACGGGCGGCGGCGCGACCACGGGCGGTGGAAGCGCGACCGGTGGCGGCACCGGCATCTGGGAGTTCTCGATTCTCAGCCTTCAACCCGCGCCTGCGAGCTCGGGGCAGATCATCGGCTTCGCCGAGACCGACGCAGGCATCTTCGCCGCGTCGACCAGCGGCCGCGTGTACCGCTCGACCGGCGGCCCTTTCCTCGAGGTCGTGAACCTTGGCACCCAGTTGAAAGACTTCGAGGGCGCACCGACGGGCGAACTGTTCGCTCTCACCACGGTCGAGTTCTTTCGCTGCACGAGCGGTGACTGCGCCGACGGTGGCTCGTGGTCGAACACGCGCATCACCCCGAGCAACGAAGTGATGGAGTCGCTGTGTGTCGTCGATCGCAACCACGTCATCGCCGTGGGCGCGCAGGGCTCCGGTGACGACGGCGTGATGCACAGGTGGGATGGCAGCACCTTCGCGACCAACCCCACGACGATCGGTTCCGTGCGCCCGCGGCGGTGCTGGAAGGGCGCGTCGGGGGACTTCTTCATTCCCGTCGACGACAACGTCCTTCGCTACTCGCCAACTGGGGAGAGCTTCACCCCCGAGGCGACGCCGATGACCAGCATCTGGCGCGGCGGTGGCTCAGGCGCTGGTCGCGACTTCGTGTGCGGCTCGGGGCCAACCATCTGGGAGCGAGGGCCGGTGCCGACCTGGGCACCACGATTCACCCTCAGCTCGATGGGCTCCATCAATGTGATCGCCGTCGTCTCGAGCACCGTCGCGTTCGGCTTTGGTGCCGGCTTCACGGCGTCGGGTCAGGCCGGCTACCGCTTCGACGGGACGAGTTGGGCCGCATTGAACCCCGATCTCCCCGGCCTGTACGGCGCACACGCGGCGTTCAGCGCGTCTGATGGGCGCCTCTACATCGGCGGCGACGACTCGAACTTCCTGCCGCTGATCCTGCGAGCCACCCCGCGTTGAGCTCAGCGCGAGCGAAGCAGCACACCCCTGCTTCGACCCCCGACCGCCCACGCGTCGCGCACTGGGAGTCCCCACACGCCGAACAGGTGAGCTGACGTCGGCGTCTTCGCCCGTTGGGAGCGGCGGTGAAGCCGATGAGTCGTTTCATGCGGGAGCCCAAAGGGTACTCCAGTCAGCCATCAGGAGCGCTCCGCGGCTCACCGCAGAGAACCACCTTCGACCACATGGAACACTCGAGGCCTCGTGCTACAGCCCGCGCTCATGAGCCGAGCCGCCATCACCGATTTGTACCGAATTGACGACCTTCTCAGCGCCGAAGAGCGCGCCATTCGCGACACCGTCGCGAAGTTCATCGACAAGGAATACCTGCCCATCGTCGGCAAGCACTTCCGCAACCACACCTTCCCGACACACGTCATCCCGATGCTCGCGGACATGGGCGTCTTCGGTGCGACCCTCACCGGCTATGGCTGTGCCGGCCTCTCGAACGTCGCGTATGGCCTCATCTTGCAGGAGCTCGAGCGCGGCGACTCGGGCTTGCGCAGCTTCGCGTCGGTGCAGAGCTCGTTGTGCATGTTCCCCATCTGGTCGTTCGGCAGCGAGGCGCAGAAAGAGCGCTGGCTGCCCGGCATGGCGCAGGGGAAGTTGATCGGCTGCTTCGGTCTCACCGAGCCCGACTACGGCAGCGATCCCGGCGCCATGATCACGCGCGCTCGAAAAGACGGCGACTCGTACATCTTGAACGGCTCGAAGACGTGGATCACCAACGGCACCATCGCCGACGTGGCCATCGTGTGGGCGAAGGTCGATGACGGCGGCGCCGAGTCGATCCGCGGCTTCCTCGTCGAGAAGGGCATGCCCGGCTTCGTCGCGAAGGAGATCGAAGGGAAGTTCTCGCTGCGCGCGTCCTTCACCGCCGAGCTCTCGTTCGCCGACGTGCGTGTGCCGGCGTCGAACATGCTGCCCGGCGTGCAGGGGTTGAAGGGCCCGCTCTCGTGTCTCAACAAGGCGCGCATGGGCATCGCGTTCGCGGTGATGGGCGCGGCGGTCGCGTGCTTCGAGGGTGCGCGCGCGTACTCGCTCGAGCGCAAGACGTTCAACAAGCCCATCGCCGGCTTCCAGCTCACGCAGGAAAAGCTCGCCGACATGCTGCAGGAGATCGTGAAGGGCCAGCTGCTCGCGCTTCGCCTCGCGCGCATCGCCGACGAGAACGGCGGCAAGGCGCTCCCTGAGCAGGTGTCGCTCTGCAAGCGCAACAACGTGAAGGTGGCGCTCGACATCGCGCGCGTTGCTCGCAGCGTCTACGGCGCGAACGGCATCACCGATGAGTACCCGCCGGTGCGCCACATGTTGAACCTCGAGAGCGTCTACACCTACGAGGGCACGCACGAGGTGCACACGTTGATCCTCGGCAAGGCCATCACCGGCATCAACGCCTTCGGGAACTGAGCTCGTGCGCGCGCTCGTCCTCGTCGCGGTCGTGGGCTGCGTCGCGTGTGGCCCGCTGACGCCTCCTTCGCCCGACGGGGGAATCGACGCGGGGACAGCGGGTGGTGGTGCAGCGACAGGAGGCGGGACAACAACGGGCGGAGGTGGCGCGACCGGCGGAGGTGCCGCGACCGGCGGAGGCGCTGCGACGGGCGGAGGCGCCGCGACGGGCGGAGGCGCCGCGACGGGCGGAGGTGCCGCCACGGGTGGCGGGAGCCCTGCGTGGACCGAGGTCGCGTTGCAGGTTCCGGCGGGAACGATGGGTTCGGTGTCGCGGCTGATCGGCGCCCCCGGTGAGATCTACGCGTTGGTGTCCAATCAGTACGTGTTGCGAAGCGCCGGAGCGCGCTTCAACGAAGTGTTCGTCTTCTCGAACCCCGACCTCCGCGACTTTCAGGCGTCGTGGACGGGGAAGGGCGCCGCGCTGTCCTTCAACACCCTGCTCGCGTGCTTCACCGGCTGCGATTCGGGCAACTCGTTCGAACCACTCGGCGCGCCGTCACCGCGAGGTCTGTGCACCGCGTCTGATCAACTCGCGGTCATGTCCCGCGCCAGTGACGGCGGCACCACCGTGTTTGCGCAAGACGGTGGCGCGTGGGACTTCTTCGGCTCCGCACCGCTGCGCTCACCGCTCGCCTGCACCCGCAGCAACGAGTCGGTCTTCTTCGTCACGCAGGGCCAGGTGACCGTCACCAACGCCAACGGCACGTTCACGACCGAGGTGCCCGACACCACCGCATTGGGTCGCCAGTCTGCCCTCGAGCCGTGGGCCCTCATCACCACCGATGGCACGCAGGTCTTTGCCGCCAGTGTTCGTGGCGCCGTGGCCCGGCGTTCGGCGGCCGGCGCGTGGTCTGTCTCCTCCGCGCTTACCGGCGAGATCACCGGGCTCACCACCGATCCCGCGGGAGATCTCTGGGTCGTCGGCACCGGTCTCGGGCTCGCGCACCTCACCGGCGGCCAATGGGTCGCGAGCGCCGGCCCTCCTCTGCTCGTCAGCTTCACCTCGATCGCACTCGAGAGCGCCCACGTCTACGTCGGCGGCACCGACGCAGCCGGCGTGGCGCGCGTCTTCCGTCGCGTGCGCTGAGTCAGACCAGCTTCGAGGTGGCGTCCCACACCTTGCAGCCGATGAGGCCGCGCAGCCGGTTCGCCTCTTCGCGCAGCGTCTGCTTGCCGGCGTGATCGACGACGTTGAGGCGCTCTCCGTTCTGCAACACGAGGTTCAGCTCGTGGCTGTCGTAGTCGGCGCTGTCGCTGCCATCGACGCGCTCGGTGAGGAGCTGCAGCGCGAGAATGGTGCTGAACGGAACCGTGCGGCCCTTCAGCGTCACCGAGCGCAGCTCACGGTGAAACAGCACGCTCGTCGGCCACAGCACCCACACCCCGACCGTCAGGAAGATCAGGCCGAAGAGCCCGGCGAACAGCTCCCCGCTGATGACGCCTCTGGTCGACACGCCGAGCCCCAGGAGGGCGAAGAGCGCACCGAAGAGCATCAGCTTGAAGTTCTTGCGGTACTCGAGCCCCTGCGGGTGCTCGTTGAGCCGGTGGGTCGTGAAGTTCGAACCACCGGGCCGCAAAGGGCCCCACTGCGTGATGTTCGCCTGCGGGTCGTCGACCATGCGGCGTCAGAACTTACGCGTGAACGGCATCGGCTTGCGCATGCGAACCAGCAACGGAATGCCCAGCGTGGGATGGCGTCGCTGATGCCGCTGGTGTTCGCGAAGGTGAAGAACACCACCGCGAAGAACAGGTCGATGCGCCGGTCCTTCAGGGAAGGTTCGCGACGGCCTCACTCACGCGGGGCCCTCTTGATGGTGATGAACGTCTCGGGTTCTGCGGGCTTCGGCTCCTCCGTCGTCGCTGCGGGAGGGGCCGCTTCGTTGGTGAGCTCTTCCGTCGTCGGCTCGCGCGCGTCGTCAGTCGGCGCGTCGGCTTCCGAGGCGCGGGCGTTGATCTCCGCGTCCGACAGGAAGCCCACCTTCGTGCCTTCTTTGTTCAGAAAGCGCACCGACTTCGGCGACAGGGCAATCATCTGTTCGGCGATGGCCGGCGGCACCAGCGCGTGCTCGATCTTGTCGGGGTCGGGCCGCTCGACGACGGCCAATTCCCCGCGCTCGAGCATCTTCGCCTGCTCTTCCTTCAGCTCGAGTCGACGCAGCTTGTTCTTGCGCGTCACGAAATAGAACGGCGTCGCGCCGATGTCGGTGCCCACCTGGTTCGCCAACACCAGCTCGCGCAGCTGTTTGTCGAGCTGCTGCTGCTTCTTCGCCTGCTGGCGGTGGGCTTCCTTGCTGCCCTGCAGCGGCGGCAACCTGGGAATGCGGCTGGCGATCGGCTCGTCGCGACGCGCGGGCGGAGGGCCCCGGTACGCGGGCGGGCGGCCACGCTCACCAGACGGTGGGCCCGACGCAGGGCGGCGCTCATCCCCTCGGGACTGGCGCGGCGCCGCAGGGCGTTCCGCCTTCGTGTTCTTCTCGATCTCGGCCTTCTTCGCGGCGTCTTCCGACACCAGTCCGGCTTTGAGCAGCTTGTCGCGGAGGCTCTGCATGGCGCGCGCGTATAGCAGTTCACAGGGAGATCGCTTCAACGTAGGGTGTCCGGCCTCGTGAGGTCGTCTCTCGCCATTGCGCTGCTCGCGCTGTCCGCTTGCAAGGACCCTGTCGATCAGGCGGCCAAGAAGCGCATTTTCAGCGCCGAAGACCCTCCGCAGGCCGTCGCCGCCGCCAGCCAGAAGCTACCCCCCGAAGAGGTCGCCGCGAGCGTCGCCATTTCGCGCCGCATTCTGGGCATGGGCGCCGCCGAGACCACCGAGCGCATCGGCCCCCACACCTACAACGCCAGCGTGACGTGGGACTGGTCGAGCGATGGCAAGACCGTGCGCCTCAAGGAGTTCCGCGAGCTCTTGTCCGGCCGCGGCGGCGTGTCGGGCGACTTCATCGCGCGCATGGGCAACACCAACGAGCAGGGCCTCGAGGTGATGCGCATCGGCGGCAAGGTGTTCGCGCGCTCGACCTTCGGCAAAGACGGCGCAGGGCAGTTTCGCCAGCGAGCGCGCGATCGCGGCATGGCCGAGCGCATTCGCGAAGAGACCTCGGGTGCGCTGCGTGACTTCGATCAACTCTTCCGCGGCCGCCTCAAGCTGAACGCGCAGGGCACCTCGACCCTCGAGGGCCGCACCGCGTGGAAGTACGTCGTCTCGCTCGCCGAGGCGCCTGTCGAGGTCGACTCGAAGCTGCCTCCCGTTGCTGCGCCGAAGAACGGCTCAGACGAGACCACGCTGCGTCGGCGGCTCTTCTACGACACGCGTACGCCCAGGGCGCTGCAGGGCGAGGTCTACGTCGACGCCGAGACGAGCGTGGTGTTGAAGGCGCGGCTCGACGGGCGCATCACGGTGAAGAACGAGACGGTCGAGTCTGAGCTGCACCTCGTCGTCGATTCGTCGCTCACCAACATCGGCAAGTCGCCGAGCATCGAAGCGCCGAAAGACTTCCTGCCCGACGAAGACAAGCCAGACGGTGTGGCCGCTGCCCTGGCCCGCTTTGGGATCGAACGAAAAGCCGTCGATGCGGGCGTTCCCGCCAGCGGTGGACCGGGCGAGCCCGAAGACGACGCCGAATGAGCTCGGTGTAGGCTTCCCTCGCACCTCCCAAGTGTCTGAAACACGGACGCTTTTCGGTGCTTTTTCGGCCTCGGAAAATCTCAGGTCGAAAATTTGCGGGGTCGGGGGCGATCGCTATGGTGCTCTCCAGTTGCGGCTTTGCCGCATCGTACATGGCCGGTTGTTCAGGTACTTCGAAAGGGCAGAAAGTCATGGAGCGCAAGGGCAGCAGCACGGCGGTGGTGACGAAGGAGACGGTGGTCGCGGGCCTGAAGACGGCGACCATCACGGCGCGTGAGGAGCAGGCGTTGCGCATGCGGTACGGCGCGACCGTCGACAAGAAGTCGGCGCTCCCCCAGGCCCACGGCGGCAACGAGGAGCTGGGCGACGAGCTCATGCTCATCGAGATGCAGCTGCTCCGGGGCCTGAAGGCTCACACGGGCAAGACGACGCGCGGCGCGGTGAAGTCGAAGATCGCGGCCAAGCTGTCGAAGAAGTAACGGCAGCCAACACCCCTCTCTCGACGGCCTCCCTCTCCCCCAGAAGGGGAGAGGGGTGACCGTCGTTTGCAGCACCCACGTCGAGTTCCTGCCAACGGCAGTCGAACTTCGTGCCTTACGCCCCCATCACCGCGACACGATGCTGCGCTGCCTCGGTGAGCTGCAGCCCCGCCGCCCCGAGCTGTTTGGCGTGGGTGACCGCATCTTCCCGCTGACCGCGCGCCGCGAGATCGACCAGCCAGCGACCGCTCGCCGGGTTTCGCCAGAAGTCCTCGTTGAAGCGCTCACGCAGGTGCGCGCGCCACGTGTGCTCGAGCGCGAACGCGTCGACCTTCAGCAACGCATCACCGAAGAGATCGACCGCGAACAACGCCTCGCCGCGCGGCACCTCGACCCCGAGCGCGTTCGCCAGCCGTGAGCGGTAGTCGTCACCCAGCGGCGCGGTGCTGCCGTTCTTCATCGCCTCGATCGAGTACGACGCGAGCGCCATCGCGCGCCGCGCCTGGTGCAGCTGCCGGAACGCCGCGATGCGCGCTGCTTCCCGCGCCTGGTGCGCCGTCAGCCGCAGGTAGCGCTTGAGCCACCCTTCATCGAGCAGGAACGTCTCGAACAGCACGCCCACCGCGTCGACGACGGAACGATCGCCCAACCGCCGCTCGACGAACGGCAACGTGCGGCCCACGTGCGCGCGGTGCACACCCACCCCCCACGTCGAGAGCCAGCCCGCCCACGACTCGAGCCCCGACTCCGCGGTGAGCAACAGGCGAACCTGGTCGGGCACGCGCAGCTCGAAGCACTTCGCTTCCGTCGAGCGCCCTGGCCGCGACTCTTGATCGATCGTCAGCCGCCCATCGGCGTTGAGCGAGAGCCCGAGATCGCCCAGACACCGCGACACGGCGTGCGTGAGATCTTCTTTGCGGAAGTTCTCGATGAGCCACGGCGCCATCGCCGCCCGCGACGCGTCGTGCTCCGTCGCCACCCGCGGGGTCAGCATCGGGTCGAGCTTCTTGAGTGCGAACCCGAGGAGATCGAGGTGCGCGTCATCGGTCGCCTTCAACGTCGCGGTGATCGCCTCGAGTCGTTCCTTCACCGGGCGCCCTTGCAGCGCTTCGACGAACGCGACGCCCTCGAGCTTGAGCCCCGTGGCCATCGACTCCAGCGCGGAATCGAACCGGCGCGCCGCGAGCGACTCCTTCTCCTCGAGCTGCGACGAGCTGTCGGCCTGCAGCGTCACCCGGCCTTCGCGGGTCGCCATGCGAGGCAGCTCGCGCTTCGCCTCCGAGGGAGTCCACGTCTTCGCGGTCGAGAAGAAGGTCTGCGCGTTCCAGAACTGGTCGACCCGCTCGGTCTGCTCCCGCACCGCCGCTTCGACGAATGCGCGCGCCACGTGACGGCGCAGCAGCTCGAGCCGGCCCCGCTTGGCCTCGTCGACGCGCGGGCTCGACACCACCTCGTTCACCACCTGCCACGCATCGGCGCGCACCAGCTCCGGCAGCTCGGGCACCGCGGGCATGTCGCGCTGAATGCCGCTCGCCACGCGGAACGCCCGGGTCGCGCGCTCGAAGAAGAGCTCGTCGAGTTGTTCCACCAAACCGTTGAGAGAGAGTTCCACGGCCTGATTGCGACGCATGTTGAGGATCCCGTCAATCGCCTCTTCTGACAGAGTGTCCGGGCGATGAAGCGGCGCACCTTGACCGTCACCAGCGCCAGCCGCATCGAAGCCGTCGTGCGCGAAGCCCTCGAGGTGAAGCGCGACGCCGTGCTCCAGCTCGTCGAGCGCGGCGCGGTCTACCTCGACGGCAAGCGCGTCAAAGACGCCGGCACGCGGGTCGGCCCCGGCCAGAAGGTGATGGTGGTGCTCGAAGAGTCAGGCACCGCGACCACCGCCGAGGCGCCGCCGCCTCCGCCGCTCGCCGTCATCTACGAAGACGCCGACGTGCTCGCGGTGAACAAGTCGTGGGGCATCACCGCGCAACCGACCGAGGGCCGGGTGGGTGACAGCCTGCTCGACCTTGCCTCCGCCTACCTCGGGTCTGAAGCGGGCCTCGTGCACCGGCTCGATCGCCAGACCTCGGGCGTGACGGTGTTCGGCAAGCACCCGAAGGCGACCTCCGCGCTCGCGAAGGAGTTCCGCGACGGCACCGCGCGCAAGGAATACCTCGCGGTCGTTCCCACCGGGCTCATGCCGATGGGCACCATCGATCTGCCACTCTCGAAAGATCCGTCGCGCCCCGGTCGTTGGCGCGCCACGAAGAACGCCAACGGCATCGAGGCGCTCACCCACTACGAGCGGCTGTCGGATGACGGGGTGCACGCCGTGGTCGCGCTCTTCCCCCAGACCGGCCGCACGCACCAGCTGCGGGCGCATCTCTCGGCGATCGGCTTCCCGATTCTCGGCGACACGCTCTACGGAGGGGCCGAGGCCGAACGCTGCCTGCTCCACGCGCGCACGCTCGAGCTGCCCTTCTTTGACCTCAAACTGGAAGCCCCCATCCCACCTGACATGGCGCGCTGGGTGGCGGGTACGCTCGCGAAATGAACTGCTGGTCGCTGCTCGCGCTGTGCGTGGTCTCTGCCGTCGCCGTCGCCCAACAGCCCGCGCGGAGCAGGTACCTCGAGCCCTCGCAGATCATCAAACGCCTCGAGGCCTCGCCCATCGAGTTCGAGGTCAAAGGCCTCGACGAACTCACCGACGTCGCGCGCGGCAAGCTGCTCGAGCAGTGGTACCCGCAGGGCGCACCCGCGTTCGACATGCCGAAGGTCGACGTGGTGAAGGGCAGGCGCCGCGTCACCTCGTGGGACGTGAAGCCAGCCGTTCGTGAGCCCAACGAGAAGGCCGAGAAGTTCTTCGCCGCGAAGAACTACGGTGAAGCGCGCGCCTGGTACCAGAAGGCGCTCAAGGCCGACCCCAACGACTACGTGCTCCACGCGTGGATTGGGGACACGTTCCTCTTCGGGGAAACGCCCGACCCGAAGACGGCGCTCGCCTCCTACGAGCAGGCCATCGCGCTCAACCCGTACGACTCGCGGCTCTACTTCTTCCGCGGCAATACGCGCCGGCACCTTGGCGACGCCGAGGGCATGGCCGCCGACTTCCGAACTGCGCTGATGCTGCGGCCGCGCGCGCCGACGCTCACGCGCGTGCTCGAGAAGCAAAACGCGCTCGAGGCCGATCTCTTCGTGCCCCGCGCCTTCGCCCGCTGGGAAGAGAAGAAGGTCGTCGTCTACGTCGACGCCGAACGCCCGGAATGGCTCGCGTGGGGCATGTGCAAGGCGATGTGGCTCGCCGACGAAGAGCACCGCAAAGAGCTCACCGGCGCGACGAAGCCCGCCTTCACCACCGCAGAAGAGATCGAGTGCCTCAACTCGCTGCTCTCGGTCTACCTCTCACGCCAGAAAGACAACGAAGGTTCGCGCGACGATCGCCTCGAGCGGCTGCTGTCCATCACCGAAGACGGGCTGGCCTCGGCGTTCATCGCCTACGAGCTCGGCTCGCGAGTGAACCCCCACGTCACGCTGACGCTCGAAGACGCGCAGCGAAAGCTGATCGAGACCTACGTCGGGAAGTACGTGCTCAAACCCGCGAAGCCCTGACGCATGGGGTGCGCCTCAGCGGAAGCGCCCCGCCTCAGGTTCACTTCACAGACAAGAAGTCGCCCGTGACCTGAAAGCCCACTCCGATGAGCGGCAGCGCGGTCGGCGTATCGGCGCCCGTGCGCCAGCGGTGCTTCACCCACCACTGCACGAGGAGGAACACGGTCGGCGTGTTGAACTTCGCACCGTCTTCAATCTTGAACGTGTACCCGACGAACGGGCCCACGCGGTGCATCGAGTTGTCGACCGTCGTGTTCGGGTCATTCGGGTCGAGGTGCCGCGTGGGGTCGTAGAAGGGCACCGTCAGCGTGTACCGCGCGCCCGCGATGAGCTTGTTCTCGAGCCCCTGGAACAGCACGTCGAGGTCGTTGGTGAGGAACCAGCCACGGTTGGGCGCGAGCACGTCGTAGAACTGGTCGTAATAAACGGTGTCTCCCGCCCGCAGCGCGAGGTTGCCGTTGACCAACCGCGCGAGGCTCCGAATGACGATGGGGCCCACCTTCAGGTTCAAGTTCGCGCCGATGGTCAGCTCCCAGCCGTTGGTGGGCAGCCTGTTGGCCCTGTTCGCTCTGATCGCCGAGTCCGAGAACGCCGACTGCGCACCGGGAAAGCCCTGCGCGAGATCGAAGCTGCCGAAGTACTGAACGAACTGAACCGTCGCCCAGAAGCCCAGGACGGTCAGCGGGTTGAACTCGACATACGGCCCGACGCGCAGAAAGGCGGGGCTGGCGGTGGGCGCGATGCCGACGCCGAGGAAGTTGTCGCGCAGCGACTTGGACTCCGACTCGTAGAGCCGAAGCCGGTACGAGAAGCGGCCGTCGTAGAGAAGACCAAGCGGGTTCACCCGCACCGCGATGGTGTTCTTGTGAACGATGCGGTGCAGCGGAGGCCCCTGGTCGTAGAGCATCTGCGCGTTCACCGCCGAACCACACAGCGCTCCGATCACCACCACCACCCGCAGGGTCGAGTTCATGATGTGGAGTTTCGCCCCAACTCTGCCCGTTCTCACAGGGAATTCCCGTGCCGCACTGAGTCAAGCGAGGCAGGTGAAGTCGCGCAGCTCGACGAGCCCCCGGGCCTGCAAGAACGCCCGAATGTCGTCGCGGGCGCCCTTCGCAGCAACGCACGAGAGGACGTGCGAGCCATCGTCGGGCAGTGCGTCGGGGTGAATCACCGGCACGCCGTGAATCGTCTGGCCGATCTTCTTCGCGTTGAGCTCGACGAAGCGCACCACGGTGAGCCCCTTCGCGGTGAGCGCCTTCGAGAGTGTGCGGCCGGTGTCGGTGGCCCCCCAGAGTGTCACGCGGCGACCCTGCAACAGGCGGCTCACGTAGTCGGCCTTCAACGAGAGGTGTCGCTCGAGCGCGTAGCGGGCGTCGGTGCGCGTCAGGCGGCGATCGTGATCGGTCCACCGGTGCAGCACCTCGGGGAGGCAGCTCAACCGCTCTCCGCGTTCCATCAAGCGCAGCCAGAGCTCCCAGTCTTCGGGGAACGGGCCGTCCCGCCAGCCGCCCGCCTCGACCAGCGCGCTCCGACGCAGCGTCATCGAGGGGTGGCACAGCGGCGACTCGATGAAGCGATCGCGAAACACCAGGTCCGGACTCGTCAGCGACGACAACCACTTTCCATACGCCTGCAAGTTGGGGCTCGGAGGGCGATCGGCGCGCACGATCTCCACTCCCGTGCCGACGCCCGCCCACTCGGGGTTCGCGTCGAGCGCCGAGACGCTCTTCTCGAAGCGCGTCGCCAGGCTCTCGTCGTCGGCGTCCATGCGCGCGATGAGCTCGCCGCGAGCGTGCTCGAGGCCGAGGTTGAGCGCCCCAACCAACCCGAGCCCTCCGGTGCAGAGCACGCGAACGCGCGCGTCCTTCTCGCGCCACACCTGCATTCGCGCTGCCGTATCGTCGGTGGACCCGTCGTCGAGCGCGAGCACTTCGAAGTCGTCGAACGTCTGCGCGAGCACGCTCGAGAGCGCGAGGTCGATGGTCAGCCCCGCGGTGCGGGCGGGGAGAATCACCGTTACCCGGGGCCGGCTGTCGGGCGAGGCGCTCACCAGCCCTCTTCTTCGCATGCCCGGGTCGACGTCAGCCACTGTGTTGAATCGCCCCGCCTGTTTCGGCCGACCGGCTAACCTCCGCGCCGCATGTCGACGGATCCGGGAGCCACGACCCTGATCGACCTCTCCGGCGAGAGCCGGCTCGACACGGCCACATCCGACCCTGTGCTGCTCGCCGCTCGCGCGAAGGTGCAGATGCACCTCGCCATTGCTGCCCGGCTCCTGCGCGAAGGCTCGACGCTGCAGGGCTTTCAGGAACTGGTGCGCACCACCCGACTGGTGCCGATGAACGCGCGCCTTGCCGCGGCGCTGGTGCGCATGAGCGTGCCGTCGAACACCCACACCGTCGCGCAGTTGCTCATCTCCGAGCGCCTCGACGACGCGCTGGGCGACGAGCGCCTCGACGTGCAACGACAGCTGGTCCGCCTCGCTCGCAAGACGAACGATCTCGAGGCCGCGCAGGAACAGGTGTCGATTATCCTCGCCGAGCGGCCCACCGATCGCCGCGCGCGCGCCGTGCTCAACGCGCTGCTCGAGCGGGGCCGCCGGTGGGAAGAGCTCGACGCCTCGCTCGAGAAGGAGACGCGCGAAGCCGCCCGAAAGAGCCACTACAAGACCGCCTCCAGGGCGGCGCTCCGGCGCGCGCGTTTGTGGTCCGAGACGCTCAACGACCCCGCGCGAGCGGCGCTGCGCGCGATGCAGGCGGCCCAGTTCTCCGAGCAGGCGAAAGACGCCCACGGCGCGTTCCTGCTGCGGCTGTTGTGGCTTCGAAATCTCCATCGCGCAAAGGCCCCGGTGCGCGCGCTCGAAGAGGCCGCGAAGGTGGTGCTCTCGATGGGCGAGCGGGTGGGCCAGGCCGAGTCGGCGCGCTCGCTGGTCGAAGAGCTGGGCCTCATCGCGCGCTCAGCGGGCGCTCCCGTGCGCGGCTTTCCCGAGACCACCGACCCGGGCGAACACACCGTCAACAGCGTCGAGACCACCCCCGTCGTCACCAGCACCATCGAGCCGCCGAGCTCTGAATTCGCAGGCCCCATTCCCACCGCCCAGCCGCGCCGTCGTTCGACCCAGCTCGAGCTGGTCGCCGTCGCAGAGGTCGCCGCGCAGGCGGGGAAGGGCGCCGAGGCCGCCGCGATTCTCGCCGCTGCCGTGCGCGAGGGCCCTGACCCCCGCGCTGCTCAGAAGCTCGAGTCGCACCTCATTCGACGTGGGGCCTGGCGCGAGCTCGCCGCCTTCTACCGGGACGCGATGGATCGCGCACAGAACCGCGCCGACAAGGCGCAGTGGGCCGAGAAGCTCGCAGAGCTGCTCGAGTCCGAATTGAACGACTCCGAAGGCGCGGCCCGGGCCTGGGCCGAGGTCGCCGCCGCGACGGGAGATTCGCGCGCCGTGTCCGAGCAGGTGCGGCTGCTCAACTCGAAGAAAGACAACACCGGCGTTCGTGAGGCGCTCGATGCCGGAGTCAAACAAGCGCAGGGTGGCTCCGAGCGAGCGCGCGCCCACGTGCTGCGCGCCGAGGAGGCGCTGACCCGTCAGCAGGTCGCAGCAGCCCGGGGCGACTTCGAGGCCGCGCTGCGCCTTGCGCCGGGCTTCCCCACCGCAGCCGCCGGGCTCGCTGAGTTGCTCGCGTTGCAGGGCGAGACCGCGCCGATTCGGCAGCTCGAGGAGGCGCTCGCGCGGGTGCCGAAACGCTCTCCCGGTCGCGGAGATCTCTACCGCCGCCTCGCCCGGCTCGCCGACTCGCCACAGCGTGACGCGAAGCTCTCACGCATGGCGTGGAACGAGGTCGCTGCGGAGCTTCCGGGCGATGAGGAGGCGACGACCCGACTCCTGGCCCTCACCCGCGCCTCGGGCGATGACGTCGCGCTCGAGGCGTTGATCACCGCCGCGCTGGGCCGTGAACCGCGAGGGCCGAAGGCGCGGCTCTTCCGCATGGAATTGGTGATGCTGCTCGAGCGCACGGGGCGCGAGGCCGAGTCGCTCGAGGCGCTCAAGCAGGCGGTGCGCTTCGAGCCCGGTCACCGTGACTCCTGGCTCGCGCTCGCCGAGAGGCTGATCAGCGCCGGGCGAGACAACGAAGCCGCGTGGGCGCTCGAGCACGCCGCGACCGCGACCGACGATCCCGCGCAGCGGCTCCGCGCGTGGGAACGCCTCGCCCAGTTCGTGCGCGAACAGCTCGGTGACGTGAAGCGGGCCGAGACCTACGAGAAGCGCGTCGAGCGCATGCAGAAGGAAGGTCTGGTCGCGGTACCAGGGTCCGCCCCCTCGCCTTCTCGAGCGGGGCCCGGTGAGCTTCCCGGGGGGCCGCTCGTCATCCCGCCTCGTCGTGCGATCCGCGCGCGCGTGCCGGTGCTGTTCCAGAACCCGCAGAAGGAAGTCTTCGACAAGGCCGCTGAGAAGGCGGGCTTTCAGGTCGAGCCGCACGAGCCCTCGCGGGCCCACGTTCGTGTCGCGGCGCGCGTCGCGCGGCAGCTGACCGGGTTCGTAGGGGAACCGCTGCTCACCCCGAGGCCGCCCCCTCCCGTGCCCGACGACCCGGTCGAGGTGTCCTCCCTCGAGGCGCTGGAACCCTTCGACGACCCGAGCGAGCCTGGCGCACCCACGCGTGAAATCCCTGCAGCGGGGTCCGACACCGACGAAGACGACGTCACTCCCGGCCCCGCAGCTCCGGCCATCGACTTCGAGGAGCAGCCCTCCGACGTCGAAGAGCTCGGCTCTGACGCGCTCGAGCTGCCCGACGACCCGATCCGCCGCACCGCCGAGCTGAAGGTCGAGCTTGGAGATCCAGCGCAGGCCATTGCTCCGTCGTTTGGGCCCTCGCCAGCCCGCGCGCTGTCAGGCGAGCGGCAGGCGTTGTTCGAGCGCGTGCGCGCGAACCCGCTCGAAGTTGACGGCTACAAGTTGTTGGCCGAGCACTTCGACACTGCGAACGACCCGGCGCGCTCGTCGTTGATGCTCGAGATCGCCCGCGCCCTCGAAGGCGACCCCCACGCGGCGCCTCGCGCGCCGCGCCTCATCCTCAACGCGACCGATCGCGTCGGCTTGAAGCACCCGTCGCTCCGCGGTGAAGGCGGAGAGCTGCTCGGCCTGGTCGGCGTGGCGCTCTGTCGCCTCAACCCCTCGCGCGGGAAAGAGGCCGGCACCGACGACGAGTTCCACCTCGATGCGGGCAAGGGTGCGCGAGGCGTGGCCGATGCCCTGCTCGCGTCCGTTCGCATCCTCGGGCTGCGCTCACCCGACGTGTACCTGTCTGAAGATCCCGGCCCTCCCATCTCGTTGGTCTTCACCGACGAGCCGCGCCTCATCATCGGCAAGCTCGCCGTGAAGAAAGAGGTCACCGACGCCGAGCTGCGCTTCTTCGCGGGGCGCGCGTTGTTCACGCTGCAGCCCGAGTTGATGGCGCTGCGCAACCTGCGGCGAGATCAACTCCTGCGCGGCATCGTGCTCGTCTCGCAGGTGGCCGAAGGGCGCGGTTCCCCGGCCGAGACGAAGCACTTCCGCGACGCGGTGCCCGAACGCTCCTGGGAACGGCTGCGTCAGCTCGTACGCAAGATGGGCCCCAGGCTCGATCTCTCTGCGCTGAGCGAAGGTGCGCGGCACTCGGTCAACCGGGCGGGGCTCGTGGTGTGTGGCGGCATCGCGCCGGCCATCGCCAGCCTGCGCGCGAAGAAGGCGCTGCCCAGCGAGATGACCGAGCTGATTCGCTTCGCCGCGAGCGAGCGCTACCTCCAGCTGCGCAACCGCAACCTGCCGCGCCGCTGACTACTCGTCGTTGGTCTGCACCAGCCCGTACTTGTGCAACAGCGAGTACAGGTGCTTGCGATCGAGCCCCGCGTCACGCGCCGCTTTCGCGATGTTGCCGCGCGTCTTCGCCAGCAGCCGCGTGAGGTACTCCCGCTCGAAGGCGCGAACGAGGTCGTCCTTCACGTCTTTGAACGGACCCCCATAGTTCACCGGCAGGGTCTCGCCGTCCTGCTTTTCGGGGCCCGAGTACTCGCGGAGGAAGCTCTCGCTGGCCAGCTCGGGAATGTCGGCGACGTGCTTGAGCCGCTCGACCGCGTTGCGCAGCTCGCGCACGTTGCCGGGCCAGGTGTGCGCGTTGAACTGATCGCGCTGCTTTTCAGCCAGCCGCCCCCACAAATGGCCGCCCGACATCGCGTCGACCAGCAAGGGAATGTCTTCCTTGCGATCGCGCAGCGTGGGGAGCGTGAGGGTGAAGACCGAGAGGCGGAAATAGAGGTCTTCGCGGAATCGGCCGGCCTGGGTCTCGCCCCAGAGGTCCTTCTTCGAGGCCGCGATGACGCGGGTGTCGAACTTGTGCGCCGACCCCGACTGGCCGAGCCGACGGAACTCGCGATCTTCCAACGCGCGCAGCAGCTTGGGCTGCAGGTCGAGCGGCAGGTCGTCGATCTCGTCGAGGAACAGCGTGCCGCCGTCGGCGCGCTCGAGACACCCGACGCGCTGGGCGATGGCGCCCGTGAAGGCGCCCTTCTCGTGACCGAAGAGCTCGCTCTCGATGAGGTTCTCGCTCACCGACGCGCAGTCGAAGATCACGAACGGACCTGTCGCGCGCGGCGAGAGCTTGTGAATGGTGCGCGCCGCTGCTCCCTTGCCGCAGCCCGTCTCACCAATCAGCAGCAGCGTGGAATCGGTCGGCGCAATGCGCTGAATGAGCGCGAAGATCTGCCGCATCGGCAGCGACTTGCCGACCAGATCGCCCAGCCGGTCGTCGGCCGTCGGCGAGACCTCGAGCGACTTGAGCAGCGGCTGAAAGCGCAGCTGCACGTCACCGACCTCGAGCAACGCCCCGGCGCGCAGGAAGCCTTCTTTGATATGCGCGCCGTCGATGAAGGTGCCGTTGGTGCTGCCGAGATCCTGCACCGTGAAGGTGTCACCCTGGCGGCGCACGGTGAGGTGGTTGCGGCTCACCGTGGGGTGGTCGAGCACCACGTCGTTGTCAGGCGCCTTTCCGATGCGCAGCGACTGCCCGATGGGGAAAGACTGGCCGCTCTGGGGGCCGTTGAGCAGCACGAGGCTGAACTCTTGTGACGCGAAGCGGTCGGTGACGCTCGCCGCACGAACGCCGAGCACGGTGCGCTGCGGAATGCTCCCGGTGGTCATGGACGCCTGCAGTGTACGCGATCAGCCCGCGTCTTCGTCGAACTTCCAGCCTGAGGGCGAGGGCTCGAGCGCGGCGAGGTGCCGTTGCGCGGTGTCGCGAATCTGCTGCACCTGCTCGGGCCCGAAGCGGTCGAGCGTGCTCATCAACTGCTTCATGCGGATGTTCTTCGACAGCCGCTCGCGATGGGTGGCGAGGAAGTTCCAGTACAGCGCGTTGTACGGGCATGCCGTGGGGCCCACTCGCTGGTCGGGATCGAACCGACACCGCGCACACGGCGCCTCGTGCTTCGCCGCCACGGGCCCGCGCCCCTTCGCCGAGAGCCCCGACTGCCGCTTGAGGTAGGCCGCGCTGGCCACGTACGGCTTGGTGGTGAACGCGTCGGTGGCGAACAGGCCCATGCCCACCACGTTGGGCAGCTCGACCCACTCGTACGCGTCGACGAAGCCAGCCCAGAACCAGTGCGACACCTCGCGCGGGTCGAGGCCCGCCAGCGTCGCGTAGTTGCACAGCACCATCAGCCGCTGAATGTGGTGCGTGTACCCGGTGTCGCGCACCGCGCTGACGGCCTCGCGGAGGCACTGCATCTCGGTGCGCTCCGGTTCCCAGAAGAAGCGGGGCAGCGGGCGCTTCGCGTCGAGCTGGTTCGCGTCGCGCAGGCCCGGCATCAGGTGCCAGTACACGCCGCGAATGAACTCGCGCCAGCCGATGACCTGGCGAATGAAGCCCTCGGCGCTCGCGAGCTTCACCTTGCCCTGGCGGTATTTCTTCTCGGCGGCGCGCGCCATCTCGTCGGGCCGCAAGAGGCCGAGGTTGAGCGGCACCGAGAGCAGGGAATGAAAGAGGTACCGCTCGTCACTGCGAATCGCGTCTTCGTACGGGCCGAAGTCGTCGAGGCGGGTGGTGAGAAAGTCGTCGAGCCACGCCAGCGCCTGCGTGCGCGTCACCGGCCACCCGAAGGGATCCGCGTTGCCCCAGGGCGCCACGCGCGCGGCCCACTTCTTCACCTTCTCGGTGAGGGCGTCGGGCGTGAACCACGGAATCGGAGGGGGTCTCACGCCCCTCGCGTGCTCCCGGTTGTCCCCGTCGAAGCTCCACTGGCCACCCTCGGGCTTGCCCTTCGCGTCGACCAGAAGGCCCAGGGCGCGGCGCATCTCCGGGTAGAACCGATCCATGCGCAGCTGGCCCTTCTGCTGTCCGGCCCACGCGCGAAATTGCTCCCGAGTCCACAAGAAGTGGCCCCCCGGCCCGCCGTCGGCGTGCACTTCCACGGGCAGCTTCTCGAGCCGTTGCGCAATCGCCCACTCGCGCGGCTGCATGAGGTGCATCGACTGTGGCTTCGCCCACGCGGCGAACTCGCGAATCCCGCTCGCGTAGTCATCGGCCACACGGTGCTCGACGTGAAAGCCAGCGGCGCGCCGCTCTTCCACGAAGTGGCGCAGCGAGCTCACCACCAGCGTCAGCTTTTGTCGGTGCCACGGGAGCGCCGTCGCTTTGGCGCGGGTCTCCAACACCAGCAGTTGGCCATCAGCGGGTGCCTTCGGGAAGGCCGAGAGCGTGGGGTCTTGATCCCACGGCAGCACCACGGTGACGCGAGAGAAACGGGCCTTCTTGTTCGCAGACGAGGCTTCGAGCGGGACCGACACGACGCCTGAGTAACGAGCCTGGCGTCAGGCTGCTTGGGCCATCGAAATGAACTCCGCGTCGCCGATCAGATCGTCGACGAAGTCGAGCAGGCCCGTGAGCCATTGCCGCTGGCAGAGCCGCATGCGCTCGGTGCGCTCGGTCAGCGTCTCCTCGATCGACGGTGGCGGCGTGAGCAGCATCAGCTCTTCGCGCATGAGCTCGGCCTCGTACGCGAGGCTGGGCGTGCCGTGTTGCGCCGCGCGAAGCAGCCGTGCCGTCTGTTCATCGGCCCAGGGCTCGAACTGCTCCAACATCCCGGTCGTGGGCGAGAGCAGCAGGGTGATGTTCTCGAAGATGGGGTGCAGGTGTTGGTGAACGAGATCCATGCGGCAGGCGTGTGCACCGCGCGCGCCACCCCGAAACTGTTGGATCAGCGCCCTTTGATGCGGGTCATTCTCGACAGAGGTTGACTGACGAGTCTGCTTCGACCCCTGCCCGGGCTGGTGCTACGCGGGCAGAGCGTGAAGTCGATTCTGCTCATTCGGTACAGCGCGCTGGGTGACGTGGTGCTGGCGACGAGCCTCGTGGCACCGCTGCGAGCGCAGTTTCCAGGTGCGCGCATCGAGTGGTTGACCGATCGCAACATCGCGCCGTTGCTGGAGGGCGTGGTGGACCGCGTCATCCCGTTCTCGCGCAAAGACGCGGTGAGCCGCGCGGCGGCGATGCTCGACGTGAAGGGGCGGTTCGATCTCGCGATCGACTTGCAGAACAAGCTCTGGTCGTTGCGGGTCGCGCGCGTCGCGGCTCCAGAACGCAAACGCTTCGTCCGTCGCACGCCCCTGCAGGCCCTGGCCTCGCTCGTCGGCAAGGATGTCATCTTGAACGACGTGTCGGCGGCGACGCTCTACGCCCGCGCGGCAGGGCTCACCACCCCTGGCCCCACGAAGCTCGTGGTGACCGACGCCGCGCGGAGCCGCGCGAACGAGTTGATGGGTGCGTCAGGGCGGTGGATCGCCGTGGCACCCGGTGCCGCATGGGAGACGAAACGCTGGCCGGCAGATCGCTTCGGCGCGCTCGCGGCCGACTTGAAGGCGCGCGGCTTCCACATCGCCTTGCTGGGAGGCCCGATGGATGGAGAGCTCCTCGAGCAGGTTCGCGCAAAGTGTGCGCTCGACGCCGACTTCACGAACGAGGCGCTGCCGGTGCTCGCGGCCGGCCTCTCGCGATGTGGGTTGATGATCGGCAACGACTCGGGCCTGGTGCACGTCGCGCAGGCGGTAGGCACGAGGGCGCTGGCGATCTTCGGCCCGACGTCGGTGAAGCGCTGGGGCCCGCCGAGCCCCGGGAAAGCGGTGTCGCTCGGGCTCTCTTGCGCGCCCTGCACCAACCACGGAAGCCGCACCTGTCCGCTGGGTCACCATGACTGTCTGCTCACGCTCAAGATCGGCCGCGTGCGCGACGAGGCCCTGTCCCTGTTGTCACCGTGACCGCGCTGCGCAGCCACCCACCTGGAGTTCCTGTGCGTCGACTGGTTGCTTGTGTCCTCTGCGTTGCTCTCACGGCAAGCGGCTCGCAGACATCAGCCCGCATCACCAATTGGTGCGGTGGATGGGGGCGGTCGCACCGCTGCCCGCAGCGCTCGACGGAGGGCGTTGACCGTCAGGCCTTGCTGTCGAGCACGATGGTCACCGGCCCGTCGTTCACCAGCGCGACCTTCATGTCGGCGGCGAACACGCCTTCTTCCACCGTCAGGCCCGCCACGCGGCACCGCTCGCAGAACTTCACGTACATCGCCTTCGCCTCCTCGGGAGGCATCGCGTCGATGAAGCTGGGCCGTCGCCCGCGGCTGGTGTCTGCATAGAGGGTGAATTGACTGACCGCGAGCATCGCCTTCGAGGTGTCGAGCAACGAGCGGTTCATCTTCCCCGCGTCGTCTTCGAAGATCCGCAGCGCTGGGATCTTGTCGACCATGAACGCGAGGTCGGCCTCGGTGTCGCCCTTGCCGACGCCGAGGAGCACCAGCAGTCCAGGCCCGATCTTCCCGGTCACGGCGCCGTCGACGGTCACCGACGCTTCCTTCACCCGCTGCAGCACTGCGCGCATGAGGAAGATGTACCTGATAAGCGCCGCCGCGACATGCGCCGTTCACTTGCCCTCGTTGCTCTCGTCTTCATCGGCTGTGGCCCCGACGTCACGGCGTGGAAGGGTACGTACTCCGGCTCGGGCTCGCTCAACGCGGGTCGCCAACCGGAAGCCGTGGTTGGCACCCTCACCATCACCGACGACGCACGCTTCACGTTGACCACCACCCCGATGGGTACGTCGAACCAGGTGTGGACGTGCGCCCTCGTTGCGCAATCCGTCGACGCCACGAAGGCGAGCTTCCAGGTCCCCACGACGTGCCCGCTGAGCGTGTCGCCCAGCGACAACTGCACCCACCAGGTGACCATCAACGCGGCGCAGGTGACCAGAACGGGCACCGCGGTCGAAGGCACGGTGTCGGGGCGCATCAACAGCAGGTGCACGAGCGGCAACGCCATCAACGACTTCCTGCTGAGCTTCGCCGGCATGAAGGGCTGACTCGGACGCTTTCCAGCCTGATTCCAGGCACCTGGCGCTTCGCGTTTCTTCACCAGGATCGAGGCTGTCGCTTCACATTCGGTTCCTACTTTCTCCTCACGCAAGGACGCAGTCGGCCTTCGCGAGTGGGCGTCATTTCGACGCTCGTCGCAGTCGAGGAGAAAGAACCATGTTCGGTTTCATCGTTGGAACGCTGAGTCTCATTGGTTTCGTGAAGGTGCTCCGCTGGGGTCGGTACGGTGGTCGCCATGGAGGAGGCCCGCGCCGCTGGATGATGCGTCGCCTCTTCGAGCACCTCGACACCACGCCGGGTCAGGAGAAGGTCATCGCCGAAGCGGTCGACACCGCGCAGCGCACCATGTGGCAGGCGCGCGAGCAGATGTTCCGCAGCAGGAGCTCGTTCGCAGCCGCGATGCGTGGCGAGCAGTTCGACTCCACCGCCGTCAACGCCGCCTTCGAGACGCAGCAGGCGTCGATCGACGAGCTGAAGAAGGCGATGCGCGAGGGCATGCAGTCGATTCACGAAGCGCTGACGCCTGATCAGCGCGCGCGCCTGGCCGATCTCGTCGAGTTCGGGCCCTCGCGCATGCACGGCGGCTGGGGTCACTCGCGCTTCGGTGGCCACCACCACCACGGCTTCCGTCCCGCGGCGGGCGGTCAAGGCGGCTCGGTCAACGTCTGAAGCAGTCCCACTCCACACCACTTCACTCACAAGGAATCACACCATGCGTCGAATGCTTCTCGTTCTTCTCGGTTTCGGAGTCTTCGCCGGCTACGGCTCGGCCATCGCCAGCGCCCGTTGGCATGCGCGTCACAACTCAGGCGGTTGCGCTGAACGCTGGGACCGTGGCGATCGGTGGGATCGCAGCGATCGGTTCGATCGCCGTGACGCCGCCCCTGTCGCTGCACCTGCCCCGCAGACCATCGTCGTTCCCCAGGCGGCTGCTCCCGCGCCTGCTGCGGCTCCGGCGCCTCAGGTCTTCGTGATCACCGTGCCGCAGTACCCCGCGGCCGCGGCGGCCCCGCAGGTCATCACCGTGCCCGTGCCGGCCGCAGCGCCCGCGCCGGCCCCCGCAGCGCAGTGAATCAGGCGACACCCGTGAGCTGAGGGTACATTCGTGAACTCCATGTCCTCCCGGGTGTTGCTGATCGACGACGACGCGCGGCTGCCGGACTTGCTCCGCAGCTATCTGGAACAAAACGGCGTGACGCTGAGCCACGCCGCCGACGGTCCGCGCGGTCTCATCATGCTGGAGCAGGGGGCCTACGACGCCGTGCTCCTCGACGTGATGATGCCGGGTATGGATGGGCTCGAGGTCTGCCGGAAGATTCGCACCCGCAGCAACGTGCCCGTCATCATGCTCACCGCCCGAGGCGACGAGACCGATCGCGTGGTCGGTCTCGAGCTCGGCGCCGATGACTACGTCGGCAAACCGTTTTCCCCCCGCGAGCTGCTCGCTCGACTGCGGGCCGTGCTTCGTCGCGCCAGGCCCGAGGTGATGAGCGAGCAGATTCAAGTCGGTGACATCACCGTCGACGTGCCCGCCCGCATCGCCACCCACCGGAGCGCACCGATGGATCTCACCGGCATCGAGTTCGACATCCTCGTCGCGCTCGTGCGCCGCGCCGGCAGAGTCGTGCCGCGAGACGCCTTGCTGTCGGAAGCAGGCCGCAGCGACGTGGTGGTCGGGGAGCGCACCATCGACGTGCACATCAGCCACCTCCGACAGAAGTTGAACGACGATCCACCGAAGTTGATCAAGACCGTGCGCGGCGTCGGCTACGTGCTGACCAAGGACTGAGATGTTCCGCCACCATCACCACCAACGGCGTCACGGAAAACGAATGGGGCCCATCGGCGCCTTCGTGCGCGCGCGCCTCCGTCGCCGCATCTTCGCGTGGTTCATGGGCGGCATCATCGGCACCGGCCTCGTGGTCTTTCTCGTCATGAGCCTCGTGATGCGCCTGCAGGAACCCGAATGGGCGCGCTCGTGGGAAGGCGGTCGCGAGTGGGTGGGGCAGCAGTTCTCCCGAGAGTGGGGCACCCCCGCATCCCGAGAGACCTTTGCCCGCCAGACCGGTGAGCAGCTCGACGCCAACGTCGATCTCTACGACCCGAGCGGCACCCTCCTGCTGTCCACCGGCGACCCGTGCCGTCGCGCCATGCTCGAAGCCCCCGTGCGCGCCGCCGATGGCTCGACGCTGGGCTTCGTCAAGCTGTGCCTCAAGCGGCCGCACTCGGGCTCCTGGCGCGGCTTCGCGTTCCTGGCCATCGCGCTGGGAGCAGTGTGGGTGGTCTCGGGCAAGGTCGCCCGTCGCCTCGCGCGCCCGCTCGATGAGCTCACCGAGGTCGTCAAACGCATCGGCGATGGAGACTTGAAGGCCCGCACCGATCTCGGCTGCTACGAGCCCGATGAGATTGGCGTCGTCGCCGATGCCGTCAACGAGATGGCCGCCCGCATCGAGAAGCAGATGGAGACCCAGCGCGAGCTGCTCGCCACGGTCTCGCATGAGCTCCGTACCCCGCTCGCACGCATGCGCGTCATCTCGGAAATCGGCCGCGACACCGGCGCCACCGACAAGACCTTCGACGAGCTCGATCGCGAAGTGGTCGAGATGGACTCGCTCGTCGGTGAGCTGCTCGCCAACTCGCGCCTCGAATTTGGTCAGTTGACCAAACGGGAGCTGTCGATTCGGGATCTCGCCTCGCGCGCGATGGAACGCTCGGGCCTCGCCCCCACCTCGCTCTCGGTCAGCGGAGACGCCGACGCGGTGCAGGCCGACCCGACGCTCCTTCAGCGTGCGCTCGCGAACCTCTTCGACAACGCCACCAAACACGCGAAGGGCGCCGACGCGTTCGAGGTGAGCGTCATGAACGACATGGTCACCTTCGAGGTGCTCGATCGCGGGCCCGGCGTGAACGGTGATGCGCACACGCTCTTCGAGAAGTTCAACAAGGGCCAGAACGGCGCCGGCGCCGATGGTCTGGGGCTGGGCCTGGCGCTCGTGAAACGAATCGCCGTCGCGCACGGTGGCGACGCGTTCGCCAAGCCGCGTGAAGGTGGCGGGAGTCGCTTCGGCTTCAGCGTGAAGCGCGCCTGATCACTGCGACGACAAGATGTTCGCCACGCACATCTCCTGGTCGGAGTTCTCGCCCCAGTTGGTGCTGATGGCGTCGGTCGCGGTGTTGTCGAAGGTGCACTTCACGCGCAGCTTGTCGCCAGGCTCGAAGCGCACGGGCGTGGCCAGTTGGTACTCGTTCTGCCAGTGAAAATCCCACGCGGGAATGTCGATGACCTTGATGCGCGTGCGGTCTGCCTTCTCGAGCCACAGCTCTCCGCGGCGACCGAGCTGGTGCATGTGGAACATCACCGCCTCGATGTTGAAGCCGTTGGTGGTGTCGAGCGGGCTGCCGAGCAGCTTGAAGAAGTCGCGCGGGTCGGAGACGTACTGGTGCAGCACGTTGGGCGTCGCCGCGGGAATCTGCATCTGACCTGCGACCCACGCCACGTCGAGCATCGGCTGGTAGGCGAGGCGGCGCTCGACCGAGTCGGCGAGCGTGAACTGCATCTCTGTCTGATCCGTTCGCGCAGTTCCCGTCACGTTGTAGTGCATCTGCATCACGATCATCGCGCCGGGCTCGATCTCGATGCCGCCGCCGCGCGGGAAGGTGGTGCCCGAGTACCCCGGGATCCAAGCGGTGAGCAGATTGACGGCGAACTGTTGCGGGCGATTGCCGAACGGGCCGCCAAAACACTCGTAGCCGGGCGTGGCGTCTTCGGCGTCCCACATCACCGGGTACATCGCGGCGTCTGCGGGGATCAGATAGAGCGCGATGTGGTGCGCCTGCTCGGGCACGCCGGGGATCGCGTTCACCCCAGTGATGTACTTCGTCGTGGTCTCCGGCCAGCGCAGCACGAAGCAGCGGTAGTCGTCGGGTGTCTTCGAGGGCGTGTAGGGCTCGGGCATCTTCACGGCGCGGTCCACGCGCTCCACGCCGCCCCCAATCACCGGCAGTGCGGCGCCGGGCTTCGCGGTGTCGCCCTGCTCAGTCGTCTTCGCCCACGCGGCGATGGCTGCCTTCTGATCAACCGACAGCGAGGGGTTGCGGAGGTACTCAACGTCGGCCGGTGCGGCTTTCCAGGGCGGCATGCGGCCCGAGCTCACGGCGTCGGCGATGGCCGGTGCGAACTGCTTTGCCTGCTCGTACGTGTCGAGCGCAAACGGCGCGATGCCGCCCGTCACGTGGCAATTGACGCAGCGCCCATCGAGGATCGGCTTCACGTCTTGCGCGTACGTCGGCCCCGCGGGCTGACACGCAGACACCACTGCAACGATCGCTGCGAGAACCAGAGTTCGCATGGCGCGCCTCATACTCCCGGCATGGCCGGTGTGCGTGAGATCAGTTTGAGGCCGCCTGAGGGGGCCGCGTTCGATGGTGGCGCGGCGCGCGCGGCGAATGGCACCATGGACGGCGATGGGGCCCGCGGTGCGGTAGGCCGCGCGAAGGCGCGC